>CAWFBW010000006.1:0-111231 GCA_963814165.1 uncultured Acidobacteriaceae bacterium | reverse complement strand
GCCGGTGGCTACTAATTAGAAACGCGGATTTCGGCGCCGTACTTTTCGCGCAAAACCACACTGCCGTCCCGGAGGGCCAACTTTCCGTTCGAACGCGAACTGACTTATTCCATCGCGTCGGTGTAGAGAAAGTCTTTGCCCCAATTGGTGGGGTGTCCCGCCTCGCGCAGTGCAGTCGCCAGCTGCGCCCAGTGGCGCATGCTGTGTAGCAGGGCGTGGGCAAACATCTTGCGCTTGCTCGAACGGATGACGCCCGCGGTTCGAGTGGGGAACTCCATCGCGCTCGCAAGGTCATCATCGGTGGTACCGAACAGGTACGGCGATATATCGCGCGGCGCGGTCGAGATGCCGAACAACTCGGCGGTGGTGCCGCTCGGCAGCGCCTCGTACTCGGTTACCGGCGCGCCGGTAAGCCGCTCCGCATAACGCAACTCGACGGCAAAGATGTGCAGCAGGAATTCGCGCACATTCTTGGCCAACGCGATGCTGAACGAACGTCGAGCACCGACGCCGGCTGCTCGTCGAACCACTTGCGCCACTTGGCGGCATCGCTTTCGTTGGCCGCGAGCAGCTCTGCGAACGAATTTGCGCCAGCGTCGCGCTCACGACTTCTGGCTCTCCTTCAGCTTCTTCGACTTCGCTTCTACGCCCTTCGCGAGCTTTTCTTTGTGCGCGTCAAGCTTCTTCGCGACTTCGCGTCGTGCAGGCCGATGATCTGCGCCGCCAGGATGCCGGCATTCGTCGCGCCCGGTTTCCCGATTGCCACAGTCGCGACCGGAATTCCCGCCGGCATCTGCACCATCGCCAGCAGAGAATCGAGCCCCAGCAGCGCGGTCGACGGAATCGGCACGGCGATGACCGGCAGCGTGGTTTCAGCGGCGATGACGCCCGCGAGTGCGCGGCCCCGCCGGCGCCTGCGATGACGACTTCGACCCCGCGCGCCTTCAGTCCGCGCGAGTATTCGCTGGTGCGCGCCGGCGAGCGATGCGCCGAGGTGATGTCGATTTCATACGGAATGGCGAACTCGGCCAGCGCCTTTGCGGCCTCATTCATGATGTCGAGGTCCGAGTCGCTGCCCATCACGATGGAGACGAGAGGTTTGTTGGCCATAATTGCGATCCTAATTTTACGTTGTTAAGGCTTCTTTGCCGCTTCCACAAATTGAACCTGTGCGCAGCCCCATTTTCCACTACCACTTCGTCCGGATTTTCGTAGCTGAGTTCAGCGCCAACGAAGGTCTTGCCCGGGCTCAGCGCCTTGACTTGGTACTTGCCCGGCGTAACCCGCATGTCGAACCTTCCCGCTGCGTTGGTTTCTGCCGTGATGACGCCGCCCGGCCCGCTAGCCTCAACCTGTATCCTCGAAGCGGAAAGGCGTACGATATCCCCGCGACCGCACCTTGTATTTTGGCACGATTGGAGGTGCTGTCGAGCATGTCCACCGAATCGAGGGCCGACGTTTTGCTGTCCGTCGGGCCGGAATTACCGCATCCGTCGATGACCCAGGCGCCGTTGTCCGTTTGTTGCCGCAGGAAAGCAAGTACGAGCCTCCCTGCTTCCAGTCGAATGTCGTGCGGCCGCTGTCGTTGGCCACATAAACCCGAAACAGCCGGGGAACCTCGCCGCGGAGCGTTTGCTCGACCGTCAGCGAGTAATACCTCCCGGTGACATCGTCGAAGTCATCCTTGACGGTCGTAGTACCCGCGAGCCTCGCGATCACAACAGCCTTGCTGTGGAAGTACTCGGCGCAAACCAGTCTCGGTCGCGGCACGTTGCACAGCGCACCAGCCTGAATTCCCAACAGCACCAAAAGCAGCGTCGACGTGCAGGTTCGCATGGGCTAGGAATTCTTTTCGCGCAGGTGTTTCAGTCCCCGCGCGGCGATGTCTTTGCGGTAGTGCATGCCGTCGAAACGGATCTTCATCACCGCGTCGTAGGCGCGCTCCACCGCTTCCGGCAGATCGCTACCGCGCGCGGTCACTCCCAGCACCGTCCGCCCGAGGTGTAATAGGCGCCGTCGCGGCGGTTGGTGCCTGCGTGAAACACCTTGACGCCGTACATGCGGTCGGCCTCTTCGATGCCGGTAATCGCTTTGCCCACCTCGTACGTGCCCGGATAGCCCCCTGACGACATCACCACGCAAACTGCCGGGTCCGGCGTCCAGTGGAAGTCGCCTTCGCTGACCCGGCCCGCGATGGACGCTTCGATCGCGTCGAGCAGGTCGCTCTCCATGCGCATCATGATCGGCTGCGTCTCGGGATCGCCGAAGCGGCAGTTGAACTCCAGCACCATGGGTCCGCGGGCAGTCATCATCATGCCGCAATACAGGATGCCCTTGTATTCCGCACCTTCCGCTTTCATTCCCGCCACCACCGGCTTGGCAACGTGCGTCACCAGCCACTCGCGCATTTGCGCGTCGATGATCTGGTCGGTGGAGTACGCGCCCATGCCGCCGGTGTTGGGGCCCTTGTCGTCATCGAAGATGCGCTTGTGGTCCTGGGACGCGACCAGCGGCACCACGCGCTCTCCGTCGCTCATCACCAGGAACGAAAGCTCTTCGCCTTCCAGAAACTCTTCCAGCACCACCCGGGCTCCGGCCTCGCCCAGCATCTTGCCGCTCAGCATTTCTTCGGCGGTGCGCAGGGCTTCGTCTTTTGTCTGCGCGATGACCACGCCCTTGCCTGCGGCCAGGCCGTCGGCCTTCACCACGACGGGCGTGTGGAAGTGTGCGAGCGCGGCCTTCAACTCGTCTTTCTGGGTGCAGATGGCGTAGTGCGCCGTCGGAATGCGGTGGCGCTGCATGAATTCCTTGGCGAAACTCTTGCTCGACTCAAGTTGTGCCGCAGCGCGCGTCGGTCCAAAGATCGGCCAGCCGCGCCCTTGAAATTCGTCCACCACGCCGAGCGTGAGTGGCAGTTCCGGGCCAACCACCGTGATGTCAGGATTCAGCTTGTTGGCCAACGCGACGATCGAGTCGAGGTCTTTAGGTCAACGGCGACACATTCGGCGTCGGCGGAAATGCCTCCGTTGCCCGGCGCGCAGTACAGCTTGTGGATGCGCGGCGACTGCCGCAACTTCCACACCATTGCGTGTTCGCGACCACCACTGCCGAGGACCAGGACTTTCATAGAAGGGCTTCCGCGTTTTGAAAGGGCATGGCTTCAGTCGTGTCGCTAGGCCACTTAAGGTTCACCCGTCGAGCGGACTTTAGTCCGCGAAGCTCGAGCGCGGCACGCCATCATTTCGAAAGGAAAGAGTAGGGTTGCAGCGCGTGGCGTGTCAAACGTGGGCGGGGAGACATAGAATAGAAATCATTCCATGGCAGATTCGTCACCAGAGCCGGTAGACGTTGGCTTCGACGGCAGAGGGGCGGGCAGCCACCCTTCGCTCGAGGGCGTCCACGGCACCGTCAACGTGCCCCATCACGAAGCCGGGTTCTGGCAGAACTGGAAGGCCTTTGTCGGCCCGGCCATCCTCGTCAGCGTCGGCTACATGGACCCCGGCAACTGGGGCACCGACCTGCAGGCCGGCGCGCAGTTCAAGTACAACCTGCTCTGGGTGGTCGGGCTGGCCAGCCTGATGGCGATCTTCATGCAGGTCATCTCCGCGCGCCTCGGCGTGGTGACCGGTCGCGACCTCGCGCAGTGCTGCCGCGAGTGGTATCCGGGGTGGACGCGCTGGCCCAACTGGTTTTTCTGCGAGTTGGCGGTTGCCGCCTGCGACCTTGCCGAGGTGCTGGGCGGCGCGGTGGCGCTCAACCTGCTCTTCCACATCCCGCTGTTCTGGGCGGTCGTCATCACCGGCCTCGATGTCCTGCTGCTCCTCGGCCTCCAGCGCTTCGGCATGCGGACGATCGAAGCGGTCGTGCTCCTGCTGATCGCGACCATCGGCATCTGCTACTTCATCGAAATCTTCGTACTCCCGCAGACTCAGCCCAGCTTCGCCGAGATGGCCCGCGCGCTGGTTACGCCGCACTTCCGCCAGGCGGGAATGTTGTACATCGCCATCGGCATCATCGGCGCCACGGTAATGCCACACAACCTCTACCTGCACTCCGCGCTGGTGCAGAGCCGCAAGCTGCAAAAAGACGAGCCCTCCATGCGCAGCGCCATCCGCTTCAACACCATTGACTCGGTCGTGGCGCTGACGGTTGCGTTCTTCGTCAACTCCGCAATCCTGGTTCTGGCAGCGACGGTGTTTTTCGGCAAAGAAAGCGTCGCTGTGCCGGGCGGAGGTGTCGTCCACTTCAGCCCTGACAGCGACTGGATTCGCGTCGCCTACCTCACTCTGGCTCCGCTGCTGGGCACGACGGCGGCGAGCACGCTGTTCGCCGTGGCGCTGCTCGCCAGCGGACAGAGCAGCACCATCACCGGCACGCTCGCCGGCCAGGTCGTCATGGAAGGCTTCATGAACTGGCGCATCAAGCCCTGGGTTCGCCGGCTCATCACGCGGGGGCTGGCGATTCTGCCGGCCGTCTTGGTCATCGGCATCCGCGGCGACAGCAGTGTCACCGACCTGCTGACCCTGAGCCAGGTGGTGCTGGCGCTGCAATTGCCGTTCGCCATGTTCCCGCTGCTGCACTTCACCAGTTCGCGCAAGCGCATGGGCAAGTGGCGCAACGGATGGTTCCTGCTGGCCACGGGATGGACGAGTGCTATCCTGATCACCGCCATGGACATTTACGGCCTGCCCGATTCGCTGAGAACAGCATGGCAGGTGATTGTTGGGGGATAGCGCCGCCCCCGGAGGATGTACCACAATGTATGACACCATTCTGGTCACGCTCGACGGCACCCCGACCGACCGGGCCATCATCGAGCACATCAAGAAACTGGCAACGGAACAGCACAGCCGGCTGGTATTGCTGCACGTCGCCGACGGATGGGCCGCCCGTACCTACGGTCCCGATGCCGTGAGTCCCGAAATCTCCGCCGACCTCGCCTACCTGGAGAAAGTGCGCGCCGAGTTTGAAGCGGCGGGCATCCCCGCCCAGGCCGAAATGGCCTACGGCGACTCTGCTACCGAAATCATCAAATGGGTGGAACAGAAGGGTTGCGACCTGGTGGCCATGAGCACCCACGGCCACCGCTTCATCAAAGACATCTTCCTGGGCACCACCGCCAACCGCGTCCAGCACAGCGTCAAAGTGCCCGTGCTCCTGCTGCGCGCGAAATAGATTACATCCACTACCGGCCACTGCTCGGCGCGCCAGAACCGCTAGTCTTTAGGAATGATTTTCCTTGGGTTTGAAACTGACAACTGGCAACTGGCAACTGGGTTTAGATTCCCAGCTTCTTCACTTCTTCGTTGTAGTACTTCCGGTAGAGGATGTCCCACTCCTGCGAGCCTTCCAGGATGGTCTTGCGCTGGCTCTCGATCTTCTGCCGGGCGGCAGCATCGATCTTTGCCTCTTCCACCATGAGTTGTTCCAGCACGCGGCGGGCTTCCTGCCGAATCGTATTGCGGTCTTCGATGAAGTCCACGCTATCGGTTTCGGCCAGCGTGTCGGCGACGGCGTGCGCCAGTTTATTGATCTTTTCGCGGCTGATTCTCATAGAACCGCCTTGTACTTGCGCACCAGTTCGTTCTTGATCTTCTTGAACATCTCCTGGTAATTGGCGCCGCTCTGCCGCATCTCGTCCGAGTACGTTTCCAGAATGATGCGCACTTCGTCGTTGATGCGGTCTTCCAGTGTCAGCTCTTCGATCAGCGCGGCGTGGACGCGTTCGCGCACCTGTTGCGGCTCCGCGGTCTCGATGAACTCACCGTCAATCAGCTTTTTGGTGATTTGCTGGGCCAGATAGCCCACATATTCTTTGGAGAAGTGCATGCGTGTCGATATCGTGTTGTAACCGTATTTTAACACAGGATTTCAGCGCCTTACTGCCCCGCGACCTTCTCCAGTTCCACGGCCATCTGCTCCACGAATGTGGCCTCGTCGTTCACCGCTTTGGCGACTCTCGGCACTTCCGACTCCGCCAGCTTGTAATCCTTCAGCTCGATGCTTTCCCGGATGCCCGACACCGTCTTCGGCGGGTACCCCGTGTAAAGCCCCGGAGCGTACAGCATGTGCTTGTAGTACGGACGCGTCGGCAAGCCGCCCTGGTTCAACAGCAGTTTTTCCGCGGTGAGCAGCTTGTCGTTGAATGCGGCCAGCTTCGCCGGATCGGGAGATCCCTTCATCGCGGCCGCGAGTGCCTTGTTGTAATGCTCACCCGACTTGGACAGCGCATCCACGGCATTTTGCAGCGGAGCAAAGTTGATATACGGCGGAACCGCCTCCAGTTTCGGCGTGACTTTCGGGCGCCGCGGGTCATTGGTCGCCGCAAACACGCCGTCCTCCACCTCGCGATTTTGTTCCTTTACCTGGACCTGCTTCTGCTTCAGCAGTTCCTGTACTTCTTTCAGGTAGCCGCTCGCCGCGTCCGCCAGGTTGGTGAAGCGGTACGGCAGCACATCCGCGTCCGCGAGACGCATTACCGCGAGGCCCACCGTCTGCGACAACGCCTTGCCGTAAACGAAATCGGTATCCGAGAAGTGCGTGTACCAGTAAAAATCGTCGTAGATCGAGTGATAAATTCCTCCGTCGTCTTCGCCGCCATACCCCAGGTTGAGCGACGCCACGCCCAAGTGATGCTCGAAGGCCGTATAGTCCGTCCCCGAACCTAGAGGCGCCAGCTGCAAATCAACCCGGCCGCGGATGGTCGCCCGCGCCTCCGCGTCTTTCGCATCTGCAATCTGCTTCGCTTGGGCGCGCTTCCAAACCGTGACGCCGCTCTCCGGGTCCTGCACATCGCGCGCGACGCCGTTCATCATCGCCTCCAGCGAATGTGCACCTTCCATCATCAGAAAGCCCCGTCCATTCCCATCAGTGTTGACGTAGGCCACGGCGTGCTGCTGCAACTCCGTCGCATGCGTCTCGACCCATTCCGTTGAGCCCAGCAACATGGGCTCTTCGCCATCCCACGCGGCGTAAATGATGGTCCGCTTCGGCGCCCATCCCTGCTTCTTCAGTTCCCCCAGCGCCCGCGCTTCTTCCAGCAGCGCCATCTGTCCCGACACCGGATCTTCCGCTCCATTCACCCACGCATCATGATGGTTCCCCCGCACCACCCATTCATCGCTTTCGCTGCTTCCCGCCATCTTCGCGATCACGTCAAAAACCGGCCGCAGCTTCCAGTCGAACGTCACTGCGAGGTGCGCCTTCGCCGCTCCCGGACCCACGTGGTACGTGATCGGCAGCGAACCCCGCCACGTTTCCGGAGCCACCGGACCAGTCAACGCCGCCAGCAGAGGCTGCGCGTCGCCATACGAGATCGGCAATGTCGGTATCGGCGCAATGTTCTTCGCGTCCTTGACGTCGAGCCGCTTTGCGCCTTCCGTCGCTCCCACTCCCGGCGTCAACGGGTCCCCCGGATACGAATGCGGGAAGTCCATCACGCTGCCACGCTGCACGCCGTCCTTCGGACGCATCGGCCCATCAGGAAACGTGCGATCTTGCGAGTAGCCATCGTCCTGTGGTTCCGAATAAATCAGGCACCCAACCGCGCCATGCTCCCACGCCACGCGCGGCTTCACCCCGCGCCACGAGTTTCCATACTTCGCAATAACAATTGCGCCCTTCACCGACACGCCGAGCCGCTCAAGCTGTTCGTAGTCCGCCGGAAGCCCGTAATTCACGAAAACCAGCGGCCCACTTACATCGCCGTCGGGCGAGTACGCGTTGTAGGTGGGCAGTTGCTCGTCTTTCTGATTGCTCGTCGGATCGATCGCCAGCGCCGGTTCCTCCAGCTTCGCCTTGAACGCTGTCGGCGCCGTCATTTCCAGCAGCCGCGTCTTCGGAGTCGGAAACAGCACGTCGAACTTCTCGATCTTCGCGTCCCATCCCCACGACTGCAGTTGCGCCAGAATCCACTCGGCGTTCTGCTTGTCGTACGGCGAGCCCACATGGTGCGGACGCGCGCTCAGCCGCTGCATGTAGTCCCGCATCAGCTTGGGGTCGGGAATCTGCTGAAACTTCTGCTCCCACTGCCGCTCGGTGGCACTCGATTGCGCCGTGAACCCCAGCAATGACTCGCTCGCAGGCGCCTGTTGCGCCGCCGCGCCAAGTTGTGAAAACAGTAATCCCCACATCGAAACGATCGCGCAGTAGCGACGCATTCATCCTCCAGGTTCTGGTTGTCTAGCGTTGAGAGAGAAAGTAGTGAACTGATATTACCAAGTTCAACGTGCACCGGGTGACCCACACAATCCTGCTTTTGGATCGTGTGGGTTTTTAGTCCCAACAGCACGTACGCCCGGCCCGCGGAGAACGCCATCAATCACGCTATAATGCGATTCACCCTCATGGCTCTGACTCCCGGTACCAAGCTCGGACCTTACGAACTCGTTGCGCTTATCGGCGCTGGCGGAATGGGCGAAGTTTACCGCGCCCGCGATCAGCGTCTCGGACGCGACGTCGCCGTCAAAATTCTTCCTGCGTCCTTCGCCGCCGACGCCGACCGCCTGCGTCGCTTCGAGCAGGAAGCCCGCGCCATCGCCGCGCTCAATCACCCCAACATTCTCGGCGTCCACGACCTCGGTCAGCAGGACGGCACGCCTTACATGGTCTGCGAACTGCTCGAAGGCGAGACTCTGCGCGCCATTCTCGCCCGTGGCCCCCTCTCGCATCGAAAGGCCATCGACTACGGCGTCCAGACCGCGCAAGGCCTTGCCGCCGCGCACGGCAAAGACATCGCTCATCGCGACCTCAAGCCCGACAACATCTTCATCACCCGCGAAGGCCGCGTAAAAATCCTCGACTTCGGTCTCGCCAAGACCGTCGCCAATGACAGCGATGCCACCCGCGTCGGCACCATGACTTCAGGCGCGCCGCTCACGGGAGTCGGCACCGTCGTCGGCACCGCCGGCTACATGTCTCCCGAGCAGGTTCGCGGCGCTACCGTGGATTGCCGTACCGACATCTTCAGCTTCGGCGCGGTGCTCTACGAAATGCTCAGCGGTGTCCGCGCCTTCCAGCGCGATACCACCGCAGAAACCATGACCGCTATCCTCCACGACGATCCGCCCGAGACGCCAACCGGTGGCCGCCCGCTTCCGCCCGCGCTCGATCGCATTGTCCGCCACTGTCTCGAGAAGGCCCCCGAGCAGCGCTTCCAGTCTGCGCGCGACATGGCCTTCGACCTCGAGTCCGTTACCACGCTTACCGCCTCCGGAGGCCTCTCCGCCGCCAAGGTCAAAGAGCGCAAGACCCGCACCTCGCTGTTCGCTGCCGCCGCCGCGCTCGTGCTCCTCGCCGGTCTTGCCGGATGGCTGCTTTCCTCGGCTCGGCATCCCGCCACCGGCGCACAGTTTCATCAGGTCACCTATCGCCGCGGCACCCCCGGCACCGCTCGTTTCACGCCCGACGGGCAGAACGTCATCTACACCGCCGCCTGGGAGGCCGCCGAGCCCGAGCTTTACTCCGTACCTGCCGACGGCGTCGGTGGCCATCCCATGGGCATCAAGGACGCGCGCCTGCTGGCAATATCGAGCAAGGGAGAACTTGCCGTTGCGCTCTCTCCGCAGGCCCGCACGACGCTTCTCGCTCCGGGCAATCTTGCCCGCACCACCGGCAATAGCGCTCCCAAGCCCGAGATCGAAAACATCCAGGCTGCCGACTTCACCCCAGACGGTTCAGCCCTTGCCATCGTGCGTTACGTTCCTGCCGACTTAATCTGTCAACTCGAGTACCCCATTGGCAAGGTGCTGTATCGCGAGAAGCTGATTGACGATGTTCGCTTCTCGCCCAACGGCAAGTACCTCGCCTTCATCGCCCACACCAATCCCAGTGACGATCGCGGCACCGTCATGATCCTACGTACCACCGGCGAGAAAGTCGCTGCAAGCCGGTTATACGAAAGCTCTCAGGGTCTCGCCTGGAGCGTCAGCGGAGACGAGGTCTGGAGCAGCTCTCCTCTCGAGTCTGGAGAGGTCCACGCCCTGTCGCTCTCGGGGAAGACCCGCGACCCGCTGGCCATGCCGGGCCGTATTCACCTGCGCGACATCTCCTCCAAAGGGCAACTCCTGGTCGGGCAGGGCATCGCTCGCCGCGGCATTGTCGTCTCCAGCAATCACGGCGAGTCTCTCCGTGACCTCTCTTGGCTCGACTTCAGCTATCTCCGCGACATCAGCGAAGACGGCAAGATGATCCTCTTCGAAGAGGAGGGCTCTTCCACGTCTAATTACACCGTGTATGTACGGGACACCGACGGCTCGGCCGCCGTTCCCATCGGCGAGGGCTATGCGGCCACCCTCTCGCGTGATAAGAAATGGGCGCTGTCCATCAAGCTCACCGAGCCGAATCACGAAATCTGGTTGTTGCCCATCGGCCCCGGAGAGCCTCGCCGCATCAGTCCGCCCACATTCGTTCCGGTCGCCATCTTTCCCCAGTTCTTGTCCGACGGCAAGCGGGTTATCTACTCCGGCAATGAGGCCGGGAGCCTTGCGCGCATTTGGTTGCAGGACCTGAATGGAGGCACTCCCAAACCGATCTCACCTGAAGGAATGTTGAATCGACAGGTTTCTCGCGACGACAAATGGGTCGTTGTGGAAATACGAGCCGCCGCCACCGGCACATTCAGCGAAGCTATATTGTCGATGGACGACGGGAAGATCGCAGAAATCAAGGGTCTGAAGCCCAACGAAACGAGCTTGGGCTGGACCAGCGAAGGCCAGCTTTATGTGGCTTTGGCAGACGCCAACGGCGCAGGCGTGAAAGTGGACAAACTCAACCCCCATACCGGCGCGCGCACCACGTGGCGCACCCTCTCCACCGCTCCCATCGGAGGCGTAGTTCCCGATCCGCCCATCATCACCCCCGACGGCAACACCTACGGCTTCGACTACCGCGTCCGCCTCTCCGACCTCTACACCGTCACCGGCGTCCGCTAGGTTTCAATGTCTGTCATCACGTCTATAACAACGACGGGGTTGTCAAGGGAATAGTTCAGCGCCGACGTCTTCGGTTTTTCCGAAGCGCCATTTCGCTCTATTCGAAAACGTCCACTTTCGCTTTGCATAAGACCAAGACTCGCGCTCTCTCTGAATCACCGATGGCAGTCTTGCGACTCCACCAACCATCTATTCGATTCCGCTCGGGCGGAACCATGATTCTTGTCTTCGATCTCCCAGACTTTTCCGGGAGGCAGGGTGCCCACTCAAGCGGCCGGTCTCAACCAGCGACCACGTGATGACTCGGGCTGCCCTGGGTGCGAGCGGCGGCATACGGCTGTTGTGTTTTCCACATCCAATACAGCCGCACCGCCAGTTTGCGCGCCACCATCACTTTGCCGACGCCAGAATGTTTCCTGTGCTTCAGCCTTTGGTAAGCGCGCTTCAACTCTGGGACCGAGCGCGCCGCGCTCTGTCCCGCTTCCACCAACAAACTGCGCAGCATGGGATTACCTTGCTTGCTGATCGCCCCCAGGTGCTGCCGCCCTCCGCTGGAATGCTCCGCCGGATTCAGTCCCAGATAGCTGACCACCTGGCGGCTGCGCGCAAAGCGTTCGATGGTGCCCAGCGTCAGCGAAAACGCCAGCGCCGTGATGGGGCCGACTCCCGGATGCGTCTGCAACAACCGCGCCACCGCATCACGATCGGCCTCCTGCTGCGCCGCCACATCCAGCTTCGCAATGCGGCCGCTCAGCTCGTCCAGCAGTTGCAGCGAATCCTCGCGCCGCTGTTTCGTCCAACCCGTCAGCGGCAACTCTTCCAGCCGCTGCCGTCCGGCTTGGCTCCACAGCTTGCGCTTCTGCTGCACTCCCTGATTCAGCGCCCCGCCGCGGCGGGCTGCAACTCGTTCTTCACCTGCCGCCGCATGCATACCAGCTTGTGACGAAGCAATCCGCCGCGGCGGACCGCACATCGCGCTGTTCCACGCTCGGCACCCATACCCGCGGAAAGCGACCCTCCAGCAGCAACTGCAGCAACAACTGCGCATCCCGCCGGTCCGTCTTCTGCTTGCGCACTTCCATGGCCCGGATCTTGCCGGCATCGCCCAGCCACAACTCATGGCCCAGCGACGCCAGCAGGCGCTCGAACCACGGCGTATTGCCGCAGGCTTCCATGCCCACCAGCACCGGCCCCTTCAGCTCGGCATAAAACTGCCGCGCCTCCTCCGGCGTCAGCCTGCGCTCCGTGTATTCGCCCGTATCCGTATCGACCATGGCAATTTGTTGGAAACTCGGATGGAAATCACAGCCTATAATCTTCATGGCGGCTCCTTTCGTCCGAGTCTTGGTCTTACGCAAACTCAAGCTTACTCGGACCTCGTTAGGAGCCGTCGTTGTTATGAAATCAAGCGAGGACGCGCCGCAGTCGAAGGCCCCCTCGTTTGCCAATGAACTGTAGGTATTTCCGCCTGACTCCCTTGCCAACACCCCCTCCCGCGGCGCATCATTTTCGGCTGCGGACAAATTTCATTTTTTCCGCTAGCCAGTTTTCGGAGGCTTCGTAGTGAAACGACTCGCTCTGCTCGTGATCCTGCTTTCGTTTGCTCTTCCTCTTTACGCCCAGGACGGCTGGATCCAGCTCTTCAACGGCAAGAACCTCGACGGATGGCACCACGTTGGCCCCGGATCCATGACCGTCGAGAACGGCCTCATTCAGACCCACAAAGGCATGGGCCTGCTTTACTGGACATCGGGCCCCATCGGCAATTGCACCCTTCGTGTCGTCTTCAAGATGCGCGACCAGAACGACAACTCCGGCATCTTCATCCGCATCCCTATCGAGCCGCGCGAAGAATGGATGCCCGTGCATTATGGCTACGAGGTACAAATCGACAACCATCCCGAGACCTCGAACGAAGACGAATATCACGTCACCGGCACGCTCTATTCGCTGACCAAGCCGCTCGCTAAGCCCGGCAAACCCGGCCCTGAGTGGAACACCATGGAAATCACTCTCGATGGCCCGCACACGGTCGTTGTGCTCAACGGCGTCAAGGTTACCGACTACACCGAAGGCGATCCCGTTCCCGAGAAGAAGTTTGACTTCGAGCCGTGGCGCGGACGCCGTCCGCTGATCGGATGGTTCGGCCTGCAGAATCACAGCGACAACGACGTCGTCTTCTTCAAGGAAGTCGCCATGAAGCCGCTGGTGAAGTAGAAGGCGGAAGCACTGGGCTTCAGCCCAGCGAATAGCGGAATTACAACGAGGGGCCTCAGCCCCTGAGAGAATTCGATTCTCGCCTGGAGGCGATTACTGCCATGAAAACCAAATTCACCCGTCGCAACTTCATCCAGACCGCCGCCGGAGCCGCCTCGCTCGCTCTCGCCGCCAAGACCATCGCCCTGCCTGAACCCGCCTACGCGCAACAGTGGGTCCCGGAAACCTTCGGCAAGGCCGTCAATTTCGGCATCATCGGTATTGGCATGCAAGGCTCCGGACTGCTCAAGACCGCCGTCGAACTCCCCGGCACCAAGTGCCTCGCCGCCTGCGATTTATGGGACGGCCGCGAGACCCTCGCCAAAGAAATCGCCGGCCCCAACATTGCCGTCACCCGCAAGTATCAGGAGCTGCTCGCCAACAAAGACATCGAGGCCGTCATCGTCGCCGTGCCCGACCACTGGCACAAACAGATCGTCGTCGATGCCGTCACCGCCGGCAAGGACGTGTACTGCGAAAAGCCGATGTCCCACACTGTGGCAGATGGCGCCGCCATGGTTGCCGCCGCCAAGAAGTCGAACCGCATCGTCCAGATCGGTTCGCAGCGTACCAGCTCCGCGCTTCTCGCCAAAGCCAAACAGCTTTACGACCAGGGAGCCATTGGCGAGCTGCTCTCCGTCGAACTCTCGCTCGGCCGCAACGATCCGACCGGCGCTTGGGAGTACCCCCCGCCTCCCGGCCTCTCGCCCGAAAACCTCGACTGGGACACCTGGCTCGGCACCGCGCCCAAGAAGCCCTTCGACCCCATCACCTACGCGCGCTGGCGCTGCTGGAAGGAATACGGCACCGGCGTGGCCGGCGACCTCATGGTACATCTGGTCAGCGGCATGATGTTCGTCACCGGCATGAACCAGGCGCCCACGCGCGCTTTCTCCACCGGAGGCATCGTGCGCTGGAAGGACGGCCGCAACATGCCTGACCTCCAGGCCGCCATCTTTGAATACGGCAGCGTGCCCGCTTACGTGCGGCTCACACTCGGCACCGAAACCACCGAGATGACCCGCCTCATGGGCCCCAAGGGTATGCTGGAAATTCGCGAGCGCGAATTTACCTGGACGCCCCAGCGCGGGATCGACACCGCTCCCAGCTACTATGCTCAGGGATTCCCCGCCGCCATGCGCACCGCCTACGACGCCAGCTGGCGCCAGGAGCACGAACCCGAACCCGGACACGAGTTCGTCGCCGAAGCTGTCACTTATAGCGGCCCTTCATACGACGACCTCGCGCCGCACATGTGGAACTTCATGGAGGCCGTGCGCACGCGCAAGCCGGTCGTGCAAGACGCCGTCTTCGGCCACCACGCCGCCGCCGCCTGCCACATGGCCAACCAAGCCTACTTCCGCAAGTCGGTCGTAACTTGGGACGAGTCCACCAGCACGATCAAGGGATGAGCGTTTTTCTTGGTTGTCATCCTGAGCGAGGACGCGCCGAAGGGCGCGCGTCCGAGTCGAAGCGCCTGCCCTGAGCGTAGTCGAAGGGACCTGCTGTTCGCCGCGATAATCAAGATGGCTGGGTGCCCCATCCTTTTGCGAAGCAAAAGGGTGGGATGAACATACGTCGGGTGCCCCTTCCGGCCTGATTTTGGCCGGGTGGGTCTTTCAGTGTCACTATGCGGCCTCGGGCGCTGGCTACTGGCGACTTCTTTTTACAGCCTCCCCTCCGGAGCCCGCTCCCTCCCGCCGTCATCCGCCCGCAGCGCCTTGATCACGTTCTCCACCTGCGCTTCGAACTTCTGCGCATCCTGCTCCCAACCCGTAAAGTCCGGCGCCAGCCGCTACAGCACCGTCTCAGCCTTGCCGCTCTTCCACTCTCCGCTCAGCAGATACCCGTCCAGGTTCAGCGGAATCACCGCCAGCACCTTCCGTTCGCGCTCTTTCATTAGTTCGCGTTCTTTGGCAAACGCGCGATTAATCTCATCATCCACCCACCAGCTCGTCAGCGAGTGCCGCGAGCAGCACAGCAGGACCTTGTCCCACAGCCGAATCCCGCGGTTCACCTGTTCGCAAATGTCATCGCCCGGCAGCATCTGCTTCTCATCCAGCCAGCACCGGACGCCCCTCCCCTGCAGCGCATCATGCAGCCGCCGCGCAAACAGCTTGTCTTCGTGCGCATAGCTGATGAAGCACGAGTAATACTCAATCGGATTCCGCCCAATGGATCTCGCGAACTCGATAAACTCCTCCGGCACCCCGCAGCCGCGTAGGAAGACCTCCGGTATCTTGCCTTTGGACTTGTAAATGGTGTCGACGCCGACCGTAGACGGGGCGAGGTGCTGTGCGCTTTCGAGACCCTTTGCAACGCTCAGATCGACATCGGCGAAGACTGTAAAGGCTACAGTAGTTTGACTGAAGTCTGCCTCAGTGAGCTGCACCCCACTGAGGTTCGCCCGGTTCAGGTCGGCCCCACTGAGGTTCGCCCCGGCGAGATTCGCCTCGCGGAAGTTTGTATAGCGGAGGTCCGCCCCGCTGAGGTTCGCCGCGCTGAGGCTCGCCTGGTCGAGGCTCGCCCTGCGGAGTCCCGCCTCGCTGAGATCCGCCCCACCCAGGTTGGCCCCGCTGAGCGTAGCACTGTCGAGGAGTGCCCCGCTTATGTTGGCCCGACGGAGGTCAGCCCCGCCGAGATGGGCATCGCTTAGGTTCGCCCTACTGAGGTTCGCGCCCTGGAGGTGCGCCCCGCTGAGGCTCGCCCACTTGAGTTCCGCCCCGGTGAGATCTGCTCCCGAGAGAATCGCACCCGAAAGGTTCGCCCGCGATAAAAGCGCCCCGCTTAGGTGCGCGTCGCAGAGGCCTGCCACGCTGAGGTACGCCTCCATTAAGTCCGGCTGCACGTCAGCCTGCTCCTCCCTCCACCTATTCCAATGCTGAACCCCGTGCAGGAGGATTTTGAGATGTTCAGGGTTCGCCATGGCCGCGTGACCTCGCCCGCTTTCGCGATGCAGCAGATGTTCTCGGGGAAGCCATACTCTATCCGCTGCCCGCTGCCGGGTCAACATACAGGCGAGCCGTGAGGATTCAAGTGAGGCGACATTCCCAACAAGCAGGAAATACGGACACCGGCCAATACTTTGTATCCCACTGCAGCAATTCTGCTTGAACGTTGCGACGTTTCTGGGCACCCGCAGGCCAAATTTGTTGTTGGTGATTCCTTTCGACTTTGTCATAACTATTCCGTGCTGCTCAGAATCGTTGAGTCCGGGCTTGCCATCGTATGCAGTCTTATTGCATCTCTGCTTATGGTTCGGGCAACTCCCCATCTCCGAAGATCTTGGCGAGTATTCCTCTTATCCTTCGGATTAGCTCTTGTGGTCGCAGCGCTCCTCATTATTTGGCCGGAAAACCGAGCACCGGATAGTTCGCTCTTGGCTTCTTCGGGCTCCGCTTCTAACTCGGCAGCGACGGAAGCCGACACCCGGCATACCGAATTGCCTCCTGAAACTCATGGCGGCAGAAGCGCGACTGCAGAATCGCCAACGCCAGAGGATAGTTTCATCAAGAGGTTCCTTGGAGTGCCTGCAGGCGGTTCTGGCAAAGCTACGAAGTGGGCGGTGGTCTTACGGAAAGGAGACGGGCCCGCTCAGAGTCAACTAACCGAGGCGATCGCCGAAACGCTGAGTAGCAAGGGTTACAAAGTTGTGCCCGTATTTCGTCCGGATGTTTATTATGATCCTGGTTTTCGCCAGCTGTTTAATGCAGATTCGTCTCTGCTTCGGAAGTTAGGCGGCAGTTGCGCCGGAGTGTTCGTCGGAGAGGTAAAAGAAGCCTCGTCAACGGATGACAGCATGCAGGGGTTGGTCACCACGAGGCTGACGCTCGACGCCCGCGTCTTTTTGACTGACCCAGGAATTCTGAAGACAGCCTTTCAGATATCGGAAAAGGGTGGTGGTTTTTCTCAGGCAACGTCCCAAGCACAGGCAGGCGAGCACCTCGCCCAAAAGCTTAAGGAACGTTTACTGCGAGAACTCCAGTAGATGGTGACTTAGATATTAGCTCTGCAATCGAGGTTGGACTTTTGGAGGAACGCATGTCGCCACACCGCTGCGATTCTATTTCAAGAATGCCACAGATATTATTCGCCTTCCTGATTTGTACCACCGGATTCGCCCAGGACCTTAAACCCGTTGCGTCAGCACTGGCGGTTCGAATCTCTGCTTCTGGCCACAAGACAGTTGCGGTAGTTGATTTCACGGATCTTGAAGGCAACGTCACCCAGCTTGGCCGATTTCTCGCCGAGGAGATTTCAGTGGATCTCACAGAGGCTTCTAAAGGCTTTGAAGTTATTGAGCGTACACATCTGAAGGTAATCCTCCAAGAGCATAAACTTTCTGAGAGCGGACTCATTGACCCCCAAACAGCGAGAAAGGTCGGCCAAATCGCAGGTGCCGATGCACTGGTTACTGGAACGATAACCCCCCTAGGAGACACTATTCGATTGTCGGTAAAAGTTCTGGATACGCAGACGGCCAAAATGATAGCGGCAGCATCAGAGAACATTCCGAAGACCCCGGCTATCGCCGCCCTTATGGGTGAACAGGCGGCAGGCTCTCACACGAGTGTCGTACAGACGGAACCGGGACCAACCCGAAACTCCAGCGCTCCTGCATCTGTTGGGGCGGTCTCGGCGCAAGCGACTGGTTTCGTCTTTAGTGTCCAAGGATGTCGGCGCGCTGGCGAGACGCTCACATGCTCGGGATCGGTCAACAACAAGAAGGAGAAGCGTAGACAGATCTTCATTAATGAGGGCATGTCATCGGTGATTGATAGCGGCCACAATCAGTACATCTTTCGGTATCCGTACAGAAACAAGATAAGTTTCGGTACTCTCGGTGCGCAACAGGAGTTGGAGAACGACTTGCCGGTAAATTTTTTAGTTTCAGTTGAAGATTTCAATCCGACTGCAACGAGCGTGACAATCATCCTCGAATGCGCGACGAATGACCCATACGGTTCGTTCAAAGTAACGCTACGAAACATACCCGTAGAGAACCGTTAGTTGACCATCATACCTAACTCTGGGCCGGGGGCCCGCAAACTCCGTGGCCTGCATTTGCCTGCCTTTTGGCAAATGCGGGGCTGATGCTATCTGCTCACACAGCCAACAATCCTCCCGGGCTCACGCCGGTGGTCCACATATCTCGTGGCCTACATTTGCCTGACTTTGGCAAGTGTGGGGCTGACGCCATTTATTGTGTGTGCCCGACGATCCCCGCGCTCACGAAAATGAAGTCCCGCCGAGCGGGACGGCAGAAGAAAGCCCAGCGATTCATCGCTGGGAAAGCGAATAACGAAATCCCATTCCGCTCTGCCGAAGGCTTGCGCGCAGGGAGCGCAGCGACGGAAGCGGCTGGTTCTATAAAAGGGGATGTCAAGAGAAAACACTTCTCCCCTCGCGGGAGCAGAGTTATTTCTCTGACATCCAGCCCCTTTCGTCCTCGCCAGTGCCGGCGGTTCGCAGTTCTTCGCTGGTTTCATCTCCGCGCAACGGCATTCTTCGCTAGCTGAAGCTACTCAAGCCTGACGGTGGTCCCGCTCAGCGGGCCAACCCATGGTTCTATCTGAGACTCGCGGTCTGAGCCCGCGGCCAGTATGGCTTTGTTGGGTTATCCGAGGGAGCCCGCCGCGGCGGGGTGGCCCGTGAGACTTGGTCTGCCAGCGGCGGACACTTAGCCTAACCAGCCGAAAGATACTTGCCCTCGAACCCGAGCTCGCAGCCCGAACAGAAAAACGCGGAGTGAAACCCGCTTTCCCTGCGGTGCCGCGCGCTCAAGCGGCTTGTGGCTTCACATACTCGGCGTCGAACGCCTCTCCTTTCTTCCACACATGCAACGTGACGGCGGCGATCTTGCGCGCCAGGGTCAGCCGCGCCATCTCCGCTCGCATCCCTTTTTTCAGAAGATTTTGGTAGAACTGGCCGAACGCTCCCTCGCTGCCGCTCGCCGTCGTGGCCGCGCTCTTAAACAGGTTCTTCAGATCGTGGTTGTGATTGCGGTTCAGCCCGCGAATGAACAGCGGCTTCTTCTTGTGCTCGATCTGTCCGTTGACCACGCGGTACTCGCCGCTGTCGCGCGTCTCCAGCGCCAACCCGCAGTAGGCCCAGAACTGCCGCTTGGTGCGAAAGCGATGCGGCGTCTGCACTCGCCCAATCAACAGCGCCACCCGTATCGGACCCAGCCACGGCACCGTGCGCAGCAGCCTGGCCTCGCCATACTTGCGACACTCCACCATGAGATCCCGCTTCGCCTCGCGCCGCAACTGCTGCAGCGCATCCAGCTCCTGGTAGAGCCGCCGCGCCCGCCGCTGCAACCCGCTGTTGCGCAACTGCGCCAGCCACTCTTGGCGATGCCGCGCTCCGAAAACCTTTGCGCCGGCGCAGGCAATCGCCTGGCTGCGATACAGCGCCTTCAACCGCCCCATCGTGCGCGTGGTGTCTTCCGTCAGTGCCGCATAACTGCGCCCCAGATGCTTCACCGCCGCCGTGCTGTTCTGTCCGTGATACACCGGCTTGAGATATCCCAGGCGCAGCAACTCCGCCAGTTTGCGCGCGTCGATCGCGTCACTCTTGCTGCCCGCTTTCAGCAGCGCATTCTTCCGCGGATTGCACACCACCAGATACGCCACTCGTCTCACCAGCAAGTCGTAGAGCCAGGCGGAGTGCGTGCCTTCCTCGAAGGTGACGTGCAGTGTCCCGCCCAGTCCCCGCAGAAAATCCAGAATCGCGGTGGCGTGCGTGGCGATGACTAACTCCATCACCAGCTTGCCCTCAGCGTTGAGCACCGCCCCCGAGATGGTGTCGCGGTGGACATCCAGTCCGACATACTTGATGCTATTCATCGGGTGTTCCTTTCCTCAGGTTGAGTTACTGCTTCAGCACAGCAACCTTAAACCTGCCTGGAAAGGGGCGCCCTTTTATAATGCGTGGCCCATCCGGGCTGGTTTTGCCCGGGTGGGGGTTTTGGTTTCTTATGTGAGTCCGATCGATTCCCGGACGAAAAGCCCACCCCGCCAAAAGAAGGCGGGATGGGGCACCATATCATGTAAGCTTATTGCAATCAATAAGTTGACTGGGTGGGCTACCTGCCGGCCTAGCGACTTGGAGGTGCTGCAGTGAGGTCGAAAAGCGTTCCTCGCTTGATCGGGCTTTTGTGCGGACAGACCCCGTTGTTCAAGGAGCTTCCGAAGTTGCAGTTGAAGCAAGCCACTCTGAATCCTGGGGGGAAGTCCTGATGTGAGAGCCACCTATACAGGTTCTGTCCGCCCAGTCTTTTCGACCCCCGAGGGCCACGCGGTGCTCGTTGCCCCCGCCCTCGACATGATCGAGGCTAAGCATCTCAATAATCGTCTCTCCGCAGCAATAGCACTTGATGTCACCTCCCGAATACGCCTTGAAGGCCCTGAGTTTTATCTTCAGGTTGCGCCGCTTCATTACTTCAGCGTTTGACATCCGCATCGTTTCTACCGCCCTCTCGAAAAGACACTTACAATTGTCGTTCCACGGGCGTTAGTACACAACAGAAACTTCTTACAACCCACAAGGCAGAAGATACGGGAGCGGCCCGACTTTAGATTTCTGGTTCAAGAAGAGGCGTTGGCCGGGCCGCTCGCCAAATTGTCTTTACTTTCGCTTTTTGTTCCCCTATATTATTGATTTGCGATGCTACGAGGACTCGAACTCCGCGACCCCATCCACGGATTTATTCAGCGCGACTCTCTCGAAAAAGAGATCATCGACACCAGGATTTTTCAGCGGCTTCGGAGATTGCGCCAGCTGGCAATGGCGTCTCTCGTTTATCCGGGAGCTCTCCATACGCGGTTTGATCATTCCATAGGTGCTTTGCACATTGCGCGAGAGCTTAGCGAGAGGCTTGTAAGGAATGAGAACCATCAACGAATCGTTCGACTTGCGGCCCTTCTTCACGACATAGGACACGGTCCGTTCTCACATGTTTCAGAGCCAATTCTGCAAAAGTACTCGGACAGCTCAAAAGTGCAAGTCGACAACCAAGATGAGATACATGAACAGATCTCATGGAAGATTATCCAGAGCGACCCCGAGTTGGCGCGGCATCTGAGTGAAGTTGACCGTGAGCACATCGTGGGTGTTCTCAGTGGAACTTGGGGCTACGGCGTTTACAAAGACATCGTGTCTGGCCCGCTTGACGTTGACAAGCAGGATTACCTCTTGCGAGACAGCTACTTCTGTGGGGTGAAGTACGGAATCTATGATCGTGGCCGACTAGCTGACACGCTTAAACTGCACAGCGATTCCGACGATCAGATTCTCGCAATTGACTCGGACGGCGTTCATTCTCTGGAACAGTTCGTGCTCGCAAAGTATTACATGCACACGCAGGTATATCGGCACAAGATCCGCCTAATCACCGATAAAATGATTGGAAGAGGAATCATTCTCGGAATCGAGCAAGACAACATTGATTGGCTTAAGGCTCTGTATTCTTATGACGGTTCGACAGAATTCGTTCAGAATTACGTTGAATGGCATGATGATCGGCTCGTTACCGAAATCCTCCGTAAGGAGACCCCGGACGGTAAGGCAAAGACGATGTTTCGGCGGTTATATGACCGCAAGTTATTGAAATGCATCTGCCGGATGACCGGCAAGGACTTCCCCGACGCGGTGCTACGCAGCCAAGTATTCACAGGGTCAACAGGATTCTTATCGGATTTGGAAAAAGAAATTGCAAGGGTTTACGAATTCGATCAAGATTTTGTAATTGCCAATTTAGTGACGTTTAAATCCGCAACCAGAACCGAGAGCGATATCGTCGTTTTGAGTCCATCAGGAAGCACGTTGTTCCGAGACGAATCTGCTTTGTTTAGGTCGGTCAATCAGTCTATCCAGGAAGAGTATGTCGAAGTTTATGCCCCGGTCGAATACGGGGACGACGATTGCGAAAAGCAACGAAGAGAACATGAGTTTCAGTCTGACATCGTGAAGATGATTGAGAATCTGTTGAAAGCGAACGGAAATAAGCCCGAAGGTGGTCACAATGAATCAAACTGATTTTATTCTTTCAATTGTCAAGTCCTTCGGCGGCAAGATTCAGGGCAGGACTCTGCTCCAGAAGAGAGCTTTTTTCACAGCGACCCTGAGCGGCATAGACCCGGGCCTTAAATTCGACGCCCATTTCTACGGCCCATATTCTGCGACTGTGGATAACACCGTTGCTCGTCTCACTCTCTTGGGATTCCTTGAAGAGGAGAACACGGGATTTGGTTTTGCTCCTTCCGGATTCGAGATAAGACGATACGATTATCGGTTGACCGAGGACGGTGAAAAAGTCTGCGCGTCTTTCGAGAACTTTCCTGAATTCCGCCACGTAAAGGCGGCCTGCGAAAGGATTATTGCAGCGGGTGACCCTGACTACTTCACATTGTCGATCGCAGCAAAGGCGTTTTTCCTTCTTCGGAAGCGTAGTGGTCAAGGAATGTCCAGGGATGAACTGATTCGCGAAGCGAAGAAGTTCGATTGGAACATTAACCCGAACTCGCTTGAAAGTGCCGTCCGCTTCTTGGAGCGGCTGAACCTTGTCCGAAATGCTGAGGCTTGATAACTCCTAAATCGAAGCTGCCTTCGTCTCAATCAGCTTCTTCACCCGCTCCACAAACGCGTCCACCGGCGACTGAGCCTTCGGCCTTTTCCTGGCCGCGGACGCGGACGTTGACCTCGTGGGATTCCATTTCGCGGTCGCCTAGAACCAACTGGAACGGAACCTTCTGCATGGCGTGTTCGCGGATTTTGGCGTTCATCTTTTCGTTGCGGGCGTCAACGTGGACGCGCACTCCGGCGGCCTTGAGTTTTTCGCCAACCTCATTGGCGTAGGCCTGGTGCTTCTCGCCGATGGGGATGATGGCCACCTGCGTGGGTGAGAGCCAGACGGGGAAGGCTCCGGCGTAGTGCTCGATGAGCACGCCGAAGAAGCGCTCGACCGAGCCGTAGAGGGCGCGGTGCACCATGAGCGGCTGGTGGCGCTTGCCGTCTTCGCCGACGTACTCGAGCTGGAAGCGCTCGGGCAGGGTGAAGTCGAACTGCACGGTGGAGAGCTGCCAGAGGCGTCCGATGGCGTCGACCAGCTTGACGTCGATTTTGGGGCCGTAAAACGCGGCTTCGCCGGGGATGGTCTTGTACTCGATGTTGCGGCGCTTGAGCGCGTGCTCGAGCGAACGCTCGGCCAGCTCCCATTGATCGGGGCGTCCGGCGTAGGTCTTCTGGTCGTTCGGGTCCCAGGTGGAAAGCTCGACCTGGTACTTGTCGAATCCGTAGACGCGGAGGACTTCGAGCGCGAAGTCGATGCAGCCGACGACCTCGTCTTCGATCTGCTCGGGCGTGCAGAAGATGTGGGCGTCGTCCTGGGTAAAGCCGCGCACGCGCAGCAGGCCGTGCATGACGCCGGAGCGCTCGTAGCGATAGACGGTGCCGAGCTCGCCGTAGCGCGCGGGCAGATCGCGGTAGGACTTGAGCGAGTCCTGGTAGATGAGGATGTGGAACGGACAGTTCATGGGCTTCATGCGGTATTCCGCGTCGTCCAGTTCCATGGGGGTGAACATGTTCTGCGCGTAGTAGCCGGCGTGGCCGGAGGTCTTCCAGAGGTCGGTGCGGGCGACGTGCGGGGTGAAGACGAGCGCGTAGCCGCGGCGGAGATACTCGTCGCGCATCCAGTCTTCCATCTCCTTGCGGATGAGGCCTCCCTTGGGATGCCAGAAGATGAGGCCGGGGCCGGCGAGCTCTTGAATGGAGAACAGGTCGAGCTGCTTGCCGAGCAGGCGATGGTCGCGCTTCTTGGCTTCTTCGAGCTTGTTGAGGTAGTCGTCGAGCTCTTTCTTGGAGTAGAACGAGGTGCCGTAGATGCGCTGGAGCTGCGGGTTCTTTTCGTCGCCCAGCCAGTAGGCTCCGGCGATGTTGAGGAGTTTGAAGGCCTTGATGCGTCCGGTGGACGGGATGTGCGGGCCGCGGCAGAAGTCGGTGAACTTGCCGGTCTTGTAGATCGAAATTTTTTCATCGGGCTGGGTGAACTGCTCGATGAAGTGGCACTTCATGAAGTCGCCTTCGGACTTGAAGCGCTCGAGGCCTTCGGCGCGGGGCAGAAATTCGCGCGCGTAGGGCAGGTCGGCTTTGGCGAGCTCCTGCATCTTCTTCTCGATGGCGGCGAGGTCGTCGGGCGTGAAGGGCTTCTCGCGGTAGAAGTCGTAGAAGAATCCGTTCTCGGTGGCGGGGCCGTGGCCGAGCTTGGTCTCGGGAAAGAGTTCGAGGACGGCGGCCGCCATGAGGTGCGCGGACGAGTGGCGGAAGACTTCGAGGGCTTCGGGATCGCGCTCGGTGAGCAGGCGGAGTTCGACGTCTTCTTCGAGGGGCTTCGTCAGATCGACGAGCTTGGGCTCGTTGCCGTTGTGGCTGGGCCGGATTTGCGCGGCGAGAGCGGCGTCGGCGAGGCGCGGGCTGATGCCGCTTGGCGATGTCGAGGGCGGTGGTGCCGGAGGGAACTTCTTTGACGCTGCCGTCGGGCAGCTTTACGTGGATGAGTTCGGACATGATGTGGTTCACCTGTTGGCTATGGGTAATCTTTGATTCTAGTAGTGATAGCGGGCTTGATGGAACCGGATTTGGGTCGGCGAGACTTCATACACGAGTCGGTGCTCCTGAGTGATGCGGCGCGACCAATAGGCCGGCCAATTCGAACTTGAGCAATTCCGGCTTGCCGATTCCGGTAAATGGATCTTGTAGAACGGCACTGCACAAGTTCCAATATCCGTAGAGCAGTCTTGCGGTCGGTGTTCACCCAATAAATGAGGTCTTCGAGAAATCGCGATTGAAAAACTGCCTCGCGCTCAGTCCTCCGCATCGAGACCAACTGCCTCGCGCAGTTGCTTCACGAGACATGCGTTTGCCCTTACCTCGACGTGCCTCCTGTATGGAGGCCTTCAGGCGCTGGGCGTTGCGCGGCGAGCGGAGGAGGTGCGCGGTCTCGAGAAGACTGTTCAATTCATCGGCCGGTATTAGCGCTACATCCTTTGCCCCTCGGCGGCGGACGATGACGACTTCCTGGTCGTCGGTGACTCTGTCGAGAACGGCGGCGAGGTTTTCGCGCAGGCTGGTGTATGTGGTGTCGATGGGCATGGTTTTGCTCCTCGAGCTAGAGTACAGGATTCCTGTACGTCTGTCGAACGGCTTGGCTACGCGCCGCGTGTTCGGCGGGCGCGGACTTCGAGCACAAGCGCGCCGACGAAGGCGATGCAGCCGATGGTGATGGCCAGCCGGGATGGCGAAGTGGCGGTAGGCGTTGCGCATGTCGGGCTGAACTCCGGCGACCAGGCCGTAGATGATCATGCCGATGATGCCGAAGCAGCAGGCCGAGGCCCATGCCTCCGGCAGGTGAAAAGGAGAGTGGTGAAGAGCACGCGCACCGTGGAGCCGAAGATGCTTCGGCGAGTTTACCGGGTTAGCACTCAGCTCGGTGCTAGGCGCCATCAGCTCTCGAGGTAGATTGGATCGTCGGTTTCGAACTCGCTTGCCGGCGATCTGGTAGAGTACATCGGAGAGGAAGACGAGCTGGGTCGATTTGGGCGAGTTGCGATTCGGCTGCTTGCCCTCCGGAGAGGCGGACCGGCCTTCGGTGGAAGAAGTTCCGCTCTCTGCTTATCGCC
Source organism: uncultured Acidobacteriaceae bacterium (assembly GCA_963814165.1). GTDB lineage: Bacteria > Acidobacteriota > Terriglobia > Terriglobales > Acidobacteriaceae > DASRAA01. The sequence continues at coordinate 85,367 of CAWFBW010000006.1, read as the reverse complement.
GACTTGAAGCCGCGAATGCCTTCGCCGATGCCTTTGCCGAGCTCCGGCAACTTCTTCGGGCCAAACATCAGCAGTGCGAGTCCGACGATGACGAGCAGATGCATGGGTTGAAAAAGTCCTTCAAACATAGCGATTCCTCAATTCAAAAGACATTCGTCGCTAAGAAAATCAGGCGCTGGGCTGTGGTTGCAGATCAGCGCCTGACAGAGTCCTGAAGCAACTTCGCAATCAGAATCCGCGCTGGGCGGCATCGGCTTCTACCGCCAGCTGGGTCATGAAGGCGAAGAACGCCTGCGACTGGCCGATGAACAGCCCATCCGCAGTGAGGAACTTCAGCGCTCCCATCGCGGCTCCCTTGGTCGCAGTCGGACGGATGATCGAGACTGCCGGAAACTTCTTGTTCAGGAAAACGGTTGGCTCCGGCATGATGAGATTCGTCTGAAAGTCTTCGCCGCCGAACGGAGGAGAGTTGAGATCGGGGAACGTCACCTTCACGCCCGTGACCGGATCTACAACATCGCGCAACGGCGGTGCGTTGCCGGCCTTATCGCTGCCAGGTCTGGAAGTGCATGATCTCCGTGCCGCCGATTGCGAGCAGGATGCGGAGCACTTCGACACTGGTCACTCGCTGGGCCAACTGCGGATAGAGACTGGTGCCACCCTGCTCGATGGTCGCAAAATGAAACCCCGCGGTATTGGCAATGGCTTGGAAAGTGAAGTGTGCGGGTCAGCCATTCACGTCAGCGTCGGTCCGGGGAATGGCCGGGTGCCGGCCGACGGCCAGGCTCGGAATTGCCTGCGGGAAGGCGTCACCGAAGTCGGGATTCTTGGTGCGGCTGCGGTAACGGGTGTACCACGAGGTATCGACCGTGAGCTGCATCAGGTTCGTCAAGCGTCCGATCTGCTGCGCGCCGGTTGCCTTGCTGCTGGGCAGCGTACGGAAGGCATCGAGGTTGACGGTCGGCGCTCCGTGAGCCGCGAGGATACGCGTTGATGAATACTTCGTGTGTCAGCTCGTCCTCGGTGTTGTCGTGAATGTACTGCGGCATGTCGTCATCGAGCTGTTCGAGCGCGTCAGAGTAAGGCTCGTTGCCTGAACCGCCGGGGACCTCGCTGTCCTGAATGCCGGCCAGTTCGTTGTACTGCTGCCACAGGTCGGTCTCGATGATTTCGGCAGCTGCGAGAAAACGCAGGATGGCCGCGTCTCCCTTGGTGATCGACGCGGCCCCTGCCTGAGCCAGCACCTCGGGAAGGAGCGATCCTGCGGAAAGCGCCACTCCGGCCATGCCCACTCCTTTGAGGAATGAGCGCCGCGGGACGGCGGATTTGGATTGGGGCTGGGGATCATCACCTGAAATCTCAGGCGACAGAACGGTTGCAATTGCGATCTTCAGCTTGACATACTGCATACTCCAATTCCGAAACGACTCTCGGCGATCCACTCTTGTCAATGAATTTGCGCCGACCTGGTCAGCCTAGTTCTGCCACTGCGAGCGGGTGTCATAACGGAGTGAGAGCTATGCAAAAGGATTGTCAACTTCAGCGGCAGTGAAAGAGTTGGCAGCTCAGTACCTGTGCAGCGAATTTCACGCCGCAGGCGAACAAGGTGCAAAACCTTGAACGACAGGGATTTAGCCCGCGTCCGTTAGGTTGCGACGCGTGCAATTCGCTGTGGACGTCTTCGATACTGACCTGTGTCGATTGCGTTACAATCAGCCTTCATGTCACTAGGGTCCCAAGCTATTACGCGAACTCCCGCCGAAGTGGTGCGGCTGGCTCCAGTGTCGCAGGCCAGCAACGGCATCTGCTATGCCGTGATGGGCGAGTTGACGAACGCGTTCCGCGATGTTGAACGGATGGTGACGGCCGTGCCGCGAACGATTGCGGCAGCGCTGAGCCGCAAGGCGTACTACTTTGTGCCGCTCACGCTGAACCTCGACGAAGAGACGATGATCGCCGACCGCTACGACGTGCAGCTGGCCGACAGCGCCATCTGCCATCGCAACCACACGCTGGGCGACTCGCAGTGCGTGTTCATCTCGACCCGGCTGATGGAAGACAACTTCGCCATCGCGTTCGAGTTTTTCATCAACGTGGGACACAACTTCGTGGAGAAGGTCGGCGTGGCGCAGGAGTTCAGCGACCTGGTGTGGAAGCAGGTGGCCGACAAGGTTCGCGGCGAGACCTCGATGGACGCCTACGAGCTGCGCAAGATCGCCACCAGCAACAGCCCCGAGGCAGAGAAGGCGAAGCATGAATTCCTGATGGCGGCTTTCGCCGATGCGATCGCGGTGTACACGCTGTCGCTGTTTCTCGACGTGGACTACCAGGAACTGCGTGAGCGCGACTATCCGCTGCTGGCTCCGGCGGCGCTGGCGGAGCGGCTGCGGAAGATCAATGAGCTGTTCCCGCCGAATCCGGGGTTCGAGTTTGCGGTGTACCACCGGAGAAGGCAGTAAAGCAGTTGCCAGTAGTCAGTATCCGGTTGCCAGCCAATCAAGGTGACACTCGATGAATCGCCCTGCGATTGCCTTCTTCGGTCTAGCATTGTCATCTTCTTTCCTTCTCGCACAAACCAAATTAGACGGAACCGCGCGGCAGATTGTGTCCCCGGACGGCAAGCGCGCGGTTGTCATGCCGGCTGGAAAACCGGGTACACCCTCGCAACGCGAGAGCCTGATCGAGATCTTCACCTCGGCGCTCGACAAGATCTGCTCGTTAGACTTCACCTCCGACGATGGAGAACACGGATATTCCGTCGGCAAGGCAGCATGGACTCCTGACGGGAATTACCTGGTGTACAGCCTGCAAAGTTCGGGAGGTCATGCCCCGTGGCATACTCCAACACAGTTCGTTTCAGTGAACTTCAATCGCGAGATTTGCTTACTCGATTCGTACCTCGACAATCCTGGTGTCACGACGGCTGAATTCAAACTCACCGCTCCTGACTTGGTAACGACTCGTGTGTATGGCGCCAAGTCAGATGTCACCGTGTCACTAAGCCGCATCACCCAAGCTCCGGTCAATGGGCGGTCGCGCTGCGTTCCTTGTGACCGAACGACTCCGGTGAAATTCCTCCCTTAAGCGACGCGACATTTACAATCATCCCGAATGATTGCGCACTTACGCGGACGACTGATTTCGAAGCATCCCAACCAAGCCATTGTTGAGGCGGCGGGCGTCGGCTACGACGTCACGATTACTGTGCCTACGTTTTCCGATCTGCCGGCGCTGGGCAGCGAGGTGGCGCTGCACATTCATACTCATGTGCGCGAGGATGCGATTGCGCTGTTCGGCTTTCTGCGCGCAGACGAAAAGCAGCTCTTCGAGAAGCTGATCACGGTGAGCGGCATTGGGCCGAAGCTGGCGATTACGATCCTGAGCGGCATGGCGACGGCCGACATGGTGGGGGCGATCCGGGGCAATGATTTCGCGCGGCTGACGCGCATTCCCGGCATCGGCAAGAAGACCGCCGAGCGCATGTGCGTGGAGTTGCGCGACAAGCTGGATGGGTTCGGCGCGCCGCAGACCGCAGCACCGGTATCGGCGATTGAGGAAGACGTGATTTCGGCGCTGACGAACCTGGGCTACCAGCGGGCGGTGGCAGAGAAGTGCGTGGAGCGCGCTGTGGCCTCGGCGGGGCGGGAGAACTTCGATGCTATTTTCAGGGCGGCGCTGGGGGCGCTGTCGAAGTAAGCGATAGACGTACCCACAGATGACAAGACGGAAGAGTGGCAAATCAAGTTGGGCCGATGTAAAGGATCATCTTTCCAGCTTTGACCGTGCCGGCTTAATCGATCTCCTCCATGACCTATATAACGCAAGCGAAGACAATCGAGCATTTCTTCATGCCCGATTTGGGATAGGCACGGATGTACTTGAGCCGTATAAGAAGACTTTGGAACGTTGGCTCTGGCCGGATGTCTTAAGACCGAACCAAGACGTGTCTGTCTCGAAGGCTCTCAAAGCGATTTCTGGTTACAAAAAGGCAGTCGGCGACCCCGAAGGCTTGCTTGATCTCATGACCTTCTACTGCGAACTGGCCGTAGGGTTCACCTGCGATGTCGGCATGGAGGGTGACAGTTGGTTCTCAGCCCTGATTAGGACATTCGGCGGTGCATTAAAGCTCGCGGCTTCCATGGACAGCGAGCGCAGAGCCGCTTACGTTTACCGGCTTGACAAAGTGCGACGCATTTGCAGTGACTTGGGTTGGGGCGTGGGGTACGCGGTTAACGATCTGTGGTCTCAGTTCGACTTTGAGGGCGCAGGTTCCGAACCGTAGTGCTCTATCCGATTTCTACTCGAAACCAAGGTCGTTAAGCTCTTCGTCCGTCAGTGGATCGAATGCATCGGCGGTCCACGAAATCTTTCCCTCAAATCCACCGGGCTTCCGCTCTTTTACTGTCGCCACAGGCACGACCTTCACAATCGCCTCGCCTGCGAGCGTGACGCACACGTCGTCTCCACGCTCTGCTTCTCGAATCAGCTTAAGCAGATCCTTTTGGGCCTCGGCAATCGTATAAGTCTTGGTCCCCATGTTAGTTCCAGTCCACCAGCTCATGATGAGCGGCTTCGGCCGCGTCGCGGAACTGTGTGTGCTTGCAGGCGGAGCACTGGGTGCGGATGGACTTGAGATCGATGGCGGGGAAGATGGTGTCCTGCGACTCGGTGCCGCCGGGAGTCTTTTCCTTAAACAGCGACACTGCGGGCTCGCCGCAGCGCGAACAATGGAAAATGTACACATTCAGGTGCGGCATTGTGGTTCTCCGGTGGTGAGGCCAGTATATGCCTCCTGCCGGACGCAATCGGTGGTTAGAAGGCGCCGGTCGGATCCTCTATTTTCCAATACAGAATGAGCTGAAGATCAGGTTCAGGATGTCATCGGCGGTAGTGGCGCCGGTGACTTCATCGAGAGGACGGAGCGCGCTGTAGAGGTCCATCAGCAGCATTTCGTGCGGGGTTTTGCGCGGGACGGCTGCGGTGGCGGCGTCGAGGGCCGCGATAGAATCCTGCACCAGCTTCTGATGGCGGACGTTGGTGAGGAATCCACCTTCTGGCCGCGCTGCGCCGTCGCCTCCGGCGAGTTGCAGGATCTTGGAACGCAAGTGCTCAATGCCCTGCCCGGTGAGGGCGGAGGTCATCACGACGGGCAGGCCTCCATCGGGGACGAGTGGAGCGGTGGCAATGGCGTCGATCTTGTTCTGGACGACGATCGCTAAGCGCAGCGCGACCTGAGAAACCAACTCGGTGTCGCGGCGGAGGGCAGCTTCGTCGCTCGGAGGATGCGAAGCGTCGAGCACCACCAGCACGATATCGGCGTCAGCGAGTGCCTCCATAGATTTGCGCACACCGATGCTTTCGGCTTCGTCGAGCGCGTCGCGGATGCCGGCGGTGTCCACGAGACGCACAGGAATTCCACCGATGGAGACGGTCTCGCTGACGAGGTCGCGGGTGGTGCCGGGAGTGGCGGTGACGATGGCGCGCTCGTGCTCGACAAGGCGGTTGAAGAGGCTCGACTTGCCAACGTTGGGACGGCCAACGATCGCCAGCGTCAATCCTTCGTGTACGACTTTTCCGTAGGCGAAGCTGGCAAGTAGTTGGTCGAGCGGTGTACGGACTTCAGCGATGCGCTCCAGAATCGAGCCCGTCGGGAATGACAGATACGTCGTCTTCGGCAAAGTCGATGCCGGCTTCCATCACAGCGATGAGATCAACCAGGTTCTGCTTTATGGGCTGGAGCCGCCTCGACAGCGCGCCTTCCAGTTGGCGCGCGGCCACCTGCGCCTGGTAGAGCGTCTGCGAATCGATAAGGTCGCGGACGGCTTCGGCCTGGGTGAGGTCGATGCGTCCGTTGAGAAAGGCGCGCATGGTGAACTCGCCGGGCTCGGCGAGACGGGCACCGCGGGCAAGCGCCATCTCGAGAACGTGCTTGAGGACCACGGGGGAGCCGTGACAGGAGATTTCGACAACATCATCCGTCGTGTAGGAGTTGGGCTTGGCGAAAAAGGTGATGACGACTTCGTCGATGCGGTCGTTCGTCGCTGGATCGATCAGCTCGCCGAAGTAAGCGCGGTTCGGCTGAAGCTCATGTCCGTGTGACAAGCCGCAGCATTGGCAGGGCTATGCTGTCGCTTCAGCGCCGGAGAGACGCACCACGCCGATGCCGCCGCGGCCGGGAGGCGTGGCGATGGCAACGATGGTGTCGTCGAGGTGCATGGGGTTGATTATTCACTATGGAGGCACAGGAGGAATGACAACGCTCTTCGACTCTTGGCTCTTGGCTCTTCGCTCTCGCTTCGCCAGAAGTCTTCCCAAGAGCTTGAGCGAAATGCGAAGAGCGAAATGCGAACGGCGGTAATCCAGTCCGAGGCAAATCCTACCGCCGCCGCGGGGACGCCTGCGGCGCGGGGGGCTTGCCCGAGTAGTCCTTGGGATAGACGACGACGTAGCGCTGCAGCGCTTCGCCGGCGCTTTCGGTGCGCAGGTCTGTCTGGTCGCGCAAGGCGAGGTGCACCAGACGCCGCTCGCGCGACGACATCGGAGCGAACGCGTACGGCATGCCGCTAGAACGAACTTTTTCGGCGGCTACGTTGGCAGAGAGGCGCAGTTCCTGCATGCGGGCGGAGCGGAAGTTCTCGCAATCGAAGACAACCTTGTCGTGCTCGTCGGGACCGAGCCGCAGCATTTCGAGAGCAACGTGCTCGAAGGCGCGCAGCAGTTCGCCACCGCGCTCTTTCACCAGTGGGCTGTCGGCGCCGGAGAGATCCACCTTGATCTCGGGATGGGCGAAGTCGTGGTCGGCAGCAGGCGGATCCACCATGATCTTGTAGCGCAGGCGGAAGTCGCCGGTGGAGATGATTCCGTTGAGCAGTTCGCTGATTTTTTTGGCGGCGGCGATCTTGTCGGTTATCGGCATGGCTGAGTGTCGGTAGTTTTACTTAGCGGCCTTGCGGGCGCGTTTTTGCATCTCGGCGCGCATCTCTTTGCCGAGGCCGGTACGGTTCATGATGTATTGCTGGATAATGGCGATGAGATTTCCCACCACCCAGTAGAGGCTCAATCCCGAGGCCAGCGACCAGCTGAAGAAGCCCAGCATGAGCGGCATCATGATGGTCATCATCTGCTGCTGCTTCGGGTCCATTCCGGCGTTGGGCGTCATCTTCTGCACAAACAACGTGGTGATCACGATCAGCACCGGCAGGATGAACAGCTTGTCGGGCGACGACAGATCGTGCAGCCAGAGGAACGGCGCCTGGCGAAGTTCGAGCGCGACACCCAGCATCGAGTAGAACGCGAACAGGAACGGCATCTGAATGACCAGCGGCAAGCAGCCGCCCGCCGGATTTGCGCCGTGCTCCTTATAGAGCGCCGAAATCTCGGTGTTCATTTCGGCGCGCTTGGGATCGCGCATCGGATACTTCTTGTACTTCTCCTGGATGGCCTTCATCTGCGGCTGAAGCTTCTGCATCTTCAGCGCCGACTTCATGCTGGTGATGCGCAACGGCAGCAGCGCCAGGTTGATGATGACCGTCAGGATGATGATCGACACGCCCCAGTTAGAGGCCATGTGATCGTGCGTCCACAGCAGCCACAGGAACAGCGGGCGGGCGATGAGCTTGAAGAAGCCGAAATCGACTGCATGGGTAAGGTCGGGGCCGCCGGGCTCACCATTCAACTGGTTGGTGTGCATCGTGTCGAGAACTTCAGGGCCTTCGGGCCAACGAAAATCCGCTCGCGGGTAACGCCGTCCACATTACCGACGGCCGCGCCGAGGATCTCGACCTTGGTCAGATTGTTCGGATCGGGTTTCGACGGGTCTTTCGGAACCTCGATGGTGTTCCGGAAGGTGACCATCGCGGCTTGCGCAGGCTGGTCAGGCAGGAAGATGGCCGCGAAATACTGGTCCTGCGGACCGGCCCACTGGAAGGGCCCGCGCAGAGTGTTGCCGCCGCTGATCTTCTTGGCGGCGAGACGCTCGATGCTATCGCCGGCCGAGTAATCGATCCGAGCGGAGGCGAACGAGGGGGCGGTGCCCTGGTCGCCGAAACCAGCGGGCCATGACGGATAAGCCTGAACCGGCTTGCTACTAACTGTGACCGTGGTTTCCACGCCGACCACGTACGAAGTGTCGAACCGCAGCGTCTTGTGAACGGCGACTGTGCCGTCGGAGAACTCAAACGTCAATTCGCCCGGAACCGCCAGCGTGCCGCTCGCACTCGCCACGTACAACGCGGAATTGATCTTGTTGCGCAGGGCCTCGTCGTAAGCGTAGAGGCTCAGGGGCAGTCCGAGATTGGCAGTGCTGGCATTCACCAAGTCGAGCGGCTGGCCCTTGTCGTCCTTGTACTTCTTCAGGATCCAATGCTTGGCCTGAGCGCCACGATTGGTGAAGACGATGCGGTACAAGTCGTTCTCGACCACCGTTTCGGTTTCGGCCGAGGCCGCAGCGACGGGGGTAGCGGCGGCCGGCGTCTCGCTGGCGGACGCCGACTCCCTTGGCGTCGCCGCAGGGCCAGCCGCGGGCGATGCTTCCGGAGTCTTGGCGGTCTGTGTCTGCTGCGTGGATGCCGGGGTGGTTTGTTTGTTCTTTGCGAGGAAGAACTGGCCAGCGAGCAGCAACCCGAACACCGCGATCATGATCGGCATCATGCGGCCGGAGCCGCCTGGTTCTTGTTGTGGATTTTTATACTCGGCCAAATTGACGTTCCATTCAGTAGTTGCGGCTTATCGGTTCGCGGGCGCCGCCAAACGAAGCAGACCCGACAGAATCGCAGCAGTGCTGGGTAGAGTGGGTAACAGGCGGAACCGGGTCGAACCCCGCGCGGGCAAAGGGCTGACAACGCAGAAGACGCCAGATCGCAAGGTTTGTGCCGCGCAAGGTTCCGTGGCGCTCCACCGCCTCCAAAGCATATTCCGAACAAGTGGGCACAAACCGGCAGGCGTGCGGCAGCATCGGCGATATCCATCGCTTGTAGCCGCGCAATACGAACTGAACCACTGCCTTCATTGCCGCTTACCCTGCTTCGCTGGCTGCGCTTCCTGCGCCTCGCGGGCGCGCTGGACAGCCAACTGTAAACCACGCGCCACTTCCTGCGCCACCTCTGCGAACGGCAGGTCGAGGACGGACTTGCGCGGGTTGAATACGACGTCCACCGGAGCCTGCTGCTCCGGCAACGAATTTCGAACGGCCTCGCGCATGCGACGCTTGATGCGGTTGCGATCCACGGCGCCGCCAAGAACCTTGCCCACGGTCAGTCCGACTCGCAATGACGAACTGTAGTCGTCGTCTGACGCCGCCCGCCGCAGGAAAAACACGGTCATGTTACCGGTAAACTGGCGTCGGCCCGTCTGGTAAACGCGCTGAAAGTCGGCGTGCCGTAACAAACGACTCGACTTGGGAAATGCACGGCCGGCGGAATTCACTGTCAGCATTGGGCGCCGGGCTCCATCCGGTTGCGGATCGGTTCGACGCTGATCGACGCGAAAAATGACTCTGCAGCTACTCGCGGAAGCCAGCCTTCACGGCGACGCGCTTGCGTCCCTTGGCGCGACGGCGCGAGATGACCGCGCGGCCGCTCTTGGTCTTCATGCGAGAACGGAATCCGTGCGTCTTTGAGCGGCGACGACGGTTGGGTTGGAATGTGCGCTTCGGCATTACGGAACTGCGCTCCTCAATAGCAAAAAGTTAGGTCAGGACAAACTCCAAGTATATCGGCTTGGCCGCTAATACCGCAACCGGGGCAAATTCCGAAAGCAGCGACGGATGTCGCGTTGTCACACTTCTTGTGCAGTTCTGTCGAGGAAGAGCATTTTGCACCGCACTCGCGGCAATGAATTTTTTTTTCGCCTGTAACATTCACGAAATCAATCACTCGCAAACGATGTGATCACGCGCAGTGCCTTCATGGGGTTGTACTGTGGATTTTTCGTGCTAGGATGCCCTTCAGCCACCGAGAAAACATTTCACGCACTCTCTCATGGAATGCTGATCTCCCCGTGGTTTCTCTGGTTGCGGATCTTAACTTTCTCCTGAATCGAACGGTGAATTTCGCCCCTGGCGTTTTTCCCGTGATGCAGTTCGAAGCGATTCGAGGCAATTTTGCCTCCGGGTTGATTTTGCTATGTCTTATTTTGGAACGGCCTCTCCTAATCCGTGGGTTCTCGTATTAGACGCGTTGGAAAAGAAGGTCAACCGTCACTCGTACGAAACCTGGTTGAAGCCTACGCGCTTCTCACACTCGAACGGGCCCACGCTGTTCGTGCGGGTGCCCAATCCTGACTTTTGCCACATCGGTGAGAAGTACGGCGACTTGATCAGCGAAGCCATTGAGAACCTCGGACTGGAGTACCAGGACGTCGAGTTCGTTACTGACCCTGAGAAGAGCGCCAAGGTCGTAGAACCCGCGCACGGCAGACGGACCACTGACACACCGGCGGAAGCGCAGGCCTCGTTGGAAGTCACCGCGACCGGCGCGGCGCAGCAACGCTTTGACTGGGACAGCGCAGCGCAACTCAATCCGAAATACACCTTCGACGGCTTCGTCATCGGCTCGGGCAACCAGTTTGCTCACGCCGCAGCTCGCGCAGTAGGGGAACGACCTTCGAAGGCCTACAACCCTCTGTTCCTCTATGGCGGCGTCGGCATGGGCAAGACGCACCTGATGCAGGCCATCGGGCATGAGATCAAGCGGCGCAATCCGCAGTTCGCCATTTGCTACCTCTCGGCGGAGAAATTCACCAATGAGATGATCAACGCGTTGCGGAACAACAAGATGACCAGCTTCCGCGACAAGTACCGCAACATGGACGTGCTGCTAGTGGACGATATCCAGTTCCTTGCCAGCAAGGAGCGTACCCAGGAGGAGTTCTTCCATACTTTCAACACGTTGCATGAGTCCATGCGGCAGATCGTGATCGCCAGCGACCGTCCGCCGAAGGAGTTGGCGGAGATCGAAGACCGGCTGCGCAGCCGCTTCGAGTGGGGCCTGATTGCCGACATCCAACCGCCGGACCTGGAGACGAAGGTCGCCATCCTGCAGAAGAAGGCAGAGTCGGAGCGGGTGGTGCTGCCCACCGACGTGGCGCTCTACATTGCGTCCAACATTCGCAGCAACGTGCGCGAGTTGGAAGGCGCGCTGATCCGGTTGACGGCCTACGTGTCCCTCACTGGCCGCGACCTGAACATGCAGACGGCGCAGGAAGTGCTGAAAAACCTCATTGATTCGCAGGTGCGGAAGATCACGATCGAGGCCATCCAGCGGGCCGTGTCAGACCAGTTTGGGCTGCGTCCGGGCGAAATCAAGACGAAGAACAATTCGCACTCCATCGTCTATCCGCGGCAGATTGCGATGTACCTCGCCAAGCAGTTGACCGAGGCATCGCTGCCGGAAATCGGCCGCCAGTTTGGCGGCAAGCACCACACCACTGTGCTGCACTCGGTGGAGAAGATCGCTGAGGCGCGCAAGTCTGACAAAGATTTGAACCGGTTACTGAACAAACTCACTGAGGTTTTAGGTGGATAGACCGCGCCCCTGGCGCGGTTTTTCACTTTTGGGAGCTGTTTTCCTTGACCAACCCTGTGGATGAATTGTGAATCGTGTGTAAGAGCCGGATCAATCTTTTGAGCGGTGCCAATTGGTCACAGGCTGGGTCACGTGGTAGCGTGGTTTTTCGAAGTAAACAGTACGGCCCCGGCCTCCAATGAAGCGGTTTGCGGCTTCTTTTCCACTTTTCCAGAGGCACTACGGTTACTACTGTTTTATAAGATTTTTATTTGATATAAGGAAAAGCAGAAGTCGCGGGCAACTTGCCTCATCTGCACCACGCGACGGCAAAGGCGGAATACATGGCTGCGGAAGCAACCCCGGCGGTCCAAGGCACGGCGATGGAAATCAGCGTCAGCAAGTTCGAACTTCTGAAAGAACTCACCGCCACGCAAGGCGTGGTCGAACGCAAGACGACCATCCCCATCCTGTCAAACTTTCTATTTGAAGCGGCTAACGACCGGCTGACGATCACGGCCACTGATCTTGACCTGAGCTTGCGCACCTCGTGCGCCGCTAAAGTGAAGAAAGAAGGCGCGTGCACCATTCCGGCGCGCAAGCTGTACGACTATGTGAAGCTGCTGCCCGATGGCGATATTTCCATCAAACTGCTCGAGAACCACTGGGTCAACATTCGCTCGGGCCGCTCGAACACCAAGATGGTCGGCATGGCGCGGGCGAACTTCCCCGGGCTGCCCGTATTTCCGTCTGCCGGAAGCGTGAAGATTCCGGCGCAGACCCTGCGCAGCATGATTGGCCGCACCATCTTCGCGATTTCCAGTGAAGAGTCGCGCTATACGCTGAACGGCGGCCTCATGGTGCTGAAGCCCGAGTCGATCACCATGGTCGCGACTGACGGGCATCGCCTGGCCCACATCGAGAAGACCGGCGAAACGTTCGACGTTCCCGGCGAGCAGAAAACGCTGATTCCGAAGAAGGCGATGAGCGAGTTGTTCTCGCTGCTGCAGAACAGCGATGTCGAGCAGATTGAGTTCGCCAAAGACGACTCAACGCTCTTCTTCCGCATCGGCGAGCGGTTGCTGACCTCGCGCCAGTTAACGGGACAATTTCCCAACTACGAAGCCGTTCTGCCGCGCGAGACCCCGAAGTCGGTCGTCGTGCACGGCGCGGACCTCAGCACCGCGATCCAGCGCGTCGCCCAATTTGCCGACGAGCGTTCGCGCGCCATCCGCATGAAGTTGGACAAGAACGAGTTGAAGATTTCCTCGTCGTCCACCGAAGCGGGCGAGTCGGAAGACTCGATCGAGATTGTGTATGCGGCCGACCCGATGACCATCGGCTTCAACTCCGAGTACCTGATCGACTTCCTGAAGGCCTCCAGCGGCGGCGAGGTAAGGCTGGAGTTCAAGGACGCGCAGTCCGCCGGCCAGATGCGCCCCGACGACGGTAGCGACGACGGGTTCAAGTATCGGTATGTTGTGATGCCGATGAGGATCTGAGCGGTCGAACGGTTCGAGACGAGGTCGCGCTATTCGAGACGCGAGGCGGCGAACTGGTTTTGTTTGAGGCCGGACTATGAAGCTGGGTTTCCAGGCGCCACCCATCGAGCGGCAGCATCAGCGCTATCGTGGGGCCCTGTGTTGAAGGCAATCGCCGCGCCAGGCGCAGCCTTACGAACAGCGTTGATGACGACTTCGAATAATGCGAGGTTGCGGGGTGGCAGGCGCACGCCGCCTCCGATGACCACACAATCGTAGTTTGCTGAACGTAACAGCCGCTCCACCGTCGGCCCGGCGGATTCGTCCGGGAGGAGGTAACCAACGTCGGATTCCCATCCCCGATCAGTGAACCCTTTTACCGCAACCGCGATGCCAGCGCGAATCTTCTCAGCGGTCATACCCGCGGCAACGCAGGGTCAGAATAATCCACAGCCTCAGGTTCGAGGCCTAGCAGCAGAATCCGCGCCATAAGCTCTCCCTTGTCCTGGCCCTGGTTTGGCGGCATCGTTTCAACCAGCTTCGCCGGAATTTGCGAAGGTATCATAACCTACATTTCCGGTTTAACAACTGCAGTATTGTTGGGCCCCGCATACTATAGTTGCATTCCCGACTTCGTAGCGTGGTCGGCGCCCCGGAAGGGAGTCCACCGCAGAAAGAGCGTGCAAGCTTTTGACACGATCGCAGACACAAGCAATTTCTCCCTGCTTCATCGTCAGCAACGTCGATGGAACCATCGCCTTTTACCGCGATAAGCTAGGTTTCGAGACGAGATTCCGCGAGCCCGATCCGGATCCTTTTTTCGCCATCATCGGCCGCGATGGAGCGCAACTCTTCGTCAAATCCGACAAAGACGTGTTGCCCCTGCCGAATCACAAGCGTCACCACTACATGCGGTGGGACGCCTTCGTCTATGCGCCGGACCCGGATGCGCTTGCCGCCGAATTTGCCGCTGATGGCGCGGAGTTCAGCGCGCCGCTTGAGGACACCCACGACGGTTTGCGCGGCTTCGAGATTTCCGACCCTGACGGCTACATTTTGTTCTTCGGCCGTCCCAATCCGAAGTAAGGCCGCGACTTTGCCGGCGATTGCCGTGGACGGCTGCAGACGCCATCCCTGCTTCCATAACGATCGACAATGAATGCTTTCATAGCGCGCCTATCCCACGCCGACCGGTACCAGCTTCTTAGATGCCTTCCAGAGTTGCCGGTTGATGAAATCGGGGGCGAGGCGGCGCATCCAGGCGAGGGTTTTCGACTGCCCAGGCCGGATTTCGAGGGCGCCCGCCTTCAGCGACGCAAAGGACTGTTTCACCAACTCATCCGTGGTGATCAGGCTGGCGCCGCCCTCGGAAAACGCCGCCGTCATGTCGGTCTTCACTGCCGGAGGCATGAGCTCAATGACCTCTACGCCGGTCTCCTCCAATTGGAACCGCAGCGACTGGGTGTAGGAGTGAATCGCCGCCTTGGTGGCGGAGTAGACGGGTGCGGGCGGCAGCGGGACGAAGGCGAGCCCCGAGGATACGTTGATCACGGTACCCTTATTGGCTGTGAGGATGTCGATAAACAAGGAAGTCATGCCGATCACGCCGCCTACATTGATGTTCATCTCCGCCGTCAGGCCAGCCAGGTCGGCCGCCGGGGCCTTAAGGTTCTTGTATAGCATGACGCCAGCGTTATTCATTAGTACGTCGAGCCTTGGGAACTCCGCTTTCACGCGCGCCGCAAGGGCGGCGATTTGCGCGGGATCGGCAACGTCGCTCTGAATGGTGTGGAGCTTCGGGTGCCTCTGCTTTACCTCGTCCAGTACTGACTGGCGCCGACCAGTCACGATTACTTCGTTACCGAGTTCGACGAATTTGAGCGCGAAAGCAAGGCCGATACCGGCGGAGCCTCCGGTGATAAGAATGGTGCGACCTTTTAGCTTCATAAGAGTCCTTTCTTGACCGTTGTCCACGGAAACGGGTTCGATTTTCTAGCGGGCCGGAACGGTGTCAGCCCTTACGGGTTGACCCTCTGATGCCGCATGTTACATTGGATTATCACTATAATCCAATGGTTGCAAAAAAAACTCAAAAGCTGCGCAAAAGATGGTCTCTCATACTCGACAACACCTTCTCCCTGTCCGCAGGCCGCGTAAGAAGACGAGCAACCGACACGGCACCCGCCATGGCACTGAAAATGACGAAGAAGTTTTGTTCCCGTTCTCTTGCGGTCACTCCCGGCATGAACTCCACCCATCGGTCGGTACGCGCTTTCATCAGGCCGGAAATTCTCTTTCTAACACTGAATTTGGCGCGAGCAATCTCAGGCGCCAACGCCGCGACCGGACAACCGGTGTCGGGATGATCACAGTGCTCGGGTGAAAGGTACAACCGCACAATTTCCTTCCATCTGTCCTCACGCGGCATGTTTTGCAGGGAGGCATAGACTTTCTCGCTGTCCGAGAATGCCTGTGCAATGGCGTCAGCGAGAAGTTCGTCCTTGCTCCGAAAGTGCTTGTAAAACCCGCCCACTGTCAGCCCCGAGGCTTTCATCACGCTGGCGACGCCAGGGCTGCTCAGTCCCTCAGCGCGAAGCTTGCGAGCGGCGTTCCGCACGATGCGATCGCGCGTTTGCGTCTTGTGTTCCGGTTCGTAACGCATATCGTTCCTTATTGGATTATACATATAATCCTCAGATTCAAAGATTTCAGTCAGCGAGAAGCGAGAAGTAGCCCCGCTCTGCGAACGGGTTTGCGGCCAGGCTGCGACCCCGACGGCTATGTTTTGTTCTTCGGCCGTCCAATTCCGAAGTAAGGTCCGCGACTTAGTACACTTGCTCCATGATTCGCAGGATCGCGCCTCAGTTCTTCACCCTCGACATTCCCCGCACGCTCGCCTATTACAACGACAAGCTTGGCTTCGAGTGCCAAGGAACGTGGCAGGATCCACCCGTCTATGCGATCATGGCGCGCGATCAGCACGCGATTGACTTTCGCTGCGCCGAGCCGCCCACAGCGAATCCGGACAAATATGACGACGAACTGCTCGATGCGCACGTCCTCATCGACGATGCCGACGCGCTTTACGCCGAATACGCTGCCAAAGGCGTGGAGTTCACGCGGGAGCTCGCCAACATGCCGTGGAACTCGCGAGAGTTTGTGGTGAAGGATTGCGACGGCCGTTTGCTGGCCTTCGGTTCGAACTTATAGTCCCCTAAACTTGTGATTTTGGCGCCGCCCGACGTTCAAAAGGCTTCCAGCGGCGCGGAAGTGCGGCTGGAGTTCTAGGTGGTCACAACCACTCGCGACCGGAGTCACCGGGAGCGGCTGCCGGAAGTGGGAATTCGCCCAGCGCAAGATGTTCATCGCAACTTGATGATGAAAAAATTGTGCTCGGCGGGACTTAAATGGGGGTATATTTTCACACGTCGGAAAGACCACAAAGGAATCTCCGAGTCGATACCCGACCCAAGATAGCGATTATCCCCCTGGAGTTACTCAGGGACGCTCTCATCCAGGAAAGTCGGCCTGAGCAGTCAGCACTCAAAAGGTGAATTTAGCGACCGCCGGTTTGCCAACTCGAAGACCGAGCGGGAGGCTAAGCCGATGTTGGCTGGGAGCCAAAAGGAGGATCGCAATGAGACACCTACGAGGGAGCCTGGTATTAGCAGCAACATTCGTGCTTTGTATGACCAGCGCGAATGCGGCGAGTTTACGCAACGAGGATGCGGCGACTGCCCCGAGCGGTAGTTCGCGCGAGAACTCTGCCTCTGCAGACACCGAACAGGACGCGAGCAACTTCAGGAACGAACGGCCTTGCGGAGAACAGGACACCAAGGCAGGCGAGGGCTTCGCTGTTCTGGTGGCCCGGGCGCCCGGCATCAGCGTGCCCAAACGCTCCACCCTCCTTTCCGCCGTGGCCATCGTGAATCTCGGTAAGGTCCTGGCGGAACAGGTGGAGGTAAGTTCCATCAGCCTGCCGGGCGCAAAGGTCACAAGCAAAGTCCCGCTCAACCTGGGAAACATCGCCAGTCGTGATTCCGCGTTTGTCGAGGCAGAGTTTTCCGGCGGCCCATTTACTCCGGGCAAGGTTTATGTGCTGGGTCTGGCGGGAACGTATTCCATGGGCGATTCCAAACGCCGCTGTGAATTCAAGTTCAGCGTAAATCTGCGCGTGCCTCCACAGGGCCCGGGATCCGCGAGGCTGAAAACGGTCAAGGTAATAGCGAAAAAGGTTGAAGGGGCGCGCTACCCCGCGTACCCCCCGAACTTCGGAGAGGAGGTCAACCGTTCGGAATGGACAGTCCCCAGGGGTCCTTTGGTTGCGGGCAAGCGAACGGCTACCAGCACCGGCGTGGAAAAAGCCCAGATCGGCGACCCTCCGGCAATAACGTTTGTGAGTAATGACAGTCTGGGCGTCAGCGGGGCCAGTGGTGTCGCCGAACCTAGCGGCAGCATCAATGCCGGCGGCATTGTTTTTTCCTCAGCGAACTGGCTGGCAGCTTACTCAATCAACGGCGGAACTTCATTCAATCAACTCAACCCCACCACCATCTTCCCCAACGATGCCGTCGGATACTGTTGCGACCAGATTGTGCAATACGCTCCCAGCATTGACCGGTTTATCTGGTTGCTGCAAGGCAACGGAGTTCGCCTGGCGGTGGCAACCCCCGCTCAAGTGAAAAACTCCAGCGGTACCGCATGGACCTATTGGAACCTGACACCTGACCTTTTTGGAGCTACGAGTTTCGACTATCCAGATCTCTCCATCGGCGACAAATATCTCTACATGAGCTGGAATGCTTCCGCCAAAGTCTCAGGACACATGGTGGCGCGCACGTCCCTGGCCGGCCTGCAGGCGGGAGGAACAATCACCATCGAGTTCACGAATCCCGCCGACGGCCCGATGGCGTGGTTCGCCCACTTGGTGCAAAACACTGGAAATGAAATCTTTTGGGCTGGTCACAACAACACCAGCAACATGCGCATCTTCTCGCTGGCGGAAAATTCCAGCAGCTATTTCTGGCGCGATGTGGGAATCGCTAGCTGGACCAACAGCGGTTTCGTCTCCAATACACCCGACAATCAGAACTGGCTCGGCGAGGTGAAAGCGGTGGGCACCTGGATTGCCGGCGGCACACGGGCGGGCAACCACGTCTGGTTTGCATGGACGGCCGGCCTCGACAGCAATTTCCAACAGGCACACGTCAACATGGTCTCGCTGAACCGCAGCAACAACTTCCACGTTGATCAGCAAGTCCAGATCTGGAACAACGATTACGCCTTCGGTTATCCCGCGCTCTCCACAAACGCATGCACCTCAGAGGTAGGACTTTCCCTGGAGTACGGCGGCAACGGACACTATCAAGATCATGTGGTGGGGTTCTGGGGCGACTTCCTGGTCTATATCACCACCGCAAGCGATACGGGAAGCGGACGTTTTGGAGACTACGTGACCCTGCGGCAGGCTCCGACGACCAAGGCGAATCCGGGAAACCTTTTCAACGCCTATGGCTTCGGAGTGACCGGCGGGAAGACGGACATTCATTATGTGCTGTTTGGGCGGCCTGCCTCGGCTTGTAAGGGTGTTTCCCACAATCCGCCCCCTTCCGAGCCCTGCATCTGTGCCGACGGATTCAAGGCTGGGCCGAGCGTCAAGGAGGGAACGCCTGCCTGCGAACATATCTGCCGCGGGCACGACCGACACTAGGCAGCCGCCATTTAGCGCCTAGCCCATCCTTGGCAGCAAGTGCGAGGAGACCTGTCAGTCTAGAGCGGTTTCGGAGTCGTTGTAGCCTGTGGCGGTTTTGGTAGAGCGGCGCTTCAGCGCCGCGTCCAGCATGGCCTTTTAAAGGGAGCCGGGTTTTAACCCGGGGGCACTCCGGCTCGGCTACGGAATACACCAAGTCTGGAAATGCTCTAGTGCTATTCGTACGCTAGCGCGTCGATGGGGTCTTTCTGCGCGGCTTTGAGCGCCGGATAGAACGCCCCCAGCATCGAGCCGATGATCGCGATGATAGTCGCCCGCAGCAGCCACTCCGGCGTGATGAGAATCGGCAGCGTCTGGAACTTCTGGTGCAGCCCGGCGCGCGCCGCATAGCTGATGGCGATCCCCAGGATGATGCCGCCGATCGAGATCAGCAGCGTCTCCCGCAGAATCACGTTGACGATGTAGAGCTTGCCCGCGCCCAGCGACTTCAGGATGCCGATTTCGCGCGTCCGCTCCATCACCGCCGCATACATCGCCTGGAAGATCACGATGAACCCGATGATCATCGAGATGCCGATGACGACGTTGATGAAGGTGGAGAGCCCGGGAATGCTGCTGGAGCTCATCAGGCTGAGGTATTCCTTGAGCGAGTGAACCCCGTACTGCTCCATGCCCGGGATGCTCTTGATCTCGTGGACCACAGCGTCGGCGTTGTTGGGGTCGTCGAGCTTGACGTAGAAGATCGACGCCTTCCCGTTCGCACCGATAATGTCCTGCAAGGTAGCGATGGGCACGAACTTGCGCGCGCCCTTACCGTGTTCCACGATTCCCGAAATGCGGAACGTGTGGTTCAGCATTTCGACAGAATCGCCGACTCTCAGCTTCTTCGACGAAGCAACGTAATCGTCGATCAGCATGTCGCTCGGGCCCTGGAACCCTTCGCCCGAGAGGTAGCGGAACGGCCCGCCCATCGCCTCAAAAGACGCCAGGTCAATCCCGTCAATGACTTCCAGGTTCCCGGCGGTGGAAAGCTGGGTGACCACCGGCGCGACTGCGACCACGTGATCGAGTTGGCGCAACTTGTCGGCAACTTTAATCGACACCGGCGCCCCGCTCACGCCCATCAGCAGCGACGAGCCCGGCGGCTGCACCATGATGTCGGCGCCGATGCCAACCTGTCGGTTCTTGGTGTCGGTGAGCATGCCGATGGAGAGGCCAACGATCAGAAGAATGAGGGTGACTTCCACCGAAACGGCGACGACGCTGATGATGGTGCGAAAGGGCCGGTGCACCAGGTTGGCCAAGATCATCTTGTTCATGGTTCACTTTGATTGTAATGGAAGCGAATCGAAGCCAAGCGCCCGCCCAGTCTGCAAGCTTGATATCGGCGACGGCCTCGCTGACGGCCCCCAGGCTCAAGCGCGAGTTCTTCGACCGCGATCCTGTGGCCGTTGCCCGCGAGCTGTTAGGCAAGCTGCTGGTCCGTCGCGACGGCCGCAAACTTCTTGCAGGGCGGATCGTTGAAGCCGAGGCTTATCTCGGTGCTGTCGATCCTGCGTCGCATGCTTACATCGGGCGAACGCCCCGTAACGCTGTGCTCTTCGGTCCGGCCGGGCACGCCTACGTCTACTTCATCTACGGCATGTACTTCTGCACCAACGTCTCGTGTAAACCTGAGGGCGATGGTGGAGGCGTCTTATTGCGGGCCCTTGAGCCTGTGCTGGGACTGGAAGCCATGGCCGACGCCCGTGGCATCGAACTTCCCTCCGAGCCGCGCCTGACGCAATTGCGGATGATCTCGAGTGGGCCGGGAAGAATGTCGCAGGCCTTGGGCATCACCCGCCCCCGCGACAATGGCAAGGACTTCACCAGCCGGCAATCCGACCTATGGATCGCCGACGACGGTCACCGCCCCGGACGAATCGCTGTTACCCCGCGCATCGGCGTCAAGCAAGCCGTTGATGAGCCGCTGCGCTTCGTTATCGCGAGCAACCCCTATGTCTCCGGAAAGCCGATATCGTAAGTTTGCCAGACTGGATTGAGTCACAGCGCCAACTGGCATAAAATGCGCATCACCAGCGATGCTGACCGTCTTCTTGAGTTCGACGACGAAGGACCTGGCCCAATGCCGAGAGGCGGCTTATCGTGCGATTTCAGGCTTGGACGGGTACCACTGTGTTCGCATGGAGGACTTTGGATCCTCGGCCCAGGCTCCAGACGATTTCTGCCGGGCAAAGGTCGAGAAATGTGACCTGTTTGTCTGTATCGCTGGGCCTCTCTACGGATCGCGCAGTCCCGCCGGAAAGTCTTTTACGGAGCGCGAGTTCGAAGCCGCCCTCGAGCACGGGAAAACCTGCCTGGTGTTTATGACCGCCGAGGACTTTCCCCTGGCGGCTAATCTCATCGAATCCGACGAAGCGCGAAAATGCCAGATGGCATTCCGCCAGAGGATATCCGACGGCCCGATGATCACCTGGTTCTCGACGCCGGATCAGATGGCGGTCCATGTCGTGCAGGCGATTCGCAACTTTGAGGCGACGCAAGCCGCATCGCCAGCCCCAACCCAAACTAGCTTGCTGACTTCACAAATCAACGCTGTTTCCTATAGAGTGGCCGTCCTGAACCACAGCACAACAGTAACGGACGATGAAGTTCGCACTGCCGTTGCCGCGCTCCAGACGCAGGTGCACAGAGACTTCGCGCCCGCCTGGGGAATCGATGCCGAACTTACATTTGTTGCGAAAGGATCTGCCCCGGCTCCCAGTTCGTGGTGGCTGGTGATTCAGGATGAATCGGAATACCCCAGCGTATTGGCTTATCACACTCTCACCGCCGAAGGACTTAAGCAGGTCAGGTTATCTGTCCTTAACGCCAAGCAGGCCCAGGTGGAGTGGACCATGGCAGCCAGTCATGACTTACTGGAGATGCTGGCCAATCCCACGCTTAACCTGACTGTATTCGTCAGCGAGAACGGAACAACGGGCAAATTGTATCTGCGGGAAATATGTGATCCCGTCTCGTCTCCGGAGTACAGCTACAAAATCGACGGCGTGGTGGTGTCAAATTTCGTATTCCCGGCGTGGTTTGAGCCGATTCGTGAGCCGGGGAACACCCGGTTCGACTATGGCAACTACCTGACTTCGCCCTTTGGACTGGGCAAAGACGCGTACATGACGGTGTTCGAAGTGAAAGAGGGATCAGGTTGGCGCCCCATTTTCAGCCGACAGTCAGGGACAACACCCCAGAAAAGAGCTTCCGCAAAGAAGCAGCGCAAAAGGCGAGGCTAGTCGGGTTCTTGACACGACGACCCGCGCGGCCTGGCCGCGGCTTCCTGCCCGCCTACTCCGGATCGTGCCAGCCGCCGATGTCGGCAGCCAACTCGCGCGAGTCCGGCGGGCCCCACGTCCCCGGCTCGTAAAACTGAACCGGGCAGCAGTCGCCGAGGATCGGTTCGACGACCGCCCATTGCGCTTCCACGGCATCCTGGCGCACGAACAGCAACTGGTCGCCCTTCATGGCGTCGGCCAGCAGCCGTTCGTAGGCCTCCATCTCATCACTGGCGGAGAACTTCACTGCCGACAGCTCAACCGGCATCGGCGCCATTAGCGGTCCAGGCCGCTTCACCCGTGCTCCCAGGGCCAGTTCGAAATCCGGACCGAGGCGGAAGCGGTAGTAGTTCCGTCCTTCGCGGCCCGCTCGCGTCAGTGGCGGCTTCCGTAGTTTGACGTAGACTTCTGTCGCCGTGATGGGCAAACACTTGCCGGCGCGAATCAGGAAGGGCACACCCGACCACCGCCACGAATCCACCTCCAGCCGCACCGCCGCAAACGTCTCCACGTCAGACTGAGGATTGACCCCCGCCTCCTGCCGGTAGCCGTGAAACTGGCCGCGTACAATGTTGGCCGGGCTCAGCGGCGGAATCGACCGGAACACCTTTACCTGCTCGTCGCGCACCGAATCCGGATACATCGTAGTGGGCGGCTCCATGGCCAGCAGCCCGATCACCTGCAACATGTGGTTCTGCACCACATCACGAATGGCGCCCGCTTCCTCATAGAACTTGCCGCGGCCTTCCACCCCAAACGCCTCGGCCATGGTGATCTGCACGCTGTGAATGTAATTGCGGTTCCAGATGGGCTCCAGAAAGCTGTTGGCGAAGCGGAAAATCAACAGGTTCTCCACCGCACCCTTACCCAGGTAGTGGTCGATGCGGAAGATGTGGTCTTCGGGAAATTCCTGGTGCAGTACGTCGTTAAGTTTGCGCGCCGAAACCAGATCGCGGCCGAAGGGCTTTTCGACGATCACGCGAGCATTCTTGGAGCATCCGGACTCGCCGAGTCCTTTGACCACTACTGGGAACAGGGTGGGCGGAATCGCCAGATAGTGCGTCGGTGACTGAGCTTTGCCCAACTGATCGCGCAGCTTCTTGTAGGTGGCGTCATCGTTGTAGTCGCCGTCGATGTACACCATCAGCTCACACAACTTTTTGAAGGCGGCTTCGTCCACGCCTCCGCCGAATTTCGTGATGCCGTCGCGGGCACGTTCCTGCAACTGCTGGAGGTTCCATCCCGACTTGGCGACGCCGATCACGGGCACGTCCAGCACGCCGTCCTTGATCATGCTTTGCAGCGAAGGAAAAATCTTCTTGTGCGCGAGGTCGCCAGTGGCGCCGAAAAATACAAAAGCATCCGAAAGGTTGTTAGACATAAGTTCCTCAATGATGACACGTGAACGTTGGGGACGCCTTGTTGCGTCGCTTTCGTTAGGCCCCGTGAACCCGCCTACCGGGGTAACCGAACAGTGTAATCGCGACGCGATGCTTCGGGTAGCCCAGCGGCCTCGGAAACGTGAATCACCGGTGAATATCGCAGCGCCCAGTAGGTACGGTACGATTGCTTGGGGTTGCGATGACCTGTCCGGAACCAATCCAGCACAGCAGTGAACGCCTGCTCGAGTTTGACCACCTGCGTGAGTTGCTGGCGATCTATGCCGCGTCCCCACTCGGCAAGACACGCATCGCCGCGCTGGCGCCATCGCAAGACCGCGCCTGGATCGAACGCCAGCACCAACTGGCGCGCGAACTGCGCGGGTTTCTCCAGGCCGGAGGCCGCTTCGATTTTCACGGCCTGCTCGATCCCACGCAACTGATTCGCAAGTCGCGCGTCCACGGTGCGGCGCTGGAGCTGTCCGAAGTCCGCGACGTTCTCGCGCTGGCGGACCGCGCGGCCGAATGGCGCGAGGCGGCGCTGCACCCAGCGGCTGCGGTTGAAGCGCAGTGGGCAGCGATCGCCGAACTTTCGCACCAGCTCGCCGACTTCAATTCCCTGCTGCACTACTTCCGCAACAAGATCCTGCCCGATGGCACGCTCGACGACCGCGCCTCGCCGGAGCTCTCGCGCATTCGCCGCGACATCGAACGCCAGCGGCGGAGCATTCACGAATCGCTGCGGTCTTACCTCCGCAAGCTCTCAGACGGCGGCGCCGTACAGGATGAACTCATCACCATCCGCGGCGACCGCTTCGTCATTCCGGTGAAGACCGAGCAGCGCCGGCATGTGCAGGGCGTTGCCCACGGCGCGTCTTCCAGCGGCCAAACGGTCTTCATCGAGCCGCTCGAAACCATCGAGCAGAACAACGAGCTGGTCCGCCTGCTCGACGAAGAGCTGGCCGAGATTCACCGCATTCTCGTGGAGATGACCAGCCGCATCGGCGAACAGGCAGCGGACCTCGAAGCCGCCGTCGGTGTTCTCTCCGAACTGGAGCTTCAGTTCGCCAAGGCCCGCTTCGCTCAGGACTACGACTGCGTTCCCGTGAAGCTGCTGGACGACGGGGCGGAGCAGGCCTTCATTCTGATCAATGCGCGCCACCCACTGCTAGAACGGACGCTGAAGCCCAAGGGCTTCGCGGTCGTCCCGCTCACGGTCGAGCTGGAGGGCGCGGACCGCCAGCTCATCATTAGCGGGCCCAACACCGGCGGCAAAACCGTCGCGCTGAAAACCATCGGCCTGATGGTCCTCATGGCGCAGTCAGGAATTCCTCTCCCTGCCGAGCGCGCCGAGTTCCCGCTCTTCGACGGCGTCTTCGCCGACATCGGCGACTATCAGTCCATCGAACAGAACCTCTCGACCTTTTCGGCGCACGTCACCAATATCGATTTCATCTCGAATCACGCTACGCCGGCATCGCTCGTGCTGCTGGATGAACTCGGATCTGCCACCGATCCGGAAGAAGGCGCGGCGCTGGCGGTTTCGATCGCCGACTTTTTCCGCCAGGCTGGATGCCTGAGCATCGTCTCCACGCACCACACCGCACTCAAGGTTTACGCGGCGAACACGCCCGGCGTCGCGAATGCTGCCGTGGGATTCGACGAGCGCACGCTGGCTCCGACGTACGAGCTGCGCATGGGGGTTCCCGGCGCGTCGGCAGGCATCAACATCGCGCAGCAGCTTGGCTTGAACACGCAAATCGTGTCATCGGCGCGTGAGCGACTGTCGTCGCAGACCCAGGACATCGCCCGCTTTCTCGACCGCCTGCACTCGCAGTTGCGTGACCTCGATGCTGAAAAAGCCCGCTTGGGAGGGCGTGAGCAGGAGCTTGCCCGCAAGCTGAACCACCTCGAGATTGAAGGAAAGAAAGAGCAGCGCGAGAAGGTCCGAGAGCTGGAAAAGAAGCTGGAGAGCGTGTTGCGCAGCTTCGAATACCAGGCGCGCGAAACTGTGGCGGCGGTGCAGGACCGCGCCCAGGCCCTGAAGCTCACCAAAGACGCCGAGCGCCGCATCGCCAAGCTCCGCCGCGAATTCCGCGAGCAGTTCGATTCCACTGTGGTCGCGCACACCACCGGCTCCGACGAAGGCGACCAGCACGCCCGGCCGCATGTCGTGCAAAGTGTTTCGGTCGGCGACACCGTCCGTCTGCGTTCGCTGGGCCGCGACGCCAAAGTCCTGCGCCATCTCGACGACGACTCGTTTGAAGTGGCCGTCGGGCCGATGAAAATGAAAGTTCCGCGCGACGACGTAGCCAGCGTGATTGCCATTGCCGGCGTCAATCCGGTGGCGGCCGCCCGCTCACGCGGCATCGGCGTATCACTCGACCGCGAAGACGACAGCGTCCCCACCGAGATCAACGTCATCGGCCAGACCGTCGACGAAGCGACCAGCGCGGTCGAGAAGTTTGTGGATCGCGCCTTCCTCGCTGGGGTCACGCGCGTGCGCATCGTGCACGGCAGCGGCATGGGCATCCTGCGTAAGGCGCTGCGCCAGTACCTCAAGGAACACCCTCACGTCGCCACCGTCGCCGAAGCGCCGCAGAATGAGGGCGGTGGCGGCGCGACGCTGGTGGAGTTGCGAACGTAACCAGTACGTAGCGCGACTTTGACTATGCGTAAGTCCTATCTGCGTATTCCATGTAAATCCGCGGCGGCCGCGGTTTGCTTTCCCCCAGTTTCGCTGTGCCTCAGTGTCTCTGTGGTGGAGTTTGGTTTGGCCTTTTGCTCAATGTTCCTTAGTGTCCTCCATGTCTCCATGGTGAAGCCCTGTCTTTTGCCCGAGTTCGATATGCTCTACACTTGAACCAGCAATGGGCAAAATCTCCCAAACCATTCGCGGCTACATCTGGTGGATGTACCCCCGCGGCAGCGTCCACTACGACATCATGGTGACGCTGATTCTCGCCTTTATCTTCCTGGCCCCCCTATGGATCAATTTTCGCGACAAACCGCAGCCGCCCCCGCTGCATCAAACCGAAGTACTGGTGAAACCGGATGGCAATGGCTTCGTCTATACCGTGGATGCCGCGGCCGTCAGCCCTGGAAGCGAGGACCAACTGCGCGAAGAGTTATTGCGAATTATCGAACCGGTCGCCGGCGAAGTTCGCATCGATCGCTTCGAGGCCGTACGCGACGACAAGCGCAAAATTGTCGCCTATAAAGTCTGGGGACGCCGCTAACCACTGCTGCTGGCCAAGGAAAGCATTGTGAATCGTAAACTGAGCGTCGTAGCTTTCATCCTTATCGTTGGCGCGCTGGCGGCCCACGCTCAAAACCTCGAAGCGGTGCTCAACGCCATGGACAAAGCGGCCGCCGATTTCAAGACCGCGCAGACCGACTTTGCCTGGGACCAATACCAGAAGGTCGTGGACGAGCACGACCTGCAGAAGGGCACCATGTACTTCCGGCGTCAAAACAGCGAAGTCCAAATGGCCGCCGACATTACCGTTCCCGACAAGAAATACGTACTGTTTACCGGCGGCACGGTGAGCGTCTACGTGC
Organism: uncultured Acidobacteriaceae bacterium; assembly: GCA_963814165.1. GTDB lineage: Bacteria > Acidobacteriota > Terriglobia > Terriglobales > Acidobacteriaceae > DASRAA01. The sequence goes on along the minus strand of CAWFBW010000006.1, from coordinate 58,409 downwards.
CCAAGGCGGGTCAGGTGACCGAATACAACGCCGGCAAGAACAAGGCCGACTTCGAAACTTTTCTGGTGCTGGGATTCGGCGGGCGCGGCCACGATCTGGCCAAGTCGTTCGATGTGAAGTACGGCGGCATGGAGCAGATACAGGGCATCAACACCGCCAAGCTCGAGCTGAAACCCAAGTCGCAGAAGGTCGCGAACATGTTTCAGACCATCACCTTGTGGATTGATCTGGCGCGCGGGGTAAGCGTGCAGCAGCTTTTCAACGAACCTTCGGGTGACTACCGGCTGGCGAAGTACAACAACATCAAAGTGAACGACAAGCTCTCCAACGAACTCTTCAAACTCAAAACCAGCGGTAAGGTGACCTACGTCCGGCCCAACGCGCAGTAGGCCGTTGCACCAGAATTAGGGCATTACCAAAGTAATCATTGTTCCACGTGGAACAATAAAAAATGCCCTAGCCAAGCCGCCGGGGCATTGATTTTACGTGCCTTCCCGCAGCTACTCTGTGGCCGGGGCCCCCGCCGTGGGCGTTGCGGCCGGGGCGTCCTTCATCTTGGCCGAGTTCTTGATGAACAGCACGACCTTCCAGATGTCTTCGTCGGTGATCACCCCATCCCACCCCGGCATTCCGCTGAGCTTGATGCCGTACTTGGTGACGTAGAACAGGTTGGCGTCGGGATCATCGGGCGTGCGGGTCATTAACTGCGGCACTGGCGGATAGAACTTGGTCCGCATCGGCGACACCGGTTGCTTCAGGCTGCCGTGGCACAATGCGCAGTGCTTGTCATACACCATAGAGCCGTCCATGATGTTCTGGTCGGTCGCCTGGAAAGGATTCTCCTGCTTGGGGGCGTGGGCGTCCACCCACTCATCCAGAGAGTGCATGGCCGTGCGCCGCTCGAATTGACTGGGTCCGTTGGGAATGGCTCGTGAATCGACGTGGCCGGTGGAGACCCACCAGTAGCCGCCGCCGAAGAGGACGACGAGCGTAACGATAATACCGAGAAGAAATCCGCGCATAGATCTCCTTGCAGTTTCAGGGCTTGGGGTTATCTTGGCTTACAAGTCTAAATCACGCCAAAACCGCCAGCGTTAAGAAAAGTGACGTTTTGCGCCGCGCCGCCTTTAGTATTCCCGCAACCGCCTAGCCTCGCGCACCACATCTTCGACCTGGGGAAGGAATGCGTGCTCCAGGGGCGGCGAAAACGGCACCGGCGTATCGGCCGAGGCGATGCGCGCGAGCGGGGCATCCAGGGCGTCGAAGCATTCTTCGTTGATGACAGCGGCAACTTCCCCGGCGATGCCGCCGGTCTTCGTATCCTCGTGGAGCACGATGACGCGATTGGTCCTCTCCACCGTGTCGCGGATGGCGTCGCGGTCGAGTGGGAGCACCGTGCGGAGATCGACGACCTCGAGCTCGATGCCCTCCTTCGCCAGTATTTCCGCGGCCTCCAGCGCGACATACACCATGGCCGCATAGGTGATCACGCTGACATCACGCCCCTTGCGAGCCACGCGTGCCTTACCGATGGGAACGGTGTAATCGTCGGCGGGCAGCTCTTCCTTGATACGCCGGTACAAAAACTTGTGCTCGAAGAACAGCACCGGGTTATTGTCGCGGATGGCCGACTTGATAAGGCCCTTGGCGTCGTAGGCGGTCGCCGGACAGACAACCTTCAGGCCCGGCGTGTGGGCAAAGTAGGTTTCGGGATTCTGGGAGTGAAACGGGCCGCCGTGGACTCCGCCGCCCGAAGGACCGCGCAAAACCACCGGCACCGGCGCGCCCCAGCGGTAATGCGCCTTGGCCAGCAGATTGATGATCTGGTTGAAGGCGCAACTGATGAAGTCCATGAACTGGAACTCGGCCACCGGGCGCAGGCCGGTGAGCCCGGCGCCGAAAGCCGCGTTCACGATCGCCATCTCGGAGATAGGCGTGTCCACAACGTGAGCGGGCCCGAAGCGGTCGATCAGGCCTTCTGTCACTTTGAACGCTCCGCCGTAAACTCCGATGTCTTCACCGATGCAGAACACAGACGGGTCGCGCTCCATCTCTTCCCAGATGCCCCGGCGGATCGCCTCGAGGTAAGTAACCGGCGCGCTCATTTGAGGTGCACCGCCGATTCGCCGCCACTCCTTGCAGGATTTGCATTGACCCGCGCAGCCGCCTGCACCGGGCCGTAGAGGGGCTTGATGCGATGGCACGAGTCGTCGCAGTAAACGCCTTGGTGCGTCTTGTCCGTCTCGGGATTGGGCATAGGCGAGGCCACCGCGGCGGCGCGTTCGGTTTCGAGTTGGCGCTCGACGTCCGCGATCATGTTTTCGTTCTCGAGTGGTGTCATCCAGCGCTTCACGTTGACCAGGTAATTTTCGAAGCGGGCGATGGGGTCACGCTGGCGCCAGTACTCGAACAGCTTTGGCAGGCACGTACTGCGCGGCGTCGTGAATGGCGTGGCCTTTCATGCGCATCATCTTGGCTTCGATGAGCGTTGGGCCTTCGCCGCGACGGGCGCGCTCGCAGGCTTCGTGGGTGGCGTCGTACACCTGGCAGGGGTCGGTGCCATCGACGATCACTCCCGGAATGCCATAGCCAATGGCGCGCTCGGCCAGGTCTTTCACGCAGAACTGCATGTCGCTCGGAGTGGAGTATCCCCAGAGATTGTTCTCGACGATGAGCACGAGCCCGAGCTTCTGCACGGCCGCGAAGTTGATGCTCTCGTAAGTGACGCCGGTGGATTGGCCGCCGTCGCCGATGTAGGTGAGTCCGGCAATGTTCTTGCCCTGCAGGCGCGCACCGAGGCAAACGCCGGCCATGACGCCGATGAGCTCGCCCAGCATGGAGATAGGCGCGCAAACATGGCGGCGCTCCCAGTCGCCGAAATGCGAGGAGGCATCGCGGCCAAACGTAGGCGAATCGGCCTTAGCCATGTACTGCCGCATGATGTCGCGGGGGGCGAAGCCGCGCACCAGCGACGAGCCTTGGTTGCGGATCATCGGGCCGAGCCAGTCATCTTCGCGCAAAGCAAAGGCTGAGGCGCAGGAGCAGCCCTCCTGGCCGAAGCCGAAGTAGACGCCGCCCACCACCAGGCTCTGCTTGTAGAGATTCTCGAGGACGGTCTCCATGCGGCGGTTGAGCAGCATCCAGCGATAGATGGCGAGGCATTGTTCGCGGGAGAGATATTTTGATTCGCGGATCGGAGGGGCCGCGGCGCTCAGGTCACCTTCGATTTTGTACTCGACACTGGAGCCCTCGCCGGACTGGTACACGCGGAACTCGGGGTGTTCGAGGCGGTAGTCGGGGATTTCATACGTGCGAAGAAACGGGTTTGCCTGCGGCGTTTTGTGCGGCTTTTCGGCGACGGGCGGCTTGGCTGCAGCCTTGGAGCGCGGTTTCGGCGATGGCTTCTTCTTCGGCATGGGTAGCAGGGGAAACGATAAACGTCCGGCGGGGATGAGGCAAGCTGTCACCCCTCGAGCAGAGGAATTCGCTTGACAGCTGCTGGATTATTACTACAATGTAGGCACCACTGCAATGGCTGATCACCTCGGTGCATTTGAACAAGCGGTCCTGCTAGCGGTCGTCAGACTCGGTGAGAACGCGTACGGTCGTGCGATCCTGAAAGAGGTGCAGACGCGGCTTGAACGCGACGTCGCGGCTGGCGCCGTCCACGCTACTCTCGAACGGCTGGAGAGGAAGAGAGTGGTTTCGTCTCGACTCGGCGCCGGCACGCCGGTGCGTGGCGGCCGGGCGCGACGCTTCTACCGTCTGCAGCCCAAGGGTTTGCGAGCGCTCAACGACGCGCGAGCCGCCATCGACAGTCTGTGGCAAGGCCTCAGATGGCCACTGAAAGGACAGGTATGACTGCGACACCTCCCCGTTGGGCTGAAGCGTTGCTGGGAATGTTCCTCAAACGTACCGATTTTGACAGCGTGTCGGGAGACCTTCTTGAAGAATACCGAGACAGTATTCATCCAGTCCGCGGGCAGCGCGGAGCGGACGCATGGTACGTGATGCAGGTACTCGGATTCGTCACGCGCAGCGCCCGTGTGTGGGCGTTTCTCTTTGGTGCGGCCTTTGTCACCCGAACGGCGCTCGATTGGCTTGCTCCGCCGGTGGATTTCTCCACTCGATCGACCTTGTCAACGTTCCTTGGCGTCGGAATTCTGGTGGCAGCAGGGCTTTGGGCATCTTGGCGCTCTGGTTCGCTTTTCGCGGGCACGGCCGCCGGTGTTGCGGCGACTGCCATTGGCGCCGTGATCAGCGTTGTCGGCGCCGCGGGCCTTCTGGCGATTTGGCACGACGCGGATACGATGGCGGCAATACGCGCTAGTGGTGGCCTGGGTGAAGTGTTCGAGTTTCCCATCATGATGATCCTCCCCGGAGCGGTCCTGGGCACCATTGGAGGCGTGGTCGGCGCAACAATCAAACGCCTGCGTTCGGCGTAGTGTTGGCCGCGTGACGGACTACTGCTTCGTGTCGAGCGGGTGCGTGGTCTTTTCGAAGAACTCGTTCTGCAGCTTCAGGGCTTGCTGGTCAGCCTTTACTGCCTTGATGGCTTCGACGATCTGCGTGGACCAGGTCTTCTGGTCGAACTCGCCCAGCTCCTTGCTGGCGGCGGAGCCGATTGCCGGAGTAGTGATCGGGAAACTTCGCGTACCACCAGATGCCGGTGTAAACATTCTCGGGCAATTTCAGGCGGTTTTGGTCGGCGCCGGATTCGCTGTCGGCGCGATCCATATGCACCAGGTCGGGACGCGCGACCAGCATGTGCGAGGTCTCCGACTCGCCAGCGTGCATGTCGTTGTTCGGGCTCTTCAGCGCAGGGCGGCCGGGGACGTTTTCGTTGGGCAGCCCGAAGACGTACACCACGTAGTCGCGCGGGGTGGCGAGCTGCGCCTGCGCGAACAGCGGCAGCAGGCTGTTGTTGCCGCCGTGTCCGTTGACGATGAGGACTTTCTTGCAGCCGTTGCGCGCCATCTCTTTCACAGTTTCCTGCAACAGGGTGAGCTGCGTCGAGAGAGCTGTAGGCGACGGTGCCGGGCTCCTGCTGGGCTTCGAAGATCTGTCCGAAGTAATACTCGGGGAAGACGACGGCGTACTCCTGCTGAACGGCGTTGAACACGGCGAAGCGCACGTCGAGCAGGTCGGTGCCGAGCGGAAGATGCGGGCCATGCTTCTCGATGATGCCGAAGGGCAGCATGCAGACGCCTTGCGATTGATGGATGGCCTGGATGAAGTCGGGAGCGGTGAGTTCTTCCCACTTGGGAGAGAGTTTGGATTGGGAAAAGGCCGCGGAAGAGAGAGCAACAATTACAAGAACGCATGTCGACAGAACGCTTGCGAACGGCTTCCACATTTCAGAGGTCCCCGGGATTCGTCGTAAGTAACCGGTTAGGATACGCCGCTCGCACCCGGTTGGCGTCATTCCCAGGCGTTAGGCGGTTTGTCGTCGGAGTATGTTCGCAGGACTTGCCCAGTGCGCGTATCGACTGCGTACCATCGCGGCTGGAACAACCTCTCGACTTCCTCGGCTTCCTTTTTGGTTGCCACGGACAAGCAGGTGAGATCGACGCGTATCAGCGCAAGCCGATCATTAGACGATAGGGCGTAGCCTTCGGGATTGACGACTAGGCGAGGGTCGGGTTTTACGTCGCGCTGGTACTTCTCCATCGCCTGCGAACTAACGTCCACGGTATTTCGGTCGGCGAGGTTTGCCACGACGACGCGCATCAGCTTGGTCGTGTACTGGTCGTTGATGAGGACAATCTGGCGGGTGTGGCCGAGAGCTACCGTGATTCCGCGCCCGTATTTGTAGAACGCCTTAGGTTCGGACTGCACTGGAATCTTGACATAGGCAATTCGTTCATAGGTCTCGGGATTGAAGCTCTCGGTGAATTCGTACCCGGCAGTGTAAGCAGCGTCATGCCCGGGATCAACCCAGACCAATCCCGCCTGGTAGATCGCACAACACTTCGATTGATCTGGATCCGCCGGCGACTGTTGGGCGAGGGCGAGAGGCAGTTGGAAGAGACAGCAGCCCAGCAGCACTTCGATCATCCGAAGTGTTCGGCTTCGGTAACTGTGCATGCTCGCACCCATGGGCAATTCTAAGCCAGTTCGCTGCCGTCGCCGTGAAGTTCACGAAGTTCTTTCGGCGGCTTGGCGGGGGTGTCCTGGTTTGTGGGCGACGATTGCGGGGTAGCCGCTGACGCCTGAGCCAGCAAATCGTCCATCGACTCCAGCCACAACATTTGCGTATTGAACACGCGGCCGAAGTTGCGTGACGCCGCGGTGGCCACCTCTTCCAGCGTCAGCGACTTCAGCAATTCGCGCTCCATCGAGGTGACCGGCTTGCCTGTGATGCCGCAGGGCACGATGAGCGAGAAGAAGTCGAGATCGGTGGAGACGTTCAACGCAAATCCATGCGTCGTCACCGAACGCGAGATGTGCACGCCGATGGCAGCAATTTTCGCTTCCGGCTTTTTAGGCATTGCGTAAGTCCAGACGCCGGTCAGCCCCTTGATGCGCTGCGTGCCGACACCGAAATCGCCACAGGTGCGGATGAGTACTTCCTCCAGCCGGCGAACGTACTCCACCGCGCCGACCTTCGGGTCGAAGCTACGCAAATCAAAGATGGGATAGGCGATCAACTGGCCGGGGCCGTGAAAGGTGACGTCGCCGCCGCGGTCAATCTCGAAGAGTTCCACGCCGCGCTGCGCCAGGAACTCAGGCGGCGCCAGCACGTTATCGAGCTTGGCGTTGCGGCCCAGGGTAATGACGGGCGGATGCTCCAGCAGCAGCAACGTATTTTCGATGCGCCCGGCCTTGCGCATGTCCTGCAAAGTGCGCTGGAGTTTGAGCGCCGTGCCATAGGCGACCCTGCCCAGGTAGAGAACGTTAGTGACCATTGCGATTCGTCTTCGACAGTATCACTTACGTTGGATGACGGTGCATCTCAATACGCACCAAAGGGCCCCAGTTTGGCAACAGTTCCGGCGGTTTGGCGGTGCTATCCTGAAGGCAGCTCGCCCCCATGAACCGCGCAGTCGAACAACTTCCCGATTCCACTTCTCCCGCACCCACCGGAACCGGGCGCAAGTACGTCGGCAACGTGTTGTTCGTCCTACTCATCGCATTGGCAGCCGCCCTAGGCGCGGCTTCCGGGCTGTTGCTGGTGTTCTCCACCGATCTGCCGCAAGTCACCGAATTGGAACAATACCGCCCGAGCACGATCACTGAACTCTACGACGACCAGAACCGGGTGATCGGCCAATTCGCCTTGCAGCGGCGCGTTATCGATCAGTACGACGACTTTCCCAAGGTGTTGCGCGACGCGCTTACTTCCACGGAAGACAAGGACTTCGACAGCCACTGGGGGGTGGACGTTTGGCGGGTGTTCGGCGCTGCCTACCGCGATGTGGCCGCGGGAGGGCGCGCGCAGGGCGCGTCCACGCTGACGATGCAACTTGCGCGCAACCTGTTTCTCTCGCCCGACCGCAATTTCCGGCGAAAGATCCAGGAAGTTATGCTCTCGATCCAGATCGAGCGCCGCTTCACCAAGCCGCAAATTTTCACGCTCTACGCCAACCAGATTTACCTGGGACATGGCGTCTATGGCTTCGAAGCTGGAGCGAACTACTATTTCGGCAAGAAAGCCAAGGACCTCAACCTCGAAGAAGCAGCGGTGCTCGCCGGGTTGCCGAAGGCGCCGAATGCATACTCGCCCATCAACAATCCTGAGCGCGCTCTCCATCGCCGCAACCTGGTGATCAACAACATGCTCGAGGACGGCAAGATCACGGCCGAAGAGGCGCAGCGCGCGAAGAACTCTCCCATTCGCCTGAATGTGCAGGGCGAGCCGAATAGTGTGGCGCCGTACTTTGTGGAAGAGATTCGCCAGTATCTGGAAAAGAAGTACGGCAGCGAAGAAGTGCATGAGAAGGGGCTGCGGGTTTACACGTCGCTGAATCTCGAGTTGCAGAAGGCCGCGAATCTGGCCGTGTTGGACGGCCTCGCAGCCTACGAACACCGGCATGGATGGAAGGGCAGCCTGCTGAACGTGGTGGCCAACGGCGAGTCGCTCACGGGCTACGTCCACGCGGACTGGGACAACAACATGGCGCCGGGCCAGTACGTGCACGCGCTGGTGACGAGCGTCAGCCCGCAGTACGCCACCTTGAAGTTCGGCAAGTACGGCGCGGAGCTTGGCCCGGCTGAAATCAAGTGGACGCGCTACGCCTCACCGTCGCAGTTCCTGACCCGCGGCGACCTGGTGTACGTGAAGATCGTGGAACTGAACGGCACGCAGAGCCGGGTCTCGCTGGAGCAGGAGTCGGGCGTGCAGGGAGCCCTGCTGGCGCTGGACAATTCGACCGGCGACGTGAAGGCGATGGTCGGCGGCCGCAGCTTTGAGGAATCAAAGTTCAATCGCGCCACCCAGGCGCTGCGACAGGTGGGCTCGTCGTTTAAGCCCTACATCTATACGGCCGCCATCGACGAGGGCATGACACCCGACGATACCGTGCTGGACGCACCAGTCAGTTTTCCGGGCGGTCCTGCCGGGCCGTGGACACCGCACAACTACGACGGAAAGTATGAGGGCGTCATCACCTTCCGCCGGGCGCTGGCGCACTCACGGAACATTCCCGCGGTGAAAGTTACGGAGCGCGTCGGCGGAATCAAGACGGTCATCGAGTACGTTCGCAAATTTGGAATCACGTCGCCGATGCCGCCGTTCCTGCCGGTGGCGCTGGGCGCGGCCGAGATCACGCTGTGGGAACAGACGGCGGCCTTCAGCACGTTTCCCAATGATGGGGTGCGCGTTACCCCGCGCCTGATCCGCAAGGTGGAAGACTACGACGGGCGCGTGCTGGAAGAAGACTACCCTGAAGTGAAAGACGTTGTCAGCGCGCGCACGGCACGCATCATGGTGAGCATGTTGCAGGAAGTCGTTCTGCACGGAACCGGCGCCGCGGCGGCGAAACTGAAGCATCCCCTGGGAGGCAAGACCGGAACCACCAACGACTTTACGGACGCATGGTTTGTGGGTTTTTCGCCGTCTGTCACCTGCGGCGTGTGGGTGGGCTACGACGAGAAGAAGACCCTGGGGAACAAGGAAACCGGAGCCGTCGCCGCGCTGCCCATCTGGATGGATTTCATGCGGGTGGCGCTGAAGGGCAAGGAGTCGGAAGAGTTCGCCGCACCTCCTCCCAGTCCAAATGCCGTAGCGCAACGGGTGGACACTCCTGACAAGTCGGCCGGCGATGGAGAGTCGCACTGATGCGCGGCTTCATGCGTTGGGTGCTTCGGGTGCTCGTGCTGACTGTGGTGTTCACGGCCTCGATGCTGACCGCCATGCGATTCGCCATTCACGGGCGACAGACGGCCGTACCGAAGGTTGTTGGGATGTCGCCACATGATGCGGAAACTGCGCTCGAATCGCATGGACTGGTGCTGGATCGCAGTGACCGTTTCTACAGCGCCGAAATTCCTGCCGGGAAGATCGTCTCGCAGGTGCCGATGCCCGGCGAAATGGTGCGGCGCGGCTGGCATGTGCGCGTAGCCGAAAGCATGGGCCCGCAGCGCGTCACCATTCCGGACCTGATGCGGCGACAGCGAGCGCTCGGCCGAGATCAACATTCGGCGGCGCGGGCTTGAGATGGGTTCCATGGCGGTGGCGGAGATCGAAAATGCGACGCCCGATCAGGTTGTCGCGCAAACGCCTCCCGCGAACGCTACAAACGTATCGACTCCGAAGGTCAGCGTGCTGATTGCCGCCACCGAGGACCGCAAGTCGTATGTCATGCCCGATCTGCGGGGACGGACCGAAGACGAAGCCATCAACGTGATCGTCGGCGGCGGGCATGAAGGTGGGCAGCATCAGCAGCCAGCCGGCTCTCGGTGCGGATGCCGGCTGCTCCGGAGACGATGCCCGCCGGGGCGCGGATCGTAGTGAAGACGGTTCCGGGAGCGGGCCAGCGGGTGTGGGATGAACAGGCGGTGAATCTGGAAGTGACAAGGTAAGCCGCAGCTTTCAGCCGTTGCTCTTCGCTTTGGCGATAAGACGGCGGCGAAGAAGCCATCGCAGGGATGGACGCCGGGCATGGTTCGCAGATAAGGGCCGTCGAGCAGCGCTCCTAGACTCGACTACGTGCCAGTTCGCCGTCTTCCCGCAGGCGCTCTAATTCGATCACGGCAATCGACCACGGCGTAGCTTCGGATCGCCGTGCAGGACCTCTTCAATGACAGACTTGTTCTCCTCCGGCTCGAGCGAGCAAGTGGAATAAACCGCACCGCCCGCCGGGCGCGAGTTGACGTAACGCAGCTTGCAGGATGGATACCTGCTTGGCGTGCAGGTCACGCAAGTCTTGCCGTTTGAGCCGCCACTTGATTTCAGGATTGCGCGCGAGCGTGCCGGTGCCGGAACAAGGAACGTCGGCCAGCACGCGATCGAATTCGCCTGGCGACGAATAGTGCAAGATGTCGTCGGTGACGACCTGAACGTTGGACGCGTGAACTCGCGTTCGCAACAGATCGGCGCGATGGGGATGAAGCTCGACCGCGACAATTTCCGCTTGCTGGATTGCGTGCGGCGATGGCCGCGGTCTTGCTCCCCGGCGCGGCGCAGCAGTCCAGCATGCGCGACCCGTTGCCCACCAGCGCGGCAACCAATTGAGACGCTTCGTCCTGGATGAATACGCGCCCTTCGCGGAACGCCCGAGTTTGCGTGACGTCGCCGCCGGTTACGGTGCGTGCCGATGTCAGCAATGCTCCGGGAGCGAGGGTGATTCCGTCGGCCTCCAACTCCGCGACGACAGCAATGTCGTCGATGCGAATGGAAGTCGCGGGAACGTGCTGGTCATGCCGGCAAATTGCGGCTGGCGTTCTCGATGCCGAATTGCTCGGCCCAACGTTTCACGAGCCACGCGGGATGAGCGTAAGTTTCCGCCAACTCTGACACTGTCAGACTATCGCCAGGTCGCACTCGCCGCAAGCGTCGGCTTTGAATCGGAGACCTTACGCAAGACCGCATTGGCGAACGGCGCGGCAGACGTCTTGCCCGCACGCTTCACCATGTCCACGCTGTCGTTGATCGCCGCCCGCGCGGGAACGCGACTCAAGAACAGCAGTTGATACGCGGCGATGCGAAGCGCGATCAGCACTTGCGCATCGAGCTTCGCGAGCTGGGCGCGACGAACTCGCTGCGATGGCCGAATCCAAGCGAGACTGCCAGCGCAATACGCCCATCACGATCTCCATCGCGAGTCCGCGATCGGCATCGCTCAGTTTGTCGAGTCGGTTGGAATGGAGAAGCTCCGCAGCGTAGGCGTCTTGCTGCTGCACCCGCAGCAGAATATCGAAGGCCGCCGCGCGTGCAGGAGAGATCGGCATCGTAGTTAGGCGGTCGCGCCCACGGGCTCGTCGCTGCGCGGGTGATAGCCATTGATAAAATCAGCGGCGCTCATGCGCTTCTTGCCCTCGACTTGCAGCTCGGCTGACTTCAAGCGCAGTGCCGTGGGCGAAGCCGAGCAGTATCCGGCCGTGCTCGATCGCGAAATAGCCCGCCTTGACCACGGCAAGCTCCGGCGCGGGTGTTGCGGCATGTACCTGAAGCGTCTTGCCGCGGAACGAGGTGTACGCTCCCGGCCACGGCTGAAATCCGCGCAACCGGTTCCAGGTCTCGATGGCGGTGCGCGAAAAGTCGATCAGGCCGTCTTCGCGTTTCAGGATGGGGGCCAGCGTGGCTTTCGAGTTGTCCTGCGGCTGAGGTTGCATCGTTCCCTGTGCCAGGCCGGCGAGCGTCCTGAATCATTAGCTCCGCGCCGGTTTGCGCCAGCCGCGGACCGAGCGTAAGCGCGGTGTCCTCCGGGCGGATCGCCTCTTCAGACTGAAGAAGGATGTCGCCGGTGTCCAGTCCCGCGTCAATCCGCATGATGGTGACGCCCGTGACCGGCTCGCCGTTGGCAATCGCCCACTGGATAGGCGCGGCCCCGCGATACTTGGGCAGCAAAGAAGCGTGCAGGTTGATGTTGCCGAATCGCGGCAGGTCGATCATCCACTGCGGAATGATGCGACCGTATCCGACAACGATGATTGCGTGCCGGCGCGATTTGCTCCAGGCTGGCGCGGAACTCCTCGTTGTTCTTGATTTTTTCGGGCTGCGAGACCGGCAGCCCGTGTTCCAGCGCAGCGCACTTGACGGGCGAGGCAGCCAGCTCCAATCCGCGGCCGCTGGCGCGGTCCGGCTGGGTAACGACCAGCTTGACGCGAAAACCCGAAACCACCAGCTTTTCGAGAGTTGGTACCGCAAAAGTCGGCGTGCCGCAAAAAACCAGGTCCATCATAAGAATCAGCATTATAATAGTAATTAGCAATTAACAATCAGCGTTGTGAATCCTTTTACCACTCGCCGGCTTTCACCAGCTTGCGGATCTTGCGCTTCATGATGTCGCGCTTGAGTCCGCTGATGAGGCTGATGTAGAGCTTGCCGCTCAGGTGATCGGTTTCGTGGAGCAGCGCGCGCGCCAGCAGTTCCTCGCCAGTCACTTCGAAGGTCTCACCTTTCACATTCTGGGCGCGCGCGGTGACTTTTCTTGCGCGCGTCACTTTTTCGCGGAACTCAGGAATGCTGAGGCATCCTTCGTTCGAGGTCTGCTTCCCCTCGACGTGGATAATCTCCGGATTTACCAGCACGATCTTGGCGTCCGGATCTTCCTTGAAGGTGACGTCGATGACGGCGATGCGCTTGCTGATGCCGATTTGCGGCGCAGCGAGACCAACACCGTGCGCGGCGTACATGCTTTCGAACATGTCGTCGGCCAGCTGGCGCAGCTTGTCGTCGAATTCTGTGATGGTGGCCGCAGGCTTCTCCAGTACCGGGTCACCGAACTTCACGATGGGATAGATCATTTAGAAGTTCCGCAGTTGCTGACAGTATCCTTCAAAATTTCGCTTCAATTCCAATACCGAGTCGCCGCCGAACTTCTCCAACGCGAACCGCGCCAGAGTGAGAGCAACCATGGCCTCCGCAGCCACGCCCGCTGCGGGAACAACGCACACGTCCGAACGCTCGTACGCGGCTTTGACCGGCTCGCGGCTGGCGAAGTCCACCGAACCCAAGGGACGCCGCAGCGTCGAAATCGGTTTCAAGTAGCCGCGAATGCGAATGTCCTGGCCGTTGGAAACGCCGCCCTCGAGGCCGCCCGCATGATTCGAAGCGCGGGTGAACCCGGTAAACGAGCTACCGGACGAATAGCCAATTTCGTCATGCACCGTAGAACCGAGCGAGGTGGCTGCCTGCACTGCGTCGCCGATCTCGACGCCCTTCACCGCCTGCAATGACATCACACCCGCGGCCAGATGAGTATCGAGGCGCTCGTCCCAGTTTGCGTAGGTGCCCAATCCGGGCGGAACGTTGTGCGCCACCACTTCGAAGATGCCTCCAACCGAGTCGCCGGTACGCAGCGCCAGGTCAACCTGCTCCTTCATACGCGCCTCGGAGGCCGGATCGATACAGCTCAACAGAATTTCTTCCTTCGCGGCGACCGCTTGAATTGCCTCCCAGGTTACCGGCCCATTGAGCCGTGCGCCGCCCACGGCGATGACGTGGCTCAGGACTTCAATGCCCAACTCACGCAGCAGCAACTTCGCCAGCGCACCACCGGCCACGCGTGCAGCCGATTCCCGGGCAGACGCGCGTTCCAGCACGTAGCGCGCTTCGCTGAAGTTGTATTTCAACGCTCCGGCCAGATCGGCGTGCCCCGGCCTCGGCGAGGCCACGCGCTTGTGCTTGGCAGGATCGCCTTCCTCAACCGGCAGCGACTCGGTCCAGTTCTGCCAGTCGTTGTTGGCAAGCTGGATGGCGATCGGCGACCCGATAGTGTGACCGTGGCGTACTCCGCTGAGGATGTGCGCGGTGTCGCGCTCGATCTTCATGCGTCCGCCGCGCCCGAAGCCTTGCTGCCGCCGCCAAAGCTCGCGGTTCACGAACTCCAGGTCAACGGCCAGGCCCGCAGGCATGCCGGAGAGCAGCGCTACCAGCGCTTCTCCGTGCGACTCACCGGCTGTAGAAAACCGTAGCATGAGGAATTCTCGATTGTAGCCGATGGCCGTTTCCAAAACGTCCACCGCTGCAGCGGCGGGCTACAGAACCACCAACTCCTCGGCCACGAATGCCTTGTCTTCCTCAGTTGTCCCGGAGAGAAAGAACGAGTTGATGGCGGTCGCGTTTCCATGTTCGACGCTGGTAATCACATACGAATACCCGATCCAACAGGCGTCATGCAGATCGGTCGCCGACCACTGCGCAGGATGATCAGGGTGGGAATGGTAGATACCTACGATTTCCAGTCCGCTTGCGCGGGCATCCTTCTGGATGCGGATCAACTCAACAGGATCGATGCTGTAGCGGTTGTGGGACGAATCGGTGCGGGCGTTGCGGCAAGCCACTACCTTGCGCACTTCGCGGGCATCGTCAGCTCTGGTGCCCAGCAGCACGCCGCAACATTCGTGTGGGTAAGCAGCCTCGGCTTGGCGGCGCAGCGCATCGAGATCGTTTTGGTGCAACTTCAACATTGTGAGCGGTTTATAGCATAACGGCTGCCGTAATCCGGGGCCCTCCGAACTGGCGTGCTCCGCCAATCGGCTTGCTGAGCCGCCGGACGGTGTGCGACAGTTGTGCTTTCCGCGCCGGTGGACGACCACGCCGCGCGGAACCCAATCGCGAATCGGTTTTCGCTTTTGGAAGCAATCAGTCCTAATACTTTATCGAATCTATGGGAAGGCGGGCGGCGTGCCCGCACGAGAGGCGGCCCCAGAGGCCGAAACGGAACAAGATGGCGAAGAAGACTAAGAGCAAGAGTTTCGACGATGCGGTGAGCTGGTTCCGCAGTAACGGGTTTGACGTGGCCGAACCCGCCGGCACCAGCGGCAGGGTTTTCCTGCGGAAGTACAACGCCTCTTCGGCGATCGAGCGTGCTGAAGACGGTGGGGTAAAGATATTTGCGTTTCCCGGCTACGTTGTGGCCGGTGAAATTTCCAAGCTGATCGACCATGGCAATCAAAAGGTGCTGAAGACCACCAAGACAGAAATCGCGGCCACAGCCGACCACCTGACGGCCCTGCATAAGTTTGCCGAGGAGCTGAAAGAAGGAACCGGCGGCATCAGTCTCTACAACGAATCGCTGGGTACCGTCAGCGCCGAATACAAGTACGATCGCATCCGCGATCGCGATCTGCCGGAGTCCGCACGCCCCAAGCGTCCGTGGCAGAAGCCCGCAGCGAAGAAGACTCCCGCATGAGCCGAAGCGCGTGCGGCTTTGCATGGGTCGTGATTGCCGCCGCCATGTGCACGACGCCGGCTTGGAGCCAGGCTTCCGCTCAGCAAGCGGCGATTCGCAAGGTCCTGCAAACGCAGGTTGACGCCTGGAACCGGCACGACCTCGAAGGCTTCATGGCCGGATACTGGAATTCCCCGTCCCTGACGTTTTTCTCCGGCGCCACCGAAACCCACGGCTGGCAGGAAACGCTGGAGCGCTATCGCAAGCACTATCAGGCACCCGGCACGGAGATGGGCAAACTCGAGTTCAGCGACCTGCAAGTCGAGCTGCTAGGCCCGTCGTCCGCATTCGTCCGCGGCAAATTCCTGCTCACGCTCTCCGACGGCAAGCAGCCGCATGGGCTGTTTACGCTGGTGTTTCGCCAGTTGCCCGAGGGCTGGAAAATCATCCACGACCACAGCAGCGGCGAGTAGCCCGGCTGCCTTTTTTTCGGGACGTCGCGCCGCGATTTAGCGCAGCAAAAAGTTTGCTCCAGCCACCCTCCGCGGGTGTATGATTCAGTCGGCTGGGAACCCGCTATCACAAGAGCGTGTGACCGGCCGAACAGGCGGTATCCGCGGATGCGGAACTGCACTGGAGGACATCGTGAGTATCACCACCGGCGACTTCCGCTCGAAGATCACTTCTACCACCCTCTGGGAAAAGAAACAGAAACACGAACCCATTACCTGCCTCACTGCCTATGACTATCCGAGCGCGCGTCTCGTGGACGAAGCGGGCATTGACATGGTGCTGGTCGGCGACTCGCTGGGCATGGTCATGCTGGGATACGAGAACACTCTGCCCGTTACCGTGGAAGAAATGCTGCATCACACCCGCGCCGTGCGCCGCGGGGTGAAGCGCGCCTTCCTGATCACCGACATGCCGTTCGCCTCGTATCACGTCAGCGGCAAAGAGACCGTGCGCAACGCTGCGCGCTTCATCAAGGCGGGTGCCGAGGCGGTGAAGATCGAGGGCGGCGAGAAGCGGGCGCAACTGGTCGAGCGGTTGGTGGATGCCGAGATCCCGGTAGTGGGTCACATTGGGCTTACGCCGCAGTCCCTTCATGCCATGGGCGGCTACAAAGTCCAGGGCAAGTCGTTGAAGGCCGTCGAGCAGCTCATGCACGACGCGCTAGCGTTGGAGCGTTGCGGGGCCTGCTGCGTGGTGCTGGAAGGCATTCCGCGCGAGGTTGCCGCGCTCATCACCCACGAAATCGATATCCCCACCATTGGCATCGGCGCGGGCCCCGATTGCGACGGACAGGTTCTGGTGTTCCACGACGTTCTAGGGCTGACCCCGCTGGGCGGGGCGCCCCCCGCGAAATTCGTACGGCGCTATGCCGACCTCGGCTCGGTGATAACGACAGCCTTGCAGGCGTTCAAGACTGACGTGAAGACAGGTGAATACCCTGCCGATGCCGAGTCGTATCACTTGCCCAAGGAAACCCTCACGACGCTGCACGACATTGCCGAACGCAAGCGCGCCATGACAGTCTAGGAGCATGCAGGTTCATTCGTGGAGATGCTGGATGCTGGCGGTGGCGCTGGGTCTGGGGACAGGTATGGCCGCCCAAACCGCGCACAAGCCAGCCGCTAAGTCCGCTGCCTGGAACTCTTTCTGCCACCCCGAGCACGGTTTCTGCTTCAAGTATCCCGCGGGCTGGACGATGCTCGGCGAAGTTTTCGAGGGTGCCGGCGTTATGGTTGCGCCGCCGCAAAAACTGGACCGCGAACTTTGGGATTCGGTGACGGTGGCGTTGGTCATTCCCCCGCCTCAGGGCAACGACGAACCGGTCACGATCGGGGACGCAATTGCGCAGGCAGTCGCGGGTGTTAGCCGAAGCGGACAGAGCTTCGAAACTGAGCAACGCCAGCAGCGCACCGTCAACGGAAATCCCGCACAGATGGTGAAGATGCACTACACCGACAAGGCCACCGGGCACGCATGGACGGAAGAGCTGGTGTTCATCGAAGGGCCAGACCTGGCGATATACTCGGTGGCGCTGAAGAGTTCGACAGCCACGATTTCGCGTATCGAGCCGCTGTTTGCGCGCATCGTCGATAGCTGGAACCTGCCGGAGGCGGAGCCGCCGCCGGGTACAACGGGCGACGGTGCGCCCGCTGCGAAGGCGAAGCCCGTGTCGCCAGCTACGAAACCCGCGTCAAAGAAACCAAACACTGCTCCCAATTCCTAAGTACGAGGGATGACTTTGCGACAACTCGAAACCATCGCCCGGATGAAGACCGCCTGCCGCGGTGCAACCCGCAGCGGCAAGACGCTCGGACTGGTTCCCACGATGGGCGCCTTGCATGACGGTCACCTGTCGTTGGTTCGCGCCGCCAAGATGCAATGTGATGTAGTCGCGGTGTCGATTTTCGTGAACCCTCTGCAATTCGGCCCTTCGGAAGATTTCGAGAAGTATCCGCGCAGTTTCCAGCGGGACGCAGCCATGCTCGAGGAGCTCGGCGTCGATCTGCTTTTCGCGCCGCTGGTCAAGGAGATGTATCCGCCGGGCGCCAAAACGTTTGTGGACGTAGATGACCTGTCGAGCAAGCTGGATGGCGGTTCGCGGCCAGGGCACTTTCGCGGCGTGGCGACCGTGGTTTGCAAGCTCTTCGAGATTGTCCGGCCCGACCGCGCCTACTTCGGCCAGAAAGACGCCGCGCAGGTTGCGCTGCTTCGCAAGATGGCGCGCGACCTCGATATGGACGTGCAAATCGTGGTCTGCCCCATCGTGCGCGAAGCCGACGGCCTGGCGCTGAGTTCGCGCAATGCTTATCTGAATGCGGACCAGCGTCGCCAGGCGCTGGTGTTGAGCCGGTCGCTACAGCAGGTTCGAGCGGCGGTCGAGGCCGGTGAGGCCGACGCGCGCAAGCTGATCGAGATCGGCTCCCAGGTGATTAATTCCGAACAGGGCGCTAGGCTCGACTACTTCGCTGTCGTTCATCCCGAAACGCTGGAGCCTGTTGCGCAAGCGGTCCCCGGTACTCTCGTTGCCGTCGCCGCGTGGGTGGGAGCCACGCGTCTCATCGACAACCTGCTGCTATAAGCGAAGCTATATCTCCGACGATCGCCAGCGCCGCCATCCTGAAATCCACCCGGCAGCGAGCAGCAAAACGATCGGGAAGCACTCCAGCGTGTAGCGAGGCTCGGGGTTTTCCATAGTGCCGAGAAATGCCGAGCGCAGCAGCACGAACATCAGCATCATTCCCAGATACAAGGGCCGCGGACCGCGAATGAGTCCCATCACGGCGCCCAGCACGAACAGCAGATTCAGCACGCCCCAGAGTGTGGCCAGCACGCAATCCTGCGTGTCGTCGGCGTACTCCCACCAGCGCGTGTCCAGCGGCAGCATCTCCGTGCGTGGCCGCAGCCACATGCCAGCAATGCGCAGCACCGGGAGCCACACGTAGTACCGTAGTGGGTTTCGCTGAATCCGCTCGCGTCCCAGCTGGTCGAAACGTGCATTGAGCTCGGGTCCCACAAAGTGGGACTGCTCGTAGTCGTCGAAGATAGCTTGTGTTTCCCGACGCTCAGCGTCGCTGTCGAAGGCGCGCGACGGCAGCAAGCTGGTGTCCACATCACTGCCCGGAACCTGCCAATACACGTCTTCGGTGGAGGTGTAGTCCACAATCCAGGTGCGCACCCAGCGGTCGAACCCGGAAGGCACGAATTCGTCAGGGTCGCTGGCATACCGCGGAGCCAGCGGCTCGAACTGATGGAATTGCTTCCAGTTGCGCACCGTCCACGGCACCAGCGGTGCGACCGAGATCACCAGCACGAGCGCTCCGGCCCAGAAGAGCCGCTCGCGATGACCAACGTCCTTCCACAGCCGCCACAGCAGATACAAACCAATCGAGGCCAACAAGATGCCGCCGTCGGGTCGCAGTTGGATTCCGGCGGCGAGGGCCAATCCACAAACAACCCACGCGCTCCAGGAGAAATCCCCGTCTTCGAGCAGCATGAACCCCGCGACCGCCGCGTCGAGCGCGACGGCGGTGAAAAAGATGCTGAGCGTCTCCGCCAACGGAGCGACCGTGTAGTTAGCGGTGAACGGACACAACGCCGCGAGTGCGAACGCCCAACGCGCAGCTCGCGCCGACAAGGTCCGCCGCGCCATGTCGGCAATGACGAAGCAGCCAGCGATGTCGATGACGATTTGTACTAACAGAACCGCGTGGTAGTGCTCGCGCCCAAACAGTTTGAAACACAGCACGAGAAACGCCGGATAACCCGGCAGTCGGATCCAGGTGGGCCGCACGCCTTCCGCGTGCGTCAATCCAAAAATGCCCTGGTCCATCCAGTTCTTGGCGATGTCACCATAGATCAGTGAGTCGCCGGCGATGTGGGGAAATCGAAAGTAGAACAGCAGCCGTAACGCCAGCGCCGCGAGGGTGAGCAAAAAGAACCACTTGCGGTGTACCAGGAGCAGGCGCCAGAACGGCAGCGGCTCCGGCCGGACGTATATATCCTGCGCCGACTCAGTCACTTGGCGAATATAGCATCTGCGCGCACCGAGTCATAAGGCGCGGCACAGGGTTAGCTACGAAGGAGAGTATGCGGTTTTCCAGCGGCGGTTGCCCTGCCATTCCCGTGCGTCTACGATAGTTTTGCCCTTCATACAAAATGCCCGGTCCTCAACCCATCTTCTTTGATCCTGAAGGCAAGCGCTGGCGGCGCCTGCGCCGGGCTGTGGATGCCACCGTCATTGTCGTCACGCTGCTGGTCGTTTTCTTTGTGGTTACGATTTTTCGCGGGTCGTCGGTTCCCGGAGTCAGCCTTCCCGAGGTCAAGAAGCCGTATCACCCGCTTAAGGAAAACCAGAAGCGCAAGCCCCAGCGCAGGGCGAACCTGCATCGCAAGACCAAGAAACCGGCGTCGCAGGTCGTCCTGAACTCGCTGGAAGGAATTCGCGGCGCCTTTTACGTGCAATGGGACGCCGCCAGCTTCGCCTCCCTGAAAGAGTATTACCCGCAGATCGACCTTCTGTTTCCGGAGTGGCTGCACGCCTTAACTGCGGACGGGCGACTTCAGTCCGTCACGGAAGCTAATACTCTCTTTGATCTGGTCGACGAGCGGGGCAAACTGCGTCCCGTCGATGAAAAGGTCATGCCCTTTCTGCACTCCGAGAAGGCGCAGACCGAAGTTATGCCGCTGGTCAACAATTTTGACCCGGTCAGCAACCAGTGGCGCCCCGAGGTCACCGCCGCATTTCTGGCTGATCCCGCGGCGCGCAAGCGCTTTCGCGACGAGCTTATGAAATTCCTTGCAACCGACCAGTACAAGGGACTGACCCTCGACATCGAAGCCTTTCCCGAAACCTCCCGCGACGACTACAAGCAGTTGGTGCAAGAACTTTATAGCGACCTTCAATCCAAGGGACTGAAGCTCTACATTGCCGTTCCGGTAAACGATAGGCAGTTCGACTACAGCGTCATAGCCCAGTCCGCGGACGGCCTCATCCTGATGAACTATGACGAGCACTATCCCGGAGGGATGCCCGGCCCCGTCGCCAGTCAGGAATGGTTCATAAAAAACCTGCAAAGTGCCTTGGCCGCAATCCCGCGGGAAAAAATTATCGCCGCAGTCGGCAACTACGGCTACGACTGGGCGAAAAAGCCGGGACAAAAGCAGGGCGATCCGCCCGCCGCCGTTCACAACGTCTCAGTCCAGGACGCATGGCTGGAAGCCGAGGAAGCCGACACCGACATCGATTTTGACAGCGACGCGATGAACGCCCACCTTGCGTACGCCGATGAAAACAACATCCGTCACGACGTGTGGTTTCTTGACGGTGTCACCGCGCTGAACCAGATGCGGGCCGCCCAAGCCATCGGCATCGATACCTTTGCGCTGTGGCGACTGGGTTCAGAAGATAGGTCTTTGTGGGCTATCTGGGACAAGCCCGGCGAGGCTTCCGCCACCAGCAAGTTGAAGGTCGTGCCTCCGGGCCAGGATGTCGATATCGAAGGCAAGGGTGAGATCCTGCACATCCAGTCGCAGCCTACTCCTGGCGAACGCCAGGTCACTGTCGATCCCGCCACTAATCTCGTGACCGACGAGATATTCAAGACACTCCCGGCGCCCTACACCGTTGACATGTACGGTAGTTCGCCCAACAAGATTTCGATTACCTTTGACGACGGTCCCGATCCTCAATGGACCCCGAAAATCCTCGATGTGCTGAAGGAGAAGGGCGTCAAGGCGACGTTCTTCCTGATTGGTGTTGAAGCCGAAAAGTATCCCAGCCTCACTAAGCGGATCTACGCTGAAGGCCATGAGATCGGCAACCACACCTTCACCCATCCCGACATCAGCAACGTTAACAAGCGTTATTTTGAAGTTGAGCTCAATCTCACCGAGCGCTTCTTCGAAGGCAAACTCGGCGTCAAGCCTGTGCTGTTTCGCCCACCGTATTCAATTGACCAGGAACCCGACACGGCCGACCAGGTTCGCCCGCTTGAACTGGCGCAGCAACTCGGGTACATCACCGTCGGCGACAAGATCGATCCCAACGACTGGCGCGACAACCCTCGGCGTCCTGCCGACGAGATCGTGGCAGGCGTGCTCCAGAACCTGCCGCCGTGCGCTCCCGGCAATGTCACGTGCGGCAACGTCCTCCTGTTGCACGATGGCGGCGGGAATCGCAGCGAGACCCTGAAGGCCCTGCCCTTGATCATCGACGGCATCCGCCAGAAGGGCTTCGAAATCGTCCCGGTGTCCGACCTGCTGGGCAAGACCCGCGCCGACATCATGCCACCCATCTCCGCCAACGAGCGCTGGGCTTCATGGATCGATAGCCTGAACTTCTCGCTCTTTGGCTTCGTGTCGTCGTTCATCATCTTCGTCTTCTTCGTGGGCGACGTGCTGATGAGCGCCCGCCTCGTGCTCATCGGGGCGCTGGCGATTTTCGACCGCTTCCACCGGCGCAACTTCACCGCTGACCCGAATTACCGGCCGCGCGTGGCGGTGCTGATTCCCGCGTACAACGAAGAGATGGTCATCGAGCGAACGGTGCGCTCGGTGCTCGAATCCGATTACCCCAACTTGCGCGCCATTGTCATCGACGACGGATCATCGGACCGTACTGTCGAAGTCACTCGCAACGCATTCCCGGAAGAAATTGCCGACGGCCGCGTCACCGTGCTGACGAAGCCGAATTCAGGCAAAGCCGCAGCCCTCAATTTCGCACTGGAGCAGGTCACTGAAGAGTTGTTCGTTGGCATCGACGCAGACACGATCATTGCGCCCGACGCGATCTCATATCTGGTGCCGCACTTTGCCGATTCGCGCGTGGCTGCGATGGCGGGCAATGCCAAGGTAGGCAACCGCGTGAACCTGTGGACACGCTGGCAAGCGCTGGAATACATCACCAGCCAGAACTTCGAGCGCCGCGCTTTGAACACGCTCAACGCCGTCAGCGTCGTACCCGGCGCGATTGGGGCCTGGCGTACCTCTGACGTTCGCGCCGCGGGCGGCTACCATCATGATACCGTTGCCGAAGACGCCGACCTCACCATGGCCCTGCTGCAGGCTGGTTATCGGGTGAATTACGAAGACCGCTCCCTCGCCTACACCGAAGCACCGACCACTGCGAGCGGTTTGATGCGCCAGCGATTCCGCTGGTCGTTCGGCATCATGCAGGCAGTATGGAAGCACAAGGGCGCAGTTAAGAAAGGTGGAGCACTCGGCTGGGCCGCGCTTCCCAACGTCATGATCTTCCAGGTTCTTCTGCCGCTGGTCTCGCCCTTCATCGACATCATGTTCGTCATCGGCGCGATCACCTACTTCGTGAACAAGTACTTCCATCCCGAATCCACGAACCCGGCCGACTTCCAGCGCCTGATTACTTATTTCGCGCTGTTCATGATCATTGATTTCATCGCCTCGACGCTCGCTTTCACACTGGAGCGCCAGCAACCCGGCCGCAAGCGCGACTTCCTGCTGCTGGGCCATGTCTGGTTACAGCGCTTTGCCTATCGCCAGCTGTTCTCGATCGTTTTGTTCAAGACCTTCAAGCGCGCGATCGAAGGCGGCTCGTTTGCTTGGGACAAGCTCGAACGCTCCGGCACGGTCAAGCAGCCGGTAGCCGCTGGCCGCCACGCCGGCTAGCCTTCCCAGTCCGCGCCGAATCACGAGTTGGTACACTGTTGCCGACATGACGCGCACAAAATTGGCAGCCCTTCTGGCACTGCTTCTCACGGTATCCACGGCCTTTGGCTCTGCTTATCAGGCCTCGCCCAAGCTGGTGGTGATCCTCGTGATCGACCAATTCCGCGGCGACTACCTCGACCGCTATCATGACGAGTTTGGGCCCGCCGGTTTCCGTCTCTTCACCGACAAGGGTGCTTACTTTCCCGCCTGTTACTACGACTACGCCAACACCCGCACCGCGCCCGGTCATGCCACTATCGGCACCGGGACCTACACCTCGGGCCACGGGATTTTTTCCAACGAATGGTGGGTTCCCTCGGCTAAAAAAGTGCTGAGCAGCGTGGACGACCCTGCCACCAAGATCGTGGGGATCGACGGTGATGAAATGGGGTCGTCTCCCCACAATCTACTGGCCGACACCCTCGGCGACGAGTTGCGTCTTGCCACGCAAGGCAACTCGCGGGTCTTCGGCATTGCGCTCAAAGACCGTGCTGCGATTCTTCCCTCGGGATTCAGCGCCAACGGCGCCTATTGGATCGACCACGCCACCGGCGCTTGGGTGACTTCCACGTACTACGTTACGGAAGCACCTCGCTGGCTCACCAACTTCAACAGCCAGAAGCATGCCGAGAAATACCTGAACCTCGATTGGAAAGACGCAGACGGCCAAGTGCTGGATTCGACCGCGCCGCGCGACGGAGCTGACGGCAAACGGATCGACTACTACGATCTCGTGGGCCGGACTCCCTTCGCCAACGACTACGAGTTCGAGTTTGCCCGCGAACTCATCGAGCAGGAGAAAGTCGGGCAAGGAACTGTGACGGATCTGCTGGTGTTGAGCCTTTCCGCCAATGATCTCGCGGGCCACGCCTACGGGCCAGATTCCCCTCAGCTCCACGCCATGGCGCTTGCCCTCGACCGCCAGATCGCCGAATTCGTCGCGTACCTTCAGCAGCAGTACGGTAACCGGTTTTGGATTGTGCTGACCGCCGACCATGGCGTCGCTCCGACCAACGCTACCAGCCTGAAGTTGCGAATCCCCGCTGCCGTAATGACCAACGGCGATCTCAAATCCACCTTGAACAATGCTGTGGGTGCGAGGCTTCGCAGGCCCGGCGACTATGTGCGCGCCGCCTCGTTCCCCATCGTTTTCGTCAACAATGAGGCCTTCGGAGACAAAATCAGCGAGGCTGACGCCGAACAATACGTCGCGGAAGCCATGCGCTCCATGGGCTTCGTGTCGGCCTACACCAAGGACCAGTTGGCCAACGGCGAAGTCCCACCCAGCCCCAGTCGGTCGAATGTTCGCCAACAGCTACTCGCCCTACGGTGGATGGTGGGTCATGGGCTATCCGCCTCCGTTCGCGCTTTCCAAAAAGGAAGGCACCGACCACGGCGTCGCCTACAGCTACGATCAGCACGTGCCGCTGGCGTTTTACGGAACGGCATTCAAGACCGGCGTCTATCGCGACCAAGTTGAGCCCATCGACCTCGCTCCCACGCTGGCCGTCATGCTCGGCATCAACAAGCCGACGAATTCTACCGGTCACGTGCTGACGCAAGCCCTCAGCACGAAAGCTGACGTACCCACGCCCCAGCCGCCATCGCGCCCCCGCGGTACGCCTGAGGCGCGGCCGTGACGCCTCTGCCAAAATCTCCTCTCGACATGAGCGTGTCGGTGGCCGGGATCGAGCTAAAGAATCCGGTCATCGCCGCCAGCGGCACGTTCGGCTATGGCGTCGAATTCGAAGATGTGGTGACCCTCGATCGCCTCGGCGGATTCGTGACAAAGGGTCTGTCCCGCGAGCCGATGCCCGGCAATCCTCCTCCGCGCTTGTTTGAGACGGCCGCAGGCATGCTGAACGCCATCGGACTGCAAAACATCGGCGCACCCGCGTTCCTCAGCGAGAAACTTCCCCAGCTGCGCAAAATCAAGGACATCGTCTTTTTCTGCAATGTGTTCGGACACTCGCAGGAAGAGTACGAAGAAGTGGCGCGAATCCTGAATGACGGCGAGGGAATCGCAGCCTATGAGCTGAATGTCTCGTGCCCCAACACCAGTTGCGGGGGCATTGCCTTCGGCACCGATCCTCGCATGCTCTTCGACGTCGTTAACGCGGTCAAGAACATTGCCACCCGGCCGGTCATCGTAAAACTCTCGCCGAATGTCACCAGCATTCCGCAAATGGCCCGCGTCGCCGAGGAAGCCGGAGCCGACGCGATTTCGCTGGTCAACACCTTCGTTGGCATGGCCATCGACGCGGAAACTCGGAAGCCGCGCATTTCCAACGTGACCGCCGGGCTCTCCGGCCCTGCCATCAAGCCGATCGCGCTGCGCATGGTGTGGGAGGCAGCCAAGACCGTGAAAATCCCGGTGATTGGGATCGGCGGCATCAGCACTGCCGAAGACATCATCGAGTTCATGCTGGCCGGGGCGACCGCAATTGAAGTCGGAACCGTGAACTACTGGGATCCCTGCGCCTGCGAGACGCTGGTGGACTCGCTTACCAAGTGGTGCCTGGAGCACCGCATCGAAAAGCTCCGCGATCTGACTGGCGGCCTGCAACTCGACTGACTGCCTCGAATCCTCTAGCCTTCGGCTTGGCCTTCCTTCAGCTTCTTGACGCTCGACATCAGGTCAGCATCCACCGCCAGGATTCCGTCGGTGTGGGTCACGTGGAACATGTTGGCGACCCGTTCGTTGGCGCCTGCCACCCTCATGGTGCCGCCGATCTGCTCCATTTCCCCGAAGACGTGCATCAATACGCCCAGCCCGGCACTGTCAACCAGCTCGGTGTGCGTCAGGTCCAAAATCAGCTTGCGTGCGCCCTTTTGCAAAAGCGTGTTGATCATCGACTCGGTCAGGCGAAGCTGCGTGCCCAGCGTAAACCGCCCGGCGCACGACACCACAGTGATATCAGGTTCGATTTCGAAGACTTCCGTTTCCAGCATCATGGCAGGATTCCCCGTCCCCAAAAATTAGGAGTGCCCTAAGCTAGCACGATTTTGCCGAATTTGCGCCACGGAATGACAGGAGTATTTCGTGGAGCTTCTTGGTAGCATCGGAATACAGGTTCAACCAGGCTTGTCATGCCACAGCAGATCATTCGTCCACCCGGGCCCAAGGGACGCCACTACGTGCGCTCACCGCTGTTGAGCGGAGCCGGGCCCCTGGTCAACCTGCCGCGCATGGCAAGTCGCTACGGCGACGTTGCTTTTTGGCGGTTCCTCCATGTCTCTACTTACTTCTTCGGAAATCCGGATGACATCGAGTCCGTCCTGCTCTCGCACCATCGCAGTTTCACCAAGGGTATGGGCACCCGCGCTAATCCGGAACTCTTTGGCAACGGACTGCTGACCAGCGAGGGCGATTTCTGGCTGCGCCAGCGAAGGCTCAGCCAGCCCGCTTTTCACCGCACCCGCATCGCCGCCTACGCCGACATCATGGCCTGCGAATCGGACCGCATGTTGAGCACATGGCGCGACGGCCAGGAACTCGACCTTCATCGCGAAATGATGCAGACCACCCTCGCCATCGCGACACGTACGCTGTTCGGAGTCGATCTTGGTCCGAAGATGCCGGTCGTCGCCCAGGCCATGAACGACTTCATTCGCCAGAACGCGGGGCTGAGCGTCTGGCGTCTTTTCTTCAAAGTGCCCACTCCAACCCGGCGGCGCTTTCTGCAAGGCGTCCGGGCGCTCGACGAGATTGTGTACGGCATTATTCGCGAACGCCGCGCGAGTGGAATGGCAGAAGACCTGCTTTCCGACCTGCTGCGCGCGCAGGACGCTGGACGGTAGCGTCATGAACGACAAGCAGCTTCGCGACGAGGTTATGACTATGCTGCTGGCCGGGCACGAGACTACCGCACTCGCGCTGTCGTGGGCATGGTTTCTGCTAGCGAGTCATCCCGAGGCACAGGCGAAGCTCCATGAGGAACTTGATCGCGTTCTCACGGAAAGACTGCCGAAGACTGCGGATATCCCTCAGCTGGCCTACACCAACAAAGTGATTCGCGAAGCGTTGCGCCTCTATCCGCCAGCGTGGGTAATGAGCCGTCGGGCGGCGGAGGACGTCAAAATCGGCGAATACTTTGTGCCCGCCGGCTCCAACGTCATCATCAGTCCTTGGGTGACCCATCGCGATGCGCGTTTCTTTCCGAATCCCGAGGCGTTCAACCCCGATCGCTGGTCGCCCGAGTTCGAACAGACGCTACCCAAGTTCGCCTATTTTCCGTTTGGCGGCGGCCCGCGCATTTGTATCGGCAATAACTTCGCGCTGATGGAGTCCGCCATCCTCCTCGCTTCCGTCGCACAGCGTTTCGATGTTAGCCTCGTCCCTGGGCGCAATGTCGCACCCCTGGCCAGCATCACCCTGCGTCCCGCGCACGGTGTTCATGTGCGATTACGGAAGCGGTAAAACTGGCGCCTCGAATACTCCCACATTGTCAGAGCAACTACGGAATCGAAAACAGCTTCCATCCGTCATGCTGGTAGTTGAAGATGAAGTCGATCAGTAGGTGTCCGCCGCACTTCGCATTCTGTACTTCGGCCGCGAGTATTGCCTGCCGCACATTGTTGCGCGTGGTTTCCGTGGACGCCGTCCGCACCTTCTCCGACTGCGTCAACAACTCGCGATAGGAGCACGTTTGCGGCGACTGCTCCGTTCCCCCGGACTTCGGCAGGCACGACGAATCAAACAGCTTGCAGTACAAGCCAGTGTGATGCGTGAGTTGCTTTTCAATTTCGGCGCGATTCGTGTGCACGGCATCGGGTCCCAGATTCACGCCGTCTTCCGGTACGTAGCCCAGAAACCGCAAGGCATCTCCTTCGCGAACGAAGGCAAACACCTGCTGTTCCAACTCTGACGGTGTGGGAGTCGCAGGCTTGGTGGACGACGCGGCCTCCCCCGTCGCGGCCTGGGCACACAAAGTGGTGGCTCCCCAAAGCACCCATAATCCCGCCACCAAAACCGCAGCCCGGAAGCCTTTCACTGGTGCCGCCCTTTCGCCGCCTTCCTCGGCTTCCGCTTCGCTGGTGCAACCGCCCGCTTCTTCTCCCTTGGAGTCGCGCTACCCGCCTTAACCTCTGGCACGCCCGCCAGCTCCTCCCGACGCTTCTTCGGCAACCGTTCCCATACCAGCCGGTACGATTCGGCAAGCAGCCGCCGCAGCTCGTCATCGGGAATGGCGTCGAGCTGCTGCAGCGCCACCCACTGCGCCCGCGCCATATACGGCGCCGGAATGACCTCCGGCCTCTCGCACAGCTCCGCGAAACTCTCCGGCGAGCACTTGAACGACAGCCGCACCGGCGCCACCTCCAGCGGAGCCACCGCGAACAGCTTGCCGTCAACCTTGAAGCACAAGTCCGCCCCCCACTGCACGTTTTCCGTAGCGTGAGGGAATTGCAGGCAATATCGGCGCAAATCATCAATATCCATCGTCGGATCCAACCTTAAAACCAGACGAAGCAAAGCCTCAACGGCACACCGTGTCAGGCCTTGACTCTTCGTGAGTGTAAACCAGCGGGCGAAGCGCAGATCCCCGAATGTGCTAAGTTAATTTCCGCGATGCCATCGGACTTAACGCTTTCGCTGGAAGGGAAGGTCGCCCTCATCACCGGAGGCTCCCGCGGGATCGGCGCGGCCACCGTTCGCCTCTTCGTTCGCGCCGGAGCGCAAGTGGTCTTTAATTACGTGCAGTCTGCCGCCGAGGCGAACAAACTCGTCGCCGAGTGTGGCGCAGCGAATTGCCACGCGGTCCAAACCGACCTGAGTGGAACCACCACCGCCCAGTCGCTCGTGCAAGCCGCCGTCGATCGTTTCGGCGCCCTCGACATCCTCGTGGGCAACCACGGCATTTGGCCTCCCGAAGATGTCGCCATCGATGCCATGCCCGACGCCCAATGGAGCAAGACCGTCGCCGTCAACCTCGACAGCGTGTTTGCCCTCGTGAAGCACTCTGTGGCGCAGATGAAGCGCCAGGAACGTGGCGGACACATCGTCCTCATAAGCTCAACCGCCGCACAGCGCGGCGAGGACGGGCACGCCGACTATGCCGCCACCAAGGGCGCAATCATCAGCATGGTCAAAGGCCTCTCCACCGAGCTCGCGCCCTTCGGCATCCGCGTCAACTGCGTTGCGCCCGGATGGGTCGCTACCGACATGTCCGCCGACGCGCTACGCGACGCTCAGCGAGGCAGTGAGATATTTGCGAAGCTCCCGCTCGGCCGCGTCGGCACTCCTGACGAAATCGCCGGGCCGATCCTGTTCCTGTGTACGCCCTATGCCGGGTTCGTAACTGGTGAAATCTTTAATGTGAATGGCGGAGCCGTACTGGTTGGGTGAGGCAGATGGTCGGATTGCTCGTTGCCAAGGCAACTCACGACACGAATTCAACGCAAAATACGAGGAGCGAAAGGCGAAGAGCGAATCGCAAAAAGCGGCTACACCGCCACGGCCGAAGCGTCCGGGAACCGCAGCTTGCTCTTGACGAGCGCCCGGTCCAGCACGTCTTCAATCACGGTCTCTTCCACGTTCCGCGACATCGCCAGCTCACTCACCAGCAGGTAGCGCGTCCGTTCCAGCATTTTCTTTTCGCGGAAGCTGAGCGACTTGGTCTGCGCCAAAAGTAGCAGCCCTTTCAGCACGATCGCAACATCCAGCAGCGACCCGGTTCGCATCTTGTCCGAATTTTCCTTGAACCGGTCTTTCCAGTCGGCGGCATTCTCGCACTTGCCGTCGCTCAGGAACTCGATGATCTTCTGCACCTCACCATTGCGCACGATCCGCCGCAGGCCCACACTCTCCACGCTGTGAAAGGGCACCATCACTTTCAGGCTGCTGGCTTTGATCTTCAGCAGGTAGAACTTTTCCACTTGCATGCCGATCGTGCGGCTGCTGATTTGTTCAATTATGCCTACCCCGTGGTTCGGGTAAACGACCTTGTCGCCGATACTGAAAGATAGGTTGTTCATGAGGGCCGGGCCGCTCCCCTGCGGCAACTACTGAGGCTCTAGTGACGGGGACTCACGAATATGCAGTTAGTATACGCCATCCCGCCGAAAGCGTCAATTGACGCGGCTTTTCAGGGATTGCCCCTCTTCCAGTTCGGTTCCCGCAGCGCTGGAGCGGCAACGATCGCGTATAATCGCTAGATGTCTCCGGGTCGCTGCGAAGCACGCGGAATCAGCATTGAACCATGCCTGAACACATCAAAAAGAAGCTCGAGCAGGAAATTCAAGTCCTCGAACACGAGCTGAACCACGAATTACCGAAGGAATTGAAGAAGGCCGTGGCCATGGGCGACCTCAGCGAGAACGCTGAATATCACATGGCCAAGCAGCGGCAGGAGTTTGTCCGCGCCCGCCTCGGTCAGCTCAAGAAGCGCATGGCCGAGCTGTCGCTGGTCAACATGGCCAACATTCCCAAAGACAAGGCCGCCATCGGCTCCACCATTCTCGTGTTCGATTCCTCCAAGGGCGAGGAGATCGAATACAAGCTGGTCACCAGTGAAGAATCGGATGTAACGCAGGGGCTTATCTCCACCACCTCGCCGATCGGTCGCGCCCTCCTGGGCAAGAAAGTCGGAGACGTCAGCGAAGTGGTCACCCCGAATGGCAAGCGCGAGCTTGAGGTCCTCAAGCTGGTCACCATTCACGACGAGGCGTAATGACTTGGACGAGCGCAGTCGGGCGTTCTAGCAAGTGGCTGCTCTACAAGATTGTCCACGGCCTCGCCCTGACCAAAATCTCGCCCAACGCCCTCACCTTCATCGGCCTGCTCATCAACGTTGTCGCCGGATTTCTGTTCGGCTACGCCAACGCCGACAACCAGCAGCGCATGTTCCTTTACGCCGGACTGGTCATCATCGGCGCCGGAATCTTCGACATGGTTGACGGGCGCGTCGCCCGCGCTACCAACCAGGTCACGCAGTTCGGCGGCTTCTTCGACTCCGTCATCGACCGCTACAGTGATGTCGCGCTCTTCTTCGGCCTGCTCGTGTACTACGCCCGCGCCAACCGCTTCTTCTACGTGGTGATGGTGGCGTTCGTCATGGTCAGCTCGGTGATGGTCAGCTACACCCGCGCCCGCGCCGAGTCGCTGGTGCAAAGCTGCAAGGCCGGATTCATGGAGCGCCCCGAACGCATCGTTCTCGTCATCCTAGGCGCGTTGTTCAACCGTATGGGTCCGGTGCTCTGGGTGATTGCCGTGTTGAGCACCATCACCGTCATTCACCGTATTCGTTACACCTTCCAGCAGTTGCGCCTGATCGAGCCTAAGCCCACACCCGTCACCCCCGACCCTATGAAGTTCGAAGAAATCGTCGGCTAGCCGGCGTTCTCGCTTCTTGCTTTGTCATCCCGACCGGAGCGGCCGCAGGGAGCGCAGTGGAGGGGCCTGCATGTCTCGCCGGCTCCTCCGAAACAGAGGGTGAATCCATTCACCGGTTCCAAATTAATCTGCCTCGCGGAATTCAATCCGCGAGGCCATGGCACATCTAACTGGGATTTTCCTACGGTTTCGCCGTCCCCAACGACTTCCCGCAATACGGACACACCACATACTCCCGATCCACCGCCTGCCCGCACGAGCCGCACGACGGCGAAAGCACGCATCCGCACTTGGCGCAAAAATGGAAGCCCTGCTCGACGCGGTCTCCGCACTGCTGGCAATACTGGATCAACGGTTTCCGCAGCAGAAAGTATGCCAAAAACCCCAGTCCGTTAGGGACGAAGATGACCAGCAGCGTCCACAATACCTGACCCATGTCGCGCCGCTTCGCGTCCTGGTTCACGTATCCGATCAGCCCAAAGTAAATCGATAACACAACGCCCAGCAACACGCTCAGCAGCACCCGCACGGCATACGGCGGCGCATGCGGATCATGTCCCGGCATATACACCAGGAACACGAACAACATGCACGCGAACGACAGCGGGATGAACAAGTACATGAACTTGGGGACAATCGCGAGTTCTTCTGCAAACGTGGTCTTACGCGGAGTCATCGGATACCTCTCTGACGATCTTTCATGAACAACTGCATTAAACTTCCCTCGAAGCTCGACTCGGGAAATGCCACCAGCATTACCCCGAGGAAGATGGCCGGCAACAGCCAGAACACCACTAGCCCGGGGCCTACAATCACCGACGGCAGGCTGAAGCGCTCCACCATCCACCCGCCTACTTTCCACCACGCCCAGGCCGACATCGTAGAGACCACCATCCCCAGCGCAAACGAGATCGCGATCAAGAACCGTCGCGCGTCGCGTTCTCGCAACTGTTCGGCGCGGGCGTGCACGCGTGCCTTGGTGGCCTCCACCAGCGACGACGACGCCATCACCGGGAACGACCGCAGAGCCTGCGCGGTATCGCCCATCGCCAGCGCAAAACTCGCGCAGTCCTGGCAAGCGGCCAAGTGCAACTCCAGCCACTGCCCTTCGTCCTGACCGATTCCCTCGAAGTCGCGCCGGAAAATCAGCTCCATCGCGCGCTCATGTTCATGACCGTTCATTGCGCGTCACCTCCCAGCGCCGGACGCAGCGCCTGCACCCCGCGATACAGCCGTGTCTTCACCGTGGCCAGCGGAATTCCGACCAGCTTTGCAATCTCTTCCAGCTTCAGCTGCTCCTGGAATCGCAGCACCAGCACCTCGCGAAAGATCGGCGCAACCTGCTCCAGTGCCGCCTGGATACGCATCCGGTCCTCGCCTGCCGCCGCGTGTTCGAATGGCGAGAGTCCCGTGGATACCGGCTCAAACGGCACCGCGTCTTCGGTGTCGCGCATCTCGTCGAGGCTTTGCGGGGCCTTCTTGCGCAAGTGGTCGATGGCAACGTTGTGCGCGATGGTCATCAGCCACGTGACGAAGCGGCTCTTCCCGTCGTACTGATGCCCCTTCTCCAGCACCCGGATCCACGTTTCCTGGAACAGGTCTTCAGCCGTCGCCTGGTTGTGCGTCATGTGCGCCAGGTAGCGCAGCAGCCGATGCTGATACTGCTCGATAAGAGCGTCCAGAACCTCCGGATCGCGCCGGCGCAGGCCTTGCGCGATTTGGGCTTCTTCCGTTTCCATCGTCATCAGCGTACTGAATGCGGCGGCGACCATACTACCGGGATATACGGACGAGGGCGAGAAAAAGACTCAAGGGCCCGGGGCCCGTTCCTGCCGGTCATTCGCCCAAAACCCGGATTGGCTATGATTTCGTTCTGGTTGGCTCCGTTGACCGATTTTTTAGAGCTACACGAATTTCGTGTACACTATTTCCGTATGAAGAACGTTACTCTCAGCGCCGATGAAGACCTCATTGAACAGGCCCGCCTAGTGGCACGGGCCCAGCGCAAGACGCTGAACGCCGCCTTTCGCGAATGGCTCGCGCAATTCACCGCGCGGGCGGGCACCAGCGAAGAGGTGGACGCCTTAATGCGCCGCCTGCACCACGTCAACGCGGGTCGTCGTTTCACCCGGGACGAAATGAATGAGCGCTAGGTTCTTTCTCGACACCAACATCTTCGTCTATTCCTTCGACCGCGGCGACGTCGCCAAAAGCCAGCGTGCCACCCAGCTCATTCGCGAGGCAGTGTCCACCCGTAAAGGCATTGTCAGCTATCAGGTTGTGCAGGAATTCTTTAATGTCGCGCTGCGGCGCTTCGCGACACCCATGAGCGTGCCGGAAGCCGAACAGTATCTCAGTGCCGTTTTGCGTCCGTTGCTGGCTGTCCAATCTTCGGCGGCGCTCATCTCCGAAGCGCTCCGCGTGGCTGATCGCCACCGGTTGTCATGATACGACTCGCTGATTGTGGCTGCCGCCGTCGAAGGCGGCTGCGGAGTTCTCTACAGCGAAGACTTGCAGCATGGACAGCAATTCGGCCAGGTCAAGGTAGAGAACCCTTTCGCCGACCGCTGAATGCGGCGGCGACCATACTACCGGGATATATGAACCGGGGCGAGAAAGAGACTCAGGGGGCAGGTTCAGATTCCTATGAGGCGGCAATTTGTCGGGTGGCGAGGGGCTCGGGGTGTGGGAGTATCAACGCGATTCATCGCCATTGATCCGGCCGGCTGGGCGGCATTTTTCGTGTAAGTGACGATCCATACCTTGACTTTGGGGGGAACCGCCCGGCGCATTCCACGTATATCTTTTCGGAGGATCGCATGGGAGTTTTCTTCACCGCAGCAGCCCTAAGCCTTGTGTGTCTTCTTCTCTGTCTACCGGCACTGAGGAAATCGCCTTCTCGACGGTACGTATGCTTCAGTGTGCTGTTTGTCTTGGCCCTTACGACTTCAACCGATTTGCCCCGAGTTTTCCATTGGATTCCTCGCATTCCCGGGCAATACAACTGGACAGGCAAGGTGTTGGAACTTATCGTGTCGGCCGTGGCCATAGCTCTCCTATTGTCATTGGACAATTGGAAACGAGAAGAGTTTGGCCTGACCCTCGCGTTTAATAAGGGCACCGGTAGAGATGTTCTACGCTTTCTCGTTCCGGTGCTGCTCGTGGAATCCGTAGCCTTATGGTTTCTCATTCCCGGACAGATGCCGACCTTTGAGGATCACCTGTTCCAACTCACGGCACCGGGCATCACCGAAGAACTAGCGTTCCGCGGCGTGTTGCTGGCCCTCCTAGACAGAGCCTTTCTCGGTCGAAAGCGCATTTGGGGGGCCGAACTCGGATGGAGCACTGTCGTCACGTCGATCCTCTTCGGACTATGGCATGGCTTGGACATCAGCTCTCAAATGAAGGTGTCCTTAGAGATTCCTCCCATGGTGATTCCAATGCTGGGTGGATTCGTTCTGGCGTGGTGCAGAGCGAGAAGTGGCACCTTGATCCTGCCAATCCTGGCCCACTCAGGGATGAATGAATTCGCTAATCTCATTGCGCTTGCGAAAGCGCCAAAGGTGCCCCAGAGCCCGCCCTGAGCCCGCCACAGCGGGCAGGTTATCCGCACAGGAGGCGATGACTTATCGGGGGCCGGTTGCCAGTTCGGGAGCGTCCGAGAACAGCAAATATTTACGATCCGGTTTGCTCCCGTCCCTTACTCCGCTGCATACAGCCGAATAATCCGCTCGATGCCGCGCTGACACACCGCACAGAATTTCTCGTATCGGGTGAACATCATGCAGTTCTCCTGCGGACGGTAATATCCGCGTGCCTCGTAGTTCGCGCCTTCGAAGGCGCCAACGCGATCGGAATACTGGTCCGTCCCCAGCAGCTCGTCCACGTGTTTCTTCTCTTTCTCGAACAGGGCATTCATCTCTGACTCAGGCCGGTTCTCGGCCCGGAGTTTGCGCCGCTCAGCCTGTATGTCGTGCTCGTAGGCTTCGAATTCCGCCTTGTGCCAGGGCGTGGGCACCGGAGTGCCGGCGACGACCAGGTCTTTCCACTTCAGCATCTCTGGATCGAGCAAGGCCGTAACATTCGGTTCCCACGGCTCAATGCGCTGTGCTTGCGACTCATAGGCCACGTCAGAGGTGTAGTACTCGTCGGCCAGTCCGGCGAAGTGATGGCCAAACTCGTGAACGAAGAGGTAGGGCGCCCATTGATTGTCGATCGCGACCGTGGCGTAGAGGTTGAAGATGCCGCCTCCGCCATAGGTGCCGGAATTCGCCAGGATCTCGATGAACTCATAGGGCGCGAACGACGCCACGTCGCGCAGCGCATGATTGTTCGTGGTCATCAGGTAGCGCTCGCTGCCGAAGGTGTCGTACGAGGCTCCGATCGGCGAGTCGCGATAGATGCCGGTGGACGGGCGCGCAATCCCCGACTCCGCCGCCGCTGGACACAGCCCCCAAACATTGAAGTCCTTGCGATGTTCCTTAAACGGCGAGCGCGAGAACAGGATTTCCAAGGCGCGTTTGGCGTCTTTCTCGAACTTGCCGCGTTCGGCTGCGGTGTATCCATCACCCAGCATCAGCAAATTGACCTTGGTTTGTGGCTCGCCCATTTTCTGCAGCGTCAGCAGTGGGCCCGGTGACGGCGGCTTCGCTCGGTCGATGAACTTGTCTTTGGGATCGATGGTCGTCGTCCAGACTTCATGGAAGTCCACCTCCTTCCCCTCTCGCCGTTCTTTCAACACGATCTTTACCTTGGCGCTGGGCGCGGGAAACCGCAGCGATTCGGAAAACGTGCGGTTCAGCTTCTTCGCCTCTTCCGTGTCAGACCACTCGCTGAAGATGGAGCCGAATCCGCGCGAGTACAGCAGCTTGTCGCTGGCGGCGTCGCGCACCTCAAAAAGGTAGTTCCCCAGGTTGGTGTCGTCGAGGGTCTTTGCCATATTGCCCGGCCACGGCAGGGGTTCGATCACCACACGGTCAAAGCTGAACGTCTCGGTGGTAGCGTTGCCGGTGTGGTAATAGTCCAGGCGCATGGTGGGCGGCTGGACGGCGTTGGCGACGGCGAGAAGCGAAGCGGACTAAGAGCAACACGCGAAGCAAAGACGAAGTTTTCATGAGCATTTCTTGGGTAATGGATTTTGTATGCGGGGCCGGTGACGACTTTCGACCGTTGCCATTGTAGTCGCTCCGAAAGCGCCGGTGACCCCGAGCGTGATTAGGATTCCTGACAAGCTGGATTTCTTCATTACGCAGAACCAGCACTGCGGCGGTAAAATTTCGGCAACGGCGGGCGATTTTCAAGCGCCTGCAGAAGTGCCTCTTGTCGCCCCATTGCAGAAAATCGCAGGTAGTCGCCAGCGTAGTCGCGTGTCCATCTCGCTAAAATGTCGTCGCGCATACGAGGCATTTCGGTCAGCGCAGAGAGCACGGGAGTCACATCGCGTTGCTCAGCCTGGGCCAACCGTACCTGCTTGACGATGAAGTCCCCCGCCCACTTCCGGTATTGAAGTTGCGCCGCATAGCGGTCAGGGTCCGGGCCCGCGATTTCGCCGTCAGCGAAGAGCAGCAGGTCAATTTCAAGCCGAAGCGAAACGACCACGTCCACGGGCCGTCTCGATCCCACACCTCCGCCGATACAACCGCCGCCATGAAGCACGTGGGCTATGAGACTCTCATCCACAGTCATGCTCCGGGTAATCAACTTGCGGTCTTGCGCCTTCAGCACCGGGGGGTACACAGAAACCGCATAGCTGTCGCAGGAAAAGGAGTGGGGTAGAGTCTCGCCATTCTGTGTTGTAGTCAACCAGCGATAGCACAACGCTGTGATGTCGCGCTCGCCGGGGTTTTCCATGACCGCGGATCGGGCCGCTTCCTCGGCTGGCTGCGCTAGGAATTTCAGCGGACTATCGGGTGACGGCGTCTCGAAAATGACAGCAAAGCCGGGCCAGGAACTAGCGTCGTATCGGCTGAGCATAATATCGGGGACGGGACTTGGAGCAACCGAGAACTCTATTGAGGAATCGAATGCCATACCTACTCTAAGATTACTGCCCTAACCAACCCATCACGTCTCCAAACTCAGGCCACGTCGAAACCATTCCTGAAACGGGAAGCGGCCTTAACGGGTGCCCGACCCTCGTCCGGGGCAAATGAGGGTTACCTTGCCTCTGGTTTTAGACCTCGTCTTCCTCCGTGCCTCTGTGTCTCTGTGGTAGATGTTGCTTTTGCCGTTTGCCCACGTCTTTTCCGTGTGTCCCGTGTATTTCGTGGTGAATCCACCGGAATCCTTCCCTCGCTTCCTTCCTGATTTACAATCATCTATTCGTCTTGGGCACTCATAACTCCCTGTAGAACGGAGCACCAAATTGGCTGACACTCTCTACGACGTAGCCATCATCGGCAGCGGCCCTGCCGGATACACCGCCGCCATTCGCGCCGGACAGCTCGGGCTGAAGGCCGCCCTCATCGAGAAAGACCCGTACCTCGGCGGAACCTGCCTTCACGTCGGCTGCATCCCGACTAAGTCCTTGCTTTTCAACGCCGAAGTCTATGACCACGTGAAAGACGGCGACTGCGCTCGGCATCGAGAACCTCGGCGGCGCCACGCTGAACTGGGGCACCATCCAGAAGCGCAAGCAGGGCATCGTGGACAAGCACGCCAAGGGTCTCCAGTTCCTGATGAAGAAGAACAAGGTGACCGTCATCGAGGGCTACGGCAAGCTCACCGGCCCCGCCAAAGGCGGCATCCACACCGTCGAAGTCGAAGGCAAGAGACGGCAAATCCACCGTCAGCGCGAAGAACCTGATCCTCTCTACCGGCTCGGTGGCCCGCATGTTGCCCGGCCTCACGGCCGACGACCGCATCCTCAGCAACATCGAAATCCTGAGCCTTGGCAGATATCCCGAAGTCGCTCATCGTCATCGGCTCGGGCGCTGTAGGCGTCGAGTTCGCCAGCATTTACAAGTCCTTCGGCACCAGACGTCACCATCCTCGAAATGCTGCCCCGCTACGTTCCGGTCGAAGACGAGGAAGTCTCCAAGGAACTGATGCGCGTCTACCGCAAGCGCGGCATCAACGGCTTCACCAACGCGAAAGTCGAAAACGTCGAGCGCACCAAAGACGGCGTTGCCGTCACTTTCACCGTTGACGGCAAGCAGCAGAAGATCGAGGCCGACAAGGTGCTCATCGCCGTAGGCCGCGCGCCGCGCACCGAAAACGTCGGCATCGAGAAGACCAAAGTCGAGCTCGAACGAGGTTTCGTGAAGGTCAACCAGTTCATGCAGACCGCCGAGCCCGGCATCTACGCCATCGGCGACATCGCCATGGGCTATCCGCAACTCGCGCACGCCGGCGCCATGGAAGGCATCGTCGCCGTCACTCACATCGCCGGCAAGCCGGCGAAGCCGATCAACAAGAATCGGATTCCCAACGCGACTTACTGCCACCCCGAGATTGGCAGCGTCGGACTTACCGAAGCCAAGGCCAAGGAAATGGGCTACGACGTGAAGGTCGGCAAGTTCCCCTTCACCGCCAACTCGCGCGCCAGCATCGTGGGCCAGCACGAAGGCTTCGTGAAGATCGTCACCGACACGAAGTACGGTGAGATTCTTGGTGTCCACATCATCGGGCCAACCGCGACCGAGCTGATCGCCGAATCCGTAGTGGCATTGGAGATGGAGTGCACCGCCGAAGACCTGGCCAACATCATCCACGCCCATCCCACATTGTCAGAGGCGATGCTCGACGCCGCCAACGCCGTTTTCGGGATGCCGATCAACGCCTAGCACCAAAAGGGAGCCCATGCCGACTTCGGATGAACCTTCTGGAAGCACCGTACCTAAGTATCACGAACTAATGGCTCCCATGCTGCAAGTCGCCGGCGATGGGGCGACTCATCGTGTGACGGACGTCCTAGACGAGGCAAAGAAGAACTTCCATTTGTCCCAAGAGGCAATGGAGGAAACCCTTCCAGACGGTCGCAATCGGCTGGTTCACAGGTTGCAATGGGCAAGGACCTACTTAAAACAAGCTGGGCTGCTTGAATAACCCGAGCGTGGGACATTCAGGATCACCCACCGCGGGCGGCAGGTCCTTTCGGCTCATCCCAAGAAAATCAACTCCGCACTGTTGATGCAGTTTCCTGAGTTTGTGGACTTCCGAAAGCGCGGGAAGGACGATACTCCTACACAGGAGCCCGAGCTTTCGATCCGTGATGTAGATCCGGAAGAGTCGCTGCAGAACAGCTACGAGTTGATTCGCAAGAACGTCGAGGACGATTTACTGGCGAAAGTTAAGGCCGCTTCGCCGGTATTCTTTGAACACTTGGTAATCGACCTGCTCATCCGAATGGGCTACGGAGGCTCACGTAAAGACGCGGGTAAGGCAATCGGAAAGACGGGCGACGAGGGAATCGATGGCATCATCAATGAAGATGCCTTGGGGCTGGATGTTATTTACGTCCAAGCAAAACGGTGGAATTCCAAAACTGTCGGCGCACCCGATATCAGAGAATTCGTTGGAGCTCTTCACGGACATCGCGCTCGGAAGGGTGTTTTTATTACGACGTCAGGCTTCTCTCGAGACGCTTGGGAATACATCGAGAAGATCGACAACAAAGTCGTCCTTGTCGACGGCAGGAGGTTGGCTTCCCTCATGTTCGAACGCGATATCGGAATTTCCGAGACTCGCTCATACAAGTTAAAGCGCGTTGATCTCGACTACTTTGATGAGGAGGGCGGAGCAACCTAGGGGGTGAATCTACCCGCACTAGCCACTACCCACTCGGGAGCGTGGCTATTGCCTAAGCCGCCGGTTTGACCCTCTGAACCCGAATCTTGCTCTCCAGCTTGCGGGTCTGGGCAATGTTGTACGAAGCCTGCATTCGCATCAGGGTGTCCATCTTGACGCCAAATGCCTTCTCAATCCGTAACGCCATTTCGCCCGAAAGGTCAGCTTTGCCGTTCAACAAGCTCGACAGCGCAGGACGCGAGACCTGCAACGCCTGCGCGGCCGCCGTCACCGTCAAGCCGGTGGGTTCTACAATTTCCGTGCGAATGAAATCTCCAGGGTGAGGGGGATTCTTCATGGGCATAGTTTCCACTCCTAGTGATAGTCCTCTAAATCGACGTCGCAGATTCGCCACTCTTCTGTGTCAATCCAGAATGTCAACCGCAGATTGCGAGTAACCGACAGGCTCCAGGTTCCTTCACGATCCCCGACGAGAACATGCGCTCGCCATGAAGGCAAAGTTCGTAATTCGTCCGGGTCTTCCATATCATCGAGGAACGCCAGCATCTTTCTAAGTTTGTCTACAGAATCTGGTGGCACGCCCTTCTTGCTGTCTTCCTCGTAGAGCCGTTTCAGGCCCTTGTGAATGAAGTTTCGTGTCTGCACCCGGCCATCAGCGTAGCCTGTAACGTTACACTTGTCAAACCGCTATCTTACGACGGTAGATCCCCCTGTTAAACTTCTCCATCTGGCAGGGAGAATCAATGAATAAACCATGGCTCGTCGCTCCAGTCGCGTTCATGTGCTGCGTCTTACTGTGCGGTTTCTCAGGGATCGCGTTCGCCCAGGACGCCGTCTGCAAATGCTCGCCTCCCCAGTCCGACTCCAGCTTCATCGACGCGCAGGGCACCGCTCACGTCACCCGCGTGGTTCCTGTGCCCGATACCTTGAGTCCCGAAGCACAGAAGGCCGTCGCGGTTGCAATATCCGACACACCAGAGCCCGAGGACCTCGCTAAGCGCCGCGCTCAAGCCTCCGCCTGGCAGGTGAACGGCGGCGAGCAGATGCGCAAGACCTACCCGGTAAATATCAAGGAAGACAAGATCGCCGGTGTGCCGGTGCGGATCGTCACCCCGCTGACCATCCCCGCCGACAAGCAAAACCGCGTGCTCATCAACCTTCACGGAGGAGGTTTCAACGCTGACTGGGGATCGGAAATCGAGTCGATTCCAGTCACCAATCTCACGCAAACCAAGGTCGTCGCGGTCCTCTATTCGCTGTCTCCCGAGCATCCATTTCCCACCGCATTGAACGAGTCTGTGGCCGTCTACAAAGAACTGCTGAAGACCTACAAGCCGGAGAACATCGGCATTTACGGCACTTCGGCCGGTGCAATTCTCACAGGCGAGGTTGCCGCACGCTTACGCCAACTCAATCTGCCTCTGCCTGCCGCACTCGGCATCTTCTCGGGCAGCGGAGACTTCAGCAAGTTCGGCGACTCGAGAGCCATGTACGCCCTCAGGGGTCTGTCGGGGGCTCTCAGCCCGCCGACCGACAAGCCCGACACCAGCTACACCGGAACCACGCCTCTGAGCGATCCTGTCTTGTCGCCGATCTATGCGGATCTTAAGGGCTTCCCGCCGACCTTGTTCCTCACCAGCGGAAGAGACCTGCTTCTCAGCAACACCGCCAATCTGCATCGGGCGTTCGTAAACGCAGGCGTCAACTCGCAGTTGATCGTCTTTGACGGCCTCTGGCACGCCTTCTGGAACGAATGGAACTTGCCCGAGTCCAAGGAAGCCCACCACCTGATGGCCGACTTTTTCGACGACCATCTAGGTAAGTAGGAACCAAAAGCCGAACCGTTTGCGCCATTGAGCCGCGTAGTAACATCGAGTGCCTTAACTCGCCTCAGGTAGCAGGCGGGAACGGAGGAAAAGACATGGGAGGATTGATTCCGTTAAGCGACGCAACGCGACGCCCGGTTCGTATGCCGGTCGTCACCGGGCTGATCATCGTCGTGAACGTCATCGTGTTTGGGATGGAGCTGACACACGGCGACCCCTTCGTCATGCAGTGGTCGGTGATTCCCGCCGAGATCGCCTCAGGGCGTCACTGGATCACGATTCTGACGGCCATGTTTCTGCATGGAAGCTGGTCGCACATCATCGGGAACATGGTCTTCCTGTGGGCATTCGGTCCCGAGGTCGAAGATGCGATGGGCCGCGGGCGATACCTGCTGTTTTACCTGATTGGCGGAGTGGTAGCCATGCTGGCGCAGGTTCTCGCCGACCCCCATTCCACGGTTCCCAACCTGGGTGCGAGCGGAGCCATTGCGGCCGTGATGGGCGCGTTTCTGGTGATGTATCCGCGCGACCAGATTAAGTCGGTGCTGATGATCTTCATCTTCGTGAAGATCACATTCATTCCGGCCTGCCTGTTGATCGGGTTCTGGTTCCTCACGCAACTGGTGCAGGCCGGGCAGGTGGCGCAGGTGCAGAGCGGAGGGGTCGCCTACCTGGCTCACGTCGGCGGTTTCATCTTCGGAGTGTTGATCGCGCGATTGTTCCTGCGCCGCGTCGGGCCAGTGAGCTAGAGATCTGAGAATGTGCGGACGGAAGAAAAGCCGCGAAGTAAATCTCCGCGGCTTGCGATCTTTGACAATCGATGAGTTTTATGCAGGCTTCTGCGCCGGATTCTTCAGCACGTCAATCGCCTCCTTCAACTGGTCGTCGGGAGCAGTCTTCTTGTCTTTCTCCTGCTGCTTGTCATCCGGCTGGGCATTCTCGTCCTCATCCGGAAGCTGGAGATCATCCGCGTTGTCTGCCACGAGGATGTTCGGCGTGACCGCAGTGTCCTGCAGCGCCTT
Source organism: uncultured Acidobacteriaceae bacterium (assembly GCA_963814165.1). Taxonomy (GTDB): domain Bacteria; phylum Acidobacteriota; class Terriglobia; order Terriglobales; family Acidobacteriaceae; genus DASRAA01. Next base: position 15,007 of record CAWFBW010000006.1, on the reverse strand, counting down.
CCCTGATGGCGAATAGTACTTGGCCACTGACAGCATCAGCGCCGAGCCGTCTTTCATTTCGATGACCTTCTGGATCGATCCCGAACCGAAAGTCTTATCGCCGATTACGTCACCGCGGGCGTTCTCCATGATCGCGGCAGCCAGAAGTTCCGCCGGTCCCGCCGTGCCCCGATTTACCAGCACCACCAGCGGAATGCTTGGCGCTACGGCCTTCTGGGGATCGGCGTTGAACACCTGCTTCGGATACGTCTGCCCCTGCAGGTACGAAATCATCCCGTGATTCAGGAACAGGTTCGCCGTGGCGATGCCTTCATTCTCGTCGCCGCTGCCGGAATTGCGCAGGTCGAGAATCACCTTCTTCGCTCCGGCGCTTTCCAATTCCTTGAGTTTCGCTGCAATCTCTTCCGACCGCCCCTTGGGGAAATCCTCGATCTTGATGTAAGCAATGCCGTCTTCGAGCGACTTACCGCTCACCGGCGGTTCCGCGACGATCTCGCGGGTAATCGGTGTCTTCACCGGCGCAGCCTTACGCGGACGCACCACCGACACGTTGATGACCGAACCCGGCTGACCAGCCAGGATGCCATCAATCTCGGCCAGAGACATTTCGCGCGTGCTCTTGCCCTCGATGGCCTCGATGATGTCGCCACTCTCAATGGAGGCCTTGTCAGCCGGCCCACCGGGAATGACCGAAACCACCGCCGCATATCCGAAGCGCTTGGAGAGCGTGGCTCCGATGCTCGCCTGGCCCGCATTCTTGCGCAGCTTGTAGTCCTTGTACTCGGTCGGATCCAGGTAGCTGGAGTTGGCGTCCAGCGACTCCAGCAGCCCGTGCAGCGCGCCGTTGGTGACTGCCGTGACGTTGGGGTCTTCCACGTACTCGGTCCGGATGCGCGACAGCACTTCGCTGTACACCTCGATCTGGCGGTACGAATCTTCTTTGTTGTTAGTGCTGGCCTTTACGCCTAATCCACCGGCTACGACCAGCGTAGCTAACAGAAACGAAAGACCGAGGACGATGAGCTTGGTAGGTCTCGACATGTGTGGTTGCGCTAACTCGCTGGAAGGTCAGGCAGTCGCGGCCGCTGCCCGGAACTGCTTCCTGCCTATTATACAACTGGTTAGATGACCGCCCGCGCCGCCAGATGCTAGAAATCCGACGTCGCGGGCTGGGTCGACCTTCCATTCCGGACAACCACTTGGACGCCCTCGGGCGAAGAAGGTCACTGCGAGCGTCCCGACGGTCGATATCAGAGCGCCCGAGTGACTTTTCTCACAAAGCCGGCGCGCCTCTCCCTGATATATTCCAAGGTTCGCCCTGGAAGCAGGCCGAGCCCGGAACTCCTTTCTAAATAGGAACTTGTCATCATGGCCCTGAAGTTCGACCAGTCCCGTTCGCTGCAAAAACGTGCCGAACAGCTCATTCCCGGCGGAGTGAATTCGCCCGTCCGCGCCTTCCGCTCGGTAGGCGGAGAACCGCCCTTCCTGGTTCGCGGCGAAGGCCCCTACGTTTGGGACGCCGATGGCAACCGCTACATCGACTACGTCGGCTCCTGGGGACCGCTCATTCTCGGCCACTCTGTACCCGACGTGATCGATGCCATCGTTCACGCAGCGCGCAAAGGCACCAGCTTCGGAGCCTCGACGCCGACAGAGGCCGACCTGGCCGTGTTGGTGACCGAGGCTTTTCCGGCGGTCGAAAAGGTCCGCTTCGTCAGCTCTGGAACCGAGGCGACCATGTCCGCCATTCGGCTGGCGCGCGCCTACACCAGCCGCAAGTACATCGTGAAGTTCGAGGGCTGCTACCACGGCCACAGCGACGCGCTGCTGGTGAAGGCCGGCTCAGGTGTCGCTACGCTGGGAATCCCCGGTTCAGCGGGCGTTCCCGAGGAGTTCGTCCAGTTCACCCTCGCGCTGCCCTACAACAACCTGAACGCGGTCGAAGAGGCCTTCGCCAAATACAAGAACCAGATCGCCTGCGTCATCGTGGAGCCGGTTGTCGGCAACATGGGCTGCGTGCCGCCCAATCCCGGCTATCTTGAGGGCCTGCGCTCCATCACCGAGCGCGAAGGTACCGTGCTGATCCTCGATGAGGTGATGACCGGTTTCCGCCTGGCTTTCGGCGGAGCCTCCGAACTCTACAACATCAAGGCCGACCTGGTGACGATGGGCAAGATCATCGGCGGCGGCCTGCCCGTCGGCGCCTACGGCGGCCCGGCGAAAATCATGGACATGGTTGCTCCGCTCGGGCCTGTCTATCAGGCGGGAACCCTCAGCGGTAATCCGCTGGCCATGGCTGCCGGCATCACGACGCTGTGGCATGTTGAAAGACAATCGCCGGCAGTATTACCGCCAGCTCGACGAATATGCCGGAAAGCTTGTCGCCGGTGTGCTCGACGCCGCCAAGTCAGCGGGCGTCGCGATGACGGCCAAACGCGTCGGCTCGATGTTTACATGGTTCTTCACCGACAAAACGGTCACCGACTGGGACAGCGCCGCCACCTGCGATACCGCGAAGTTCGGCCGCTTCCACAACGCCATGTTGAACGCCGGAATCTGGCTGCCGCCGTCGCAATTCGAGGCGGCATTCCTCAGCGTGGCCCACACGCCGCAGGACGTCGAGAACACCATCGCCGCGGCAAAAGAAGCGCTGAAGCAGGTGTAGAGCGTTCCAACTCAGCCTGCGCCATCGAGGTCAATTACTTGTGAGATGGCGCTTTCAGGACACGTAATCTGCTCTCACCTCGCTGCAGAGTAACTTCCGAGTTGCCGACCATCCATTTTCCACTGGGATGTGGCACTTCTCTGCCTTGGGCGTTAGAACTAACCCGCTGGCGCGGCGGACGCTACCGCGTACGGCGGACGCGGCATTATTGGAGTAGGTGACATAGTGTGGGTCACAGAGAAAGGAGACTTCTGTGACCTCACTACGCCAACGCGTGCTGGACGAACTCCAGCGCCGTAACTACTCGCCAGCCACGACTCGTGGCTACATCCTCGCAATCAAACAGTTCGCGGATTACTTCGGAAAATCACCTGAACGATTGGGCGGTGACGAGATCCGTCAGTTTGAAACGTACTTACTCCGCGATAAGAAGCTTGCCCCCGGCACGGTCGAAGGGCGCATGTCGGCGCTGCGTTTTCTCTACAAGAAGACACTGAAGCGGCGGGACATCGCCTACGATGACTTGGTCTTTCCGAAAACTCCCGGAAAACTGCCGGTCGTTCTGAGTCCCGAAGAAGTCAGCCGCATGATCCAAGCCGCTCCGAACCTGATGCATCGCACCATCCTCATGGTTCTCTATGCTACGGGCATTCGCCGCACCGAGGCATCCCTTCTCAAGGTGAGCGACGTGGATAGCGAACGAATGGTTATCCATGTTCGCCAGGGCAAAGGTTCCCGGGATCGTGATGTGCCCATGACAACGAAACTGCTCGCAGCTTTACGTGAGTACTGGCGATGGAAGCGGCCGAAGGATTATCTGTTTCCCAGCACGGAAGGGCATCGCGGGATCGAGCAGCCAATCTCAGGTCACACCATCTGGTACATCTGCAGAGAAGCCGCGAAGCGCGCCGGAATCAAGAAGAGGATTGGCGCGCATACACTCCGCCACAGCTTCGCGACAACCCTGATGGAATCAGGAACTGACTTGCGGACGATCCAGCTTCTAATGGGCCATGCGCATCTGGAACATACCACTCTGTATCTCCACATGTCGCAGCGCCACCTGCACGCCGCACCGAACCCGCTGGATCAGATCAACTTCACTAGCCAGCGCTTTTCACGAAAGCGGCCGGACGACTATCAGGCATGACACGACCACCCTGGGAGGTGGCCGATATCATCCGCAGGGCAGGCGACAAGTTCTTCGAACGCTATCGCGATTCGCTCACGTGGACCCAACTCAAAGTGCTCCGCGCAATCGAGCGTTGCCGCACGGCCGCACTCGGTGGCCATCGCGATCAATGCATTCGCTGCGGACATCAGGCCATCTCTTACAACTCTTGCCGAAACCGGCACTGTCCGAAGTGCCAGACCAATGCCAGGGAGAAGTGGTTGTGCGCCCGCCGACGGGAACTGTTGCCGGTTGACTACTTTCACCTGGTCTTCAGCGTGCCGCACGTGCTGGTCCCGTTGATCTGGCAAAACAAGAGGTATCTATTCGGACTCTTGTTCGAGGCCAGTGCCGCAACCCTGCTGGAAGTTGCGGCCGATCCGGCTCGCCTCGGTGCCGAGATCGGCTTCCTCAGCATTCTGCATACCTGGGGACAGACTCTGCAGCGACACCCGCACGTCCACTGTGTCGTACCCGGTGGTGGACTGTCGCCTGATCACTCGCGGTGGATCCGCTCGGCACCCCACTTCTTTTTACCGGTGAGAGTACTCAGCCGCGTTTTCCGCGGGAAGTTTGTGGCCGGATTACGGCGGGCTTTTCAGAGGAAACAACTTGTCTTCCTTGGCGAGTGTCAATCGTTAGCGAATGAGAAGGCATTCGCAGCCTTCTTGCGCACTCTGTTTCGGGAAGACTGGGTCGTTTATGCCAAGGCTCCCTTTGGCGGGCCAGAGCACGTGCTTCAGTACCTGGCCCGCTATACCCACCGAGTGGCCATCTCGAATCACCGTCTGCTCTCGGTGGATAGCGATCACGTCACCTTTCGTTGGAAGGACTACGCGCATCACAGTACGTGCCGTGCCATGACTCTGACGTTGGAAGAGTTCCTGCGCCGGTTCTTGCAGCATGTTCTGCCCAAGGGTCTCCCACGCATCCGCTACTTTGGCTGGCTCGCTAATCGCCGGCGCCGGGAGTCGCTGCCGCTTTGCCGGAGGTTACTAGCGGTCGCACCTCCGCCTGCTGAAGCGAACCCCGTTGCAACTGGTGTTTGGCAATGTCCAGTTTGCGGTAGCCCAATGCGCGTTGTGGAGTTGCTAGCCGCCGCCCAGATCCAGCAAAAACAAGGGCACCAGGTCTATATCCTTGATAGCTCCTAACCAGGCCGTCCCATTTGACGAAAACCATGCGCGCTTCGGCGTGCGCACGATACGTGTGCCTCGCAGTCGATAACTATCGTTACAACCGTCTAGGGAAGGCCTCAACACGCCATCTTCGCCCTGTTACCAATCGGCTCTGCCGGATTCTCTTGAACCGACCAAGCCTTCTACCCCGTCTTCGACGCTTTCACCAACATTCAAAACCCATAACCTGAGGGCCTACGCACCGCCTGGTGCCAGCGGCTTCCTTCTAACGCCCTTATCGAAAGCGCCCCGGCATTATGCTGAGGCGCTCCCCTTCGCCTTTTCACGCGCCGGGGCGCTTCCGATAAGGCCCTAGCGTTATACGTCCAACTGACGCCGAACAGCCCAAGTTCCGGATTGTCCGTCACTCAGGAGCAATCCTGACGACTTGTCCCCAACGACACGGCAGCCTAAAGGACGCGGCGATCTCGCATTGTGCGTGAATGGCAATGTAGTCGCGAGACTCTCGCGCTTTTCGACTAGAACCACTCTCATAAATAGCTGACTGCAGTTTGCTCTTCTGTTTTCAAGGTCTTTGTGGAACAAGAGACATAGCTCTGACGATCTCCACGAGTCGCCGATGCGAGGACGCGGAAGGCCGCCGCCAGGAGACGACATGGGAAGAAGGCCGAAGGCTCAGAGACCCGCAGAAGAGAAGTTTGCCATCGTTATGGAAGGTCTGAAGTCCGGCAATGTGTCGGAGACCTGCCGCAAGCACGAGATTGACCTTGCTCTGTTCTATCACTGGAAAGATGAGATGGAGAAAGGCGCTCTTGCTGCGCTTGGGGGCGGAGAGGCTATGTCGAACGACAAGCCCCTTAGCTTCCAGGAGGTCCTAACGGACGAGTACCGGGGGCTGCGCCCAGACTCAGGCTTTGAGCGCTGCGCCGAAGCGGAACTTATCTCTCGGATGCATCGGGACCCGAAACCGCTCAGCGCGCTCTGCATCTCCGGGGGCGGGATTAGGAGTGCCACGTTTGCGCTTGGGGCGATTCAGGGGTTAGCGGAGCATGGCCTGCTGCCGCGGTTCGACTACATGTCGACAGTATCGGGTGGCGGGTACATCGGGAGTTGGCTGACGGCCTGGGCACACCGTGCGGGGGGCATCGCGAGCGTCGTCGCCTGCCTCCGTCGCGATTCCCCGGCACCCGCGGCGGGAGAGCCCGATCCCATTCAGCACCTTCGGGAGTACAACAGCTACCTGTCGCCCAGGGGCGGTGCGTTCTCGGCCGACGTCTGGAGCCTGATCGCTACCTTGCTGCGCAACGTCTTCCTCAACTGGCTGGTGCTAATCCCGCTTCTGGCGTTCGTCCTGCTAGTCCCGCGCCTCTACCTGTCGGCGCTGTCTCTTCCCGAACTCCTCCACCCAGAGATCTTTGCCACCAAGCCTCCCAACTACGGGGCCCCGCAGCTCAATGCCATCGCACAGTCCCCCCTAGTCGAGTGGCTGCTGCCCCTCCTGAGCGCGACCCTGTTCGCCACTGCGCTTTTCAACACGCTGCGGTATATTCCCGGCGTCGGCGGGCGTGACCACTCGCCATTCGCATACGTGGTCAACGTACTCGGCCCACTCGTCGGTGCTGTGCTCACCTTCCTGATGTTCGACTCGCTCTTCTATCTAGGCGACAACTACGAGGAATTCAATAAACTCATAGTTGTAGTTCTCTGGACCACCCTGCCCAGTGCCGCGGCCTGGGTGCTCTATCTGATACTTGACCGCCGCCCCATTCGTCAGCGCCTCGGCCTGATCCTCGGGCCCCTCTTTCTGGCGATCGCGGCAATGGCGGTCGGCACTGGCGCCGCCACCTGGGTTACCACGAACTACGTTCTTCCCCGTCTCACCTGGGCCGAATACGTGACGATCGGCCCTCCGACGATCCTCCTAGGCTACTGCCTAGGTAGCACGCTGTTCGTCGGCCTCTCCAGCACCTTCCTGAAAGACGAGGACCGGGAGTGGATGTCGCGCGCAGTCGCCGGCGTTCTGCTGTTCTCAGTGCTGTGGACGGGCGTCTGCGGAGTGGTGCTGGTGCTTCCCGTGTGGGCGCTGGCATGGCGCACCTGGTTACAGAGCCTGCTTGCAACCGTGGCTGCTCTCGCCGCCTGGCTCAGCACATCGCTAGGCACGTCTGTCGCCAACGCCAATCCGGGCGCCATTGCGCACCCCAAGGTCCGGTCGCGCGTCGTCTCGTTCGCGACGATTCTCGCTCCGCCTCTCTTCATCGCGCTCCTCGCCATTGCTCTTTCGGTGCTCACGAACATCCTGCTCGTAGGCGCGCACAAGATCACCGGGATCGGAAAGGAGATCCGATGGCGGGATCACACAAAGATGCTGGAAGGGAGCGATCCCCGCTTGATCGTGCTACTGGCCCTCGGATTTCTCTTGCTCAACTGGATCATGTCGCGTTATGTGAACATCAACAAGTTCTCGCTCCACGGGATGTACCGTGACCGCTTGATCCGAGCGTACTTAGGGGCCTCGAACCAGGACCGGAAGGCTAGCCAGTTCACCGGCTTTGCCGACAGCGACAACATAAAGATGGCGGCATTGAACATTAAGAATCGCCCCTTCCACGTTGTTAACCTGACACTCAACCTGGTGGCGGGTAGGCGCCTAGCCTGGCAGCAGCGCAAGGCGGCATCATTCACGGTAACGCCCTTGCACTGCGGCAGCACCGACGTCGGTTTTCGGCCCTCCTCGGAGTACGGAGGAGGGATCACTCTCGGAACCGCAGTAGCCATATCCGGGGCAGCGGCGAGTCCGTCCATGGGGTATCACTCCTCACCGATGGTGGGCTTCATTATGACCCTCTTCAACGCCCGCCTCGGCTCCTGGCTGGGAAACCCGGGGCCGCCAGGGGAGCGAACCTGGCGGAATCCGGGGCCGCTGTCCGCGAGTGGATCACTGGTCAAGGAGGCCCTGGGCCAGACCTCCGACCAGAGCGAGTATGTGTACTTGTCGGACGGCGGGCACTTCGAGAACCTGGGCCTTTACGAAATCGTGCGGCGACGGTGCCGGACGATCGTCGTCATCGACGGAAGCTGCGACCCCGACTTCCAGTACGACGACCTAGGAAACGCCCTCCGCAAGATACGGATCGATCTCCGGATACCGATCGAGTTCGCCGACGAGTATGCCCGTCCGCTCCGAGGACGTCTCAAGCGTTGCGCGCTGGGGACTGTGCGGTACTCGGCGGTGGACGGTCCGGGCACTGACGGAAGGATCATCTACGTCAAGCCCATGCTCCTCGGGAGTGAGCCGCCCGACGTCGCGAGCTACGGCGCGACCCACTCGGACTTCCCCCACCAGACGACAGGCAACCAATGGTTCGACGAGTCCCAGACCGAGAGCTACCGCTTGCTCGGTCTGCTCACCGTCGACGAAATGTGTCGAGAGTGGCAAGGGGAAAGCTTCGCCGACTTCTGCCGGCACCTCGAGACCGTGTACCTGCGTCCTGTGCGACCGACCGCGGTTAGCGAAGGTCAATGACGCCATCGACTTTGTAGCGACGATCTTCGTATGGTGGGCATGCGACAAGTTCAAGCTGATCAATGATGCTCATGGACATATGGGAGGCAACATCGAGCTCGAACATCTGGCACGCACGATTTCCAGCAGCCTGCGGGCAGGTGACACTGTAGGGCGCTGGAGTGCGAGGAACTTCTTGCAATCCTGGCTGATGCGGATGAGGACGCGACATCGTGCGTGGGGGGAACGATGCGGGAGGCTGGTGCGAGTTTCCAAATGCGCGAGAAGTCGGCGTTCCGCCCTTGTGGCCGCGACATGGTGAGTTGTTCAAGGGCACGGCATGGGCGTTTTACGGCAACTTGGCCCTGCCCAGGTTTAGAGCTAAGCAAACCGGGCGCCCGGCTATTCGTAAACCAACAGCCAGTCAAGCTCATGTTTGACGACGCGATAGCATTCTCATGCGGCTGCCTCCAATCCAGCTCGATTGAAAGTCTTGATGTTTCCTCTACGGTAACGGATCAATCCCGCATCCTGGAGCCGTCTCGCTGCCACGGTAACACTTTCGCACCGCCCGCCTAGCATGTGGGAGATGAATTCTTGGGTCATCAGCATTTCGTCGGAGTGCAAGCGGTCAGGTCGTAGCAGCAGACAGCGCACAGCCGCTTTTCTTCGGAATGCAGGGAGACCGCCTTCTGCGAAATCTGGGTGATCAGCCCTTGCGCGTCGCGAAGCAACAGGCGTTGCAGGATGCCCGCTCTTGCGAATTCTTCCCGAAGCACACTCGACTTCATACGGAAGGCGTCGCCCTTGACCTGCACGACGGCTTGATTAGGCGTGCTATCGCCACCCAGGAACAGCGCGATACCCACAGAGGAGGAGCCTTACTGAAACTTGATTGCGAAGTCGTGAATTTCCGCAAGCCCGGCCCCTTGAGAAATCTCGTCGCCGAACTCTAGGCTAATCAAATAGGCAGTGGTATTCAGCGTCCCACTCCGCAATAGATAGTCGATGAATGCGGTTATCTCAAGTGGACCGCGCGGTACCGGTTTTTGCGCTACGAAAGCCACATACGTCCAAGAGTTCGAATTTTCACCGGAGGCATCCTTCTGGTGCCTTTCAATGTAGACGTCGTATCTGGTGTCGTCTACGCTCATTGAGTCCACGCGTTGTCCTGCCGGTGATTGACCGGCATGGTCCGTCCAGATCATGATCTCGTGGGTAATATCTTTCCGTGAAGCGGGTATCGCAGAGACTCCCCACAAACTGAACACCACGTTGTAAATGCCTTGTGCGCGAACTCTAACATCGAACTCTGCAGTGAGGCGCTTGCTTCCCGCTCGAAATGGGAACCCGTCATCGGGGCGGGTCTTTGAATCCCACGGCTTGTTGCCACATACAATTTCCGGTTGCGAGACCACTCGAGCAAGCAGGTGCCACGGAGCCCGCCAGCGCCACCCGGCCGTCGTTGTCACAGCACCCTCTTCAATGAACACCGACTGTTCAAATCCTCTGCCGGCAGCCGCCCTGTTCCAGGTGTTATTAACGACCGCGCACTCTCCATTCCTGAAAGGTAGGCTCCCCCAGTCTTGCGAAGTCTGCGCAAGGATTCGGCCCGAGGCCGGCGGTAAGGCTGGCGAGCGGTTGAGATAAACGAATCCCGCCACAAGGACAAGTAAGAGTAGGCAGATAATGATGACGGGGAGTGTGCGCATGAAGTCTCTGCGTATTTGCTACTTCAACGCACAATTACATCAGTTAGTCCCCAGTGTATGCGGTGACCAAGGTCACAGTTTGAGCGTGGGAATTCAGTCCGCCAGTGTGATTTCCTGTGCTTCACAATGCCGCTCGAACGGTGAAGTCACCTATCGCGACACAGCCAAATCACTCGCAATGAGCACCGAGAATAGTCCCAAATTGGTACAAGCGCTTGTCGACAGAATGCGACTTTAATCATCCTGTAATGCTCCTGCACTAGCTTCAAAGAGAGCAATGATGACAGACTCGCTCCCGTTTGCGCTGCTGGTTTTCTTGGTCGTCATCCTGGTAGCGATGCCTTGGCGCCGACCCGATCCCAACCATGAATACATGCTGGAACTGCTGAGGCTCCTCGAAGATAACCAGACGAATTCGTCTGACTCGTCCCCGACTCACCCTCAGCCATCCCGGGCGCGGCAGATGTCCTCACTCCCATCGCAAAGGTGAAGCTGAGATCGACAATTCTCGTTCCAAGCGAATCGCCGCAGGAGTCTGGGGCAATGTCGCGCGTGTGTTCTTCGCGTTGTGGTACTTAGTGGGGAGCCTGATTCACGTTAAATGCGGACTTACCAACAATCGTATCTACGAGGCGTTCGGCGCGACTTCCTTTTTTGCCGCCTCCCGTGACCTTTGGATCTCCGTGGTCATGCCCCACGTCGTATTCTTCGCTCTGCTGCTCGCGGCCTTTGAGCTGACTACCGGAATCCTGCTCCTCAGCAAGGGCAGGTACGTAACGATTGGCTTAGCGGCAAGCGTGTTGTTCAACCTATTCCTCGTCCAATTGGGTTTTGGCTTCCCAGAGATTCCGTGGACCGGACGCGACTTCCTCCTGAATCGGTTGCCCACGTTGTTGTTCGCGCACCTGCAGCTGCCGCTCTTCTGGATGCATTTTGATAAAAGCCTTCCTGATCTCCTAAGCACTCGTCTGCGTTAATAAGCCTTCGGAAAATCGAGTTCGGAACTCTTCTGTGTGACTGCAATCACGGCAAACGCGACTTTGCAGGTCTACCCTCGAAACAGGTAACACATGAGAAAGAAAGCGCTGATCGTATTTGCCGGGCTGCTGGCGGTCCTGACAGCACTCGCGATTCACTCCAGCATTCAAGTCCGCGCCACTCGCGATGAGCAGGCCCGGACTCTTCCCGGAGATGGCCTGATTCCCCAGCCCATCGGCTCGGTCAATCACGCAATTACCATCTGTCGCCCTCCTCGTGACGTCTGGCCCTGGCTTGTCCAGATGGGATCCGGCCGAGCTGGGTGGTACGCTTATGACTTCATCGATAACGGAGGCCACCGCAGTGCGGATCGCATCCTGCCCGAGTTTCAAAACATCGAGGTGGGCAGTGTATTCCCCGCGCTCCCGGGGGTAAACGACGTGTTTGTGGTCGTACAGTATGAGACCGAGCATAGCCTCGTTCTCTCATGGCGCTCTCCTAGCGGCGAGTATTTGACGACTTGGGCGTTCGTACTTGAACGGCTGCAGCCGAATTCTACCCGCCTGATTGTGCGCGGGCACGTAGCGCCTGACTATAATCCCTACGGCCTGCCACAATGGATGGCCCTACTGCTTGCTCGACCGGCGCACTTCGTCATGGAGCGTAAGCAGTTGCTTGGTATCGCTCGGCTCGCAGAATCTCTTCCATAGCTCGCCGCCAATCCGGAGAATTACGCTCCTTCTGATGCTAAGTTCCGAAGGCTGAAACCACCCGCCTCGCGCATCTGCAGGAATAAGCAGCGTTCGTCCTTCCGGCCGAATCGTTCAGGTAGAGGTGTCGTCGGCAATCCAGAAGTTGACTATGTCGGCAACTCTCGGCGAGACCTTGTCAAACCGTAACCAATGCAGTTGATAGCCCGAATCGTCGACGGGTTGCGAGTTGACCCGTTTACGATATCTATCTGCGGACCGATAACTTCGGGGTTGCCAGTTTTTCACCAGTTGACTGGGCGGTTAATATGCTAGTCGGAGGTCGCCCGTTGGCGAACGCCCGTTTTGATTGGCGCCTGAGTAATGGCATTGCAAGCATGGCCAACTTCTGTGCTCTTATCGCGGTCCTCTTCTCCTTTCCACTCGTACTCCGCTGGACTGGGGCCCTCGGGGTCGCAGAGATTAGTCCTGAGAGCCCTCTGCACGTCCGCGCCTTCCTCAAAGCCTGTCTCGTCTTCACTGCTTTCCTGTGGATGTGCTTCTACATTGCGCTCGCCGGCATCCGTCGCCGCGGAAGAATCACTTGGCGCGAGCTGGTCGGGGCGAGGTGGGACCGCTGGCAATCGTCATCCGCGATTTAGGCATCGCTTGTATCACTTTCTTAGGAATGGGAATCATTGGGAATCTATCTAATATGTTCTTGGGTCCGTGGCAGCACAATGACGCGGCTTTCCGTTCCATGGTCACACCACAGAACAGTCTTGAGGCGCTGGCGTTTCTTGCCCTCGCACTAACGGCGGGGTTCGTAGAGGAATTCGTCTTTCGTGGTTATCTACAGAAGCAATGTCAGGCCCTGTGCCGCAACACAGCTCTCGCTTCTGCTCTGCAGGTAATTCTTTTCACGCAAGGACATTCGTATCAAGGCTGGATCCGGATGGTACCAGTCCTGCTGATCGGAATTTTGTTGACGGTCGTGGCGATCTGGCGCAAGAACCTGCTGCCGGGAATGGTCGCTGATGGACTCGGCGACAGCCTCGTCACGTTCTCATTCTTTGCTAAGCATTTGTGATCGCCAGAAGACCCAATCGATGAAGAAGTTAGCGGTCAAGCTGTCAGACAGAGTGCGAGATAGCCTTCTCATCCCATCTGTTACCAACAACTATCCACAAGAAAGCTAATCGAATTGCGCCTTCTGGGGCGGAATTCCTCGCGACGGAGCGCGCCCACAATCAGCGACATTGAGCATCAACAGTGAGAATATTTGCTCGCGTGAGCACACCGCAAAAGCTCTTTCCATCGTTGTTCGATGCGGCTCCAGAAAACGTAGTCGGAGAGAAGAGCCCAGGCGATTTCGACGGTTTGCACTCCTGGCTATCTGCGGATGTGTCATCTTTGCTCTCACCATGACGTTTGTGTCCGGTTTGCCGGTGTGAGTGAACTAGACCGCAAGGGCTGAATAGCTAGCCGTCTTTAGCGCTTTGTAGGGGGTTGCACGCGAACGACGCCGATTAAGCCTGTTCGGATCGATCTTCTTTGCCTACTTCAGGCGATTCTTGGCCTTTCGTTGGGGTTTTTCTTCGCAGATCCAGGGGCTTCAGCTCTTTGGTCTGACGACGCATACACCAGTTGGGATCGCTGCGACGAATTTTGCAAGCTTCGCTGATCGTAGTCGGCGCGCCGTGCGAACTGTTCTAAAAAAGGATCGGAAGTGGGGTCTCCAAACCGCAGGTTCGTGCTTAGCTGTATCCGCGCAAGGTGATTAACGTCACTGAGTTGGGTACGTCGTTCGTGTTACACGTCAACTTGAGGACGAATGTCAACCGTAACCACGCCGCAGAGTGAAGGCAGCGGGTCTCAAGAAGCTGCCGACCAGAGACAGGAGGTTGAGTTTCCGCGTTCCTCTCGTGGTATGGAACCCCCCGGTACCGACCAGCGAATCAAAAGCTCGACGCGATCGAAGACCAAGGGCGCGCCTTCTTTTCGGCAATTCCTGGAAACGCTTCGGCTGGATATCCGTTTCAGCTTCAAGTTATTTGTTTCTACTCCGAAATTCACGCTGGTAGCGGTGCTCACACTGGCTCTCGGCATAGCGGTCAATTCCACCGTTTTCAGTTGGATTGACGGTGTGCTGCTACATCCTTATCGCCAGGCGTGAACGACACCCGAGGACTAGCGCTCATCGAGACCATGACTCCCAGTGGCGAACACCTCGTCGCCTCGTCCTACCTCGATTACCGTGATTACCGCGACAATCTGAAGCTGGTTTCTGCTGTAGCCGTAGGGCGGTTCACGCCGTTAGTCGTAGGATCGGCGAAGAGGAATACGAGCGCACCTGGGCGGAGCTTGTCTCGGCCAAGCTGCTTTGATATACTGGATGTATAGCCCATCCTCTGGCCGCACCTTCCTCCCCGAGGAGGGAGCCGACAAGCCGGGAGGCTTTCCGGTTGCGGTCATCAGCTACCGGATGTGGCAGAACCGTTACCATAGCGATCGCAATGTATTGGGCCAAGCGATTCGTCTGAACCGGCACCAATTGACCATCATTGGGGTGGCACCCCGGGAGTTCCGCGGCAGCACCGTTGGCCTGATTTATGACGTATGGATGCCGATCACAATGGCGGCTGAGATGGGTACTGGGGACGGCACGCTCCACTACCGTGCATGCCGCGACCTCACTTCGACCATCGTGCGGCTCAAACCCGGCGTCACGCTCGATCAGGCGCGCGGAGAAGTCGACGCCCTCGCGAAGAAGTTAGCCACAGCATATCCCGATACCAATCGTGGCGTGGATGCCACGGTGGTGCCGGTGTGGGCGGGACACTTGGGCGCACAGCACCTGTTACTGAAGCCACTGCAAATTCTGATGGCGGTATGTGCGCTGCTGCTGATTATTGTTTGCGCGAACGTTGCCAACCTGCTGTTGGCCCGCGCGGTTTCGCGGCAGAAAGAGTTCGGTATCCGCCTGGCGTTTGGAGCGCGGCGCAGCCGCCTGGTGCGACAGTTGCTCACCGAGACGCTGATGCTGGCAGCCGCGGGAGCCGCGGTCGGCGTGGTCATGGTGAAGTGGGCGGGCCAGTCACTGAACCGTTTATTTCCCACGGTGGACTTTCCTTTAGATCTCCGCGGC
>CAWFBW010000005.1:0-304179 GCA_963814165.1 uncultured Acidobacteriaceae bacterium | reverse complement strand
AACTTCGCAAGACCGGGGCCAAGGGCGTCGTTGTCTCCGTCACGGATAAATCACCTGGGCCGACATTTTTGCCAGCACCGACCTGCTGGAGAAATACTGGCAGAAGCTGATTCGCTCGTATGCCGCCGAGTCGCTGACCCGTGTGAAATCGGGCAGGCAGCCCGACCAGAAGGCGGCGCAAGACTTTGTTGACCAACTCGGCGGCAACCGTGAAGTCACCGAAACCGAGCCGGCGTCTTCCGCCGCACCGAGATCACCGGCGACGGCTACAAGGTCTTCGCGCTAACGTCGCTAATGCCGAAAGAGGACTACACCGTGCATATGGCCAAGATGGCCTATGGCGACAGTCCGATCTCGAAGGTGGTCCCGCTCCGAAGGGTGCGGTAGCGGCGAACAAGCTGCGGAACGTGGCGGCGGCCGGGGCCTCACACCGGCCCTCTTTCCCGCCTGGTCATTCGACGCGGAGGCAGTTCTTAGCTCCTTTAGTGGTTTAAGGTAGAATCAACAATCCCTTATGCCTCTCGCCGCTGGTAGCCGTCTTGGCCCTTATGAAATTGTGTCGCCCCTCGGAGCGGGTGGAATGGGCGAAGTGTATCGTGCCCACGATTCCCGTCTCGACCGCACTGTTGCCATTAAGATTCTTCCCGCCTCGTTTGCCGCCGATGACGATCGCCTGAAGCGTTTCGCGCAGGAAGCGCGGGCAGCGGCGGCGCTGAATCATCCCAACATTCTTTCGATCTTCGACATCGGCGATGATCACGGCACAACGTATGTCGTCTCGGAACTTCTCGAAGGCGAGACCCTGCGAGCACGGCTGCAAAAGGCCGCTCTGCCGTTGCGCAAGGCCATCAACTACGCGCTGCAAATCGCGCACGGACTGGCGGCCGCGCACGAGAAGGGCATCGTTCACCGCGACCTGAAGCCCGAGAACCTGTTCCTCACCAACGATGACCGGGTGAAGATTCTGGACTTCGGATTGGCGAAGATGGTGGGCAAGCCCGACGGCAGCGAAACCGGCGACGCGATGACCGTGCAGGTGGCCACCGAAGTTGGCATGGTGCTGGGCACCGTGGGCTACATGTCTCCCGAGCAGGTTCGCGGCAAGCCCGCCGTTCCCGAGTCCGATATTTTCGCCTTTGGCGCGATTCTCTACGAGATGGTTTCCGGCAAGCGGGCGTTTCACGGCGAAAGCGCCGCGGACACCATGAGCGCGATCCTGCACGTCGAACCGCCCGAGTTGGCCGAAACCGCACGTAACGTACCGTCTGGCCTGGAGCGCATCGTGCGGCATTGTCTCGAAAAGAACCCGGCACAGCGTTTCCATTCGGCGGGCGACCTGGCGTTCGACCTGGAGGCGATGGCCGACGCTACCTCCAGCAAATCGGGCATGCAAGCCGCGGCCCAGCAAGTGCGAGCACAAGATTCGCGGCGCAAAATTCTTATGGGTGGCCTGGCAGCCGTGGTTTCGGCAGCCATTCTCGGCTTGGGCTGGTGGATAGGACGCGGCAGCGGCAACGTGGCCCCGCCGGAATATCAGCAGATCACCTTCCGCACCGGCTCCATCGGCAACGCGCGCTTCACTCCCGACGGCGGCGTGGTTTATGAGGCTGCGTGGGATGGCACATCCGGGCAACTCTATCTGGCGCGCAACGGCGAATACGGTTCGCGCGAATTAGGATTCAAGGATGCCGAGTTGCTGGCGGTTTCCAAGAACGGAGAACTTGCCATCCGGCTCGACTCAGTCGGCCTGAGCGGATACGCGCGCTTCGGCACGCTGGCCCGCGTTCCGCTGAGCGGCGGCACTCCGCGTGAAGTTCTGGAGAATGTGCAGGACGCAGACTGGTCGCCCAACGGCGACAGTCTCGCGGTCGTCCGTTTTGTGCCCGAGAACCGTCACTGGCGGCTCGAGTATCCCATTGGCACAGTGCTGCTCGACGGCATCAACTGGATCAGCAATCCTAAGATTTCGCCTGACGGCAAATCGGTTGCGTTCGCCGATCATGAGAACTCCATCGGCGATGATCAGGGGTCGCTTGCTGTGGTCGGACCCGACGGCAAAGAAAAAAAGCTTTCGACAGGCTGGCTCTCCCTTCAAGGCGTTGCCTGGTCGCCGTCAGGGGATGAAGTCTGGTTCACCTCGACCAGGAGCGGCAGTTCGCAGAACCTGCGTGGCGCAATGCTCAGCGGCAAGGTGCGCGATATCACCAACGTTCCCGGCGGCATGTGGCTGCAAGACGTGCGAAACGGACTGGCACTGACTATCACGCATCAGCAGCGCATCGGCATCCGCGGCCTCGCCCCTGGGGGAGCGGAGGAGCGTGAACTTGGGTGGTTCGGATGGTCGATACCGAGGGACCTCAGTCGCGACGGTACGAAGCTCCTGTTCGAAGAAGAAGGTGAAGGCGGCGGGCCCAACTACACGGTATTCCTGCGCGACACCGACGGATCGCCACCCGTCCGCATCGGCGAAGGCCGCGCGGAAGCAATTTCGCCGGACAACAAGTGGGTCATCACCCAACCGTTACAAGAAGGCCCTCTGCGGGTTGTTCCGACCGGCGCGGGTGAAGCCCGCCAATTGACGCACGACAATATTCGCTACACCCGGCTCCGCTATCTGCCGGATGGAATGCATCTGTTGGCGACCGGCATTGAGGCCGGGCACGGCGCCCGCGATTATCTCATCGATGTGAGTAACGGAAATTCCAAACCCATCACGCCGGAAGGCACCACCGGAATCCTCATCTCCCCTGATGGCAGAAGCGTGCTGGTGATCGATTCCGAAGGTAAGTGGGGCGTGTGGTCGCTGGATGGCAATAGCATGCAGCCTATTCCGGGATTGGATTCCCATAAGTATTACGTTTCGGGCTGGTCTCCCGACGGGACGTCGCTGTACGTGCTCTCCAGTCTGCAAAAGGAAACCATCGCAAAGGTTTATCGCCTGAATATCTCGACCGGAAAGATGGAGTACTGGAAGACCTTTGGGGACCACATCGCATCCGGCGTAACCGCAGTAAGCGGTCCGCAATACTCCCGAGACGGCAAAGCCTACGCCTATATCTACGTGCAGGAGCTCTCAGAGGCGTTCGTGATCAAGGGGCTGAAGTAGGACATCCATGCGCAAGAGTCTTTCTAGCGCACATGGTAGAGCTGCGCTTTAGCGCAGCGTTAACTCGGCTTTGTTGATGGACTGAGCCGGCTTCAGCCGGCGGCACCGATCTCCACTACAGCAACCTTGCCGCGTCTTTCGCGAAGTACGTCAGCGTGATCGACGCGCCAGCGCGCTGAATGCACGTCAGTGATTCCAGCATCACGCGCTCGTAGTCGATCCAGCCGTTGATCGCGGCAGCCTTGATCATCGCGTACTCGCCACTCACTTGGTAAGCCGCCAGCGGCACGTCGAACTGTTCACGCGCCTCGCGAATGAGATCGAGATAGGGCAGCGCCGGTTTCACCATGATCATGTCGGCTCCCTCTTCCAGATCGAGAGCGATCTCGCGCATGGCTTCCCGCCTGTTGGCGGGGTCCATCTGATAGGAACGGCGATCGCCAAAGTGCGGCGCCGAATCGGCGGCTTCGCGGAACGGGCCATAAAATCCGCTGGCAAATTTCGCCGCATACGACAGAATCGGAATATTCTCGTAGCCCGCACCATCCAGCGCGGTGCGGATCGCGGCCACCCGTCCATCCATCATGTCCGACGGCGCGATGATGTCCATGCCGGCTTTGGCTTGTGCAACCGCGGTCTTGGCCAGCAGGTCGAGCGAAGCGTCGTTCAGGATCTCGTAGTCTTCCGCTGAAGCCGGCGTCAGCACCGTCGCCGGCTGTGCGCCGGTCTTCACGGCGACGGTCTTCTTCCCCTGCGCCTCGAGATCGCGCAAGGTCGCCGCCACTTCGCGGCGCACGCTATCGGTCTCCACGATCCCGCAGTGGCCATGCGACATGTACTCGCAAAGACACACATCACCCATCAAGAGCAGGCCCGGGACCTCACGCTTAATCGCCCGCGTGGCTTTCTGCACGATGCCGTCATCCGCCCAGGCTCCGGTGGCAATCTCGTCTTTCGACTCCGGCAGTCCAAACAAAATCACGCTCGGAATGCCAAGCGCCTTCACCTCGGCGCATTCCTTCACCGCTTCGTCCACCGAGAGGTTGAACACGCCCGGCATGGAGCGCACTTCCTTGCGGATGCCCTCTCCCGGACACACAAACAGTGGGTACACGAACCCTTCCGGGCTGAGGCGGGTTTCACGGACAAAGGAGCGCAATGCTTCATTGCGGCGCAGGCGGCGGGGACGATCAATTGGGAATGCCATAACAGGAAATTCTAGCACCGCGAGATTGGCGCGGAACCGCTAAAAATGCGGGTACGAAGAGTTTCTCAAAATGTGACGCCGCTCACTGACGGGAGCTGCAGCGATGCCCGTCGAGTCCGTTGCCTTCACGGCGTAAGCAGCACAGCAGCCCATGCTGCGCCGATCACGATTGCCAGCCCCGGAATGATTCGCATCGCGAAGCCACGCCCCCCGGTCCAGATCGCCACTACCGCCTTCGAGACGGTGTTCGTGGTCAGCGCCGCGAGAATCGGCAGCACCGAATCGTGCACCGCGAACTTGCCCGCCGCCACCAGCGACGCTACTGACACCGCCGCGGAATGGGTGTCGGCGAAGCCCGAAACCGCCGCTGCCACCAGGACTCCCGCCTTGCCCAGCCAAACGTTAAGCGCGGCCGCCACGAACAGCATCACGGCGATGATTCCGGCAAAGAACACTGCGCTCTTCAGGCTGAACGCCCTTCCCTTCTGCGCCGGGGCCGGAACATCCTCCCGCACGCTCATGAGGGTCAGCACCGCGCCGTAAACCAGCGCCGCCACGCCCGCGGCAATTAATGGAAACCGCATTTGATATAACGTTGCGCGGTCAGTGGCAGCCAGCACCACGACCATCTGGACAATCGTTGCCACCGTGGACAGCACCGCTCCGGCGACCGCAGGCCGTGCCAGCACCGGCTCGTGTAACGCCCGCGCTCCCATCGCTGCGATCGTTGCCGTGCTCGACACGAACCCCGAGGCCAGCCCCGCGATCGGCAATCCAAAGCGAGGGCCCAGCAGTCGTACGGCGATATATCCACCGGCGCTGATGGACATCATCAGGATCACGATCTTCCAGATGGTGCGCGGGTTGATCGCAGCGAACGGCCCGATATACCGGTCAGGCATCAGTGGCAGCACTACCAGCGTCGCAGCCGCAAAGATCAGCGCGTCCGAGAGTTCCTCTTCGCTGATCACCTTAGCCACGAAGCGGTGGATCGCTGTGCGCGCGGCCAGCAGAACGGTCACCGTCACGGCAAGCGCCGAAGCCGTGGCCGTTTGGGTTTGCGCCAGTCCTCCCAGCAGCACTGCCAGCACCAGCGCAGCTTCTGATGTCAGTCCCGGGTCTTTCTCGTGCGTCTTCAGGTAGGCAGCCACGGTAAACGCGGCGATGACGCTGGTGGCAACTGCTAGCAGCAGGTTGCCGCCCAGCACCACGCTGACTCCACCGAGCAACGACGCCAACGCGAACGTACGAATTCCCGCTGCCGACCGTTGCGGGCCCTCCCCCTTGCGGCGCTCTCGTTCTGCGCCCATGAGGAGCCCGATGGCCAGTGCACTGGCCAGGCGAAATGCGGATTCGGCGAGGAAGGACATGCCGACTGATGCTAGCACCGAAGCCCGTGCCAGCGCGGTGATGAGAGCGGGAGCCTACGCCGTGTTGCCAGCCTGGATCCGCTCCAGGAGGTCCATCCCGGCTTCGTCGGCGGAGCGGCTCTTGAACTCACGATCGAGCACGACCGTTTTGGCCGTTGGCGCAAGCTGGCGAAGCACTTCGAGCGTCGCCGGAGTCAGCATCGCGGTGCCGCAGTCGGGCCCCAGTACAATTACGTCCACCGACGAGGCGCTCAGCAAGATTTTCGCATCGCCCATCAAGCCGGTGGACAACACGCGATAACCATGGCGGGCCAACAACGCGCGCACGAACGCGCAGGTATCCGGCGACGGATCGAGGAACAGCACCCGCGGGCCGCTGTTTTCCGATTCCGCGGTTGCATGCACGCCCTCTTGCAGGAACGAGACGATCGCCGCTTCCTCGCTGGGATAGGTGTGAAACACCGACGAGAGCTTGGTTAACGCCAGCAGGCTGGTCACAAACGGAGCCGGCTCCGCCAGCCGCAAGTCTCCGTGGCGATTACGCAAGTGCCACAGAAAACGCACCAGCAGCCCCATGCCCGCGCTGTCGATCCGGCTGACTCCGGCGAGGTTCAAGACAACGCGATTGAACTCGCGCAGGCCGCGCTGCAAGGCGTCATCGAGCACCTTTGATTCTTCGCCCGATACGATTCGGCCGGTACAACTCACTACGTAAACCGCTCCGCAAAATCGCGACTCCACCGCCAGGGACATTCCCGAACACTCTCTTTCCGTGGCACAAGCAACTCGCCGTAATCTTACAGCACAGGGTCAACCTCGACGAACTCGCGCGCGCCCTCGTGAATACGAGGCACTGGCGCAGGTCACCGGACGTTTCCCCTCACTCCAGGGAATCTGCTCCACCATCAGGCCATGCGCGGCGCACTCGACCCGCCGCGGGGCGTAGCAAAACCAGGTGGGGATTCCCCACAACGGTACAAACTGCCTGCGCCGTTCCGGCAGACGGTCATAGCCCGGGGCCGTTTGCCGGCACAGCGAGCAGCGCCCGCGCATACCGCCATGCGGCGCAATCCGGATCGCAATAAAGTACGGCTGCCCTCGGCGGCCATGCATCTGTACCTCTTCGTAGACGAAGCCCGTAAAACGTTGTATTCGATTCAAGATGGTCTTAATCTGCAGTTGAATAGCTGACCTCCCGGCTGCTTGGTTTCTGTCTTCATCAACAGCAGACTAAGCGACCTTGCTGGAGTTCAGCTATTCCTCTTGTCGGGGTGAAATCGGGAAATTAATTCGTCGCAGCCGGGGCGGTGGGAAAAGTGCAAATCCCGCCGTTCTTGTGGGATTTTCAAGCGCAGCGGGAAAGTCCTGCCTTTAGACTTTTCCACGGAACGGCTTTTTCCACCGCCCTCTTACCCACGATTTCTGCTACAGAGCCCTTTATGCTTACACAGAATCCATTGGTCGCGCCGGGAAGAATCGTCGGCTGATCGTCTTGCCCAGACTTACTGATGGATCTTCGATCAGGGGTTTGGTGATGTATTGGCTGACAGCTGCTGTAGTGCACCCTCCTAAACTAGACACTGAGGGCCTCGGTTTTTGGTAAGGGTTGAGTTTGTGCGAAGCTCGCCCGGGCTTCGCGTGGAGTGCGATTGCTGAGCGCCCGATGAGGGCGGTCGTGATTGTACTCGGTGATCCAGCGCGCGATCGACTCGGTGGCTTCCGCCAGACTGCGGTATTCGTTAAGCCAGATCTCTTCCTCCTTCAAGCTGCGGTGAAACCGTTCGATCAGTCCATTGCCTTCGGGGTGATTGTAGGCCGTACGGCGATGGGTGATGCCCAGGCGCGACAGCGTCTCGACAAAGCGCGTCGAGGTGAACTGGGTGCCGTTGTCGGTGGTCAGTACCAGTCCCGAGCCCCGCGATCCGTCCGCCATCGCCTGCAGCACGGCGCGTTCTACGGCTGCGATGGCTTCTTGCGTACGGCAACGTAGGCTCAGGTCCCAGCCCACGATCTCGCGGGTGCAGCAATCGATGACCGAGACTAGGTAAGCCCAGCCGACGTTGGCTCCTGCCCACACTTTCGTCATGTCAGACTGCCACACTTGATTCGGTGCCTCCGCTATCACTCGGCCCCACTCCTTCTGGCGCCGCGCCCGCAGTCGCCGTGGAGCGACCAGCAGGCCGCGTTCACGCATCACCCGCAACCCGCGTTTGCCGTTGACCGTCAGCCCCTGCTTGCGCCGCAACCACCACGCCACCCGACGATAGCCATATGCCGGTTTGTCGCCGCAGGCCACGACGATGGCTTCGTCCTGGCGGCGATCAGCCCGCGACGTACGAGGTTTCGGCTGGTAGTACAGAGACGACCGACTTATGCCAATGGTCTCGGCCACCAACTTCGCTTCACCACCCTGGGCCACCAACTGCCGGGCCTGTGAATGAGCCTGCCCGCAGCTCACTCGCCCAACACGTTTTTTAGGATTTCGATCTGCAGATGCGACCGCCCCAGCGCACGCTCCAGTTGCTTGATGCGCTTGGACTGCTCTTCGTCGGCCGGCGCGGCTGCGCTCCTCCCCCCAAGCGCAGCCAGAGCACCTTTCTCCATCTCGTCTTTCCAACGGTAGAACAGCGCAGGACCAATCTCGTGTTTGCGGCAGGTCTCCGAGACTTTCCCCGACTTCAGACCTTCCATCACAATGGCAAACTTCTCTTCGGCGGTTCTCTGAACTCTTGGTCTTCTTCCCATCTCGCCTCCCGGCGGAGGCCCTGAATCATATCCTATGACCGTGTCCAGTTCTGGAAGGGTGCACTACATCGTCTTCCGACGAGTTGACAATCTGACACGTCCCGAGTCCCCGTGAACTGCGAGTTTTGACCAGTGACAGGTTCTGTTCGTTGCCGCTTTGTTCCCGTTTCCCCCTCGCGATACCGCTCCAGGCTCCCAAAGCTCCCGCCTAACTCCTTATTTCACAATACTTTGACTCCTAGGTCCTTTGCTAACTCGGGGTTAGCGCAAAATCCTCGCATGTCTCTGAAAACAAGGAATTTCCAGAGTGGGGGGAGGGGTACCCGAGCCCCAAAACGCGCCTCAACCCGCTGACGATACTCCGCCTTCCCTCCTCCGTGCGCTCCGTGTTCTCCGTGGTGATACGCCGTCAAGCGCGCGATTTATGCCGGTGCTGTCGAAGGCCTCAACAAAGAGATTCGAGTGGTGACCAGAAGATCCTACGGCCTTCGCACTTACGAAGCCATGGAAATAGCCCCATATCACACGCTGGGACGCCTTCCTGAACCGGAATTAACCCACAGGTTCTGCTGAGGAGGCCTATTTATGAGACACGGTGTAGTTATGGCGGAGGTTATCAGACTCTCGGTGCTACCGAATTGCCGTCTTGTTCGGCGACAGCATTTTCCTGTATTACCTGGATCAGCTTGCCTTGCGCAGTCCGCGGAATTTCAGACACCCACGTCAAATGCACCGGGATTGGACCAAGAAAGTTTTGAAACACATTTCGGAGTTGCTGCTCTTGTTCGGACGAGAAGCCTGCTCCTCGCAGGAGGATGTCGAGTTGGCCGTTGGAACGCAAGATCACCTGAAACTGCTTTACCTGGGGAATCTCCTTGAACAAATGGTTCCAGTAGATGTTATTGATCTTTCGACCGTCCGGCAGTCGCAACAGGCCCGCGACTCGCCCGTGAAGTTCAGCAATCGCGGAAATTCCAGATTCCGTCAGACAATCGGTGCTGTAGGTTCCCATGTCTCCTATGGCGTAGCGCAGAAACGGAGTGCCTCGGCACACTGTGCTGGTGCAAATGATTCGGCCGCTTTCTCCGGGAGCCGCGGCCCGACCCTGGTCATCGACAATCTCAAGAAACAGCCAGGGACGAACAATCTCGAGATAGCCGTCTTCGCGAGTCTGGCAGGCCATCGCACTCAACTCACGGCCCCCGTACATGTTCAAAAGTGGGTGACCAAAAGCCTGGCGGAACATGTCCGCTTGCCGGCGGAACAGCATCTCACCACCGTTCCAGGCTGCGGCAATTCGTCCGGGAGGCAGAGCAGCGTTACGGTCCAGCATTGCCTCCGCAACGAACTCCAGCATGGAAGTGAAACCGTATATGGCGACGGGAGCCTGTTGGCGCACGATCTCCAGGACTCGATTGACGGTCTGATCGCCAAGATGATAGCCGTCGAGCAGGTACTCGTTGCGAAGCCGGGCGTCCAAGCGCTGCTTGCGCGTCCTGGTCGCCCGGCCAATATCGCGCTCCGAGCCCCAAACAATAATCACCGGCATCCCCATCGTCCACCCCATCTGTTCGCGAGTGTGGAAGTTAGCGGCTTGACACTTACGAAGCATCGTTGTGTCGTGGAAAAAACGCACCGGCTCGCCGGTGGATCCTCCAGTGGAATTCTCGCTGCCTGGTACGCCAAACCGCTGACCGATCTCTGCCGCCGGAAACCCTTCCCGCAAATCGCGTTTCGTAAGAATCGGCAAGGAAGGCCACAACCGCCAAAGCGCATCGGGATCCTGGATGCGTGCGGCCTCGCGCCATTCCGGCAGGGCGTCTTCACGCTTTCCAAAGTACTGAATCTGGTCGAGCAGCTTGCGGGCGAGGATGCGGCGCTGCTCGCTGGGGCTGAGCGCGGGAAATTCCTTGAGTTCCGCCCACGAGCATGCATTTCGCGACAAGTATCGCTGCAACCAAAGGCGGCTTACAAAGGGTGGAGTCATGTCAATTCGCAGTGTCCCAGCCAGCCCCGAGGTGGCTTGAAAGACCGGCCGAGTGGAGAAACGCTGGCGGCCCGCATGGAGCCCTGTTCCAGCCTGACCGTAATATCGGTTGGCTTAAATGGAACCAATGGCAGCTCGAACGAACTGAACGCCTCGCGTACGAGCGGGACTCTTTCCGGGTCAAAGCCCATGAGTCTGGCGTGCACCCACTCGGCAGCAGCCGGGCTCAGGCTGGCCGTCAGAAAGCCGCTCGGAATAGGTGTGTTCCTCAGCGGGCCTTCTCCTTCCCCGCCGATGATCGCATCCGTCACCGATACTACTTTCCGCTGCGGTTCTGAAGCCAGCGACCCGTCCAAACGGCCATAGCGCAAAATGCGCTGCAAATCGAGGCACATGCGCCAGACGGTGTCGTTGCCATACCACGCGCCTTCCAGATTTACGTCGTCGCCCATAATCTTGGCCGCCTTGATCAGGACCCGGGCCGATTGCGCCGCCACCGTTTGTACCGTGCCGCTGTCGGAACGGTTGGCCATGTCGTACATGTTCTCGGCGTTGGCCTTAAACCACGATGATCCTTCGTAACAGTCACCGCCGTCCCCGGAGCCGCCTTTCCGATGATGTGGCAGGTACTCCTTGTTTCCGTTGATGCCAACCAGGTTCTTCAGGGCTCCGGTGATTCCTGCCTTCATGTGGGTCTTGAGCTTTGGCAGGTTCACCACCAGATCGGTATCTATCACTTCTCGAGCGACGAGGTACTGATGACGACCGCGAGTGTGGGTTCGATTGAGGTAGTCCGGGTTGTACATGGTGACGCGGAATTGGCCCGATTCCCAAGCCAAGGGCTCCAGCAAGCTGCGCTCCGCCAGGTTGAACAGCACGTAATCCGACTCCGGTCGCCGGCCCTCTTCGCGGTGACCACCGATCGTCCCGCCCTCCAAAACGGTGCGCCGGAAATCGACAACCCGGCAGGGCACGCCGAACTTCTGCTCGATGTTCCGCGTAATCGCGTCCATGCCGCAGGATTTCATCAGGCTGGCAAAATCGCAGCCTTGCAATGGAGCGTCGCCAATCGTAATCAATGAGGGGCGGTTCAGGGCGGCGTATTGGGCGACCGCCTCGATGACAGACGGATGTGTAATGAGGCAGTCCAGCGAGGCCCCTGATTGGTTGTAATGCAGCACCCAGTTGGGTTTGAGGGTTATCCGTGCGCCGGGCCCGACAAGATCGCCAAATGGGTTCCAACTCGGCGTTCCGAAGTGCTCTGGGTCGAGTCCCCACAGTTGTAAGAGATGCCGAACCGCGGTTTGAGCGACATTGCGCGCTACGCCTGCAGGAAGTTCGGGAGCACTCTCCGGGTCATGAACATCCTCGTATGTTGCACTCTTGCTCCGCGCGACGACAACGATGTCTTCCCGAGGCATTCCCACATAAAAAGAATACCATCGAAGCCGAGGTCT
This sequence comes from uncultured Acidobacteriaceae bacterium, assembly GCA_963814165.1. Classification (GTDB taxonomy): domain Bacteria; phylum Acidobacteriota; class Terriglobia; order Terriglobales; family Acidobacteriaceae; genus DASRAA01. Next base: position 292,307 of record CAWFBW010000005.1, on the reverse strand, counting down.
CAGAGACGCTTTAGTTTTCGCTGCGACGGAATGAGCCCGAAGGGGCGCTGGAATTCTAACGAGTGGTGAATCAACGTAAGATGGGCAGATGGCCCACACGGCGACTCTCCAAACAACAACTAATCTAAAAGTGGGTGCTCCATCTGGCCTGATTTTGGCTGGGTGGGTCTTTTGACTTTTACTGGCAACTGACCACTGATCCCAGCCCGAACCCACGACATTCCAGTCCCGCCTCGCGGCCGGGGTCCCCGCGAAGCGCTGTCGTTGCGCTTCGGGGGGTGGGGGACGGCAGAAGAAAGCCACCGCTTCAACGGTGGGAAAGCGGTCAAATAGAATTCCCGAGTCCCCTCGCGGACGGCATAATCGCGCGCTCGTCGCCCACATTTGCCTGCCGTTCGGAATCCTAATTTCTATCCACGAACCACTTTCCACCCTCCACTTGTTTGTCACGCCCACATGTGACCCGCGTCCAATCTCCCGACATTCGATCTACCCTACACTCGTTGCGGCTAGGACAAGGGAGAACTGTCTTCCGACGAGTTGACAATCTGACACCTCCCGAGTCCCCGTGAACTGCGAGTTTTGACCTGTGACAGGTTCTGTTCGTTGCCGCTTTGTTCCCGTTTTCCCCCTCGCGATACCGCTCTAGGCTCCCAAAGCTCCCGCCTAACTCCTTATTTCACAATACTTTGACTCCTAGGTCCTTTGCCAACACGGGGTTAGCGCAAAATCCTCGCATGTCTCTGAAAACAAGGAATTTCCAAGGTGGGGGGAGGGGGTACCCGAGCCCCACAACGCGCCTCAACCCGCTGACGCTACTGCGCCTTTTTTCTCCGTGCGCTCGGTGTTGTCCGTGGTGATACACCGTCAAGCGCGCGGCCGAAACTCCTCCAGCAGCCTCTCCCAATTACTCAGCGTCTGGCCGCCATGCGTGAAGCCCAGCTCCAAAAACACCTCGTCCGCGCCAATCTTCTCGCACGCCGCGATGTCTTCCCGAATCTGCTCCAGCGAGCCCACAAAAATCGCGCGGTCTTTCTCTACCGGCTTGGGAGTCTCGACCAGGTTTCCGCGCACGATCATCTTCAACTCCGCCGGATTCCGCCCCGCCGCTTCCGCCATCTGCCGGATCGCCCCAAACATCTGCGCCATCGCTGCCACCGGCAATCCCGTCGGGTTCCATCCATCGGCCATGGTCGCTACCCGCTTCAACGCCGGAGGCGCGAACGCTGCAATGTAAATCGGCGGATGCGGCTTCTGCACCGGCTTGGCATTGATGTACGACTTGGGCAGCGAAAAGAACTTGCCGTGATACTCAGCCGGGTCCGTCGTCCAGATGGTTTTCATTACCTGGATAAACTCATCGGCTCGCGCGCCGCGCACTTTCATGTCAGCGCCCGTCGCCTCCATTTCGTCCGGCGACCACCCCAGTCCCAGCCCGACATTCAGCCGTCCCTTCGACAGGATGTCGATGGTGCTCAATCGCCGCGCCAGCGTCACCGGGTTGTAGTACGGCATGTCGAGCACGCTGGTACCCAACCTCATCTTGCTGGTGTGCGCCGCCGCAAACGTCAGCGTGTCTAGCGGATCAAGCGTGTACTTGTACTCCTCCGGCAGCGACCCATCCGGCGTCACCGGATACGGCAGTTTCGGCTTCACCGGCCACAGCAGCCGCTCCACCGTCCACAGGCTGTTGTACCCCAGCGCCTCCGCCTTCTGCGCCACCGTCTTCACCGCTTCCGGCGTCGCCACCGGACCAATATTCGGAACCGCCACTCCAATCTTCATGCCAAGTCCTTTCCGCCGGGTTGCTGAGTTTCCGCCCTATTTTACCCGCAATTCACTCCTCCCGAAGCGACGCCGGAACTGGTGAGACCACGTCAAGCGGTGTCGGCGCGGCGCTCGGGCGCAGGGGTCGCTGACATCATCTCCTTTTTCAGTTTTTCGCCTTCCTGACGCTTCTGTTCGTAATAGTCACGGAGTTGGTAGCGCATGCCTTGCAGTTGCAAGCGCATTACCTGATAGGCCTCTTCGCGGTAAACACGGTAGGCAGGAGAGCCAACACGCACGCCCGGGGGAGGCTCGGGCATCGATTCGGCGCGGCGGATTTCAGCTTCCGCATCGGCCTTGCGCAGAGCGGCGTCGGTTTCGGCTTCGAGATCGGCGCCAGGAGGGAGAGCGAATTGTTTCTCAAAGTCGGGGAATTCCTGCATACGGGAAGTGTCGTCGGAACCCAGGTTAGCGCCCAAATGAGGGGCGCGAACCTGGGGCACCGCTTCCATCTGCTCGATGCGGCGGTTGGTGGCGCTGACTTGCTGGATGGCGTAGAGGAGCTTGCCGGCCGTGCGCGGATCGAGCTGTCCGGCGCCGAGAGCCTGAGCGATTTCGGTGAGGGCGGCACGGATGGCGTAGAGATTGTCTAACGACTGGATTTCTAAGCGATAGGGCACGTTATCGCGCAGGGCGCGGGCACGACGCAGACGGCGTCCGCGCTGCATGAGGTGGTAATAACAGTATTTGCGGTCGCGTAGAGCGGGCGAGCCGCAGTAGGTTCCGTCTTCTTTGACGTGGCGACAGGATTCGTGTTGTGTCATGGCGTTTCCTCTGGTGACTAGTAATTGGTAATTAGTAATTGGTAATTAGTGATTGGCCCGTGTACCCCCCTGCACACATCTTGAAAACAAAGGGGTTACGACGCGACTAGCTGTAAGTTCTGGCAAACAAATTGAGTTACAGGCAAAGTCTTAGAAATAAAGGGGTTACGACGTTAGGTTGAGAAAGAACAAAAACCCCCGGGGCGGCCGCGTGTCGGCGCGGCGCCGCGAGGGTCCCAGATTGACATGAGCAGGAGAAATGGGGCGGGGGAACGGGGTCAAGAAAAATCGTCAGGGTGGGAAAACTTTGGTAACCAAAGATTCTAGAAATTGGAAGGAAAGCAGTGGTCAGTCGCCAGTGGGTGAAGCATCCATGCAGCCAAAGGATTTACAGGGATCCACACAGATCGGCGGTATGGTTACAACGCTAAATACGTCTTCCCGTGGCGCGGGCTGGTTTCATCCCCGATCAGCAGGCACTCCGGGAAGCCGTGCCAACCGGCATACAGGCGCACCGAATGGGAGTCGGCGGGCACCTCGAACACCCAAGTGGTTTCGTAGGACTCGCCCGGCCTCAGCGGATCGGATAGCGAATGTGAGTTCGCATTCGCTTTCTGCCACGCCCGCTGCCCAACCGGAGACACCGGAAACGACCGCCCGCTGGCGTCCACCAGTTCCAGCGTCGGAGGGTCAGGGGTCAGCGGCGCATTGCCCCGCCACGGCGCGATGGTTCGCTCGTCGAAATGGCTGCGCAGGGTGACCACGACGAATTCGCCCCGGGGGGGCACGTCGCCGATGGTCTTCACGCGCTCGACGCTCTGCACCGAGTAAGCAATGTGGCAGTCGAGGCCGCAAAAGAACTTCTCGTCGCCTCGCTTTACGGTGCGGTCGTAGCTAGCCCAGGAGAACAAGCCCAGCGCCGCCGCGTAGCCCGCGAGAAGAACTCCGGTCGCCAGCAGCGTGTAACGCGCCAAGGCGCGCCGGCGGAAAAACAGCACCACGGTGGCGATCACGAGTGCGACGGTCAGGGCCAGCGTTCCCAGGAACAGCAGCGCCGCCAGGTGCGCGTCAAGGTTGCCGTTGGTGTACATGTATTCCTCCATGTCAAGTACTTTGCTATACAAAGCAGACTGGCGAAACAAAAGGGGGCACGAAGCCCCCAACTGCGATCGCTACTTGCGCGCCGCGCGGATCACCGATTCCATCTGCGCCAGGTATCCCTCCAGCGCACGCCGCCCCGGAGCCGTCAGCTTGAACTCGGTACGCGGCTGCCGTCCGACAAACGACTTGGTGCACTTCACGTAGCCGGCATCTTCGAGCTTGCGGGCGTGAACGCTGAGGTTGCCGTCGGTGATCGCCAGCAGCTTCTTCAGGTCGTTGAAGCTCAGCGATTCGTTCACCGCGAGCGCGCTCACAATAGCCAGACGCACGCGCTCGTGGATCACCGCGTCCAGCGTGAGGCTCTCGCCGTGCTGCACAGACGGGCGCTTGGAGGCAGGGGTGCGGCGCGAGGGTGGCGATGGGCGAGCGGTCGGCTTGGGTTCAGATTGGCTCATGTTTCGTTTACCGGAAATAGACGTGCTCCAAAAAGTAGAGAGCAGTAAAAGCAGCGGCCAGCAAGAATCCTGGAACAGCCAATCGGAGTGCGCTGCGCGAAGGTTGCTTCCAGTCGGCCGTGAAAACAAACAACAGGAGCGCGGGTACGACGAGCACGATGGCAATCTGGAAGACGTGCGCGGCAGCACCTTCGTCCGTGGGAACCGGATGTCGCGGCAGGGTGTATCCGCTGAGCACCGTGAGCAGGGCGAGAAGCGACAGAAGCAGCACCACTCGACCGGATAGGCGATTGAGCTTTTCAGTATCCATGATTTCTTAACCTCCGTGTCTCATCCGCCATGTCGAGCCGCGATGTACCCGCCGAAGAACAGATGGACCACTCCGAATCCAACGGCAAGCATCACGTTCGCCCAGAACCATGGCAGCGGCAACGCGATTGCCCCGACGACCACGAACACCGCTCCCATGACCGGAATCGTTCGCACGGAGAACGCGCCCGCTTGCATCACAGCCACTCCATACAGCAGCAGCCAGACGCCGGGGATCTGGCGGGGATCGTCGGACCGCAGCAGCGCGACCGTCAAAATGCCTCCCGCGACCAGCGCAGGCAGCAGCCCGACGAACAGCCGCCTGCCGGGGATGGAGAGAATCGGGGTGCCGAGACGGGTGGCCTTCCAGTGCATCGCGACCAGCGCAATCGTGACCGCCACCAACGCCTCCCCGAGCCACACGGCGAGCCATGCATCGGTCGTAGGCTGCCGGAGGGCGACGAAGAACGCCACCAGCGCCGTCGCTCCCATGCCGACATACCCCCAGCCCGATACGGCGGTGAAGGTGGCACTGCGTTCCATAGTCTGGCGGATGACCTCCAGATGGGCGAGGGCCTCCGGTTCGGCCCGAAGCGGCCACCTTCGCGGAGTCTTCCGGCAGGGGCGGGGATCTGACATGCAAAAGAGCATATGGCGTCAGCGCATTATTTGTCAAGTACTTTGTAATGCAAAGTACATGAAGAAAAGAAGCGGCACAGCCTCTCGACTGTGCCGCTGTAACACCGCCCATAACGCCGCGAAAGCCAGCATTACTTTGCCGCCACCGGTTCCGCCGGCTGCTCGGATGGACCGCCTCGAAGCGCAGCTTGCCGCCGTCTGTCCGCGTCTACCTTTACCGTATCCCCATGCAACACGTCGCCGTCGAGGATCTTCATGGCAAGCGGATCCTGCACCAGGCGCTGAATCGCTCGCTTCAGCGGACGCGCGCCGTAAGCCACGTCGTAGCCTTCGGTGAAGATCAGCTCCTTCGCCTTGGGCGTCAGATCCAGCGTGATCTTGCGACCGGCCAGAAGCGACTGCAAATCCCGCAGGCGCAGGTCAACGATCTTGACCAACTGCTCTTTGCCGAGCGGGTTGAAGAAGATGATGTCATCCACACGGTTGAGGAACTCGGGCTTGAAGTGAGCGCGCAGCGCCTCCATCACCTGCTCGTGCGCTTCCTCCTGCTTCTCCGGACGCGCGCCAGCCTGCTGCAAATATGCAGAGCCGATGTTCGACGTCATGATGAGGATCGTGTTCTTGAAGTCGACATGCCGACCCTTGCCGTCCGTCAACCGTCCGTCGTCCATGATCTGCAGGAAGACGTTGAACACATCGGGGTGCGCCTTCTCGATCTCGTCGAACAGCACCACGGCATACGGACGCCGCCGCACTGCTTCGGTCAACTGCCCGCCCTCGTCGTAGCCGACATAGCCCGGAGGCGCGCCAATCAGCCGCGACACCGAGTGCTTCTCCATGTATTCCGACATGTCGATGCGCACCATGGCATGCTCGTCGTCGAACAGGAACTCGGCCAGCGCGCGCGCCAGCTCGGTCTTACCGACGCCAGTCGGGCCCAGAAAGATGAACGACCCAATCGGGCGCTTGCGGATCGCTCAAGCCCGCGCGCGAGCGCCGTATCGCATTCGCCACCCGCGACAGCGCGTCATCCTGACCGACTACCCGCTCGCGCAAACGGTCTTCCATGGTGACGAGCTTCTGCACTTCGCCTTCCAGCATCTTCGACACCGGGAATGCCGGTCCACTTGCTCACGATCTTGGCGACGTCTTCCTCGTCCACCTCTTCCTTGAGCATGCGCGACTGCTTGCCGTCCATCTGCGCGCTGAGCTGCTTGATCTCGGCTTCGAGTTTGGGCAGCTCGCCGTACTGCAACTGGGCGGCCTTCTCGTACTCGCCCTTGCGGGTAGCTTCCTGCACCGCCAGCTTGAGCTGTTCCAACTGCTCTTTCTTGGTGCGCACGTTGGCGATGGTTTCCTTTTCCTGCTTCCAGCGCGACCTTGAGGGCGTTCGACTGCTCCTTGATCTGCGCCAGTTCCTTCTCGACGGCTGCCAGGCGCTCGCGCGAGTTCGACGTCGTCTTCTCGCTTCAGCGCCTGACGCTCGATCTCGAGCTGCGTGGCGCGCCGCTCGAGCTGATCGATCTCCGTCGGCATCGAGTCGATCTGGATGCGCAGGGAGGCCGCCGCCTCGTCGATGAGGTCAATCGCCTTGTCGGGCAGGAAGCGGTCGGAGATGTAGCGATGCGAAAGTGTTGCAGCGGCCACGATCGCCGAATCCTTGATCCGCACACCGTGGTGGACTTCGTACTTCTCGCGCAGTCCGCGCAAGATCGCGATAGTGTCCTCCACATTGGGCTCGCCCACGAAGACGATCTGGAAGCGGCGCTCCAGTGCGGCATCTTTCTCGATGTACTTGCGATACTCGTTCAGCGTGGTTGCGCCGATGGCCCGCAATTCACCGCGTGCCAGCGCCGGCTTCAGCATGTTCGAGGCGTCAATCGCGCCCTCGGCTGCGCCCGCGCCTACCAGCGTGTGCAGCTCGTCGATGAAAAGAATGATCTGTCCCTTCCGACTGCTCGATCTCCTTCAGCACGGCCTTCAGCCGGTCTTCAAATTCGCCGCGGTATTTCGCGCCCGCCAGCATCGCGCCCAAGTCGAGCGAGACCACGCGCTTGTTCTTCAACTGCTCGGGTACGTCGCCGGAGATGATGCGCTGCGCGAGGCCCTCCACGATGGCGGTCTTTCCAACGCCGGGCTCGCCGATCAGCACCGGATTGTTCTTGGTCCGACGCGAGAGCACCTGCACCACACGGCGCACTTCCTCGTCGCGACCGATGACTGGGTCGAGCTTGCCCTTCTTCGCCAGCTCCGTCAGGTCGCGAGCATAGCGCTCCAACGCCTGGTACTTGGCTTCGGGATTCTGGTCGGTCACCTTTTGGTTGCCGCGAACCGCGGTCAGCGCACGCAGGATGTTGTCATAGGTCGCGCCCGCCTTGGCGAGGATCTCCTGCGCGGAGTCCTTCTTGAGTTTGGTCATCGCCAGGAGCAGGTGCTCGGTGGAGACGAACTCGTCCTTGAAATTCGACGCCTCTTTGAAGGCATTCTCCAGCAGTTGATTGGCTGAATTGGAGAGCGAGGCCTGGGTTGCGCCTCCGCCAGACACCTTGGGCAGCCGGTCGATTGCCGACATCGCCTGCGACTGCACGGCGGCGACCTGCAGGCCCACGCGCTCCAACAGGGGAGCAACAATGCCTTCGTGGTCTTCCAGCAGCGCTGCCAGAATGTGGACCGGCTGTAGCTCAGGATTGCCGTGCTCGCTGGCGAGGTCGTTCGCGCGCTGCACCGCTTCCTGCGCTTTTACGGTTAGTTTGTCCCATCGAATTGCCATAACAACTCCAGTTGTCAGTATGTCAGTTGCCAGTTGTCGGTCAAGAAGACCTTGACGCGCCAATTTTAGTCCTGCCGGCACGGCGCACGGGCAAACGAAAAGGGAGGGGACCTGTTGTTCCGCCTCCCTTTACGAATTTCCATGAATGAGCCGGACGTGCCGGCGGACCGATTAGGCTGCCTGCCCCTTCTTGCCTTCCAGTACCTTGCCACCGTCGCCAATGCTTACTTTGATCTGCTTGGGCTTGGCTTCGGCGCGCTTGCCCAGCTTGACCTTGAGCACACCGTTGCTGTAGTCGGCGCTCACGTCTTCGGTGTTCACGGTGTTCGGCAACGTGAACGAGCGGGTGAAGCTGCCATAGCGGCGCTCCACGCGACGGAAGTTCTCTTCCTTCTCTTCCTTCTCGAACTTGCGCTCTCCGCTGACGGTCAGCACATTGTTTTCGACCTTCACGTCAAGGTCTTTCTGCTCGATGCCGGGCACCTCCAGCTTGAGCTGGATGCTGTGCTCGTCTTCGTAGATGTCCACCGGCGGAACGAACGCACCAGCGGTCAACGATTCCTCACGTTCGGTGCCGTACTGCTCTTCGAACAGGCGATTCAGGCGGCCCTGCAAGGTATTCAGTTCGCGGAAGGGGTCCCAACGAGTCAACACAGTCATGATCATCAACCTCCAAGATGGGTAAAGAATTGAGGTGGTCGTCTGACCACTCACTAACTTGGATGCTAAAGTTAGTTCATAAGAAGCATAAAATCTTAGTGTGTTATTGTCAAGTGTGGAATGAGGACAAGCTTGCTTGCTTGTAAGTGTATTTTATTCAATAAGTTGACAGATAACACATTTCAGGTAGGAGGTCTCCGGCACCCCTGAAAGCACCGGGTGATCGATGGCTGCGCCGCGCTTTTCCAGGATTCGGACCCTCCGCCCAGCATCGGCGGTGGCCGCCTCCAGCATCTCCAGAAATTGCGGTTGCTCGACGTGGAATGAGCAGGAGCAGGTGACGAGCACCCCACCCGGCCTAAGCATCTTCAGGGCGCGGAGATTGAGCTCCTTGTAGCCGCGGATTGCGGTTTCGACTACACGCTTGGTTTTGGCGAAGGCGGGCGGGTCGAGGACGATGGTGTCGTACTGCTGGCCAGAGGAGGAGTAATCCTTGAGCAAGTCGAAGGCGTTGGCCTCGATCCACTCGATCTCGCCGCAGGTGTGGGAGGCGCGGTTGAGCTGTTCGTTCTGCTCGGCGACCTCCAGCGCGGGGCGCGAGGAATCGACCGCCGTCACCTTGCTGCACAGGCGGGCAAGGTGAAGGGCGAAACCTCCTTGGTACGTAAAGCAGTCGAGGGCCTCGCCGTGAGCATAGCGGGCAGCGGCAGCGTAGTTCTCCCTCTGATCGAGGAAGGCGCCAGTCTTTTGGCCGCCGAGGCCGTCGAAATGAAAGCGGACGTCGTTAAGGGTGAAGATCGTCGCGGATCGGTCTCCGTGAAGCAGTTGCGATTCGCGCTCGGGGAGTTGTTCCAGCTGGCGGATGTGGGGGTCGACGCGATCGAGCAAGCTGCAACCGGAGAAGTGCTCGGTGAGCTTTTCCGTGATGGCGCAGCGGATGTCCTCACGGTCGAAGGCCTGCGTCAGCACCTGCATGACGAGGACATCGTTATATTTGTCCACAATGAGACCGGGAAGCAGGTCGGCCTCGCTGAAAATGACGCGGTTGGAATCGGTGTCACGGACGTACTTCCGGCGGAAGGCGACTGCCCAGTCGATGCGTTGGCGGAGCAACGGCAATAGCTCGCTCTCGCTGATGATTTTCGAGGTCAACAGCCGGATGGCGATTTGCGATGAGCTACTGTAAAGCGCAGTGCCGAGAGGTCGCCCGCGCTCATCCATAACGTGAACCAGCGCACCGGGGCCTGCGCCCTCAGCCTTCGAAACGTCGGAGCGATAGACCCAGAGGTGGCCGGTTTTCAGCCGGAGAGCGCCGCGATTACTGACAGTCACAGACGGGGTAGATTCTTTGGCTGGCAAGACGCCTCGCAGTCAAATGACAGCTCATCTTAAATGGTGGCTATAGCAAATTGAGAGAGGCTTACTGCGAAGGAGCTTCGCTGGCATTAGGCCCGGCACCGGCATCCGGCGCTTTCGCCGCATTGTCGGCTTCCGGTTTCGGCGGAGGCGGGACGTAGTAGAGAATCCGCCTGCAGTAGTCGCAGGTCATGAACTGCTGATTGGTCATGACCTCCTGGAACACCTGCGGCCGAAGCATGACGTTGCACGCCCCACACTGCTCGTTGTCATAAACCGGCGCCAAGGCAGTGCCCCGCACCTTGAGTACATGATCATAGTGGCGCAGTGCGTTTTCACTGACTCCTTCGCGAAGGGCATTGCGTTTAGTGGTCAACTCGGCGAGTGCCGCTTCGTCGATCACAGTGCGTTGGCGGGCTTCTTCTTTCTCTTTTTCGTTCTCGGCAGTATCGGCCTTCAGCTCTGCTTCTGCCTTCATCAGTAATTCCTTGCGGGCATCGGCCGCGACCATGATTTCCAGGATTTTGTCTTCGGAGGCAGCGATCTTGTCCTCGGCGAACTTGATCTCGTGCATCAGGGCGCGATACTCGTCGTTGGTCTTGACGTTCAGCGACTGGTCGCGGTACTTGCTGATCTTCTGCTGCTGGTCCTGGATATCGGACTCGTGCTTTCGCTTGGCGGTTTCGTCGGCCTTGGCTGCCGCAACCGCGGATTCGACCTTGGCTTTGGAGCCGGCGAGCTTCTTCTCGATCTCCGCCACATGTTTTGGCAGCGCGTCGACCTCGGCGCGCAGGGCGGCGATCTGGGAATCAATCTGCTGAAGTTCGATAAGGCTTTGCAGGTTGGAAGTCATTACACCTTGAGGAAACCTGCATGGATTCTAGCACGCAGGAATCGGGCGCCGTTTGCGGTCCCGCCGCGTGAAAGGCGGTGATATACACTTTTGCGGGTGGAAACTTGCGCCTCGGAGCAGCCGTGAAACTAAAAATCGTAGCAGCCTGCCTTTCTATCTTCATCCTCAGTCCTCTTGTCGAAGCGCAGAATGCCGCGGGCGCTTCCGGACAAAAAGGCCAGCAGTTGACCATCGAGGCTATTTACGCCGACGGCGGCATACTCGGGCGGGCCCCCGAGAGCGTCAAGTGGAGCCCCGACGGCACGAAGGTTTCGTATGTGCAGCGCGACGACAGTGGCGAGCATGGCGCGCTCTTTTACATCGATCTCGCCACCGGCAAGTCAGCCGTGCTGGTCTCGGCCGAAAAGCTTACGTCACTGGCACCTCCGGCGAGTTCGATCAAAGACGAGCGGCAAAAGGAAGCAGCACAGCGCTACTCGGTGGCGGCCTACCATTGGTCTCCCGACTCCAAGCACCTTCTGTTCGACTCAATGGGGCAGTTGTGGATGTATAGCTTGGATTCCGGGACCGCCGTACAGATCACCTCCAGCGCGGATGATTCCGTCGATCCCAAGTTTTCGCCGGACGGCGAACGGCTGGCCTACGTGCGTAAGCACGATCTGTACGTGCGCAATATCAAGCGCGGACAGGAAGTAGCTCTCACGCGCGATGGCGGAGACAACCTGCTGAATGGCGAAGTGGATTGGGTTTACCGGGAAGAACTCTACAGCCGCAGCAACCAGTTTTGGTCGCCTGACGGTAAGTCGATCGCCTTCCTGCAAATGAATGAAAAGGACGTGCCCACCTACCCGATCGTGGACTGGATTCCCACGCACCCGACGGTGGACATGGAGAAGTATCCCAAGGCGGGGGATCCAAACCCGCTGGTGCGCATCGGCGTCGTGGACTCGAACGGCGGAAAGGTGAAGTGGATCAAGGCGGGCGGCAAGGACGGAGACCTGCCGCTGGGCAATGATCCGAACGTGCTGATCCCCCGGTTTGGATGGGTGCGCGATGGCCTGCTGTGGGCCATGGCGTTGAATCGCCTGCAAACGCGTGCCGACATATACTTCATCGACGTGAAGAGCGGCAAGTCCCAGCGCGTACTTACCGAAACCACAGACGTCTGGATTGACATGCATCCGGAGATCGACTTCGAGCTGTTGTCGTCGGGCGACCGCTTTCTGTGGACGAGCTGGCGCGATGGGCACAATCACATCTATCTCTATGAGTTCGACAAGCAGAACCCTCTCGCCGGCGAAGCCAAGCTGGTGGCGCAGTTGACGCATGGCGATTGGGAAGTGGAGACCATTGAAGCCGTCGATGAGGCGGCTGGCGTGGTCTATTTCACCGCCAATGAAGGCGACTGGCGGCAGGCCAACGTCTTCGCAGTTGGTCTCGACGGTAAGAACATGCACCGGGTGTCGGGAGAAGACGGCACCCACAACGCGAATTTCGGGCCCGCCAAGGCGAAGTCGTACGTGGATACGTACTCGTCTCTGATGACGCCGCCGCGCATGTCATTGTGCTCTACAGGCGGCACCTGTAACCCGTTCTGGCAGTCGCGTAGCGTCGAGGCCTACAACTTCATCGCTCCCAAGCCGGTTGAGTTTACGGCCGCAGATGGCAAGACGAAGCTCCTGGGTACGCTCCTGCTGCCTGAAGGCGGCCCGATGATGGCGAATGGCAAGGCACCGCTCATCCTGAACCCGTACGGGGGACCGGGTGCGCAAAGCGTCCGCGACGCATGGGGCGGAGCTACGTTTCTTTTCGACCAGATCCTGGTCCGCCAGGGGTTTGCGGTGATGGTGGTGGACAACCGTGGGATGGCCAATCGCGGAAAGGATTTCGCCGCGCCCATCAAGCACCATTTTGGTCCCACTGAACTCGAAGACCAGTTGGCTGCCTTAAAGCAAGTGCTGGCCCAATATCCGCAGCTCGACGGCTCGCGGCTGGGCTTCTGGGGCTGGAGCTACGGCGGATACTTCACGCTCTACACCATGGAGAAGTCCGACCTATTCAAGGCAGGCGTTGCGGTCGCCCCTGTGACCGATTGGCACAACTACGATTCCATCTACACCGAGCGCTACATGGATCTGCCCCAGAACAACGAAGACGGCTACCGCAACAGTTCACCCGTGAACTTTGCCGGCGACTTGAAGGGCAGCCTGCTGGAAGTGCATGGCACAAGCGACGACAACGTGCACATGCAAAACACGATTCAAATGGTGAATGGGTTCATCAACGCGGGCAAGCAGTTTGAGTTGATGCTGTACCCTCGCAAGACACACGGCATCGCCGGCAAGGCGGCACGCTCGCACTTGTTCCACATGATTCAGGACCACTTTGAGAAGAATCTGGCGCCGGCGAAGTAGCGCCAGAAACCAAATCTACAAACTAAGGAAGGCCAAGCCCTTGAAGCTCGCGAAGTCAATTAGCTTAGTCCTGCTTGCCGTGGCCGCCACCGCGACCGCGTTCGCTCAGCAGACCGCACCGGCCCCGGCCCGAACGATCGTACACGCGGGAAAACTGCTGGATGTGCGTACCGGCAAGACACTCATCAACCAGACCATCGTCATCGAAGACGGCAAGATCGTCAGCGTTGGAACCGACTCCGGTTCGACGGCGGACGCCAAGGTGATCGACCTGTCGGGCAAGACCGTTCTTCCTGGCTTGATCGATGCCCACACGCACCTGACGTTCAATCCCCGGTTTGGTTATGACACGCTCGCGATCTCCGTGCCGCGCGAAGCCCTGATCGGCGCCAAGAACGCGCGCGTCACTCTGCTGGCCGGCTTCACTTCAGTGCGTAATGTGGGCGCGAATGGCTTTACCGACATCGCGCTGCGCGACGCCATCAACGCGGGCGACGTGCCGGGTCCGCGTATCGACGCCAGCGGGCCGCCGCTCGGCATCACCGGCGGACACTGCGACAACAACCTGTTGCCCTACGAGTATCACGCCACCGACATTGGCGTCGCCGATGGCGTGGAGAACGTACAGCACAAGGTGCGCGAGGTCATCAAATACGGTGCGGATGTCATCAAGATTTGCGCCACAGGTGGAGTGCTCTCGCTGGGCGATGATCCCCAGCATTCGCAGTTCACCCAGGCCGAGTTGAGCGCCATCGTGGCTGACGCGCACCGTCTGGGCCGCAAGGTTGCCGCCCACGCTCATGGGGCCGAGGGAATTCGCTGGGCTGCCGAAGCGGGGGTGGATTCTATCGAACACGGCTCCTACATCGACGACGCGGCCATCGCCGCCATGAAGCAGCACGGAACTTACCTGGTGCCTACGCTATATCTTGGGGACTGGTTCATCGAGAATGCGCCGAAAACCGGCGTCCCGCCCCAGATGCTCGCCAAGGCACAAGCGGTAATGCCCGCTGCCCGCAAGAACATAGCTCATGCCTTCGCCAGCGGCGTGAAGGTTGGTTTCGGCACGGATGCTGCCGTTTATCCCCACGGCCTCAATGCCCGCGAATTCGCCGTGATGGTGAAGCTGGGATTGACCCCGCTGCAAGCCATCCAGGCGGCAACCGTCAACGACGCCGATCTGCTGGGCTGGTCTGACAAAGTCGGCGTGCTCGAACCCGGCCACGACGCTGACATTATCGCCGTGGATGGCGACCCACTGGCGGACGTGACTACGCTGGAGCACGTGAAGTTCGTGATGAAGGGCGGGGTGGTCTATAAGAGCGAGTAGAGGCCGCTGCTGTTCTTACTTGCCCGCTGCCGCAGGTTTCTGATTCAATCCTGAGGCAGCGATTTCTGCACTCCCAGGAGCATTGCTCTGGCGACACAAATTTTCGCCTGTAAGTCCATCGACAAGCTGATCTCCGATTCGGAAGAGGCGGAGCACCGGCTGAAGAAGACTCTCGGCCCGTGGTCGCTGACCGCGCTGGGCATCGGGGCGGTCATCGGTTCCGGCATCTTCACCGTCATCGGCACGGCCATCGCGGGACAGAAATTCGACACATCGTCCATTCTCAACGCCCCGCTCGCTGACTTTATCGTGCGTCACCAGGCTACCCTTGGACGCCCCGGCGCTGGACCGGCACTGGCACTCTCGCTGGTGCTGGTGGCGATTGTGTGCGGCTTTACCGCGTTGTGCTATGCCGAGTTGGCTTCGATGATCCCGATCGCCGGCAGCGCCTATACCTACACCTACGCAACAATGGGTGAGCTGATCGCCTGGATCATAGGCTGGGACCTGATCCTCGAATACGCCGTCAGCAACATGGCCGTGAGTGTGGGGTTCGCCGCGCACCTGGTGGATATGTTCGACTGGTTCGGCTGGCATCCCGCGTTGCGCTGGATTTCGCCGGCGTATTTGCCGTCGGGGATGTCGGACTTCCAGGGCAACGTGCTGTACGCTCCCGGCCTGCATCTCGGATTCAATATTCCCGCATTCCTGGTGGTTATGCTGCTCACGGTCGTGTTGGTGCGCGGTATACGCGAGTCGGCCGAGACCAACAATGTCATGGTCATCCTGAAGATCGCGGCGATTCTGGCATTCGTCTTCGCCGGGATGCACTACATTCACCCAGCGAACTACCATCCCTTCGCGCCGAATGGATGGTCCGGAATTCTTACTGGCGGCTCGATCATTTTCTTCACCTATATCGGCTTCGACTCGGTTTCAACGGCGGCGGAGGAGGCGAAGAACCCGCAGCGCGATTTGCCCATCGGCATCATCGCCACCCTGATTATTTGCACTATCCTGTACATCTCGGTGGCCGTGGTGTTGACCGGTATCGTGCCGTGGCAGAAGTTGATAGACGACGCCGCTCCGGTGGTCAACAGCCTCAAGCAAATCGGTCTGACAACACATTCGGTGTCGCTTCACTGGATACGACTGGCGGTGCTCTTCGGCGCCATGATGGGAATGATCTCGTCACTGCTGGTCTTTCAGTTGGGGCAAGCGCGCGTGTGGTTTGCCATGTCGCGCGACGGGCTGTTACCCAAGCTGTTCGGCCGCGTGCATCCGAAATTTCGTACGCCCTCGACGGCAACATGGATCGCAGGACTTCTGGTTGGAATTCCGGGCGGCATTCTCGACATCGGAACGCTGGCTGATCTGTCGAACATCGGGACTCTGTTCGCCTTCGTGCTGGTCTCGCTCGGCGTGATTATCCTGCGGTATAAGCAGCCGGAGCGCCGCCGAGGTTTCCGCGCGCCAGGAGGAATAGCTGCCCCGGTTCTGAGCGTCTTGTTCTGCCTGCTGCTGATGGCGGGCCTGCCGATCCTGACATGGTTCCGCTTCTTCGTCTGGCTTGCCATCGGACTCAGCGTGTACATGCTGTATAGCCGTTACCGCAGCGAGTTCTGTCCGGAAGACCGCAGGCGGTAGAATCGTGAACGCATGAGCGAATCGCAAACAGGCGCTGGCGGTCCCAGCGCCTTTATCCTTTCGCTGCCCAAGGCCGAGCTGCACCTGCACCTTGAGGGTACGGTTGATCCGGCCACGCTGGCAGAGCTGAGCCACCGCCATCCCACCCCTCTCTCGACGACGAACATTCGCTACACCAACATCGCAGACAGCGGGCGGGTATTCACTGAAGCCGAAGCTCGCGAGCTGTATCAGTACAAGGACTTCACCGGATTCCTGCTGGCTTTCAAAGCGGTCACCGAACGCCTGCGCACTGCGGAAGACTACGAACTGGTCACTTACCGCATGATCCAGAAGCTGCACGCGCAGAACGTGCTGCACGCAGAGGCGTATGTCTCGGTGGGAGTCATCCACTGGCGCGGCGGCGAATTCGCGCCGCTGTTTGAGGGCCTGGAAGCGGGGCGGCTGCGCGGCGAGCGCGATTTCGGCATGTCGCTGTATTGGATTTTCGATGCGGTGCGGCACTTTGGCGTTGATGCCGCTGAACGCGTACTCGACGAAACGCTGGTATTGCGGAAGATCAGCGGTAGCGTCGTCGGTATCGGCCTGGGCGGTGACGAGCGGAGAGCGGGGCCGGAGTTGTTCCGCGATGTCTACGCCCGCGCTGGCGGCGAGGGACTGCGGACCACGGTTCACGCGGGAGAAACGGTGGGGCCGCAATCGGTGTGGGCGTCGCTGCGTGAGCTGAAGGCTGACCGCATCGGGCATGGGTTGCACGCGGCGGACGATTCCGAACTTGTCAGATATCTCGCCGAAAAGCAGACACCCGTGGAAGCCTGCATCTCCAGCAACGTGTTGACCGGGTGTTGCCCCTCAGCGGCGGAGCACTCGGCCCGAAGGCTGTTCGATGCGGGCGCGTTGGTGACACTGAATACCGATGACCCCGACATGTTCCGCACCACATTGCTGCATGAATATCAGATCGCTCAGGATGCGCTGGGCTTCAACGACCAGAATCTACGCGAGTTGGCGATGAATTCATTTCGCGCGTCGTTCCTGCCGGAAGAAAAGAAGCGCGAGTTTCTCGCAAAGTTCTAACGGCAACCACTGATTCACACGGACCTCGCGAGAAGAACAAGAATCCAAATAGCCAGAAGCCTTACCCGAGTAAATCCGTGGTCAAATGGTCTTACTTCGACCGGGGGAAAGCTTGCCCAAGCATATCGGAATCGTGGCCTGCAGCGCCGAAGGCGCAGCGCTCTGCTACCGCACCATCTGCGATGAAGCTCCAACGCTGATGGGTCGCCACATGCATCCGGAGATATCCATGCACACCCATCCTCTTGCCGAGTACATGGAGCCCATATATCGAAACGACTGGCAGGGAGTCGCCGAGCTGATGCTGTCGTCGGCGAACAAGCTGGCGAAGGCGGGAGCCGACTTCCTCATCTGCCCGGACAACACAATCCATCACGCTTTCGAATTGATGACGCCTCGGTCACCGCTGCCCTGGCTGCACATTGTGGACGAAGTAGCTGCGGTGGCGAAGGCGCGCGGCTTCCACAAGCTGGCGATTACCGGCACCAAGTACACCATGGAAGGCACGGTGTATCAGACAAAGCTGCCGGCCGCCGGCATAGACTTTCTGGTGCCCGACGCCGCCGAGCGCGCCCGCATCGACGGCATCATCTTCGATGAACTGGTCAACGGCATCATCACCGCCGAATCGCAGACATACCTCCAGCAAGTGATCGGCGGGATGAGCCATGCGGGCTGCGATGCTGTGGTATTGGGCTGTACGGAGATTCCGCTGCTGATCGACGACGTCACGTCGCCCCTTCCCACGCTGGATTCCACACGAATCCTGGCACGGGCGGCGCTGCGTTACGCATTGGCGTAACTGGGCGGCGGGCTCAATTAGTGTATTAGTGATGTCTAAAGCAATAACAAAATAAATAAATATCGCGACTGTTTAGAATCAATAGTTTAGGGAGAAATTATTAGTATGTTATTGATTAATCAAGTAGTTATACGTATCCATTTGTGCCCGTGGGACTTAGCGGTCATTTTTGAGGGCGGCGGTAATGTCAGCCCGGCTTTTTGGAATTTCAAAGGGCACGATGGCTGCACGCACTAGGCGCGGAGTGACCGGAGACACAAGTCCCGTGGCCCTATCGATCAAGTTGTAATGGCTGGGGAAAGACACCGCAAGAATCTTCGATGGAGCAAAAAACTTTAGTAACCAGTGTGGACCAAAATGGGAATCAGTCCGGTAAGACCGGTTTCTGTGGCGTCGGCGGAAGATGTTTAGTAATAGAGCTATTTTCCGCGCAGGAAAAGAGCAGGGGCTCAAGAGGCTCCCGAAAAAGTCATCTCCCCCGGGAAGATTGTGAGTCAATTTGAAATGCGGGGCCTGCGACGGCGAGCCAGTTCAGCGGATAGGGCGTTTGAACTAAGTCGCTGGCGCGGCGGACGCTGCGCATGTCGCTAGTTTGAGGTTACTTCTCGAATGAGCCTTGCGCCGGGACTCGCTAAGCCTTATGATTGGCCGCCATGGGAGTCATGGATCATCAGGCGCGAAGGCACAGGTTGAGTGTCCCATTATCAAGGAAATCGCTATTGAAATCCCATAGCTGACCGCGTCCGCCGCAAGCGCCAGCGGCTTCCTTCAAACGTCCTTATCGAAAGCGCCCCAATACGAAGCTCAGGCGCTCCGCTTCGCCCTTTCACTCCGGGGCACTTCCGATAAGGTCCTAGCGTTATACGGCCAGATGAACGGAAGTGTAAACGCGCTTCATGATAGTTACGACGGCGGCTGCTTCGCCCATGAGGGGATGAGGTCTGCTGTAAGCGTGTCGGGTGCTAATGTTCGGAATCACCATGCCACAACTCATCAATGAACGTGCCATAAACGATGCAGGAGACGTCCCTATGGCACACCCACTCACTCCTCTTCTTCTATGCATTCTCGTCCGGAATAAGACCGTACGTGTTGGCGACTACTTTGCCCTCGATCTCCCATCGCAGGATGATTGCTTTTGCGAAAGTTGACCGCGTTCGATCAGACTGATTGCAAATAGGCGCGTACCGCTTCTCAACCGTGCTAAAATACGCGCCAACTGGGGCCGGTGTGGTGTGCCCAAAACGTTCCAACATCAAGTCCGCATCGAATAAATGGCCAAATACGCATTCAACGAATATCGCCTAGACATCGCTGAGCGAAGGCTCCGCCGCGGCAAAGAAGAGGTACGTTTACGAAACAAAGTCTTTGACACTCTTTGCGTGCTGGTGGAGAACGCCGGGAGGCTGGTTCGCAAACACGACCTCATGCAGGTCGTGTGGCCAGACGCAGTCGTCGAAGAAAATAACATCGACCACTGCGTCTCGCAACTGCGCAAAGTCCTCGGCGGCCAGCCCACTCAGTTCATTGAAACGGTTCCGCGGCAGGGCTACCGATTCGTGTGCGCTGTCCATAACGACAACCTGCTCGAGCTTCCCCTCCATGTCAGCAACGTCCCAGATTCCGCCCCGCCCCAAATGCCGCCGCAGAGCATCAAGTCCTTCGTTGCACAGGACGGAGTCAACATCGCTTATTCGCAGTGCGGAGGCGGCCCGCCCCTGGTGAAAGCGGCCAACTGGCTAAACCACCTCGAATTCGAGTGGCGCAGTCCAATCTGGGCACACTGGGTTACAGAGTTGACTAGGCACCACACGCTTTACCGCTATGACGAGCGAGGCAATGGCCTCTCCGACTGGAACATAGAAGACTTTTCGTTTCAGGCTTGGGTGCGTGATTTCGCTCAGCTCATAGAAACTATCCAGCTCGACACGTTTCCAATTCTAGGAATTTCACAAGGTGGAGCGGTTGCGATCTCGTATGCTGCTCAGCATCCCGAGCGTGTCAGCAAGCTGATCCTTTGCGGATCGTTCGCGCGCGGCTGGATGTTGCGCGACATACCTGGGGAGGTTGAACGCCGCAACGCGCTGCTTACTCTAGTGCGGCTGGGATGGGGCACTGACAACCCGGCATTCCGCCAATTGTGGACCACTCTTTTCATGCCCAACGCCACACCCGAACAGGCTGATTGGTTCAACGAGTTGCAACGCGTAACCACGTCGCCTGACAACGCTGTGCAACTGATGATGGAAGCAGGGAAAATCAACATCGTGGACCTGCTGCCAAAAGTGAAGTGCCCAACCCTGGTATTGCACGGTCGCGAGGATGCGGCGATCCCGGTCACTGAGGGCCGCCTCCTGGCCGCAAGAATCCCGGGCGCGAAATTCGTCCAGCTTCCGACCTGCAACCACCTCGTGATTCCGCCGGAGCCTGCTTGGAACATCTTCCTGGAGGCAGTGAGCGAGTTCATGGAGTGGGACGAAGGTGAGAAAGTCGCAGTTGCCGAACGGCAAGCTTCGAGCTCCCACTAGGCTCTCCCCGACAGGTGCCCACCCTTATCGTCAGTCAGTCGGACGACAAGGGTGGAACATCAGCACTCTCGACGGGCGCCCACAATTGGCTTGAGTTTGGCAATTGTGGGATGAGTTTAGCCCTTCCTACAGTGGCTTGTACGTCATCCGTACGGTCTTGCTTGCGCCGGCCGGTATCGTCATCGAGTAAACCATTCCGATCGAGCCGTCGCCCGCAAACTGATCGAAGTTAGCGTTCTCCGTCACCGCACAGGGATTCGGGCCTGACGGCATAAACTGTGTCAACCCGCCTCCGTTGAACTCAAAGGTATTCGTCGTCAGCCCAAGGCCGTATGAAAGGCCCGGCTCCGCTGCGTATGCGAAGTTGCGCGTCGCATAAAAGCGGTCGTCGGAAGCGCTCTGGTTCGCATCCACATTTGCATGCCGCACCAACACGACGATTCGATCTTCTGCCGACAAATTCTTTAAGGTCATCATCACCTTTACCGATCCCGGGCTGGTGGCAGCTGCCTCCACTTGCGTCACCTCCTGCGACAGTTCCCACTTAGCGTCCAAGGTCCGGCGAATAAACCGGACAGTTTTGGCGTTCGTATGCGAAACGATCGTCGGGCCCCACCCTTGAGCGTTCGAAGCGTAATCGTAATAAGGCTCGGGCGCCTGAAAATCGCACAACCCATACCCTTCGCTGACGGTCTCATGATCGAAGAACTGGATGTTCCCCGGATTGGAAAACTGAACGATGTTGCCGTTTTGTGTCAGGCAGTACTGCGTTAGCGTGCGGCCGGAGCCGGAGCTGAAGCCGTAGGCACAGGCGGTCGAGGGCGCGCCCGAAGTGACTGTGTTAGAACTGGCTGTTGCCGGGTTCTCCACCTGGGACCACGCCAGCGTTGCAAGAGCGATACTGAGAACCATTAACATAAGCGACTTTGACATATAGGTACTCTCTCCTCCTTGAATAGGAATCACGTTTATCTTTCGCCGGTAGTTGTGAGAGCCGCTGGGGTTACCAGGCTGTCACTCGGTTGCCCCGGCGCAGATCACATCCTCGTGATTTCAGAGATTAGCCGCGAGGCGACGGAAGAGTCCTTGAGGAGTCCTGAAATGTTGTTGGCAGATTTCTGGATTTCTTCTTAATGCACGGCTGGGTCCTCCTTGTCGTCCTTCGGTTGGACGGCAGGGTGGGCGAGATGGACTATCTTTCGCCGTTTGGATCGGGAGCCAAGAATGCTCGTTATAGATCTTGCCGTCCTTGTATCCGACAATTACGGCAACCGCCAGTTCAACAGGTTTTCCGGTCCGCTCCACCCCAGGAAGAAGCAAGTCGATGGCGGTCGTTTGTCTGAAACTGATTAAGATCTCCTCGACCATGCTGGCTTGGCCATATCTACTGAGACCACGCGAGTGCGCTGGTGCAGATCGGTCTGTTGAATCCCGCAGGATTGCCGGTTGCCGAAGCGCAGGTGGCCCGAAAAATCCTCGATCCTCTGGACGTATAGTCGGCAAGCCGCTCCGATGGAACGGGCGCCGTGGCTACGGTTCGATACCGATGCAGTCGTTCACGGCTCCGCGAATCCTCTGCTTGCAGCCGAGATAGCGTTCCGTTGTCTGCACGGAGACCTGACCGAGAAGGAATTGGATCTGGTCCAACTCTCCACCCGATGCATGACACAGCTTCGCGCATGAACGCCTGAGGTCATGTGGCGCTACATGGGGGAGCCCTAGTTTTCCAGCGTACTGTTTGACAACATGCCAGACGACTCTTTCCGATGCGCCGTCACCCCAGTGTTTGCCTGCCCGACAGACACATCGGAACAGTCTTCCGTCCGAAATTCCAGCTCCAGCCACCCACAAGTCAATGGTCGCTTTGACCCACTCGGCCACAGGCACGGTTCTTATGTGGCCGCCTTTGCCGACCAGATCAACTATGGCCCAATGTTCCTCCCGCTGCTGAAAATGCATGAAGTCCAGATCAGCCAATTCCCGTCGTCGGAGTCCGCAGCCCAGCAACATGGCGAGAATCGCACGGTCCCGCTTTCCTTTGAGTGTGTTGGCGGCAGGCGACTGCCAGAAGCGACGGGCTTCCTCGGCCGTGAGCCAGTTCCCAAGCCTCACACCCAGCTTCTTAGCGCCTTTTACACGGCAGATACCAGCGGCGAGTTCCAGACTGAGCAAGCCAGCGTCTGCGGCCTCGTAAGCGAGTCGTCGTACCGCAGCAAGCCGTCCGTTGATCGTTCCCGCCGCTAGCTGCCGGTTCTCCAGGGCAATGCAGTAGCGGGTGACCACCGTCTTGTTCAACGACAGTCGCGGCTCGGAGCAGTACCACTGAATGAATTCATCAATGGCGTGTCGGTATCCGCGTTTGGACTCGGGTGAGCGAAGGCTGTCGAGGACCGGCGATTTGCTGTGATCCAGATCAGGAAGCCCAAGTTTTGTCTTGGGCCGCTTTGGTTTTGGGTATTTGCTCTTGCCGAGTCTGCTCATTACCAGCCGCCTCCATCGCGGCCGGCCAAGAGCCTACCCTCGCTCGCTGGTGCATTGGCCGTTATTGAGCCAGATGAAACCAAAGTATTGGTAAACGCTGGCCGACTCGAGAGTAACCTCCGATAGGCGTATTTCGCTACTCCTAGTTAGCCGGTAGCTTGTTCGCGCCCTTGAATACAACGGCCTTTATTTGCTTGCCCAGCGCGCTTTCTACTACGATGGCGTCGATCCATCTTGGCGTCCGATTCGGCCGGATAGAGTGATGCGCAAGTCCGTTTCGGCGAGGAGAGATCCATGAGCACTTACCCGATGGACCCTGTCGATGCCGCCTGGTATCACATCGACGGTCCGGCGAACCTGGCGATGGTGACCGCCGTCGCGCTGACGAAGCAGCCGCTGGACTTCGACCGGGTGCGCGAGATCTACCGCCGGCGTCTCGCCGGATTCGATCGCTTTCGCCAGCGCGTGGTCGAGACCGGCTTCCCGGTGCCGACACCGCACTGGCAGGACGTGCCGCACTTCGACATCGACCAGCACCTGCACCGGATCGCTTTGCCGGCGCCGCACGACAAGGCAGCGCTAAAGGTGCTTTTCAACGACCTCGCCAGCATGCCGCTGGATCGCGAACAGCCGCTTTGGCACGTGCACATCGTCGAAAACGTCGCCGGCGGCAGCGCGTTGATCATGCGCTACCACCACTGCATCGGCGACGGCACCGCGATGCAGGCGGTTGTGCGCAAGCTATTTGATGCCACGCCCGATGCGCCCCTGGGAGGGCTGCCCGGCGACGACAACACGGCCCCTGCGCCGTCGGCGCCGGCCAATGTCCTGTTCGGCTTCGACACCCTCGAACGCTCCGCGCGGCGCGCGCTTGCACTCGCACTCGGGACGGTTGAGGCGGTCGCCGATCCGCAACGCACGCTGGAGAAGCTGGGCCTCGTGCTCGGCGGCGCCGGCGTGCTGCTCGAAGAACTGCTCAAGCCCGCCGATCCGAAGTCGCCGTTCAAGGGCGACTTCGGCCTGCGCAAGCATGTCGCCTGGTCGACGCCGGTCGCCCTCGCCGATGTCAAGGCGATTGGCGCACCGCTGGGCGCTAAGGTGAACGACGTTCTCGTCGCGGCGATGACTGGCGCGCTGCGCACCTACCTCAAGGGCCGCGGGGTTGACGTCAACCACACGACCGTGCGCGCGATGGTGCCTGTAGACCTGCGGCCGCCCGAGCGCGTTGGCCTGCTCGGCAACGATTTCGGGCTCGTGCTGCTCGGCTTGCCCGTGGCTGCGGCCAAGGCCGCCGACCGGCTGGCGCAGACCAAGGCGCGCATGGACCGGCTCAAGCGCTCGCCCGAGCCGGTGGCCATGAAGTTCCTGTTCGAGCTGTTCGGCAGCGGACCGAAGGCGATCCAGGACGTGGCTACCTCGATCTTCGGCAGCAAGGCGAGCCTGGTGATGACCAACGTCGTCGGCCCGAAAGATCCGGTGTATCTCGCTGGCGTGCCCATCGACCAGATGATGTTCTGTGTGCCTCATCCGGGCAAGGAGCTCGGCGTCGGCATCAGCATTCTGAGCTACCGCGGCATGGCTTCGCTGGCTGTGATCGCCGACGCCGGCCTGGTGCCGGACCCGGAAGCGATAACCGATGAGTTCAACCGCGAGTTCGGGCGGATGAAGCGCGCCGCGCAGCGCGCGTCTGCCGCTGCCGCCGCGCCGCCGCGCGCCAATACGCGAACGCCAAGACAGCGAAAAACATCGCGGCCAGGGCACTGAGCCCGACGACTTGCGCCGTCGCCGGAGATGCCGGCAGCTCCTCGCCCCCCCGGCCCTGGTCAGATTGGTCGCTCCCAATGCCAGAAGGATCGCAATAGTAGTTACGACTTCGAAATAAAAGATGGAGCGTCATTCCTATCTAGAGCTAAACCACCTGGACGAGAAGTCTCTAGCCTTGATCGGAAACGCCTCGGGCAGGACGCTTGAGTGCAGCGGAAGAACCTGCATCCGAGGCGTTTTCGATAAGGAGACTAGGAGTCTGTCGGGAATACGGAATCACAAGCTTGACCTCGCCGTTCGAGCTGCATTGAGCAGTGGGAAAATCGGACGTTGGAAACGGGATTTATCTCATGGGTTGCTCTTCGCGAGCTCGCAACGCCGTTTTTCGCAACCCAAGCGTGGCTTTTTCTCGTGCTCCCTCAAGACATCTGCCAGGCTCGGCCGGAGCGGAACAGCTTGAGCAAATTGTGGGTGAGGCAGATCAGTTTCCATTCTGCTCGCACCTTCTGCAAGCCGCGCAGCAGGAATCGTCGGAACCCACGCCACTCTTTGATCTGCCCGAACACCGGCTCCGCAATCGCCTTGCGCATCCGGTACAGATCCCGGCCCGCTTCGGTCTTCAACTTTTGTTTCATTTGCTCCAGCAACGAAGCTTCTGCACTGGACTCCCTCGCATCGTCATCCCCCACCTTACTCGGCTCCCCATGTTTCTGCTTCCCGGTGGCTACGTGCAAGTCGATACCTTGGACCCGTGCGTCGCCCACTTGCTGCGCACTCCAGTAGCCGGCGTCGGCGCTAACTGCCTGGGGCCGGGCCCCCACATTCCGTTTCACCTGCTCCAACAGGGGCACCAATTGCTGCTTGTCGTTGCTCAGCTGCGTCACTTCCGCCGCCACGATCACCTGGGCCTCGCCATCCACCGCGATCTGCGCGTTGTAGGCTTGCACGAAGCTGCCCTTGTGGCCCCCATCGGGCATGATCCGGCTTTCCGGATCGGTGAAGTTGCGTTGCGCCTTCGGGTCGGGCACCGCCTGCTCCGGGTCCGGCACCTGCGGTTCACGCCCGCCCACCTTCTTGCCCGTGCGAGCCGCTTGCTCCTGGCGCTGCCGGATCTCGGCTGCGGCGGCAGCCTGCTTTTCCTCGGACTTCCGTTTGGCTTCGGCTTCCAACTCCGCCTTCGCCGCCCGAATCTTTGCCAGCCGGCTCTCCCGCCGCGCCAACTCCGCCGGCAACTCGTCGCCCGCCTGCTCCTTCCCGTACTGCTCGTCTTCAGCCGCATCCACCGCTTCGCCCGCTGCAGCAGCGCTTCACTTCCGCCTGCAGTTTCTTCTCCGCCTCGCTCATGCGCTCATAGCTCATCGCCTTGTGCTTGCTGGCATTCGCGATCTTGCTGCCATCGATCGCCACGTGTCCCAACTTCACCAGCCCCGCCTTCTCACACAGCTGCAAGGCTTGGCAAAACAGCCCCGCCAGTGCCTCCAGATGCCGTTTGCGAAACTCTGCCAGCGTGCTGTGGTCGGGATGTTCGTCGGCCGCCAAGTACCGAAACGCTATATCCTCGTAGGTCTTCGCCTGGATCTTGCGCGAGCTGTAGCTCCCCATGCAGTAGCCGTAGAGCAGCACCCGCACCATCATCGTTGGCTCATAGGCGGCTTGCCCTCGCCCGTCCTTTTCCTCATAGGACTCATAGATGGCCCCAAGATCCAGGGCATCCACCACATCCACCAGAAAGCGCGTTAAATGCTTTTCCGGCAGCCAATCATGCAAAGACGGCGGTAGCAGCAACGACTGGTTCACATCCGCGGAGCGAAAGCACTTTCCCATGGCCGCATCGTAAGCCCAAACACCCTCTGGGTAAGCTGTCATGTTTGGTACGCCAGCAGGATCTATTCCCGACAGACTCCTAGGAGGAAGCCGCTGGCGCGGTGGACGCGGGCCTATGGGATTGGAATGCCCGCCTGGAGTCAGATTGCGAGGCCGGAGGGCACCGTGGAAGTGCGAAAGCTCGCTGGTGATCATAGGTGGAGCGGCAAGCGGGTGGAATGGAAGGTTGGAAAATAGGCAATCGCGACAAGCTGGAGACACGAGGGCGTCGGCGTGCTGAGTTACAACCAAGAGTCGTTACCGACTTACCTGCTAGGAAGAATCGAAGTACATGCATCTGGATAGTTCCGCAGTTGTAAGTCTCTGAATGACGAGCATAGTTGCGCCGCAGCGGGGACAATGCCACTGCGAGGGGCTCTCGGAATGGACTTCCCCAGTTTTGAGAGCTTGCGGTATTGAGGAAGCGCAGGCCAGCAGTTGTCGACACAGCGCCAGGCGAGAGACCCGAAAGCGATTAGCGAGAAACCCGTAGTCACAGATACGCACGAAACTTTTGGGAAGCACGTGCAGAAAGAAGCGGCGTAGAAACTCCGTTGCCGACAGCGTCATTCGGCCTTGTTTGCTTCCGTGCGCGTAATCCTTCCAACGGAAGCTCACCCGGTCCGCTTCGAAGGTCAACAAACGATGGTTGGAGATGGCCACGCGGTGGGTGTAGCGACCGAGATAGCGCAACACCTGCAGGGGACCACCGAAAGCGGGCTTGGCATAGACCACCCAGTCATGGCGATGCAGGCGGCGGAGGGGTTTCGCGAACTGCTGCGGGTCGGCGAGAGCGGCAGAGGGGCCGGAGCAGCACAGTTGCTTACGGCGATGAAGTCGTTTCAACCCGGCGAGGAACTTGCCGCGAAAAACGCGACTGAGGACCCTCACGGGTAAGAAGAAAGGATAGCGCGGGCGGACCCAGCGACGATGGTCCGGGGCGAGTCCGCCGGCGGGAACGACACAGTGGATGTGGGGATGCAGGAGCAGGTTCTGTCCCCAGGTGTGGAGCGTGCGGAGGATGCCTATCTCCGCTCCCAGGTGTTTGGGATCGGCGGCGATTTCGAGCAAAGTTTGAGCGCTGGCGCGCTAGCTACTCCAGCGGCTATTTCACGTTAAGCGGAAAAATGATATCTCCCATGCGTCCGGTCTGGTTGTCGCGAACCAGGAAGCGGGCGGTGTACTGGCCGGGCGATGCGTCGAAGGAGCGCTCGAGCTCGAATCCCGACTCTTTGATATGCGCCAGCGCGTCCGGGGGAAACTTGCCACCCGCACCTTCGTTCATGTTGACGACTTTTTCGCCCTTGGCATTGGTGGTGGCGGCCACGAATCCAACGTCCACCTCGCCCGTGGCTTCGTTCAAAAGGCCGTCGTTTCCCGGAAGGTTGATGAGCAGGTTTACTTTCTTCTTGCCCCCTGCGCCTTCCTCGATGCCGGTCACGGTGAGTTTGAAGCGAATCCCGGTGGATTGCAAAGGCGAGCCCATGGCGACTCCGATCTCCTCGGCGGCGCGCGATTTCGGCGTTCCCTCGTAGGAGAAATAGCCGGCTGGATGACCGATCTGCACCGACGGCTGGCCGACCGTCACCTCTAGGCGATGAAAATCCGGGCCGGCGGCGGCGCCGATAAAGCCGAGCTCGTAGCCAGCGGTGTTTCCGTTGCTGACCTGCAAAATGTCAGGGAAGGGGTCGTTGCTGCCGGAAAAATCCTTGCCGCCGGTGAGTACGGCCAGTTCCTTCATCGTGGCTTGAGTAAAGGTATTGCTCACCGAGGACCACGAACCGCGGGCCTCCACCGGGTAGATGGCGACTCCAGCGTCAAAGAGCGCGCGCATGCTATGACGCCACACGGGCATAAGCCGTTTGATTTCGTCCGACGGGAGAGCTTCCTTGCTGCCGCTGACAGCGGAGCCACCCACAGCTCCACGGTTTATCGCACCCGAAACCGTCGCCGTGGATCCGCTCGCGATCACGCCCTGAGTGGTCACCAGTGGCGATTTGAACTGCATTGTTTTCGAATCGAGATCGAACGGCACGGCATTGGTGACCCAGACCAGTAACTTGCGGCCGGGCAGTCCGTTAGCGGCGAAGGCGATGTCTTCAAACATGACGAGCGACAAGTCAATGTTGGAGCGCCTGATTTTATTCGGCGGCGTCGGATTAAACTGCTCGCCTTTATTGAATGAGTTGAGTCGCGCAGCGTCCGCAGTCACCTCTGCATCGCTGACGCCGGGCGGAGGCGCGACGCCCTTCATGCCACCGAGGCCGGTCTTGGCCAGTGCGGCCAGCAGAACGTCGGAGCCGGTGCGGTAATCGTGGACTACGCGCAGTCCCTTGTCGCTGAGGATGCAAAGCGTGACCGCGTGCTTGACCCGCGCCGCCTTGGCCATAAACGTCAGGATCTCCTGCCGCATGTCGCCCTCGTCGATATGGCGAGTGTGAATCGTGTCGAGCACCACGAAGATGGCACCACTGGTCTCGCGGAAGTCCGGCAGATTGCTGAATTCGTTAGGCTGAAGCTGAGGCGGGGCAGCGGGTTTGGTCTCCGGCCCAACAAAAGTCGTGATAGTGCGCGGCTTGCCTGACTCCTGCACCGTAAAGAGCGGCTTGCCCAGAGTGAGCAGCGGCGTGTCTCCCGGGCCAGTAGCGCTGACGGTGATCGTAATGCTGTCTTGCGCCAGCAGGGAGACGCCCGCGTACAGACACATTGACCCAATGCAGAGAACAACCAACAGACTATGACGCTTCATGAACGGATTCCTCGCAGCTTGCAACTTGGCGGAACTTGCGTTGGTCGAAAGGCATGTCGTCGAATCTCGATGTAGCGAGCGATGAATTTTTTGTAGGTGAAACCATAGCTCGATGCGCCGCAAGCTTACGGTATCGGGAAGCGGCCAGCAATGACGAATCTCACAGGGGAATGTGCGAACGACCCAGCGGGCCGTATGGTTCAACCCGACTAAGGCTAGGAGCGTGTCTGAGTAACGCCAAATCGCGAGTTTCAACCACAATATCTTGCGCATATATGCAAAGTCGATCGCAAGATGTAGCCATGAAACTGATTACTCGGACACGCTCCTGGCAAAATATATCGGTGGCGGGTCGATCTGATGCTGCACGAGACAACAACGAGTCCGGTCATGATAACTGTTGTCAAATCGCCATGTAGTAGGTAATCCTGCGCCACCGCCGATCAGCGGGTCCGCCTTCCTGAAGTTGTCCCGAAGTCGACTTGTTGGAAGTTTCGCCAGATTGGTACTGTGAAACGGCACGGGGGCCACGAATGATATTTGGGCACATTTCGCGGCGGAAATCCACTTGGACGTGTTGTCGTCTCTCGGGATAAGTGACCCTTGGTTCAACAGTTGATTTCAGTCCAATGCACTCATCGACCAAGGTTGTTGGAACATGGCGAATTGGCAAATTACTACCTGACGCATTCAGCCCGCGCGGAAATGTACCGCAGGCTCGGCAGGACCGCTGAAGCCCGGTCCTCGTATGAAAGAGCTCTGGCGCTGACCCACCAGGAACCGGAGCGGCAATTCCTGCAGGAACGGATTCGGCAGTTGAAATAAAAATTGGGATAGCTGTCGATTTTCCGTCTCCCCAACGACCATAGGACAAAAGAACGTTGAGCTACGGCTCCTGAATGAACAGGAAACGAGTCATCGGGAACAAACCACAGAAACCAAGGCGAAAAAGTCATGCCACAGTATCTGGTTGCTAACTACCTCCCCGACGACTTCGACCCGTCCACTGTAACCGAAGCGATGATCGAGGAGATCCACGCGCTCAACCGCGAAATGACTGCTGCCGGCGTGAGGAAGTTCGCCTGCGGCATTGCCCCGGCCGGCAACGCCAAGACGGTGCGGAAGCTGTCCGACGGCAAGGTGCTCGTCACCGACGGGCCCTACACCGAGACCAAAGAGCACATGGGCGGTTTCTGGATATTGGAAGCCGCCGATATGGACCAGGCACTCGCGTGGGCGCGCAAGGGTGCCGTCTCCTGCGATGCGGTGGGCGAGGTGCGCGAACTTCTTTTCTACCCGGCTCCGGAGGAAGCAACGGAGCGGTAGTGACAACACTGCCGGCGATGCCTGGTAGAACGGCGCTTCAGCGCCGCGCCGCCCTTTTTCAAGTCGGACCGGCTTTAGCTGAGCCGACAAAGCTCTTATTTCCGGCCCGCCGAGCGGACTTTCGTCCGCGAGGCGAAACCATGTTGGGTGAAACATCGAGCGGCGTAAACCGAAGCCTACTTCTAGTTTAGCCCTGACTTCTCTTGGTCGTTGCCGCGTCCTTGCGCTCGCGTCGCCGCAACTGCGGTAGGTTTCGTTCGTAGATGATGCGCAGCCCTTCCAACGTCAGCAGGTCATCAACCTCGCGAATGTACTTGGAGCCTCCGCCCATCAGCGTCGCCAGGCCTCCGGTGGCGACCACCTTCACGTCGCCGTCGAGTTCGGCGATCAACCGCTCCAGGATGCCGTCGATCAACCCGAGATAGCCGTAGTACAAGCCGGCTTGCAGACTGTTCACCGTGTTTGTTGCAATCATGCTGGGAGGTTTGCGGATGTCCACCCGCGGCAACCGCGCCGTGCGCTCGAACAAGGCATCCGCTGAGATGCCGATTCCCGGGGTGATGACGCCTCCCATGTATTCGCCCTTAGGCGACACCACGTCAAAAGTCGTCGCCGTACCGAAGTCCACTACGATGCACGGCCCGCCGAATTTCTCAAACGCGGCGACGCTGTTCACGATGCGGTCCGCGCCCACCTCCGCCGGGTTGTCGTAATGCACCGGCATGCCGGTCTTCACCCCCGGCTCAATAAACAGCGGCTTGAACTGGAAGTAACGCTCGCACACCTCGCGCAAAGTTGAATCCAGCGGCGGCACCACCGACGAAATCACGATGCCCTGCACCGCGCTTACTTCGATGCCGTTCATCGCAAACAGATTGCGGAACAAGACTCCGTACTCGTCCACGGTCTGCGACTTGTTGGTGCTCACGCGCCAGTTAGAGATGAGCGTACCGTAGCGTCCGGGGCCGGCACCGTCGGCTTTCGGACCGAAGACGCCAAGCACCGTGTTCGTATTTCCGACATCAACCACCAGTAGCATGAACTATTTCCCGTGACTGATCACCGCGCGAACTCCGCCTGACAGCACCGTACGAAGACCGCGCTCCGTTCGTACCTGCAAAAATCCTCGGCTGTCGAGACCCTCGGAAACACCCTCGTATCCGTCGTCTTCGTCCACATGCACGAGCCGCGAACGTGCGAACGATGACCTCTCCTCAAATTGTCCAATAATTGCTGCGCGGGCGTCAGCACCACCGCCCGAGAGCCTGCAGTACCAAGTGTCGAGCGATTTTAGCAGAGCCGCAGCGAGCTGAACTCGCGACCACTCATGGCCTGCCGCGATACGGAGCGACGTAGCTATCGACTCGATCTCCGCTGGGAACGCTGGCTGGTTGACGTTGATTCCAATCCCCACGACGACATACCGCACGCGCGTGGCTTCAGCGTTCATCTCCGTCAGAATGCCGCAGAACTTGCGCTCCTCGAGCAGCAGATCATTCGGCCACCGCAGGTCGGGATGCAAGCCCGTGGTCTGTTCGACCGCCTCGGCAACGGCGATACCCGCGATCAGTGACAGCAGCAGGGCGTCGGCTGGAGCCATCTGGGGCCGCAGGATTACCGAGCAGTAAATGCCGTCAGACGGGGCCGACTCCCAACTGTGGCCACCACGCCCGCGCCCGGCTGTCTGCTCTTCGGCGAAGAACACGCTGCCCTCAAGCGCGCCCGCTGCCGCAGCTTCCATGGCAGTGGCGTTTGTTGAGCAGATCTTGAAGTAGTGGTGAATATTTGAACCGAACAGAGCACCGCCCACCAGCGGGCCCACAATGTCGGGCAGCAATAGGTCGGCCATCGACTCAAGTTGATAGCCGGAGGCCGGGTGCCCTACGATTTGAACTCCCAGGTCGCGCAGATGCTGCACCGCGCGCCAGACCTCTGACCGCGTCGTACCCAGCTCTTCGGCGATGCGGGTTCCGCTGATGACCAGCGTGGCATTCTCGCTCAGCAGGCGAACGATACGCCCCAGACGAGCGTCCGTCAGGCCCTCTGGCGAGGTTGCGTCGCTGCGAGTTGTGCTCATGCGGGCGATAGAAGAATTATGCGCGTGGAACGCGAGGTTGAACAGCGCGCTCATATCTTGGTTATTGAGAGCTCGTGGCGTTTGTAGAGTCTCCGACTAGTCACTGACCACTAACCACCAGCCACTGCTCTTCTACACCACCGCGACCCGCATGCTCAAATCCACCGCCGCAACCGAGTGCGTCAGGGCGCCGACAGATATGAAGTTCACCCCTGCCTCGGCGTACGCACGAATGTTGTCCAGCGTAATGCCGCCCGAGGCCTCCAGCGGAACCTTGCGACCGAGCGTAGCGACGTACTCCACCGCCTGGCGAATCTGCTCCGGTGTCATGTTGTCCAGCAGCACCGCCTCGGCTCCATGCTCGAGCGCCAGCTTGAGTTCGTCGAGCGAGCGCACTTCAATCTCAATGATCTGGTTGCCTCTCCGGTTTCGCACCGCGCGTTCCAGCGCAGGCACCACGCCCCCGGCCAGTGTGATGTGGTTGTTCTTGATGAGTACGCCGTCGCTCAGATCGAGCCGGTGGTTGGTGCCCCCGCCGCAGCGGACCGCCCATTTATCGAGCACGCGCATACCCGGCGCCGTCTTTCGCGTATCGAGAATGGTCGCGCCCGTGCCCGCCACTGCGTCCACATACCGCCGCGTAAGAGTGGCGATGCCGCTCATGCGCTGCATGATATTCAGGATCACCCGCTCACACGACAGGATCACGCGGGCATTATGCACGATGACTGCGACAGAATTTCCCTTGCGCAGCCGCACGCCGTCGAAAATTTCGGAATTCACTGTCACTTCCGGATGCGAGGTCACCGTTCCGTCGAGTGTGGCGAACACGTCCAGCACTCGCGCGACGCAGCCCAGGCCGGCCAGCACGCACTCCTGCTTGGCAAGGATGGTCGCCGAGGCGCGCTGGTTCACGTCAATGCAAGCGTACGTAGTGGCGTCGCTGGTGGCGCGGTCTTCCTGCAGTGCAGCTTCCAGGATCGCAGTAACTCGACGGCTGTTCCAGTCCAAGTTAATCCTCGGTTCTTTGCTTAGTGCCCTAACCCAGTTCCGCCAGGGCCGACTTGGCCTTGGCGATCAGAACTTCCAACTCGCCCTTGCGCTGTTTAATACCATTGACGACCTTCTCCGGCGCCTTGGCGAGAAATCCTTCGTTCGAGAGGCTTGCGCTCGCGCGCTCCAGCTCGCCGGCCATTTTTGCGAGGTCTTTGTTCAGGCGCTCGCGCTCAGCGGCCACGTCGATCTTGCGCTCATAAATCACGCGCACATCGAACCGCGATGTGCTGCGCGCACCGGAGGCGTTCGCCAGCGACTGCTCCACAAACGTCACCGTCTCCACGTTGGCCATGCGTTCCAGCGAAGTCCGGTCCCGCTCAATCAAACTACGAATCTCATCCCCGGCATGGATTTCGACCGCCAGCTTCTCCTTGGGCTCGATCTTCAACTCGGCGCGAATGTTACGCACCGCCACGATCAGATCCTGCAGGATCGCCATCTCGGTTTCGGCTGCGGTATCCACCTGCGCCGGGGCTGCCTGCGGATACGCCGCCAGCGCGATCGACTTCTTCGGCGGATTCCCGTCATACACCGCGTGCCAGATCTCCTCTGTGATGAACGGCATGAACGGAGACAGCATCCGCAGCGCCGCCTCAAAGATGCCAATCAGATTTCCGTACGCCGCCCGCGCCACTTCACGATCGCTCGACGCCAGCCGCGGCTTGATCAGCTCCAGGTACCAGTCGCAGTACTCATCCCAGAAGAAGTGATAGACCACGTGCGCCGCTTCGTGGAAGCGGTACGCATCCAACGCGCTGTGAACTTCTCCGGCAACCCGATTGAAGCGCGACAGAATCCAGCGGTCTTCCAGCGTGGCTGTGCTGAATCCGGCAATGCCCTTGGCAGCGAAATCCGTAGCGTGTGCATCGAATTCCGCCAGCGACCACACGCCCGTCTCCTGCGCCCGATCCACGTTCATGAACAGCAGCCGCGACGCGTTCCAGATTTTGTTGGCAAACGCGCGATAGCCGTCCGTCTGTTCTTCCGAAAACGCGATGTCGGTTCCCGGCGCGGCCATCGAGGCCAGCGTGAATCGCACCGCATCCGTGCCGTAGCGCTCGATGATCTCAATCGGATCGAGCACGTTGCCCTTGGTCTTCGACATCTTCTGCCGCTCGGCGTCGCGCACCAGCGCGTGAATATACACCGTCTTGAACGGCACGTCCCCATGTTTGTGATCGCGCATGAAGTGGCAATTCATCATGATCATGCGCGCTACCCAGAAGAACAG
The DNA here is from genome assembly GCA_963814165.1 of uncultured Acidobacteriaceae bacterium. GTDB lineage: Bacteria > Acidobacteriota > Terriglobia > Terriglobales > Acidobacteriaceae > DASRAA01. The sequence goes on along the minus strand of CAWFBW010000005.1, from coordinate 257,228 downwards.
AATGTCGAAACCCGTGAGCAGCAGCGACGTGGGATAGAACGCTGCCAACTCCGGCGTAGCGTTCGGCCAGCCCAGTCCCGAACACGGCAGCAACCCCGACGAAAACCACGTGTCGAGCACGTCGGTGTCTTGCTCCAGCGTCCCGCCGCCACACTTCGTGCATTGCGCCGGCGTCTCCCGCGCCACAATGATCTCGCCGCAATCCTTGCAGTACCACGCCGGAATGCGATGGCCCCACCATAACTGCCGCGAGATACACCAGTCGTGGATGTTGCGCATCCACTCGAAATACGTCTTCGAGTAGTTCTCCGGGACGAACTTGATCTCGCCCTTCTCCACCACTTCAATCGCCCGGTCGGCCAGCGGCTGGATCTTCACGAACCACTGGGTCGAAAGCCGCGGTTCGATGATTGTCTTGCAGCGGTCGCATTTCCCCAGCGGCACGACGTAATCCTTCGCGCCCACCAGGAACCCGCCTTTTCCCAGGTCTTCCAGCACCTTCTGCCGCGCCTCGAAGCGGTCGAGCCCAGCGTACGGGCCTGCGTTCGCATTCATTTGCGCCACTTCGTTCATCACGTCGATCTGCGGCAGTGCATTCCGCAGACCCGCTTCAAAATCGTTGGGATCATGCGACGGCGTCACCTTCACCGCGCCCGTCCCGAACTCCGGGTTGGCGAGAATGTCGTCGGTGATGATCGGTATCTCCCGATTCATCAGCGGCAGCAACACGTTCTTCCCGTGCAGGTGCTTGTACCGCTCATCGGCGGAGTTCACCGCCACCGCCGTATCGCCCAGCATCGTCTCCGGCCGCGTCGTCGCCACCACGATGAACTCGCCCGGGCTGCCCACTACCGGATATCGAAGCTCGTAAATCTTCCCTTGCGTTTCCTCGTGAACAACTTCGAGGTCCGACACAGCCGTAATGCACCGCGGACACCAGTTGACGATGTACTTCCCGCGATAAATCAGCCCTTCTTCATGCAGCCGGACGAACGCCTCCCGCACAGCATGCGACAACTCGTCGCTCATGGTGAAGAACTCGCGCGACCAGTCCACCGACGCGCCCAGCCGCTTCATCTGGTCAAGAATCGCGCCCCCGTAGTGCTTCTTCCAGTCCCACACGCGCTCAATGAACGCTTCGCGCGTCATGTCCCGCCGGTTCTTGCCCTCGGAAGCCAGTTGTCGCTCCACCATCATCTGGGTCGCGATGCCGGCGTGGTCGGTGCCCGGCAGCCATAGCGTCACGAAACCGCGCATTCGGTGCCACCGGACGATGATGTCCATCTCCGTCTGGTTCAGCATGTGGCCCATGTGCAAACGCCCGGTGACGTTCGGCGGCGGCAGGGTCAGGGTGAAAACCGGCTGCTTCGAGTCAGCCGCCGGCGTTTCGACGTGGAACAATTTTTCTTCGACCCAGTAGCTCGCCCAGCGGGGTTCAATGGCTCCGGGTTCGTAGGCTTTGGGGAGGTCGTGAGGCATGCGGGTCCGTTCGTAGAATGACGGTTTACTCCTTTGATATTACAGGATTGCAGCCATCGAAGAACTCGCACAAAAGCTTGAGGCCGTCTGATGAAAGGCGGCCTCAGTAACTCTGCTTTCCAGTAAAACTAGAACGGAAAGAGGTGCTTCTTCTTTTTCTTCTTTGACGAGCTTTCGTTGTTTGTATCCGCTGGTGCAGCGGGTTGCTGGCTGGCTGCATTCGTCGAAGCCGGAGCGCTGTTCGGGGCAGCAGCGGTGGGCGCGTCGTTCACCTGTGTCGGCGGCAATGGCGGTGCCGTTCCGTCAGGCGTGCTGCTCGCCGGCGGCGCCAAGTCATTCCCTAACTCCTGAATGCCCGTCTCTGACGCCGGCTTGTTGACCACTTCAACGCCCGTACTCGCCGCAGTACCACTCGTCGCCGTACCGGTCGCTGCGGTCGCCTCGCTCGCACCGGCGGCTCCCGCCGAACCATCCGAGCGCGGTGCTTCCCCGTTCTCCGGTGGAGGTGCAGCCCCTTTTCCCGGCTGAGCCGTGGCCGTTGCGGCCGTCAACGCCGACATCACGCTTGCCGTTGCCTGCCTCACAATCTCTGGAGCGCTGGCCTGCTTCGGATCCACCAGCGTCGGCTCGCCAACCTGGACCGCCGACGAGACGTCAGGTCCCTTCTTGAAGTTCAGCATCAACTTACTCATGGTGCCGAGCGACCCACGGCTTTCCTGCTCCTTCTTGTTCTGGGCAATGGCTTCCGGGGTGGCCTTGGGGACCGGCCGGTGCATTTCCTCCAACCTCTTGGCGGCATCGGCAGCGCGATCTTCTTCCGGATAGCGCGTCAGAATCCGATCATAGGCGGCGGCTGCCTTGTCGTCGTAAGTCTTGACGATCCCTGCCTTGGCCGACTCCGTGATCTTCGACCTCCGCAGCAGGTCCGCCTGCCTCTCGTAGGCGTTCCCCATCTCGTACAGCGCGTCATCGGCGCCGCTGTACAGCGGATACGTGTCGATCAACGAAGTGAATCGCGCTATGGCGGCAGGCCACACCTCACGCATGTAGTAAAAGTGCGCGATCATGTATTCCCGCTCGGCCAGAACTTCCTGCACCGCCAGCAATTTCTTCTTCGCTTCCGGAACCAGTGGGCTGTCCGGGAACTGCATGATCAGCTGCCGGTACTCTTCCTCGGCGCGCTTGGCGTGGGTATAGTCGCGGTCCGCCTTCTCCATCTCGTTGTAATGGATGTTGGCGATCTTCATCTGCGCTTCACTTGCTTCCGTCATGTTCGGGAAGAAGGTAATGAAGTCCTTGTATTCGCTCTCCGCCTGAGCCATTGCGGCCGAGCCGCCCTCGGCGTACCACGAGTCGCCGATGGCCAGCTTGGCTCGCGCCACGTATTCCGAGTCCGGATAGGTGTTGATCAGCGTCTGCAAACTGAGCCGCGCCACGTCGAACTTATTGTGTTTCATGGCGTCCAGTGCTCGGTCGTAGAGCACCTTGTCGGGCTGCTTGGAATTGACGTCGGCGATCGGGTTGACGACCTTCTTGTTGGTGCAGCCGGCGAACACGATGGCACTAGCCATCAATCCCAGTAAAAGTGCGCGACGAAACATCCTTACCACCTTTGAATACCTGCAAATATAACGAACTAAGCGCGAACTAGAGTCGCGTCATGCGCGGCCTTCAGCAGTTCTTCCACATTGACCGCAGGGTCGCCGTGCCCAAACACGGCATTGCCGGCCACAAAAATCTCAACCCCCGCCTTGACCGCGGCACCTATGGTTTCCAGGTCAATGCCCCCGTCCATCTCGATACGGAAGTTCAAACCCTTGGCCGTCCGCATAGTCGCCAGCTTGCGGACTTTTTCCAGCGTGCTCGGGATGAATTTCTGCCCACCAAATCCTGGGTTTACCGACATGATGAGCACGTGGTCCACCAGGTCCAGCACTTCTCCTAGTGTTTGCACCGGCGTCGCCGGATTCAGCACCACTCCCGGCTTGCAGCCGTGGCTCCGGATCAGCTCCAGCGTGCGATTCAGGTGCACGCAAGCCTCCTGATGCACCGAAATCCAGCTCGCCCCGGCATCGGCAAACGCCGGAATGAATTCGTCGGCGTTCTCGATCATCAGGTGGCAGTCCAGCGGAACCTTCACGAACTTCCGAAGTGCCGCTACGACCAAGGGGCCAATCGTAATGTTCGGGACGAAATGCCCATCCATCACGTCGCAATGAATTAGCGTTGCCCCACCCTGCACAGCGGACTCGACGGCGTTCGCCAAATGGGCGAAATCGGCCGACAATATCGACGGGGCTAGCTCAATCAAAACACACCACTCCCACAGAGTTTCCGTTCGATTTTACCATGTGACGGGTGCCCATCCTTTCGTGCTCTTTGCGAAAGGACGGGAATTCAAATGTTCCGAACACTTCGATTTATCGAGCCCGCAGGGGCGACATTTGCTCTAGCCGTGGGCGTAATTACAGGACGTAGCTCCGCAACATCCACCACACGAGGAATAATGCGACAATGGCGCCCGCAACATGAACGAGCCAGTCACCTGCTGTTTTCGGTTTGCCAAAATTGAACACGGTGGCATGGTAGCACGGGTCTCAAACAAGGCTCAGGCGTCCTGGGCAACGCACTAACGAATTTGGGTGCCCGCTTTAGCCCGATTTTGGCTAGGGTTGGGCTCTTCGTTTCCTACCGAACGACGCGAACCCAAGCGTACGACACCTACTTGCAATCCACCTTGTTGTCCTGCGCGGCAACGATCTGCCACTTGCCATTGCGCTTCAACCAGGTATCGGTCCACACCTGGCACTGCTTCGCATCCGGATGCATCTTGTCTTTGCCGATGGCGTGCTCGCTGCCGTAGATAATGGCCACATTTTCGCCGAAGAAGCGCACCTTGGCGTCGTCGAGCGCGCAGTCGTGCGCCGAGTGCGGACCTTTTTCATCGCGCAGCTCATCGGCCTTGTTGTAGCGTTCGCCCTTGGTACTCGTGCCCTGGAAGTCGTCGGCCAACAACTCAGAGACAACCCCGTTATTCGCGCACACGCCTTCGGCCCACTTGCGCTCCATGTCGATCATGTACTTCGCGGTTTTGTCATCCGGTGTGGCCCAATGGCTTTGCTGCGCATGAGCGGCGGTCACAAGGAATACGGCGCACATCAATTGCAAAATTCCGTGACGCATCATTCCTCCGGTGCTGGCAACACCATAGCACTCGGGATTAGTAACACCCGCGCGACTTCCGTATTCAGCCAAACTTCGCGATGATCGCCGTGATGTCGTCGTTCTGTTCCTCAGGGCTGAATCGCCGAACCTCGTCGACCAATGCGGTCAGTAAAGCCTGGCAAGTGAGGTCCCGATGTCGGCGCAGCGCTTCCACCAGGCACCGCTCGCCAAATTCTTCGCCATTCCCGTTACTGGCTTCGGTGATGCCATCCGTATAAAGCGCAAGCACATCGCCGGGAGATAGTTCTTGCTCCCGCATGGAACAGTCCCACTCCTCGAACAAACCCAGCAGCGTGGTCGTCGAATCAAGCTGCTCCACGTTGCCGTCGGCACGCAATAACAGGCCGCACAAGTGTCCGCAATTGGCGTATCGTAATCGCCTCGTCGCGTCGTCGTACTCGGCGTAGAAGAGCGATGCGTAGGCGCTGGGGCCAGTGTTGTCATAGAACAGGCGGTTCACGGATCTAAGCAGCACCTCAGGTTGCTCGAAGGCCAGCGCCGACTGGCTCCGCAGGCTGGCCTGCAAATTCGCCATCAGCAAAGCGGCGGCGATCCCCTTGCCGGAAACATCGCCGATGATCAAGCCCAGCCGTTGCGGCCCGAGATTCAGGAAATCGAAATAATCCCCTCCCACTTGCCGGGCTTGTAGGCAGATGCCTGCATACTCCAAGGTTTTCAACTGGGGTTGAAGTTGGGGAAACAACCGCGCCTGCACTTGCTTGGCTATTTCCAGTTCATGGGCGGCGCGGCGTTCAGCCTCGAGTTTCTCGGCATGCTCCTGCCGTCGCAACTCCAGGCTTCGCCTGACCTCATCGAATCCTTCCAGTCCAAACTCGTTACCGTCCGGATCTTGGAACCGCGTGTAGGTTCCGCCCCAAGCCGCGTTCTCCGGAGGAGATACGAAATGAACTCCGCGCTCGCTCCACTCCTTGTACTTAGCATGAACGTCTTCCGTCATGAAGAGAACCCATCGGTAGCCGCCAATCAGGTTGTATTCAGGCGAATCGGGTTTGGGGGCAACCAGCGCGAGATCGGCGCTCCCATCAGGGGGCGCAACTTCGATCCATCCCACACCGTCAGACGTAGTGCGCTTATCGGCGATCAGTTCAAAACCCAATTGATCCACGTAGAATCGCAGACTCCGTTCCAAATCACGAACGAAAACGACAATGTCCTGGATACACAGGTAAGGGCCTTCGCGGTCTGGTCGAAACACAGACCGGTTCGTCCACGAGAGGAAGGGGTCGCTGGCCATGGGCGTGATTATAGTAGCGCGGCCAATCTCGCCAACCAGCACTTCTGATTGGCCATCAGCGTCGCGCCGGTATTCCTTGTGCTCCCGGTCCTCACGTTCTGACACCATCTCGCAACTTAAAGCGGCGACCGCCGCCCACTGGTTACTTTAGTTTCTTTTGCCACTCTATTTTTTTGGCACTCCCATCGCCGCCGCGATATACCTCGACATGAGGAAAGGGATACGTATCCCCGCCTATCCGCGCCGAACCTGCGGACTGCATTTGCTCTTTGACAACCCGGATCACGAACGCAAGTCACGTAGCCTTTGCGCGAGGCACTTTACATGAAGGGCCTATGGTGTTGCACAACTGTAGAGACATAGTGATGTAGTTAACAACTATCACAACACTCTGGCTTTGCCAGCCAAAAGCGAAAATGCAGCGAAGATACCCACACCTAACTTCCACGGGCAGACATAGATACGTATAACTACATAAAGAATCAGTGACATGCGAACAATTTCCGTCCAACCCATTGATTCTAAAGGGTCGTTAAATCGGTTTTTGCGCTATTTTCGAAGCGGACGGAGGTCGCCTGTTAGATCTGGCAACTGGTTTTCAGTACTTCGGCATCTTGGGGTCGATCCGCTCTGCCCAGGCGATGATGCCTCCGGCCAGGTTGTGTACCCTGCTGAATCCCGATTGCCGGAGGAAGTCTGCCCCCTTCGCGCTGCGGACGCCAGACCTGCAGTGGACTACGATCTCGCGGCTGGCATCGAGTTCGCCTACCCGCTTGGGTAGGTCGTTCAGGGGAATCAGGTGTCCGCCGATATTGGCAATCTGGTATTCATGCGGCTCACGCACGTCGAGCACGAAAAGGTTGTCGCCTTGGTCAAGTCGCTGCTTCAGTTCTTCGACTGTCATGTCTGTCCTATCGGTGGGTGCGGCCGGTTCCTCACCGCGAACGCCGCAGAATTGATTGTAGTCGATCAACTCCGTCACAGTCGGGTGTGCGCCGCAAGCCGGACAGTCGGGGTTCTTGCGCAGCTTCAGCTCGCGAAATCGCATGCCCAGCGCATCCACCAGCAGCAGGCGCCCGATGAGCGGCTCGCCGGAGCCCAGGATCAACTTGATGGTCTCAGTCGCTTGGATCAAGCCGACCAGCCCCGGCAGTATCCCCAACACGCCACCCTCCGCGCACGACGGCACCAGCCCCGGCGGCGGCGGCTCGGGGTAGAGGCAGCGGTAGCACGGCCCGTCTTTCGTGGCGAAGACGCACGCCTGTCCTTCAAATCGGAAGATAGAGCCGTACACGTTAGGTTTTCCGGTGAGGACGCAAGCGTCGTTCACGAGGTAGCGGGTAGGGAAGTTATCGGTACCGTCGGCGATGATGTCGAACTCGAGGAATAACTCGAGCGCGTTGGCGCTGGTCAGGCGGGTTTCAAACTTGCGGATCTCGACGTTCGGGTTGATCTCCCGAAGCGTGTCTTCTGCTGAATCAAGCTTCTTGCGGCCGACATCGGAGGTGCCGTGAATCACCTGTCGTTGGAGGTTGGTGAAATCGACGACGTCGAAGTCCACGATGCCGAGCGTGCCGACTCCGGCGGCAGCGAGGTACAGGCTCAGCGGCGAGCCCAGCCCTCCCGCCCCGACGCACAGGACTTTGGCGCGTTTGAGCTTGAGCTGGCCCTCCATGCCCACCTCGGGCATGATCAGGTGCCGCGAGTACCGGAGAATTTCCTCGTTGGTGAGCGAAACCGCATGTCCTACATTGTCAGATATCATTATGCCATACCCGCTCGGCTATTCCAGCAGCCTCTCCGCCAGGGCGCCCACGGTAGGAACCTCGAAGTCAGGCTCCGCGTCTACCAGCTTCGTTGCAGCCGACGGCCTCCCCTGGCGGCGATTCACCCATGCGGTCGCAATTCCGAGGGAGTGCGCAGGTACCACATCGTGGTACAGGCTCTCTGCCGCATGCAAAAGTCGGCCCTTCTCGACCGGCAAGCGCTGTAACAGGGTCTCGAAGTTATGCAGTGACGGCTTGTAACTTTGCACTTGTTGTGCGGTGACTACGAGGTCCAACTCGACTCCAAGCTTCGGAGCCGTAAGCGCAAACAGGTCATCATCGATGTTCGACAATACGGCCAGCTTGTACTTGTTCTTCAATCGCCGCATTGCTGGCACAGTGTCGGAGAAAGGCTGCCACCCGCGGATCGATTCTGCGAATCCGGCGGCATCTTCGTCACTCGCTTCGAAGTTGAAATGGGAGGCAAAGTCGCGAATAACGGAGGCAAGTACCTCGCGATACGGCTTGTAGATCTGTTGATTGCGAGGTTCAAACTCCGAGTAGAGACTCAGTAGCTCGCCATCGGTTACTTCCAGGTTCTTTCTCTGGAGCAGCGGACAGAGGTAGCCGAGAATGCCGGACTCCCAATCGATCAACGTTCCGTAGCAATCGAAGGAAATGTAACCGAATTGCTCAAAGTCCACCATGACTGCAGAAAACGGAGTTTACTCCGTCTTGGCTCCCACGGGTGTCGGTTTGTGCGACGCAAACTTTCTCTGCAGCGCATTCAGCGGCGAGGATTCCTCCCGCTTCAATTCCACAGCGGATTCATTCTCAACTTCCGTGCTCTCAACCGCAACCCGACTGTCATCTGCGCCGGACGGCAAGTCCTCAGCCGAAGCCTCGGATTTCGTCGACGGTTTTGCGCCCTCCTTCTCAAGAAACTTCTGCGTATTCAGCAATGGACGCCCCATCGACGGGTTGTATCCAGTCCATGCGGTTTCCAGTTCGCCCTCGCGTTCAAACTGAGCGCGCATGCTCTCCATTTTGGAATCGAGGTCATCGAGGTAATGCAGCATCAGCGCTTCGGGGAACATGGGCAGCTTGGGAGAACCGAATTCGTATTGCCCGTGATGGCTGATGATCAGGTGCTCGATCAGGATCTTCAACTCGTCGGGGAAACCGGGAATGTGCGCCAGCTTCTCATGCAGCATCTCCAGTTCGATGATCATGTGGCCCAGCAGCTGCCCTTTGGTCGTGTAGGAAATCGAGCGCTGGTAGGCCAGTTCATGAATCTTGCCGATGTCGTGCAGGAAAGCACCGGTGAGCAGCAGGTCGCGGTTGACCTGCGGGTAGTTGCGCGACGTAAGATCGCACACCGTGAACAGCGATACTACGTGATCCAGCAATCCCCCCACATAAGCGTGGTGCAGGGTCTTGGCAGCGGGTGCGTTCCTGTACGCCGTGGCGATCGCTTCATCGGCCATGAAGTCCTGAACGAGCCGCTTCAGCCATGGGTTCTGGAAGCTCTCCACGAATTCCCCGAGCGTCCGCCAGAGCTGGTCAATGTCCTTGGAAGTCTTGGGGAGATAGTCGGAGTAGTCGATTTCGTTGTCAGCCAGCTTGCGTATCTTGTGAATGGTGAGCTGCCATCGCCCGTTATATTTCTGCACCATTCCCTTGATCTTGATGAAGTCGTCCTGCTCGAACGCGTGCAGAGTATCCGATACGTTGTCCCACATGTTCGCCTGCACTTGTCCGGTGCGGTCGGCCAGGGTCAGAGAGAGATAAGGCTCACCGTTCTTCTTGTTCTTGACCTGCTTGGAGGCGACCACAAAATTCGAGGTGACGGTCTGGTTTTCCTGCTGATGGCAGTCGCGGATGTAGAAGTCTTTCATGGCGTATCCTTGCGGCGCTTCCATGCGAGACAAAGCGTGGATGATGGCCTATCGTACCGCAACCGTGGGAATCCCGTTCGACAATCTCTCCGGGTCCCGTCCACTGCTGCTCCCGAAAAAATCAAAGAGGCGCATCTGGATGCGCCTCTTGTTCCGACTATCGAATCGCTAGAACAGTATGAACTTTTTCTTCTTCTTTTCCTTCTTGGAGTCGTCGGATGCAGATGCTGTCGTATAGACAGGCTTGGTTTCGTTGGGACTGGCTCCGGAATCCACGTAAGGCGGCTTGACGTCGACGTAGGCATCTTCCCGCAGCTTCGTCAGATACTCGCGCAAAGCGGGCTGCATCTTGGTCATGTAAAGCCGCTCCTGGATCTGTGGCGCGACCTCCTTGAGATCAGGAACACCCTCCGAAGTGTGTTCCGTGACCTTGAGAATGACCCATCCCTGGTTGGTCCGGATCGGCTCGGTGAACTGGCCAGCCTTCAGCGCAAACACCTGGTCTTCCAACTGCTTCGAGAGCGTCCCTTTCTTGAAGTACTCCAAGTCGCCGCCTTGAGCGGCAGTCGGACCGGCGGAGCTGGTTTTCGCGAGTTCTGGGAAATTCGCTCCGCCCTGAAGCTGCGCGTAAATGGCATCGGCTTTCGCCTTGGCTTGTGCCACCATTTCGTCACTCGAGGGTTGAGCCGCTGCGCTTCCCGCCGGGGCCGCTGTCGGTTGCGTGGAAATCAGGATCTCACTCAAGCGCACTTGTTCCGGCTGCTGCATCTCCGCCTTGTGCTGGTTGTAGTAATCCTGGATCTCCTGCTGGCTCACGCTGATATGCGCGCCTACCTCCTGCTGAATGACCTTCTGGGTCAGGACGGTGTCTTTCAAGTTCTGTTTAAATTCTTCGAACGACACACCCTGAGCCTGAGCTGCCTTTTCCAGATCTTCCATGGACTCCGCATGCATCTGCTTGCGGAGTTCATCGAGTCGCTTGATTACGTCGGTGTCGGCGCTGATGCCCAACTCGGTGGCCTTCTGAGTGAGCAATCGGGCGTCAATCAGGTCGCGAAGCAGATCCTGCTGTCTGGGCTGAGCGTTGTCAGCTGCGTTGGGGTCCTGCCGCTCCATCTCAGCTTTCAGTTGATCCTGGCTCCGTTTCAGGTCAGAAAGCGAAATAATGCTGTTGTTGATGCGCACGATGATTTCTTCGACGACCGTCGCATCGCTAGGCTGGCTTGCCGGCGAAGTTGTAACGGGGGGAGGGTTGACGGACCCGGAGGGAAGGGCCGCCTGCGTCTGCCCGAACGCGACGGCAGCGCCTACGAGGACCATCAAAAACAAGACTACGGGATTCTTCATCAATTACCTGATCCGACCGGCCAACCACCTTGGACCGCCGAAGTGTATGGGGATACGTGGATCTATTGTACCTTTTCATTTGCCACGTTCGGCAATTTATCGCTCAGCTCAAAATGTATTACTACTTTCGTAACATCCGCTGGTGACCGGCCACCTCGGCAGTGCCCTGTCGGCATGAACACAGGTGTCTTACACTAGTGGCGCAGCAAAAGACAAAAAGATTTCTTCCTCTTGTGAAGCGATTCCGGCAAATGTCGTTGGAAAGAGTTGCGGCTCTCTTGGCCATTGGTACGAGCATTTCCTTGGGTGCGCAGAACCTCCCTGTAACGTCCGGTCCGGTACTTCCGTTGTACCGCGAGTTGAGGAGTGTCGGACTCGATCCGAAACAGGTCTACAAAATCCGGGAAGCCGCCATTGACCGAGACGACGTCCATCTCTTTCTCAACGATGGAACCATCGCCTTTACACAGAGCACCGCGGGCAGAATTACCGGCGCCTTTTTCGAAGGTGAAGGCGAGATTCTAGTTCGTCCGCCCGACCGGCGCGAGCGAGCCTCGCTGGGTCTGTTTACAGGCCAAGGTGTACTGGAGGAACAGTTTTCCGCGGCATACCTACGTTTCAACGACGACACCGCTGACGAGCTGCGGCAATACCTGCGGCCGTCGGATGGCGACGCATCTTTTGTGAGTCGCAACGATGAAGCCTCGCGGCGGTTGGCGGCGATGGACGCTATGCGTCTGACGATAAGCTTTACCAGCCTGCCAGCGACCGTCGCTCCCGGCGATCCTCCGGCTCCACCTGACCGGCTGCTACACGCCCGTATCGTCAGCGGACGCCTCGGCACCTTCGATGTCTACTTCGACACCAGGGCCAGCGAGCAAATCGTGGTCGGCCAGGTTACGGTGGCCAACGACATATCGTATTACGACCTGTGGATGAGTTTTCCCCTGCGGTCGTTGCGCAACCAAGAGCTTTCCACGTCGCGCTTTCACGGACCCACAGGGCCGGCTTGGACGCGCGATTCATTTGGGGTTACGAGCTATAACATTCGTGCGGCCATCGAGCCTTCGCTAGACCTCGCCGCGGATGCGGTGCTTTCGGGGATCGTCCGCCAGGGTGGTTCCAGAATCGTGATGTTTGAATTGTCCCGCTATCTGCAGTTGAAGTCGGTCGAGGTGGACGGCCAATCGCTGGAGTTCATCCAGAACGAAACGGTGGAAGGTAGCGAACTGGCTCGCCAAGGCAATGACTTGGTGGCGGTGGTGTTCCCTCAGCCCGTGAAACTGGGCTCGAAATTGCAGCTTTCGTTCAGCTATTCGGGATCGGTACTGTCCGACGCTGGCGGCGGCTTGTTTTATGTCGGAGCGCGCGGTACCTGGTACCCAAACCGCGGGATCGCGATGGTGAACTACGACATTACGTTTCGCTTTCCCGACTCATTCACCCTGGTCGCAACCGGGAAGCAGGTTTCACTTCAACAGGACAGCGGACAGTACGTCGGTCACTGGATCAGCGACGGCCCTGTGCCCATCGCGGGATTCAACCTGGGTCGCTACGTTAAGACCTCCGCGAATGCGGGAGACGTGACCGTCAATTCCTATGCGACCCGGGGAGTCGAAAACGATATGCCGCGGCCGGAACAGGTGGTCCCAGCTCAGACGTTGCCCACTGCCATGAATCCAGAGGGAATAACATCCGCTCCGGTACCCGCGTCCGCATCCACCCCGGCCCCAGTCGCGGCCGGAGTGTCGCTTGCCAAGCGGGCGGCTGCAACCATCACGTCACTGGCGGGCATGTTTGGGCCGTTTCCGTTCAGCTCTCTTTCGCTAACCCAACGCCCAGGCGCCGACAGCCAGGGGTGGCCCGGCATCATCTTTCTCTCCAGCTACGTCTACCTTACCCCTGAGGAGCGTACGGCGGCGCACGTACCGTTGGCCGACAATGTGCTGTATGGCCAAATAATGATGCCTCACGAAGTTGCCCACCAGTGGTTCGGCGATCGTGTTTCCTGGGCCAGCTACCACGAGCAATGGTTGATGGAAGCGATCGCGAACTATGCGGCGATCATGCTGGTGGAGCCGCGCAGTCCCGCAGACGCGGAGTTCATGCTGCAGGCCTACCGAAAACTGCTCGCCGGCAAGTCGAAGGACGGGCTGACCAATGTGGAGGCGGGTCCAGTGACACTCGGTGTCCGGCTCTCATCTTCGAAGTTCCCGGCTGGATACGAAATCATCACCTATGGCCGCGGAACGTGGCTAATTCATATGCTGCGCGAGATGTTTCGCGATGCCTCGCGCACCAGCTCGAATCCAGAGGGTTCCGATGAAGTTTTCCTCGGACTTCTGCGCTCCATCTACGAACGGTACCAGGGTCGCGAGATTACGAACGCTGATTTCCAGCACGAAGTTGAGGGCGTGTTGCCAAAGTCGCTTTGGTTTCAGAACCGACGTTCGCTGGACTGGTTTTTTGATGTCTGGGTAAATGGAACGGTGCTTCCGCGGCTTGAAGTCAAGGATGTCCGGTTCTCAGCTAGTACAGCCAAGCCCTTAATGTCGGCTACGATTCGCCAGCTCGATGCGCCTGATGACCTGGTGACAAGCGTCCCCGTCTACGGCGCCGTCAGCGAAGGCAAGGTCTATCTCGGTCGTGTATTTGCAGAAGGACAGGAGACTCGCTTCACGTTGCCGGTGCCTTCAGGAGTCAAGCGAATCGTGCTAGACCCGAACCAGACTGTGCTCATCGCGCCATAGGAAGGGTTCAATGCGTTGGGAGGCGCTTGTGCGTGAAGCGCTTGCCACCCGGCGTGTGGTAGCTGCGAGCCACCTGACCGGTTCCTCGTAATACATACTTATAGGTAGTGAGCCCCTCGATGCCTACTGGTCCCCTCGCATGGAGCTTGCTGGTCGCGATTCCCACCTCGGCCCCAAAGCCATAGCGATAGCCGTCAGCAAATCGCGTCGAGGCATTGTGGAACACACCAGCGGCATCAACCTGCGCCAGAAAATCCTCGGCAGCAGTAGGGTCTTCCGTCACGATGGTTTCGGTATGCGACGAGCCATAATGATGGATGTGCTCGACGGCCGCCTCCAAGGAAGCGACGACTCGCACCGCCAATATCAGGTCGGAATATTCATGGTGCCATTCGTCGTCATTAATGCTGTCGATCGAGTCGCCGAGGGTCGCCAGCGCCTTTCCGCAGCCGCGAAGCTTCACGCACTTAGCGTGCATGCGATCAGCAAGCGTGGGCAGAAACGATTCTGCGATCCGTTCGTGAACCAGCACGGTCTCGACTGCGTTGCAGGCCGCAGGATAATCTGTTTTGGCGTCGTCAATTATGTCTAGTGCCATCGTCAGGTCGGCGGCTGCGTCGACATAGATATGGCACACTCCTTCCGCGTGACCCAGCACAGGAATACGCGTATTTGCCTGCACGAATTCAACCAGTTGCTTCGATCCTCGCGGAATGACCATGTCGATCTGTTCGGGCATCCTGAGCAGGTCGAGCACAGCAGCTCGACCGTTGACTAACGATAAGGCGCCGTTTGGCAGCCCAGAGCTCGCATACGCGCCATGGATGATGTTTACCAGTTCTGCTGCTGTTTGTTCCACCTCGCGGCCCGGCTTGAGGATCACGGCATTGCCCGACTTCAGGGCCAGCGCGCTAATCTGCGTGACGGCATCAGGCCGCGCCTCAAAAATAACGGCCAGCAGTCCCAGGGGGACCGTGACTTTGTCCAATACCAGCTTGCTGTCGAGTTCGGTTCGCTGAATGACGCAGCCTAAAGGATCGGGCAGATCCGCGACTGCCAGCATCGATTGCGTCATCTCATCGATTTTCTCTGAGGTGAGGCGCAATCGCTCAAAGGTGGAGGCGGTGATCTCGCCGCCTGCGACCATCGCTCTGGCGGCGTTCAGGTCTTTGTCGTTGGCTCCGAGGAGCCGCTGTCGAGCATGTTCAATCGCCGTCGCCGCGGTGCGAATTGCGGCGGCGCGCTGATCGGAGGAAATTGTCCCCAGGAGTCGAGCCGCGGCCTTAGCGCACTCAACAGTTGCCTGAACGGAAGTCGTCACGCGTCACTCCGCGGTAAAAACAGCGTTCCCAGGGCTTCTCCCTCGCACACTCGCTCGATCACATTCGGCAGCCGTCCGTTGGCGATCACCGCGAACCCTCTGGCCTCGGTCGCAATCCGTGCGGCTCCGAGCTTGCTAGCCATGCCTCCGCGCCCGCGCCCGTTCTTGCCCTGTGCGAAGCTCAGCACCTCGTCATTGATGACTGGCACCTCCGAAATTAGCTTCGCCGCAGCTCCCGTCGGGTCGCCGTTGTACAGGCCATCGACGTCCGAGAGCAACAGCAGCAGGTCTGCGTCGACGTGAGTCATTACGAGCGCCGAGAGCTTGTCGTTGTCACCGAAGACGCGTTCGCGCCCAGTCGAATCCGTCGGCTGATCAAGCTCGACCGTTGAAACCGTGTCGTTTTCATTAATCACCGGGATCACGCCCATTGCCAGTAGCGATGCAAGTGTCGAGCGGAGGTTGCCATAGCGATCCGGATCGCGAAAATCATCTTCTGTCAAAAGCACTTGCGCTGTGCGGTATCCCAACTTTTCGAACGCGTCATCATAAATCGCCATCAACCGGCTTTGTCCGATGGCTGCACATGCCTGTATCCGTGCCAGCTCTGACGGTCGCTCCGTCAGGCCGATGCGTTCCATGCCGAGTCCAACCGCACCTGACGACACCATGAGCACGTCCTTTCCCTGTTGCCGCAAGCGTGCCACAGATTCGGCAATGCCATAGACGCGGCTGAGCGCCAGCCGTCCGTCATCGCGCATGACAACGTTGGTTCCGATCTTGATGACGACACGCCGCGCCCGCGCAACCATTTGACGGGAGTCAAGCCCCGCCTCGGATTGGAGAAACTGGTCCATCGAATATAAGTCTCGAGTGTGCGATGTCTCAGTGTAACAACGAAGTGCAGCGGCGTTGTTTCGCGCCGGTGTATTCGAACTCCTCCACAACTCATCAATTGCAGGACCGTCAATTGGTGTGCAGACGCAGGCACAACCATGTAGTAAACTACGAAGGATGTCCGCCGGAGAGGTGGCCGAGTGGCTGAAGGCGGCGGTTTGCTAAACCGTTGTACGGTCAAAAGCTGTACCGGGGGTTCGAATCCCCCCCTCTCCGCCAGATTCCTTAAAGTCAATAATTTACAGGATTCTCATCGGTGAATTTCGCCGCCGCAGCGGTGCTACAGACTCATTTTAGTGTCCTGTAGGTGTCCCGAAGCGTCGTCCGCGCTGAATATCTCGGTTGGGATTCACCCGAGACGCCTCATTGGCGACGTCTACTGAGCAGACGGTCATTCGCCCTCCAGTCCGTTGACTCAACAACTGAAAAGATGAAATGACTTTCGATTAGCCGGGGCTCGGGGGAAGTCCGGCTCCTGAGGGTTCCGATACGCCTTGTAACTTCTCCGCTCATGCAAAGGGGAGTTTTCGACAACTCAGATTGGCTACGTGGCTAACTTCCGGCTTGCACACGATCCGGACGGAGCCTAATCCGACATTTCCCTCGAAGAACGGATTTCAAGTAATCACTAGGCGTCAATACTCGGTTCTTTCACTTTTGGGTGAGATGCGCCACTTTTCTCAGCCCGTAAACGGGGCTAGACTTAGTTCCGAGAATCAGATCATTCTTAGGGCATGCATTGCGTTCTCCTGAATCCGCTCAGGGTTGCGGGAGCGTATTCGCACAATTCGAGGTCACAATTTGGTCGTTCCCTCAAGCCCCGAACTCCAATTCGAACTGCAAGAGCGCCTACGCTTTGAGACACTGGTGGCTGACATCTCGGCACGGTTCGTGAACGTTCCTGCCGATCGTGTCGACAGCGAAATTGAAGACGCGCAACGCAGAATCTGCGAGTGTCTGAAAATCGAGCATTCGACGGTGTGGCAGGTTGAGCCGGAAAGACCCGGAGCGCTCGTTCTGACTCACCTTTATCGGGACCCGGCGTTGCCTCCGGCCCCGGATCGAATGTTTGGGCCCGATTGTTTTCCGTGGATGCAGACGCAGGGAATGGCCAACGGGATAGTTTGCATTCCCGACACTTCCAAGCTCCCTCCAGAAGCTGCCATTGATCGAGAGAACTGCCGGGAGTATTCGATCAAGGCGACGATCGGATTTCCCCTGGTAGTTGGCGGCGGGCCAGTCTTTGGGGGCATAGGTTTCGAGGCGACGCGAGAACCGCGGGACTGGCCGGAGCCGCTACAGAAAAGGCTGCGGCTCATTGCGCAAGTATTTGCCAACGCGCTGGAACGGAAGAACGCAGAGCAAAAGTTAAGGCTAGCGAAGCACGTTTGAGCCTTGCGGCAGCTTCGGCTAGCGCCGGACTGTGGACCCTGAATCCCGACACCGGTCAGATTTGGGCCTCGGACAAGTTATACGAGCTGCTCGGTCTGCCTCCTGTCGATGCGTTTGATTTGGAGAAGTTTCTGGCCGTGGTTCATCCAGAAGATCGCGAAACGATCCTTCGAGTCATTCGGGAGGCGATGCAGTCGGGCAACGAATCCTCAACCGAATATCGCGTGGTGCTCGCTGACGGGAATGTGCGTTGGATTGCGTCTCGTGGCCGCCGCCAGGGGGGTGACCATGGCCAGCCAATTCGGTTGATGGGTGTCAGCATCGACATCACCAAATCCAAACTGCTGGAAAAAGAGCTGACTACATTAGCTCATGCACCGTGGTGTAGAGTGCCGACCATTGGGAGTCGATCACGCCGTTTATCACAGCGACGCCAAGGTGCGTCTTGCCGGTTCCGCACGTCCCGCAGAACGTCAGGTTGTGGCCGCCTTCAAACGCCTTCCTGAAGTTTTCTGCGAAGCCGCGTGCGGTGACCAGTGCGCGTTGCTGGGCCGGTGTTGTCGCCACGTAATTGTCGAAGCTGCAATCCTTGAATCGTGGCGGAATCTTGGCCTTGCCGCGAAGCATGCTGATGTATCTCTCCTCCTGTTCGAGCCTCTCCCGCTCCTCATATTCCTTGCGCCGCACTTCGTCACAGGCGGGGCACTCGGTTAGCTTCTCTGTGCCCGGCTTCTCTGGGCCTCTCGTCCACCAGGTGGGGACGACATAGCACTCGGCGGTATACGGCCCATGAAGCTCACAATTGGCCTCTACCGTTTTGCGGGGTGTTGCAGTCGTACTCATTGCGACTCCTTGAGCCACGCGGGAGCGGGGCGTTTCCGGACCTCATCGGTATCAATTGGGGTGCTGTCTTCGTCCTCGCGCACACGGTCAAAGCGTGGGCGTGGACTGCGATTGCCTGCCTGGTTCCTTTCGGAGTCGTCATCGTCGTAGCGTCCGCTGTTGAACCAGGTGGCCGGGTGAGGTATGTACTAGGTGTCCGTACGGCGTCCTTGCGCTGATCTCGCGAAAGCCAGTGCTCGCGCTTCCAGCCACTCGGCAGCACGAGCGATGTCCCCCGCGAAATAGGGGTGTAAGTCAGTCACGCCCCGCCTTGCGATGGTTGAGATTGCCTTCCCAATCGCCTTTAGCGCTGCCTTCTTGGCGATCTTCCGGGGATAGAGAGCGTAGATGCTTGCGGCGAGAGTATCGGGCTTCGCTTTCGAGAACCGCGAATTAAGGGAAGCCGAAGACGAGACGCTATCCGGTTCAGCCGAAGGCTGAACAAAAGGGTTTTGTTCTTCTGCTTTTGCTTCTGTATATGTATGTCGTGACATGCGTGATTCGTTATGCCCGTCACGCTGCGTAACGCATGCGTCACGTTTTGGTGTTACGCGGTGCGTGTCACGATACTTCTGTTGCCGCTTGCGGGCACGCTCCCGCAGATCGTCCAATGACATCTTCTCCCGGTATTTGCTGTGGTTCAGGAGCCGCCAGCCGCCGTCCACGGGCTCAATCCTCCGTCCTTCGTTCTCGGGAGAGCGGCTATACGGGTCGGGTGAGAGAAACTTTGCCACCGCAGATTCGGTCTCTTCGACGGTCACCCCAGCAAGGTGGGCCAAGCCCGGTACTGACGCCTTTACAATGCCGTCCTGATCGGCCATCGCCATCATGGTGATCCAGACGACCTTTGTTGCAAGGTCCTCGCGCCAAATGGTCGATCCGAGAATTGAGCCGAAGAGCTTTGTGTAACCAGTCATGGCCGCAACTCCTCGCCAGGGCAGGCCATGAGGCGAAATGAGCCGTGAACCTGCTTGCCGACTCGTGTGGTGCGGTTCTCGATGACGTACCCAGCGTCGCGCAGTTCCTTGACTCGTGCGTTGTACTGGAGCGCCAGCCCTGCAAGTTTGTAAGCCGGAACCCATTGGTCCCGATGGCTAAGAAGCAGATCAAGAACGGCTGCCTTCTGCCCGGTGAAGACCTCGGGCCGATGTCCATAGAGCGAAATTTGCTGTCCTGCGCTCACTGGGCACCTCCATGGATCGGGCACTGGTTGGGCACCGGGTCTTCCCGTGCCGGTTCGTGCTCCAGGTAGATGGCGTAGACGAAGTAGTTGACCACCCCAACGTGCTCAAGGTCGTCCGCCGTATCCTTGGCGTACTGCTTCGTCCGGGACAGAATGTCCTCCGCCGCCTTGATCAGATCGCCATCGAAGTTCTTGGCTTGGCTCTCGACGGCTTCCCTGTAGGGGTTCGAGATCGCGCCGGATACGGACACTGCTGCGGGATTCTTCCACTTCGGGTGGAGCTTCACCGTTTGAAGGCACCAGTGATGCACGTTGAAGCCGTGGGTTGGCTCTTTCCGACGCCCCGACGCCGGAGGCGTGCAGCGAGTGACCCTGCCCGATTCGACAATGCGATCTACCTCGGTCGCGGGAATGCGTATCGTAATTCACCACCAGCTGTTGGTTCTCCAGCGCAACGCCAAACTGTTCCGCGAGGAACGGCAGCAGGATCTTATTGGCCAGTTCGGTTTTCGGCGGACTCCAATCGATGTCGAAGAAACGAGAGTACGGCGAGCTGGGCCCGTTCTCCAGCACGTCCCACCACCAGGTATTCGAGGGATGGGTGACGCACATCTGGTTTGGCACAACGTCGGCGATGAGGCCCATGCCCCGCTGTTTCAGTTTCGCCGTGAGCTTACGAAAATCCTGCTCATCGCCGATTTCGGGGTTCAGGCGTGTGGGATCGGTCACATCGTAGCCGTGCATGCTGCCCGTGCGCCATCAAGAATGGCGAGGTGTAGCAGTCGCTGATGCCGAGATCCTGCAGATAGTCGAGTAGCCCTGCTACCTGACGAAACGTGAGACGACGGTTCAGCTGCAAACGGTAGGTGGAACCGGGGACGTATTGGGGTTCTCCCTCAGTTCGTTTTGCCACGGCCGTTGCCTCTGGCGGTCAAGGGCGGAGTCTCCAAAATGAATCGTGTGACCGCGTGGCGTTCTGCCCGGGGAGACTTCACCCCTGACGACTGCTAACCAACGCCAAGATCGGCGTTGCACCAACAATTCATTTGGCGCAACAGTTCGTCAGGTCAATCATGTATGGAAAGTTGAATTAGTATCTGACGCGGCCTCTTCCGCAACCCGCTTTCGGACTGTGGCGAGTCCCATGACGCGAAAATCGACGATCGAGCTTTTTGGGACATACACCATGATGTTGTTAGCTACGCAGTCAGTTGGCCGCAGCCAAAAGCCCGGCTCAAACAACAGGCGGCTGCAGTTTTCGACCCGCCCTTCCACCGATTCCTGATCGGCCAGTTGAACTTGGACCCACAATTCCGTGGCCGGGTGATCGGTAAAAAACTTGACTTCCGAGTACTCGACATTTCCTTCTTGCGTTCTCACAAAGAAGACCGCCTTGGCGTCATCCAGGTCAATACTTGATATTTCTCCCTCGTTGTCATGGGAAATGTGAAGGACATCGGGAAGCGCGGGGAGCGAGGGGGAATCGCAGGATGCGGCTACCCACCGCAGGTATCCTTTCACGAGTTTCCCGGCCTTTGTGTGAACGACGACCAGATCGTTTCGCATCACACCTTCTGTGGTCGCAACTATTGTTTACCTCAAACCTTACCGCTCAACTGCATCGATACGAACTTACTAGACTGCGCACAGTTCCCGCGGATCAGACTCCATCCCGAACTGACGCATCCTGTGGAGTAACACCTTGTAACTGATTCCGATACTCTTGGCCGCCACTCTTCTGTTACCGCCCGCCGCATGCAGCGCTTGCTGAATCAATTCAGGAGTAATCTCGGTTCGTCGATTCTCGTCGGACATCTCTTCCGTGAGTTCATCAAGCATCGAAAGCTCGTCTCCCAACACCAGGTACCGCTTCACGAAACTCTCCAGCTCTCTTAGGTTGCCTGGCCAGCTATAACGTAAACATGCTTTTTCCAGGCGGGCGGAGAGTGAAGGTTGCACGTCTGAACAGCCCAGCTCGTGCGAGTATCGATTCATGAAATGGCGCAGCAGCACCGGTATGTCGTCACGGCGTTCACGCAACGGGGGAAGATTCACGCAGAATCCATTCAGCCGATAGTAGAGGTCCTCGCGGAAAGTTCTGTTCGCGATCGCTTCTTTCATGTCGATGTTGGTTGCCGCCAGGATGCGAACAGTCACCTTTTCCGTAGAACGGCCCCCGAGTGGCGAGAATGTTCCATCCTGAAGTACCTGCAATAACTTTGCCTGGAGGCCGGGATGCATCTCACCGATCTCGTCGAGGAACATGGTGCCGCCGTCGCAGAGCTTGAATTTCCCAGGTTTAGAGCGGGCGGCGCCCGTAAATGCCCCCGGCTCGTATCCGAACAGTTCGCTCTCCAAAAGCTCGGAAGGCACGGCAGCGCAGTTGACTTTCAGGAAAGCTTGCTGGGCCTGTCGCGACAGGCTATGGATGTAGCGCGCCACAACCTCTTTTCCAGTTCCGCTTTCACCCAGTAGCAGTACCGGCAGGTTGACGCGTGCCACCAGCGCAGCCTGCTGCCTGATTTCGTGCATGGAGCGGCTGGCATACACCATCGACATGTCTTGCCCGACGCGAACTTCAATGGCATTGCGCCCCGGGCTGGTTTTACGGTTTTCGGTGAGATTGCTTACAGCCTCGAGCAAGTCCTCCACCAGGAACGGCTTCGGCATCACTCGACGCGCGCCTGCGCGGACGGCTTCAACCAGCTCTCCATAGCGGTCCAGGTACGACATGACCGTAATGTTGATGTGGGGATTCATCTGGCGAACCTGCCGGATCAGGTCCACGTAGTCCATGTCGGACAGGTCAGTTGAGAGCAGCACACCTCGAGGATGAGTCCCGGTCCGCATGCACTCCAATGCATGCTTACCCGAGTCGTATGTGGTTAGATCGCAATCCTGGTCTGCCAGAATCGTTCGAATGTAACTGAGGACCCGAATATCTCTGTCAATGACGACTACGGATCTCTTCACCGTCGTTGACCCCTGGGCGAACCTTTGCACCGAGATCCTATCGGCCGCTTTCAACGGGTTCGACAGTCCTTGGGGCAATGCTGCGAGCAGCTTGTCAGCGCCACTTCTGTTGACGGGCACTCTCGGGCCAGCTCCGCTTGCAGACGCTTCAAGTCGAGGGGAGTTTGGAAGCTAACCTAGATCAGTTCGTGCATGTCCACCTTAGTGGTACAGCGAAATGTGGCCGTAAGTCAATTCTTTTTTTACCTTTTGTTGACCATCAATTCCTGGTAACTCACTTCTGCGTAAGGAGTTCAGTTACCCGGGATTACTCACCGTAACTGCGGCTCCGGGTCTCAATTAATGAAAACTATTTCACTGTGTCCGAATTCCACTTTCTCGAACTCGCGGCCAGATTGCTCTGAATTGTTCGTGAATTGGCCCAAGGAGTCATCAGGGTTGAATTGGACTGTAACTTGCTTGTTGCGGGTTGTATGATTCTTGACCGCAGCCTATCTGGTAATCACGCTCTTGGTGACTTTCCGCCTGATTTGGTTCTCTTCGGCCAGTCCGAAGTCATGCAGAAGTTGAAGAGCAAACTGGTGCGCGTGTCGCCGACATCAGTCCCTATACTGCTGCAGGGCGAGGTTGGCGTCGGAAAGAGCGTATTGTCCCGCTTCATCCACTTCCACTCCGCGTGTCCCCGTGGATCGTATGTCAGCATCAACTGCGCCGCGCTTGGCGCACCAGCGTCGCTTTGGGATCCATTCCTTTCCGTGCAGGGCGCCCTGGGTCTTGGTGACGAGCACTGCCAGGTTCCGTCTCTGCTCTCGTGCCGTGGCACCCTGTTTCTCGAGCAGGTGAGCGAGCTCACGCCGCGGCTGCAGCAGCAGTTGGAGCGGTCGCTCACGGAATCCGACGAATGCACGACCGCGGACCGAAACCTAGTCCGCGATAAAGTGCGGATCGTCTGCTCCACCACTCGGAACCTTCGCCGTGATGTCACGCTGGGCCATTTCCGGCGCGACCTTTACCACCGCATCGTTGTGGTGACGATCGACGTGCCTCCTCTCCGGGAACGCCTTCAGGATTTGCCCGGCATCGCAGAATACGTGCGGGCTCGCCAGAGCGCTCAACTCGCCGTATCCGACTCCGCCTTTTCACACGAGCTTCTTGCACGGATGTTGACTTACCCATGGCCGGGCAACATTCGTGAGTTGGAAAACTTTGTCTACCGGTACGTGCTGACGGGAGGCGACGAGTGCAGCCTGGAAGATCGAGCCTCAGCGATCCACTGCAATTCTGTTTCCCGCTCGTCGGACTAAGTCAAGAAGGTTCGCAAGCGGAATTGACGTCAATAGGGCTGAGAGTTTTCAGGGCGCTGGATCCCATGATCACGAATGGCAAGGGGAATATTCCGACAGGCGCGCTGACCATGGCTTAAGCCAAATTCTTGCATATCACCAAATCAATCCGACTATAGCCGAAAGAGGATTTCATTGCCGCAAGCCATTGTAGTTTCAACGGGATTCTGCGTCCTCTAACGGCAAGATAGTGCACAGTGAAAGTGCGAATCGGACAAGCTCCCCATAATCCAACTTGTAGCCAGACTACCCATGGGACTAAGAAGGACGACATATGCAGGGTATTGCACTTAATGAGACTTCCGAAAAAGGACCACGGTTCCAAGAAGGGAAAAATCGCCCCTTTAAGATGCCCTGGACTCCTCCAGATTCAAAACTTTAGCTTGTAGCTAATTGAACTCACGGAGGTTGCCGAAATAGTCATGGACGGCGTTTGGCCTTCGGTCGGGAGTGGCACCGCGAGTGCAATAGAGAGTGTGCTGCCCGACGTCATGAAGGTCACTCGCGGATATTGCGGCCCGATCCGCAGGATGGGTGGGGATTCGCGAATGGTCAAAGGGCCGTGGGCAGAAATTACTGAAAGGAAGGAATCCAATGCTTGCATTGTTAAAGAGACTGCACAAAGAAGAGTCTGGCCAGGACCTGATCGAGTACGCACTGATTGCTGCCACGATCTCGCTCGTCTGTGTCGCCGGCATGGGCGCACTCGCCACGGCGATCAACGCCGAGTTCACCGCCATCGGCGGCCAGTTGACCGTGCCGTAACCAAAACGCCTCGGGGAAGGCAGGTTACGGAACGGGAGGCATTGGTTCGTGCCGGCGCGCCGAGTATTCTCGGCACGCTGAAAGGGCTTGATGCATCCTGCTGACCCAGTAGCTTGCCTTCAACTTGAAGCTTGAAGATTACCGCCATGAACCCTGATTCGTTTCTCCTATTCGACGCTTTGGCAGTGGCAACCGCCGCTGCCGTGATGGACGTGCAGCAGCACCGTATCCCGAACTGGCTTACGTATCCGGCGATGCTGGCCGGTGTGCTGCTGCGCTCCTATTATTTCGGCTGGAACGGATTGCTCACTGCGCTGGGCGGCTGCCTGTTGGCGGGAGCCATCGTTTTCCTGTTCTATGCCGTGCGCGCGATGGGAGCTGGAGACCTGAAGCTGCTGGCGGCGCTGGGTTCGCTGGCGGGCCCGCGGTATGCCGTCAGCATTCTTTTGGCTTCGGCCATCGTAGGTGGTGTGCTGGCCCTGGTTTACACGGCGATGCGTGGCCGCACCCGGGAAACCCTCACCAACGTCGGCTCCGTAATGAAATTCCATGCCTGGGGCGGCCTGCACACCCACCCCGAATTTAACCTCGACAATCCGGCAGCCTTGCGCATGCCGTACGGCCTGGCCATTGCCGCGGGAACACTTTACACCTTCGCCACTGCAATCTGGAGGTGACCTACGAAAAACCGTCGGCTCGCACTCGCACTCATGATGGCACTGCTGGTATCGCTGGTGGCCACTTTTTTCCTGTATGCGCGTATGAAGAAGCAGTTCAACAAACCGGCTACGCTCCAGATCGTCGCCAGTTCCATGGGACTGGAAGCGGGAACGGAACTCAAGCCTGAACAGCTCGTGCTGGTGGACTGGCCCTCCAATCTCCCGCTGGAAGGTGTCGTCACCAAGCCGGACCAGATCGTCGGCAGGA
The DNA here is from genome assembly GCA_963814165.1 of uncultured Acidobacteriaceae bacterium. Lineage (GTDB taxonomy): Bacteria > Acidobacteriota > Terriglobia > Terriglobales > Acidobacteriaceae > DASRAA01. The sequence goes on along the minus strand of CAWFBW010000005.1, from coordinate 231,825 downwards.
TCCTGCTGTACCCCATTCCTGCCAAGGAACCGATCCGCGACCAACTGCTGGCTGCACCGGGAGCGGCAATCGGCCTGACCGCCAAGATTCCCGACGGCATGCGGGCGGTGGCCGTCGTGACCAACGAAGTGAACAACGTGTCGGGATTTCTGTTTCCCGGCAGCCATGTGGATGTTCTGGTTACCTTCCGCGCCGAAAATGGGAGAGACCCAACGACCTCCACCGTGCTGCAAAACATCGAGGTCCTGAGCACCGGCGAACGGCTGCAGCCTGACCCATCCGGCAAGCCGCAGAACGTAAAAGTTGTGACCCTGCTCATGTCTCCCGAAGACGCGCAGAAGATGTCGCTCGCCAGCAACGAGGGAACGGTGCAGTTTGTACTGCGCAATGGCGCGGACCAGGCCCAGCCGGAGCAACACTCGATCCAGGTACGGGAGCTGCAGGGCAACGCCAGCGTGCCGCCACGGCCAGTGAAAAAAGCAACCGTGGCCGTCTCAAAACCTGCGGGCTACGATGTCGAAGTTTTCGACGGCGTCAAGAAGTCCGTCGTGACGTTTTAGTAGCAGAAAGAAATGGAGCTACCCGTGAAAACACATCGACGGAGCTACCAGAAGCAGTTCGGAACCACCAGGAATGCGGCATTGCTCGCTCTGATTCTATGCGTCACCATGACCATGGCAGCGCAGCAGCCCGCCCCTCCGCCGGAGCTCGCAGCGCCGCCCTCGGCACACGCCGCCCTCGATCAGGGGCCGGAGACTCTACACATCGTAGTAGGCCACTCCCTTGTCGTGCGCACGCCGTCGCGCATCAAACGCATCCTGACCGGCAACCCCGCGGTCCTCGAATCGGTGGCAACTTCTCCCAATGAGGTCGTGCTGACGGCCAAGCAGGTTGGCGGCAGCAGTCTGGTGGTGTGGGAGGAAAACGGCCAGAGCCGCATGATGGACGTCTTTGCCGACCTGGACGTCACCTCCTTGCGCAACGCGCTGGAGCAGACCTATCCCGGCAGCAACGTGGAGGCGCAATCCCAGGAGGGAAAGGTGGTGCTGGTGGGCGTCGCGCCCTCAGCCGCCACCGCGGAGCAGATGCTGAAGATGGCGGCGAACTTCTCCAAAGAAGTGGTCAATGGTCTGCAGATTGCGCAACCGTCCCGGCTCAAGCAGGTGATGCTGAAAGTCCGCTTTGCCGAGGCCGACCGCGGCAAGCTGACGGCGTTTGGCATCAACCTCTTCAGCACCGGCGCCACCAACACCATCGGCACCGTTTCGACGCAGCAGTTCGGAGCGCAGTCGCTCAACTCGCAGAATCAGAGCGGCAACAGCCTGATCGAGCGCTTTACCCAGTTCAACATCTCTGACCTGCTGAACATCTTCCTCTTCCGGCCGGACCTCAATCTGGGCGCCACCATCAAGGCATTGCAACAGAACCAGGTGCTGCAAATTCTGGCGGAACCCAACTTGATGGCCATTAGCGGCCAGCCGGCGGAGTTCCTCGCCGGTGGCGAATTCCCCTACCCGGTGATCCAGAGCATGGGCGGAAGCAGCGGCGGTTACGGGGCCGTCACCATACAGTTCAAGCCTTATGGGGTGAAACTGGAGTTTGTGGGCACGGTGCTGGACGACAACAGCATCCGCCTCAAGGTGAAGCCGGAAGTGAGTTCGCTGGATTACACCAATTCAGTGACCATCTCGGGATTCACCATGCCGGCCATCCAGACCCGGCGTGCAGAAACTGAAATCGAGTTGAAGAATGGACAGACGTTTGGGATTGCCGGTCTGCTGGACGAGCGCACCGTCGTGCAGCTCAGCAAAATCCCTTGGATTGGCGACGTGCCCATCCTGGGCGAGCTCTTCAAGTCGAGAAACGTGAACCGGACCAACACAGAATTGCTGGTGCTGGTCACGCCGACCATCGTGGATCCGGTTTCAGAAACAGTTTCCACGTCGCCTCCACAGGTCGACATGCCGGTGCGAAACCTCAACAACGGCGAGTTTGATAAGGGGCTGCCCTATCCCGCCAAGAAGCCGGGGAAGCCATGATAAGCACGGAAAGCCAAGTGACCATCGAACGCTCGCAGTCTGCAAAACTGCGGGTCGGCGTGCTGGCCATCAGCATGGATCCCTTCGCGCGCGCGACCCTGGAAGTCATGGTGTCGCAGACGCCAGGCGCGCACTTGGTCGACAACGTTGACCGGCACATTGTGCCGCGCGAAGTGATGCACATGCTGGAGGACTTCCAGTTCCGCATCTGCGTGATTGATTTTGATGAAGATGTCGAACAGTCCTGCCGGCTGGCCGAGCATTTGCGCGACAACTGCGACAGTACCGTGAGCCTGATGGCGGCCTGCAGCGATTCGTCGCCCGATACCATCATTGCCGCCATGCGTGCCGGATGCGCCGAGTATCTGGTCAAGCCGTTCGATTCGGAACGGGTGTCGGAGGCGCTGGCCCACATTGTCGGGCGACGCCATGTTCCAGACGATGACGCCTCCGCGGGACGAATCGTGACCGTCATGGGAGCCAAGGGCGGCACAGGAGTCACTTCGCTGGCCTTGCATCTGGCATTGACCCTGGCGAGACGGCATAACCGGAAATGCCTGTTGGTTGACCAGCACCCGTCGCTGGGGGACGTGTCCCTGTATCTCGGGATTAACCGGCATCAGTACAGCTTCTACGAACTCGTCCACAACACCGACCGGCTCGACCTCGAGTTGCTGCAGGGATTCCTGCTGCAGCATGAAAGCGGGTTGCACGTGCTGGATTCGGCAGAAGTGATCGACAACTTCCCGCATCCCTCGCCCGAAGCCATCGAACACACGCTGGCATTTCTTGCCGAGAACTACCAGTTCGTGCTGATCGACAGTCCGCCAGGCATGACCGAGGCCACCTGCGCCGCGGTGCGGCAGTCCGACCAGATTGCCATCGTCATTACCCCCGAGTTGCCGGCCATCCGCAATGCGGTGCGGTCCATCGAGTACCTCGTCGGCCTGCATTATCCCGAAAAGTCCATCGATATCGTGCTCAACCGGCAATCGAAGAACAGCCTCCTGACTGAACAGGAAATTGAGGCGGCGCTGCATCGGCCCATCGACGTGAGGATTCCCAACTGCTACGGGGAGATCGCGAAGGCCATCAACTCGGGCACGCCGGTTCCGGCCAGACGCAGCGACAAGCTCTCGGTGGCGTTTGACGACTGGTCCGACCGGCTGATGGGCGAGGCCCCCGCTGGCGATAGCAAGAAACAAGGAGCCCGTTCGTGGTTCAACCCGTTCGGATAGCGCGTGTGGAGATCGGCGATGGCCAACGGTAAGGAATTCGTTTTCGAACCCCGCAAGGGCATGTCGTGGAACGGAGGGCGCAGTATCGGCGTTTCCCCCAAGCTCCATCAGGAGCTCAAGACCACGCTCCACCGCGAGTTGCTGAATCGGGTTGACCTCGAAAAGCTCACCTCGCTGGAAGACATCAAGGCACGGGTTCAGGTTCAGGACGCCATCCACGAGTTAATTGGCAAGCTGGACACGCCCCTGAGCGCCAGCGAACGCGATCGGCTTTCGCGCGAGGTCCTACATGAGGTATTCGGCCTGGGGCCGTTGGAACCGCTGCTGCAGGACCCGACCATCAATGACATCCTGGTCAATACCCACCGCAGCGTCTACGTCGAGCGCGGCGGAGTGCTGGAACGGACCAAGGTGATCTTCAAGGACGAGGCACACCTGCGGCACATCATTGACAAGATCGTGTCCAACGTAGGCCGCCGGGTGGATGAATCCTCGCCGATGTGCGATGCGCGCCTTGCCGACGGATCGCGCGTCAACGTGATCATCCCGCCGCTGGCGGTGGACGGCCCGATTCTCTCCATCCGGCGCTTCGGAAGAATTCCGATCGGCGCCGAGCAGCTGATCGCCAACCGCACCGTGACCGCTCCGATTTTCGATGTGCTGAAGGGCGTGGTGCGGGCGAAGCTCAACATGGTGATTTCCGGCGGGACCGGCGCAGGTAAGACAACCCTGCTCAATGTATTAAGCGGGTATATCGGAGAGGGCGAGCGCGTGGTCACGATCGAGGACTCGGCCGAGTTGCAACTGCGCCAGGAACACGTGGTCCGCCTGGAGTGCCGTCCCCCCAACGTCGAAGGCAAGGGCGCGGTAAGGCAAAGGGAGCTAGTGATCAATGCCTTGCGCATGCGCCCCGACCGCATCGTCGTGGGCGAGGTGCGCGGCGAGGAAGCCCTCGACATGCTACAGGCCATGAACACCGGCCACGACGGCTCGCTTACCACTATCCACGCCAACAGTCCGCGCGACGCCATCTCGCGGCTGGAGACGATGGCGCTCATGGCCAACCTGAATCTGCCCGAGATCGCCGCGCGCCAGCAAATCGCGTCAGCTGTGGCGCTGATCGTCCAAATCGCTCGCATGAGTGATGGCAAGCGCCACATTACCCACGTCAGCGAGATTACCGGGATGACTGGAGACGTGGTCGCCATGCAGGACATTTTTGTTTACGACAAGATCGGGATCGATCCCGGCGGACGCGTGCTCGGACGATTCCGCGCTACCGGGGTATCGCCGAAGTTTATCGACAGGTTGAGGACCTCCGGGATCGTGATTCCGCCGAGTGTCTTTGAACATTCGGTTGAGGTCTAGCTGGGAGCCAGGGGATGCCAGTAATCACCATTTTCGTGATCTTGCTGGTCGCGGTCTTCGCCACGCTGGTGTATTTCACGGAACCTTCGGCCGGCGACAAGCGGACCCGCGAACGGCTGGCGGTGCTCAGCCGCCAGACGGCGGTCGAGTCCGAGCAAGGCATCCTGCGGGAAATTACCTTTAGCCGCATCGCCGTCATTGACCGGCTGCTCCGCGACAACCGCTTCGCGCTACGACTGGAATTGATGCTGGACCAGTCGAAGGTGCCGTGGACTGTGGGGCGTTTCTTCTCCTACTCCGCGGTACTTCTGGTTGTGGGCTCAACCGTGGGCCACTGGTGGATCCCGGCGGGACCCGTCGGATGGATTCCGGGCATGTTATTGGGGGGGCTGCCGTTGCTCTGGGTCTGGTACAAGCGCTCGGCGCGAATGCATCGCTTCACCGCCATGCTGCCCGAGGCCGTGAGCCTGATGTCGCGCGCCCTGCGCGCCGGATATGCCCTTCCCAGCGCGCTGGTCATGGTAGCCGATGAGCTCTCCGAGCCAATTGGACCGGAATTCCGCCGTACGGCCGATGAAATCAACTACGGTCTGCCCTTCCATGAGGCGTTGTCCAAACTGGCTGAGCGCTTTCCCACCGACGACCTGCGATTTCTGGTGACGGCCATTCTGGTGCAGAAGGAGACAGGCGGCGATCTGGTGGAACTGCTGGACAAGATCGCTGCGGTCTTGCGGGCGCGCGTCAACCTGTCTCAAAAAGTGCGCGTCTACACCGCCCAGGGTCGAATGACGGGCGTGATCTTGGTGGCGCTGCCGTTTGTCCTGTTTGCCGCTCTGAACCTGGTCAGTCCTGGCTATGCGCGACCATTATTTGAGAACCCGGTGGGGCGCAAGATGGTCTACGCGGCACTGGCCGCGATGGCACTCGGTATCCTCGCGATCCGCCGAATTATCGACATAAGGGTTTGAGATGACTGTGCTCCTGATTGTGATCTGTGTGGCGGTGGGACTGTTCGCAGGCCTGGCTCTGCTGATCTTGGCGGTTGTAGGCGACGGTTCTGTGGTTGTGGCCCGCCTGGCGGAAGTCGCCATCGCGCCGCCACTTCGCCCGGAGTATGGTGTTCGCGACGTGTTGTCGTATTTGACCCGGCCACTACTGCCCTTCCGCCGGTTGCTGCGCCGCCAGGGCGAGAACGAGCTTGCTTATCGCTTGAGACTGGCGGGATTCCGCGAGCCCGGCGATATCGAAACCTTTTTGAATGCGAAGTTGTTGTGTCCCGTGCTGGGAGTGCTGCTGGCCACCTTTACCGGTCGTGACAACATGTTTCCCTTGGGTTTGGTGCTGGCCGCTGTCGGCTTCTTTGCTCCCGACCTTTTTCTGATTCGCGCCATCTCCCGGCGGAAGCGGGCAATCGCTCTCAGCCTCCCCGATGCCATGGACCTGCTGGTCATGTGCATGGAGGCGGGCCTGGGTATGGACCAGGCCATGCTCCGCGTGGCCAAAGACCTGCAACCTTCCGCGCCGGACCTGTGCGATGAGTTGTTGATTATCGCCCGCGAACAGCGGGCTGGCCGCCCGCGCGTCGATGCCTGGCGCGCCATGGCTGACCGCGTTGATCTCGACGTCGTCCGCCAGTTCTCCAGCATGCTCACCCAGAGCGAGCGACTGGGCACACCGATCGCGACCGCGCTGGGCCAGTTTGCCGATACTCTTCGCACCAAGCGGCTGCTGGAAGCCGAGGAGCGGGCTGCCAAGACCACAATCAAGCTGGTTTTTCCGCTGGTACTGTTTATTTTTCCGGCCATGTTCGTGGTGATCCTCGGTCCCGCGGGCGTCGCCATTTCCGATGCTTTCAACAAGGTTGGCCGATAACTCATACTGGAGGGATTTTTATGGACAACGTACTCATGATTCGGGTGATCGCCGGCATTCTGGCCGTGATCCTGCTGACCATCATCATTGCCCGGCGCAAGCGGATGGCGTCGCTGAAGCGTCCATCCACGCGCGCCTAGCGAACGGCAATGCAGACGGTTCGGGTCTCAAACACCACCAGGAGCACGGTGCTTGGTGGACGGATCGGTGTGGCCGATACCAGCTGGAGCCGCATGGTGGGCTTGCTCGGCAAGTCCGCCCTCGGCTCCGGCGAAGGCCTGCTGATCATCCCCTCGCAGGCCGTGCACACTGTCGCCATGCGCTTCCCGATCGACGTTGTTTTCCTGGACCGCAACTGCCGTGTCCTCCATGTGCAACCCGGGCTGTCCCCCTACCGCGTCACCGGCTTGCATTGGAGGGCGCGGTGCGTGCTCGAACTGCCGGCCGGCGTGATTGCGCGGACCGCGACCTCGGTTGGAGATGAACTCCTTATCGAGGATTGAGCAAACCGTGGTACGGCCTGCTTCGCCGGCCTGGAAAGCCGGCCATGCCCCTCCGCTTTCTACTTGCGTGTTGCAGCGCGGAGCGGCACGGGGCTTGCGGTTGCACTGGGACTCGCCGAAGGTGGCAGCGCTTGCGACCATACTGCGCGGCCAGCCTCTATGGCCCTCCTCGCAGTCGTGAGCTAGGCGGAGGAGTTATGAAATCGTTCTCAAAAACACTGCCCCGCGCACGGACAGATTCCGGCCAGACCTTGGTGGAGTTTGCCATCTCGGCCATCATTTTCTTCCTCCTCGTCTTCGCCATCATCGATTTCTCCTTTTTGTATTTCGCCAAACTCACCCTGCAAAACGCCGCCCGACAAGGCGGACGATACGCTATGACCGGGCAATCCATGTCCAGCCACACTCGCTACGAATCGATCATGCAGACCGTCGTGGATCACGGACTGGGTTTTGCGACTAGTTCCAACACGAAAATCTGCAGCACGACCGGTGGCTGCGGAAGCGGCGGAGGCCCTGGCGACACCGTGACCATAACCATTACGTATCCGTACAAGTTCATCACACCGTTGGTTGCACCGTTTTTCACGAACGGGTCCTACACGATCACCGTGAGCGCCAGCTTTAAGAACGAACCCTTCCCGCCGAACCAAACGTGAGGAGGCACACCCCTATGACGACGCAGCGAAAGACGCTAGTACTGGAAGACTCCGGCCAGGCCTTGGTGGAACTTGCCATATCGGTGCTCCTGTTGCTGGTCCTGGTCTTCGGAGTGATCGATTTCTCCCGGGCCATCTACTACGTTCAGGTCATCAAAAACCTCACCGCCGAGGGCTCCAGCATGTCATCGCGAGGAACCACCCTTTCTCAAACCGCGCAGACTGTCATCACCGATGCTGGAACCAACCTGAGCCTGAACACGAAAGGGTGTGTCATCACCACCTCCGTAACCAACACTGGAACATCGGGCAACAATCTGATGGTCACCGGGCAATCGTCCCAAGGCAATTGTCAGGGGATCTCCAGCAAGATCGGGTGCTTTCCCCCGCCATCCTCGTGTGGGACAGCGTCGCTGCCGACCGAAGCTGCGGCTGCACTACAGGCCAATCAGACCCTCTATGTTACCGAGATTTTCTTCACTTACACCGCGGTCACCCCCATCGGAGCCTTGCTGAGGAACTCCACCATATTGCCCGCCCAGTTGTATGACGCGGCCTATTACTAAGGAGGTCATGCTATGCCTGCATCAAGAGGCGAAGAGGGTCAGGTTTTAATTGTGCTGGCGATTGGCGGCCTCGTTCTCATACTGTTCATGGGGCTGGCCGTCGATGGCGGCATGGCTTATATCACCAAGGCCAAGCTTTCCAAAGCGGTGGATGCCGCATGTCTTACCGGCATGAAGGCCCTGCCGCAAGGTCAACCGACCGCCACTACACTTGCCACCCACATTTTTAACGCAAATTACGGGCCCAACCCGCCGACGCCGACCATCACCTTCCCCAAGGACGCCTATGGTGATCAACAGGTCAATGTGACCGCCACCGCCAAGGTACCGACTTTTTTTGCACAGCATTTCTTTCAGTTCTGGAATGTCTCCGACACGGCTGTGGCGACCCGCGGCAAGCTGGTTATGGCGCTTATCCTCGACCGCTCGGGCTCCATGGCAAACAATGGAGGTGGGAGCGCACTGAAGTCTGCCGTCCCGAGTTTCGTCAACGACTTTGATAACACGTTGGATTCCGTAGCAATGATCAGCTACGCCTCCAATGCGACCGTGGACTTCGCCATCAATACCAACTTCCAGACGCCAATCAAGAACGCAGTGGGGGCCTTGAATTTCGCTGGCGGTACATTCGGGACCGGTGGCACCTATGTTGCGTCCAAGGGACCACCGCTCGCTGTCGCCGACAACCAGATCAACAGCGTGCCCATCCAGCCCGGCCAGAACGTCACGCGGGTCGCCGTGTACTTTACCGACGGCCTGATGAATACCATTCAAGATACGTTTACGTGTTGGACAAGCAGCACGGTGAAAGTGACTCCGCTCTTGAACTATGGCGGATATGATCCAACCACCACGGAAGTCGATGTCTTTGACCCTACTAGCGGAACGGACTGGTGCCCATATCAAGGAAATGGTTCTTGTATCAATGGGGGTGGCAATAGTAACGGTTACCAAATCGTATATAGCTCGGCCGGTGTAGCCTGCCAGAACCCGTACGGAACTTATGTGACGCAGTTTGCTTCCCAGCAGTATGGATTGCGGGGAATTAACCGTGCGAATGTTACCGCGGATGCGCAATATCGCGCGATTCAGACCGCCAACGCCATGCGCGCTGAAACCCCAGGCGTCTTTATTTACACGATTGGTCTCAGCAACGCGGTTGATGCTACCTTTCTCAAGAAATTAGCAAACGACCCAACTTCAACTACTTATAACCCAAATCTGCCTACCGGACAGTATTTTCCAGTTCCTAATTGTCCTTCAACGGCCTGTACTACCCAGCTGAACACTGCGTTTCAGACGATTGCAGCCAAGATTCTGCTGCGGCTGACTCAGTAAGACCACACGAGAACGTCAAACCGGCGGACAAATGGAAGACTGATAATTATGAGAAGGACCTGGATTTTCGAGGTAATTGTGCTATTAGCCGTAAGCGCGGTTGGGCAATCGCCTGCCCCCGTGCCTTGCACCAAGACCATCACCTTCGCCGTGGCCGAAGGCGGGCAACCGGTTCCCGCCGTCCCCAAATTCGCCGCCAAATGGATTGGCAAAAAATACCACTACGATGAGCACCCTGAGCTCTGCCTGTCCCAGATTCCCTCTTCCAGGACTGCAAACTACGTCGTGATCTTTGCGATCACCGAGGCGAGCTTTGACGGCCTGACTCCCACAGCCCACACCTACACCAGCACCGGCCCCGTCTCGGGCAGCCTCGCCGGCGCCAGCAGTTATGGCGGTACCTGGAACTACTCCTACACCGGCATGCCGCCGGTGCCCACTACCGGCACGCTCGAATTGCTAAGAGTGGACAACTCAAAGAAGGTCCTCGTCGTGCGCGCCTATGACCAGCATGGCCGTCAGGTATCGCACCACAATGTTGACTCGGACCATAATCGCGAGAAGGTGTTGCAGCAGGTGTTGGCTGACATTCATCAGGCGCCCGTGGAAAAGCCGGATCTGAAGCGCCTGGCCGCGCCTCTCTCCGTGTACTACGTAAACTGCGACGTGGACTCCCCCGGCCCATCCTCGCTGGTAGGCGCCAATGATCCGCCGTCGGCGCAAGCCGATCCCAAACCAGCTCCCCGTCCACCACCTCTGCCCACGCTCGAATTCTGGTCGAATCCGGCGGGCGCTGACATCTTCCTCGATGGCGGTTACCTGGGCAGAACTCCATTCACCAGCACCGTGCTCCCCGGAGATCACGTGGTAGTGATTCGGAAGGCTGACTACGCTACCTGGCAACGGAAGATTCTTGTCTCCGAAGGACAGCGCAGAGTGAACGCCTATCTGGAAAGGAAGTTCCTGAACCTTCCAGCGAGCCCGCCGCCAGACAGCGCCGCAAAGTAGAGCCAGCAAAACAACTCGACGATCGGATGCATTTGCCGCCCCGCCGCGCCACCGGCGTGCTATTTGCCTCGCGCCGTTTCTGCCGTCTGAATCAGCATTGGCAGCACATCACCCAAGGTTCCATCCTTCGGATTGCCGAACGAGAAGTAGAGCTTGCGATACGCCGCATACAGGCGCTCGTACACTCGTTGTTCTTCCGGGTCGGGCATGTACGTCTCGTGAGGCGGACAGATCTTTGCCTGCGCTTCCTCGACTGTCTTGAACGTGCCCGCAGCCAGGAACGCGAAAATCGCCGACCCCAAACTCGTTACGCTCTTGCTCGGCACCAGTACCGGGCAACCCAGCACGTTGGCATACACCTGGTTGAGCACGTCATTCTTCTGCGGAATGCCGCCGCCATTGATCACCCGCTTGATGTGGACGCCGTGCTCTGCCATGCGGTCCAGAATCACTCGCGTATGGAACGCTGTTCCTTCGATCGCGGCGAACAGTTCATCCTGCGCGGTCGTCTGCAGGTTCCAGCCCAGCGTAATGCCGCGCAGATTCGGATTCACCAGAACCGTCCGGTCTCCGTTGTCCCACGTCATCCGCAGGAGACCGGTCTGTCCTGCCTGATACCTCTCCAGTCCCTTCGAGAGCCTCTCCACATCGGTGCCCGCGCGTGTCGCAATGGCATTGAAGATATCGCCCACCGCCGAGAGACCCGCCTCGATGCCAGTCCGTTGCGGATGGACGCTACCCGGCACGACCCCGCAGACTCCGGGCACTAGGTTCGGCGACTCCGTGATCCCGATGATGCAAGTGGACGTGCCCACCACATTCACCACGTCGTCGGTTTTGCACCCTGCCCCGATCGCGTCCCAATGCGCATCGAACGCGCCCACCGGTACCGGAATCCCCGGCCTCAGGCCCAACTTCTCCGCCCAGTGCGGAGACAGCGTCCCTGCAATCTTGTCAGAAGTCGCATAATCTCCCTGCAACTTCTCGCGCACGCCCGCCAGCAGTGGATCGACGCCGGCCAAAAATCTCTCCGGTGGCAAGCCTCCCAGCGATGCATTCCACATCCACTTGTGGCCCATGGCGCAGATGCTGCGCTTTGCCTTTCGCTCGTCGGTGATGCCGCACAGGGTAGCAGCCACAAAGTCGCAGTGCTCGAACGCCGTGACGAACTCGCCGCGCCTCTCCGGATTGTGCCGCAACCAGTGCAGCAGCTTCGAGAATCCCCACTCCGACGAGTACACGCCACCGCACCACTGGATTGCCTCCAGTCCCTCGCGGTACGCCGCCTCGGTGATCTCCGCCGCCTCGCCCTTTGCCCGGTGGTCGCACCACAGGTAGTACTCGCCAAGCGGGACCATACCCGCGCCGACTGGAATCACCGACGAACCCGTCGTATCGATCGCGATCGCCCGAACGTCTTCGCCGGAGACATTCGATCTCCTCAGCGCCTCTCGAGTCGCTTCGACCAGCGCGCGCATGTGGTCATCGTGCGATTGCGTCGCATACTCGGGGTCTTCGCGATTGCGATGCAGCGCATAGCTCGCCACCGCTGAATCCAGCATCCCACGCTCGCTGTCCACAATCGAGACGCGCACGCTCAACGTTCCGAAATCCACTCCTGCTACAACTGCCATTTGGGCCTCATCTAACGCGGTTCGTGGTAATACATCTCCCATCCGAGATATTTTGTCGTCGCCTCGTAGATGGCTGGTGCGACCGTGGAAAGGTTGGCCGCCACGTGATGTTCAAATCCGTGCTCGCAGATATACCGCAGCAACTTCTGCAACTCCGGAATCTTCACCACGCCCGCGCCGCCGAACGTATGTAGAGAATCGTCCGTGAATGCGCCTTGGCCCACGTAACCGCGCATCCGGCCTGAAGTGTCATCGGTCGAGAACCGCGCATAGCTCATCGGTGCGGCCTTCACCTTGCCCACGCAGGTTCCAAACGTGTTCTCAATGCCGACCGTTCCGGCAATGATGGCCTGGTAATCCATCTTCACGTCGTTAAAGAAATGCTTCGGCAGGTTCGAACAGTGGAAGCAAACCGCCTTGTTCGGATCGTCGCCGTAGTTGTTGTTCCAATCCAGCAGCGCAGATGGCGTGCCCGACGCCAGTTGCAGCGTGTGCATGGCGAGCACGCCGCAGATGTCCACCTCGCACGCGCTCGACATCAGGTCGTTGCTCATCATGCTCATCACCGTGCAAGGCACAATGCCGAGGTTTTCTTCGATCGACGTCCAGCATTGCACCGCGCTGACCGCTACATCCGTGGCCTTCATCCAGTCACTAACGACCGCCGCAAGCTTTGCCATCTTCAACAGAGCTTCGGCAGGCACTCCGCCTGTCGAAACGTATTTTTTGATGCCTTCCAGTTTTGCTTGCGCCCCGTCGTCCGTGTCTTTCATCCGTTGAATGCGCCCCAGCACTTCTGACAGGTCAAGCGTCTCCACCGAGATGCCATGCGACTCCAGCATCTTCTCGCTGTAGCGAACCGTATTGAATGCCGTCGGACGCGCGCCGATACTGCCGATCCGCAGGTTCTTCAGGCCCTTCCTTACGCGGCACACCGCCGCAAAGGTAGCTAGGTCCGCCCGAAACTCCTCCGAATCAGGACTCACCGTGTGCGAATTCGTCAGCGAATACGGAATCCCGTACTGCCGCAGGTTGTTGCACGCCGACATCTTTCCGCAGAAGCTGTCGCGCCGGTGCGCGATCGTCATTTTCTCAGGCGTATCCGGTGTTGCCTGCACCAGCACCGGCACGTCTAGGTTAGCCAGTCGCAGGGTGTCCGCGATGGCGCGCTCGTCGCCGAAGTTCGGCAGCGTGACAATGACGCCATCGATCTTCCCGCCCTGCGCGCGGAAAAGTTCCGCACACCGCTTCGCTTCGTCCCTCGTCTCCACCGCGCCGTGCTTGCTTTGCGAAGCATCGAGTACCACCGGCACCATGCCCGCCTTCTCTACCGTCTGGATCATCTCTTCGCGGCCCGATTTCGCCAGCTCGCCGGGAAAGAATCCACGGTTCCCCACGATGATCCCCATCGTCATCTTCGTTTCGCCATTCATGATTGCGTCCTTGATCGATCGTTATTTGTCTTCCTGCCCGTAATACGCCTTCGTCCCATGCTTGCGCAGAAAGTGCCTGTCGTGCAAATCACCGGAAATCTGCTGTGCCCCGCTGCTGATAGCCACCGTCCGGTACGCAACACGCGCGACGTGCTCCAGGATCACCGCGCTGTGCGCCGCCGCTGCCGCATCGGCGCCCCATGTAAACGGCCCATGGTTCGCCACCAGCACCGCCGGAATCTGCTCGTAGTCAATCTCGCGGAACAGGCTCACAATGACCAGGCCCGTGTTCTTCTCGTAATCGCCTTCTATCGCTTCGGAACTCATCGGCTCCGTGACCGGAACCGCCCCATAAAAATAGTCCGCGTGCGTCGTCCCAAAGCATGGCACCGGCTTCCGCGCTTGCGCCCACGCGGTCGCAAACTCCGAATGGGTGTGCACCACTCCGCCGATCTTCGGAAAGGCCTTATACAACTCCAGGTGCGTCGCCAGGTCCGACGACGGCCTCAGCCCGCCTTCGACGATTTTGCCTTCGAGGTCCGTCACCACCATGTCTTCTGGTCGTAGCTTCTCGTAGGGAACCCCGCTCGGCTTGATCGCCACCAGCCCTTCGGCGCGCGAAATCCCGCTCGCATTCCCGAAGGTGTACAGCACCAGCCCGCGCCGCACGAGTTCGAGATTGGCTGCTAGGACATCTCTTCTCAAGTTTTCGAGCCGCATGTCACACCGGTCCTGCACAAGCATTCTTTTAGTCGGTCGAAAAAATAGTACACTCCGGCCTATCCGAAAACCCACAGGTGGCGAGATTCTCTTTTGTCAACCCACACGTTCGTGCTGGTGTTGAGCGCAATGGGTTAGGTTCACCCTGCAGATTGGTGAGCGAAATCACAGGTCATCCGAGATGCCGTGGCCTATACTGACGAATCCGTAATGGGTCCTCCCGTTTGCGATGGCCCTCCGGACGTGCAGCAATGCACAGTTTAGAAGTGGAAAGCGCCGGGGCTGGGAACTATCGAACACTATCGGCTCCGGCCCAACGTGAATTGAAGGAGCATTCGATGAACTTTGGCAAGTCCGCACGCATTTACTTCGCACTTTCAATACTGCTTTTGGTTGCACTGCTGGCCGGTTGCACGAAGACGGTTCCCGACTTTTCGGCGACCGCCAAGATGACGAAGTTGGACAATTTACGCGCAATGGAATACTGCGAGGTGTTCCTCATTGGCGGTAATCCAATCACCAAGAATCTGAAAGCGGCTGTCTATAACACGTCGTACCTGAACAACCAGGTCAATCCGCTTGTAACATGTCCGGCTGACCTCTGGGCCAAGATCGATCCCGAGACGCTCAAGAAGCAATACGACATGCTCGGGGTTTTCAAGAACGGACCGCGGATGTGGGTAAACGACTGGATTGAGCTCCCTATTGCGCAGGACATTACAACTTACGACGGCCTGCAGACGCGGTGGTTCATGACCGTCTCGCTGCCAAAGGACCTTGAGGTGGGCAAGAAGGGTGGAACGGCCTACAAGCCCACCATCGGCCATAGAAACTCCCTTATGGGATTCGTGGCGGGCAAACCGGTCTTCCTGTTGGACGATCCAGACGGCAACACATGGGTGATGCAGGCGTCGTCGCAGATCGTCGATCCGAACCTGACGTATGACCAACTGGAGAAACTCGGTGACAAGCTGAAACTGGCGCCGGGTTGGAAGTTCCGAGTAGCAGTTCTGGATCGCGATCTTACGATCAAGGCGATCAACGGAGATGCCTGGATCGTGCAAGACGACTTGGAAAACACGTACGACAAGTGTTTTGAGGAGGCTGGCCAGACAGCCTGCACATTCAAGCCGTAGGCCTTGAGGACGTGGCACGCGCACTTCCAGGAAAAAACCAACGCTCCAGGGCTGGAAGAAGCCGTAGGCACCACCGTTGACGCCTATCTTTACGGCTACCCGCTGATTACCTTCGACATTGCGCTACTGGCCGACGGATTCGCCGCCGTCGATCCTCGACGGAAGCTGGACTCCGCCACCGGCGAAGCGGTCTAATTAGTTGGTATCCAAAGGCCCGAAAAGGCTCGGGCCAGCTCCATGCTCAAGCCATCGTGTTAGATTCAACCGACAGGGCTCATCAAATCGAAAGCGAGAACATACAATGACTCACGCATCACTCCCCCGACTCAAATACATTGCGCTGATCTTGACCATTGCTATCACGGCAGGTGTATTCGCGATTACACCCGCCATGGCCCAGAACCAGCAGATGGCTGACAAGCTCATGGCCATCAAGACCGCGCAGGATGCCAACAAGGCAAAGCTCGCCCAGTACACTTGGACGGAGACCGAAACCATCAGCATCAAAGGCGACGTCAAAGACACGAAGACCTATCAGGTCCAAATGGTGAACGGCAAGGCGCAGAAGACGCTGGTCAATGACCAGAAGGCAAGTTCCGGCGGCGGACGCGAGGGCCGCGCCAAAGAGCGCATCATCGAGAAGAAGACCGAAGAATTCGAGCAGTACGGGCAATCGATCAGTGCTCTGGCCAAGCAGTACACCACGCCCAATTCCGAAGCTCTGATGGCGGCGAAGCAGGCGGGTAACATTTCGCTCGTTCCCGGCAGTGGCACGGTCAGCTTGGTAATCAAGAACTACGTGAAGCAGGGCGACTCCGTGACCATGACAATCAGCGAGCAAACCCATTCGCCGGTGAGCATCAAAGTGAACTCGTACCTCAACGATCCCAGCGACGCAGTCACGATCTCCGCGCAATTTGCGAAATTGCCCGATGGCACCAATCATGTCGCCACCAGCACCATCAACGGCGTCAGCAAACAACTGACCGTAACCGACCAGAATTCGAACTATCAGAAGATGTAGCCGGGCGGCCCGGTGACGGGCCGCACCACGATCAGCGCGGCCGTTCCGGTGTCCCGGAACGACCATCGCAACATCGTGATCTGGACTTAGGCGGGGCAAGTGACCGACGTACCTGCGGTGGTCTCATGGGTTCGTTCGGGGCGTTGGTGACCGTATGCTCGAAAAAGCACAATCCCGGCCGGATCTGTTCCTCTTGTTATCGCTGGTGCTTGTCATCGTCATGTATCCAATACTGGATCATGGTGACGTTCGCCGGTTGACTCTCGGCGTCCTGATGTTTGTGCCGGTCCTGCTGGCTACTGTCCGGCTCGCAGCGCGGAAGGGCTGGGTGTGGCCGACCGTTCTGCTCATGGCAGCCACATTCATTTTCAGCGCGATGAGCACGTTACATCACGCTCCAATCCTGGTGGGACTGAAATGGGCGGCGCTGGTGGTATTTTTTGGCCTCACCGTGTACGGCCTCTTCCCCTACTTGAAGAATGCCCGAACCGTTACTGATGCTCACCTCTATACGGCGGTCAGCATCTACCTCTTGTTGGGAATGCAGTGGTTCTGCCTCTACTGCGTAATCGACACATTCGTTCCGGGATCCTTCCTGCACAACGGCACTGCCATAACCGACCGTTCCAGCGAGTTGCTGTACTTCAGCCTGGTAACCCTCTCGACCATCGGTTACGGCGACATTGTCCCGCTGCATGGCGAGGTGCGCATGCTGGCGGCGCTCGAGGGTGTAACCGGCGTTCTGTATGTGGCGATCACGGTGGCGCTGCTGGTTAGCGCCTACAAGGATGGAAGCAGCTCCGATCAGGAGTAGCCGGACTTTCGAATCGGGCCCCGCTACTGCCCCATCCGCGCCAGCGCCGCCTCCAGCGGAGCATCGGATACCTGTATCATGCCGCCATAAGGCTCGTACATTTCGGCGATGATGAAGATCGACCCCGCCAGCGCCATTGCCGCGAAGAACAGGCTGACTACTACCACGGCATTCGGTTTGACGAACATCCCGAAGCTAATGAATAACAACGTCAGCCAGAACACCAGCATAACCAGCAACGGTTTAGGAAGAGGCGTGGACTTCTGTTCAAACATTAGCAAGCGCGTGTGGCCGATTCCGGTTGCGAGCGACAGCGCCTGGGCTTGCAGGCGCCGTTGGTTTTCGTTGGCCGGCGCCAGTGCTTGTAGTTTGTCGTACAGCGCATTCTCCTCTTGAACGCTGGGATCAAACCGGGCCTTCGCCTCTGCAACGGTCGTTCCCGATGACGCCAGCGCCCGCGCTACCGACGCACGTAGCGCTGCCCTTACTTCCTGGGCCTCTGGCCCATAATGAGAGAGGACTCTGTCCATCTGCACGACGTCCGTTGCAAGCTGTGTCATCTCCGCGTTGCTGTTGTCATAGAAGCTTTTTGCCGATGCCGTCAGCAATCCCAGCACTAGTGCAACGGTGGTTGCAATCACTCCCATCGCAAGTCTGACGGCTTCCTTGGATTCAGGAGTGATGTGTTCGTTCTTGAGCAGAAAGTGGATGAGGATGCCAAGAAGCGCGCCGCAAAAGACGCACGCAAACACGACCACACTAATGGCAATTGGACTCATAAGGTAGAGGCGCCCCCGTCCTTGATTTGAGAGTCAGTTACTCACCCCACGCTCCCGCCCGTTCTTACGGCGTCGGCACCACCTTGTAGTACACGCCACCGGCTCCGTACGACGGGCTGAACCACGTGTTGCCGCACAGATAGTAGGTTCCACCGCCGCCAACCGACGGCGTGATGCAGCCCGACGGAAGCACTGACACAATCTGCCCCATCGAATATGTGCCGGCAGCACCAGCCGCTGCAGCATTGGCATTCGCGGCCGCGGCATTCGCGTTTGCCGCCGCCATGTTCGCATTCGCCGCCGCAGCGTTGGCATTGGCCGTGTTGGCAGTGGTCGCGCCTGCGTTATATCCGGCTGCGTATGCATTCTGCGAGTTCGCTGAGCTCGACGACGACGCTATAGCAGCTCCAGCAACCATGCCTACTGCAGCTCCTACCGCCGCTGCACCCGCCGTCGATCCGCAGTCATAACAGGCTGGGTAGTAGGGAGCAGGCGGATGGTACACGTAGGCCGTGGTCGGCGGATGGTACCCATAGTAAGCGTCAGGCGGATGGTACGCGGTTGCTCCATAAGGGTCCGTATGATACGCGCCGTATCCAGCTTCGCCCGACGTTGTCCCGCCGTAAGTGTTGGTGTGCGTCGTCCCACCGTAATAATTATGCGAAGTGCTGCCGCCGTACTCGTTTGTGTGTGAACTGCCCTCTCCATACGTGTGCGACGTGCTCGTTCCGTAGGCGCTGGAGTGCGACGTCGATCCGTAACTGTGCGATGTGCTTCCGCCGTAGCGGTTCGAGTGCGAATACGCCCACCCGCTTTCCAGCGGGAGCAGCGTAATTGCCAGGCTCATGCAGGTGACTACGATCTTGTGCTTCATCTTCCTACTCCTTGTTACTGCTTTTTAGGCGGATTGGTCTTCGCCGGAGCTTTGGCGCCGGGTAGTTCCGGGTGGGCAGCGGCAAACGGAATACGCTTTGCTGTCGCCGCCGCTGCAGGCAGCGCAAACGTGTCTGCAGGCACTGCTTCATCCAGCTTCCAGTCCGTGATCGCCATTTCGTGACGCCAGTGGTCCGGGTCGTCCAGGTAAATCGCGCGAACCAGCCGCGGCAGCTTGTCCTCTGCCCCGACCCACATTTGCACGAACACACCGTCTCCCGCGTAGGCGACGATGTCCGTCGTGGTATCCGCGACCACATGCGACTCTCCGACATAATACGCATGGATGAGTCCCGGCTTGAGATCACCGTACGGATCGGCAACGATCAGGTCGTCGAATGGCACGGCGATGCCCGCCAGCTTGTATGCCTTCTCCAGCGTCGCATCAATCGTAGGCGGCGCGTCGGCCACCGCCAGCAGGTTCTCCGTCGGAGAATAGCCCATCATCGTCTTGCCGTCGTAATAGAAACTGGTGTCGTTACCATCGGCTGGTTTCAACACCCGCAGCTTGTCAGGCCGCTCTAGCGTCACTTCGTACTTCGCCGTGTACCCCAGCGGAGCTCCCTGGCGGGTCGGCTGTTCAAACAGTTCCACCGCCGTGAACGACATCGTATGTGCTGCCGCCAGTTTGTCGCTCGTTGCCTTTAGGATCTCCAGCGCCTTGGGCTCCAACTGCAATGCGGGAGCGGCCGGCGCCGCCTTTGGTTTCGCCGCGGCTTTCTTCTTCGCCGCCGGCGCCGTACTTTGCGCCATTCCCGTGCCCGCAATCAGCAATGTCATTGCAAGCGACAGCAGCGCCTTTCGGCATGGTATGAATTGCATCTTCGTTCTCCTTGGGTTGCGGACCGTTCTCGATTACGGAATCATCCCGCATTCGAACATCTTATTGGCAATCGGAGCCGCGATCTTATTAATGAATGCCGCCCTCATTTGGGGATCGCTCTTCAACATCTGGATCGCGTTCTTCTCTTGCTGCGTCGGCGGCGTCTTCTGCGACTTCTTCTCCCACAATTGCTCGCATGTCGAATTCTGATACTTCGCGATCACCTTGTTGGCGACCATGTCCATCATTGGATACTGGGCTTGAGCAGCGGTCACATACAGCAACCCCGCGACCAGTGCAAACAGGCAAGTACGCTTCATCGTCCTCTCCTTACGGTATTGATTTGGGAGTAGCCCAAGATTGTATGTCGAAGGTGCCACATGGCTGTCGGTTGTTTGTCTCCGCCTTCTCATCAGGTCCCAGCTGTATCCGCATTCAGCGAAGGGCTTGCCGCCCGAAAGCCAAGTAAATCGAACAATAATAGATTAGTCCGAACTCTTTCGCCGCGCCACCATTCGCCGTGACCTCGGCCCACAGAACGCGGAGAGAGCCGACGATGGCTTGAGAACACTCTGTTCGTCGGCACTCAATCCTGCGGGGTCTGCTGTGGCTCCGAAGCCTGTCCTGTCACTGGTTTCTCATCTTGATCTTCGACCAACTCCACGTCGATCCTGGTGGTTGTGAGAACCACGGAGTCGTCGCTCTCGTTCGCCAGGACTCGCGATTCAACGTGCGACTCGACCAAAACTCCGTTCGCGAAATCAAACCATTTTTCGCCGGCCGCCGTGATTTGCTGCTTGCCGGTTGCCGTCTTGACTTCGCTGAAGCCGCTATCCACGATGTAAGCGCAGATCCGGCCTTTCCTGATCCCAATATCCGCCAGTTTGTGAACCAGCTTAAGTTCGCCTTGCTCTCCGGTTGAGACCGGCAGCGCGAGACTATCTCTCCAAGTTTCACCGCGATGAAGTTCGTTCTCAGGAAATGGCACGACCGGCGACGGTACTCCGGGTGGAGTCATTTTCAGGATGGTCCCGTTTTTTGACATTACCGCCGTCATCTCTTTTTGCGCAGGATCGGGCTCCCCTTTCATCAAGAAAGCAATCTCATACGTGCCATCGGGGTTCACCGCCAGGGCCTTTTGTTCATACTTGCCGGTAAAGTTGATCTGGTTCTCCTGCTGCCGGCGGCCGAGTTGCACGACGGTCGAATCTGTACGGACGGACATTGTGTAGCGGTCAACCTGATCCAAGGCCATCTTGTATTCCAGGCGAACGCCTGAATCTAACAACCTGGTCCATTGCGAATGTCGGATCCAGTCCTCATAAATTCCCGCCGCAGTTTTCTCGTCACCCAGTGCCTGGAACAGTTCAGCCTTCAGACGCAAATCTCCAATGGTGGCCGGCGTTGCCTTCTTGCCCGCCTCGGCCGCCTCGCTGCCAGGCAAATCCCGAAGCCTGCCAGCCCTCTTGTAGGCCTCCACCATGGCACCAACGTATGCCAGTTTGGGCTCACGCTTGGCAGCCGCCGCATACGCGTCGATAGCGCCATCCCAGTTCGGCGGATTCAGCAACCCATACAGCCGGCCCATGCGTGAATAGTAGCTTGCCGCCGACGCTCCCGTTGCCAGCTTCACCGATACTTCACATTCCTGAATGGCCAGAGCGTACTCGCCTTCACGCTCATAGGCGGCCGCCAGGTTGTCATGGTAGACAGGCTCAAACGGATTCAGAGCGATCGCGCGCCGGTAGTATTGGATAGCGTCTTTCCGCCGCTCGTCGGTCAAGCGGACGAGGGCATCCCCCAGGTCGTAATAAAGATACTGTTTGTCCTGGTCCTCGGGTTCCAATTCCACGGATCGCAAGAAGCATCGCACCGCGCTGTCATACGCTCCGCTCTGGGAGTACATCAGCCCGAGGTTCCTGTGAAACATCGACCGCTCAGGCTTCAGCGTGATGGCAGCCTGGTACTCGACTGCAGCTTCCTGATACTTCTTCTGGCTGGTGTACACGTTCCCCAGGTTGTTGTGGACCGCGGGTTTCAACGACGCATTCGGTCCGAGTTTCTGCAACGCTTGCTGGTAGGCGATGGTCGCTATTTCGAACTGCTCCTTCGTGTAATGGTTCCATCCCAGGTTGAAGGCCGCCTCGCCAATCAGGGAATTGTCGTCTGGTTCGAGCTCACTGACGAAAAACTCGCTTCGCTGCGTTTCCCGGATTTTCCTGTCTGCGGCAGCCCTAGTGATACATTTTCGTGTCTCCTCGAAAAGTTCCTCCGTCTTGTTGACGGCATCGGGCGAGTCCGCCGAATCCTTCACCGCTGCACCCCAGAAGGTTTCCTTGTGGTAGTAATCCTTATAAAGCCGGTCCATCTGCTGGCCAAACAGGTTTGAATACGCTTGTGCCTGTACCGCGGCCTGGATGACCTGACGCTCCTGCGTAAGAAGCCACTTGCAGTAAGCGTCGTATTCTTCCCGCAGGTCTTTCTTAGCCTTGTTCAGCGAGTCTTTGAAGTCGACAAGTTCGGTGTCCGACTTGATATACCGCAACAGCACATCGGAGTTGAACTGGAAGGTCGCGACCAGTTTGTTGTGCAGGTCCTCGATCGCCTTGTTGGCCCAACGGTCAGGCATCAGGTATCGGCCGCCCTTGACCCAAAAGTTGTCGTTCATCTCCCGGTAGAGCCTGCCGGCATAGAACAAGGCCTCCTTGGCGGTTTGGTCCGCTACGTTTTGCAGGTCGTCGTATAGGGACAGGCGCACTCCCAGCGGCAGAAGCTGTAGCTCCCGCTTCGCCTCCAGGTATCGATTCAGCGACAGCGAAAGCAGGTACGCATAGTTGGCCATCAAATAATACGTCGGTGCGATGGCCTCAATTTGCGCTACGAAATGACTGGCGAACTCCTGGCGGCGCTTGACCTCGTTCGTCCACAGGTCAGACGACGCCTTCAGCATGTAGCCGGCCAGGGCACCGACGGCCGTCACTACTAACGGATTGGTTACGAACGTCTTAATGTCCATTCGATCGTTCCCCGAGGTTGCGAGCGCACACAGAACCAGCCGGTCGGCGCTTGCCCTTGCTTCTTGTACCAGTTTGATAGCCCCGATTGTAGCCCGATTCGTTTCCCCCGAAGCGATGCTAAGTCCCTGCACCGGCGGCGGCACAGCGACGGCGGCCCCGTTCTGTCGTTATAATCATCTCTGCATGATAGGCCTTATGTATGCGGCCGTGACGTACGTGCGCAGTCCGGCTGGCATGTTCGTCGAGGAAATGCGTCGTGATCTGCATCCTGCACACACGCACGCCGACGCCCATATCACCGTCCTTCCACCCCGCCCGCTGCAAGGCACGGAAGCCGACGCCATTCGGCAATTGCGTGAGATTTGCCGCTCCGTCACGCCCTTTGAAGTCACCATGGGTGACGTGGAATCCTTCGTCCCTACCACTCCGACTGTGTTTATCCGGGTGGCCTACGGCGCTTATCGCATTCGCGAACTGCACGATCATTTGAATCAGGGCCCTCTGCTGTACTGCGAGCCTTGGCCTTATATGCCCCACCTCACCATCGTGAAGCTGGATACGATTGACGAGGCGCGCAAGGTGATCTGCCTGGCCCGGCCGCGCTGGGATCAGATGCGAAGACAGTCGCAAGATTCGAATCGACTCTCTGACTTTTGTCAAGGGAAACGGCGAGCGCTGGATGGATCTGGCGACTATCCCGCTTGGCGAGCCGAAAGGAAAGCAGGCACTGTAATTTGCGGCAGGAAATTGAACCGTAGCAGAAAGGCCGAAAGGAATTTTGGGGTGGGTGAAGGGATTCGAACCCTTGACAGCCGGAGCCACAGTCCGGAGTTCTACCACTGAACTACACCCACCGCAGATGTTCGATTATAGCATTCGTGGGCGCTGGAAAGCGGTGCTGCGCGGCGTGTCGTGATACGAGAAACGCTGCGTCTTTGTTAGTTCATCGAACATCCGCCGCCATTGTTCATGCAGCAGGATGTCTGTCCACAACCGCCGCTGGCTGGCGCACCGCCGTGGGCATGGGCGGAGAACCGCGACAACTGCTGCTCCAACTTCGCGGTGTGGCACTTGGGGCACTCGGCCTTCTGCCCGCCCAGAACGATCGCTTCAAACTGGTGGCCGCACTCGGCACAGAGATACTCAAAAATCGGCATAGATCACAACTCCCGGACTTCATACCCACGCCATCATGGCCTTCGCCTGCCATAATGATGTCAGTGGGCTAGCTGTCTTGATTATAGATGCAATCCACCGAACCCAATAGCGCCGCCGAGCGCTCCGCGCGCGAGGAGTTGCACGCCGTGTCGCGTCCCTTGCGCGACGCGGAGACCACTGACGCCCACGACTACTTCGGCGAGCCGTTCGTGCCGCGACGTCCCTTTGTGGGCGCACACGCCCAGACCATTGCCGGAAACTTTCTACCCCGTCGCAACGAATTGCCTTCGCCGGAAGAGCGCCTGATTCAGGTGGAGCCCGGGATGCGGTTGCTCTGCCGCTGCCACTGGCAACCCGAGCGTAACCGCGCCATGACCCTGATCATCGTCCACGGACTGGAGGGGTCCACCGAATCGCAGTACGTCATTGGAACCGGCAGCAAAGCCTGGCGCGCCGGCATGAACGTGGTCCGCATGAACATGCGCAACTGCGGCGGCACGGAAAGCCTGGGGCCCACGCTCTACAACTCATCAATGTCAGGCGACGTGGGAACGGTCGCCGAAACCCTCATCCGTGCAGACGGCCTGCAAGAGATTGCGCTGGTGGGATTTTCCATGGGTGGCAACCTGGTGCTGAAGATGCTTGGCGAATGGGGCGCGCAGGCACCGCCCCAGATCAAGGCCGGCATTGGCGTTTCGCCTGCCATGGACCTTGCTGCCTCTGCCGACGCGTTACACAATCGCGCCAACCGTATTTACGAATGGAAGTTCATGCGCGGCCTGAAGAGGCGGATCCAACGCAAAGCCGCGCTGTATCCCGACCGGTACGATACGCATTACCTGCGCGGCTTGCGCAGCCTGCGGGAATTCGATGACCAGGTCACCGCGCGCTACTGCGGCTTTCGCGATGCCGAGGACTATTACACTCGCGCTGCCTCGTCTCAGCTTCTCAACTGCATCGCCGTACCGACGTTAATCCTGCACGCCAACGACGATCCGTTCATCCGCGTTCTGCCCGATACGCGCCGCAAGGTTTTGCAGAATCCGCACATTACCTATCTGGAGACGGCGCACGGCGGCCATTGTGCCTTCCTCGCCGATCCCAACGGATATGATGGCCGCTGGGCCGAGCGCCAGGCCATCGCGTTTGCACAGCGCGTCGAGCGTGGCGAACCGGTCGCCGCGCCCGCCTGGGCTCCACGCTGATGGATGCGGATTGGTCCGTCGAACTTGGCGCTGATGACGCTGCGCTCGAGTTTCCGTGGTCCTCGCCCGACGGCTCGCAGCGCTTCGTGGACCTGTCTGCAGGACATCCGGGACTGATCGCCAGTCATTCCCGAAGTCGACTCAGTATCCCGAACTGGCCGAAGTTCTGATCTGCACTCAACGCCGCTCCTCACCGTGGCTAACAGCGAAGTGCGATGTTTGGATCGACGACGACCTGGGCGAAGCAGAAGAGATTTACGACGCCCGATTGAAAGTGTGCTCGTATATCGATCTCGTCCGGCGCAGCGAATCCGAGCGGTTTTCTTTTGAGCAACACGAGAAGTGGGTGAAGTCGGCCGCAGCGGGCTTCGCAGATCTTCGGGATGGACGACCCGATCGCCTGCGAATTCATCGTGCGACGCTGCTGGTACCGTTCCGATTCGCGTCCCGATGACGAACCCGAACCCGGCTTCTACATCACCTTTTATGTGTCTGGATACGGCGTGACGAGGCCCGTGCGCGCGCCATGCTGGGCAGCGGGACTCACGCGAGTCTCTGGCATTCTTCTCGGTTTGCGGGCGTAATTTGCGATAATGATGCTGGCAGGTGGGTATTCGGAACCTCGCCACGATGGGGCCGTAGCTCAATTGGATAGAGCATCAGCCTTCTAAGCTGAGGGTTGCTGGTTCGATCCCAGCCGGCCCTACCATCACTCCACGCCGTCAGTTCTTGAACGGGTTCTCCACGGTCACGCTCAGTTGCTTGAAGTCACCTTCATTGCGCGTCGCCACGACCAACCGGTGGACGCGCGCTGTCGCGGCGATCATGGCATCTTCGATCAAGTGATCTGACTTGCCATGCATGAGCCGCCCCCACTCACGGAAACACGCCGAGTCCATCGCGAGAATCTGAAAGGTCGCTTCCAACTGACCGACCCATTCTTCGATCTCGCTCGCCTTCTTTTGGTCGTGCCTGCGGGTCAATTCGATTCCCGCCTGCAACTCGCCCAGAGTCACGGCTGAAATGTAGAGTTGCTCATCCCGCAAACCTGTGATCCACGCCACCACCGCACCGTGGGGCTTGGGCTTACGCAATTCCGACACGACATTTGTGTCCAGTAGATACCGAATCATCGAAAGCTCACGGGCCGGCGACGCCGTTGTCTCCCTCGTGCCGGAACTGCACCGTCGAACCGGGGGCCAGACGCCAACAGCAGCGCCTTTAAGCCAAGACGCGCCGCCTGCTGGAGCCGCCGCCACTCCTCAATCGGCACAAGCACGGCCGTCTCCACACCGCGCTTCGAAACAACTTGCGGCCCCTTCTTGAGTGTTGTGTCCAGTAGTTCACTGAATCGCGCCTTTGCATCCTGCACTTGCCAACCTGCCATGGCGGCCTCCACTGGGACAGTGTATCAGACTAGTCTCCTGACTAGTTATTTCCCGGTAAGGGCGACCGACTCTCACGGCACCGGCCATGACCTGAATACTCTTGGCCCTGCACTCCTTCAGGCTGGCCGGACATGCCTGGTACTGCAAGTCCTTGCTCAGGCAGATTTCCACCGCCGAAAACTCGATTCTGCGGACACGACACTCGGAACGCTGTCTTTGGCGCGTCGTTGGCGGAGGCGAACTTCGTCTCAATTTTGACATTTGCGCTGGTGCGTGCACGCGCTTGTCGGCTTCCTGAACTCTTCCGGCACTGTTAGTCCGTTATAGAGCTTCCCGATGGCGCCGAAGTAGTCTTGCACCGACAAGGCGCTGCACGTCCCATGCTTTGACCACTCGTGCTGAATCAGGTCCGTTCCCAGGCATGATCGGCAGCATCTGCTTCACGATCGAGGACGGAACTTGTTGCGCGGGTCCACAGCTCTCGCGGCCACTTGCCGTTGTCATATTGCGGCCAAAGTCCATGCACCACCAGCCCCGTGTGCTTTCTGGGATCGCACTCGGCTGTTCCACTCCCTTTCGAATTGGTCGCGCAAAACTCCGGCGCCCACGAAAGCGTCAACAGGAAATAGTCGAAAGCGCCCGCGGTTGCGTCGCTAGGCGGAGTAGATTTCTTCTTTTTGGCGAAACGTCAGTGGTGAGGGAACACCCCAAGGCTACCAGCAGGACGATCGCCCACAGCCTCTTGCTCATAGGCTGCACATCTTACTGCAACTTCTCCCGGCAAGTCAGCGACATTGCATCAGTGCAGGTGGAACAGGCTGTCGAGCAGGAACAGCATACCGACGCCAATGAACACGACGACCGCCATGGCAACGCCGGGTTCGCGATTTACTTCGGGAATTAAGTCCGACGCCGCGACATAGATCGTCACGCCCGCCGCCAGCGGCAGTCCATAGCCCACCGCGTGCCGGCCGACTGCCATGGTCAGCACCCCCGCCACCGTTGCCAGCCCCAGCATCACCGACGCGAACCACGACTTCCCTTTGCTCAGTCCGCTGGCCAGCATCACCGAGGTCACGGTGAAGCCCTCGGGAATCTTGTGCAGAAACACCGCCAGGAAAATCACCCAGCCCAGCCACGACGAAATCAGGAAGCCCGAGGTTATCGCGATGCCGTCGAAGAAACGTGTGGATCATCAACCCGAACAGCACTGACATGCGCTTGTGCGAGTGCACGAATTCGTCGGCATGGGTCTCTTCGCCGTAATGAAAGTGCGGAGTGATTGTGTGCTCAAACAGATGCACGATCAGGTAACCCAGCAGCACCAGCAGCGCTCCCTTGCGCCCGCCCAGTTGCAGGCTCTCGGGAACCATCTCCACCATGGCGGTGGCCAGCATGAACCCCGCGCCCAGCGCCACAAAATAGCGTAGATAGCGGCGCTCCCAGCTTCTCTGCACGATGACGGCGCCGCCAAAGACATTGGCGCGCAGCTGCCGTCAGCCCCAGCAGAATGCTGATGAGAATGGGATTCATGAGCAGCCTGAAGGATAGCAGAGTGATTGCGCGGAGGTGCATTGGTCAAGCCGGCGACTTCCTGACCGCGCTACCCGCTATGCCGGATGTGCAGCACGTCTCCGTCCTTTACGATGTACTCCTTGCCCTCCAGCCGCAACGTTCCGCGGGCGCGGGCCTCGGCTTCCGATCCCGCGTCCAGCAGTTGGTCCCAATGAATCGTCTCGGCACGGATGAAATGCTTGGACAGGTCCGTGTGAATCGCGCCTGCCGCCTCGACCGCCTTCGATCCGCGCTCGACCGTCCATGCGCGGCACTCGTCCTCGCCCACGGTGAAGAACGAAATCAGTCCCAGCAACTCGTAGGTCTTGCGGATGAGCCGCACCAGGCCGCTCTCCTGCAAACCATAGCTGCCGAGAAACTCCGCGGCATCTTCGTCGCTCATCTCTGCCAGTTCGGCTTCCACCTTGGCGCAAACCGCCAGCGCGCCAGTGTTCGGACGCGCAGCAACATCGGTGAGCCCGTACTTGGCCACGGCCTCTTCCAGATCTTTCCCCAGCGTCGCGCTCTCGCCGATGTTCAGCACATAAAGGATGGGCTTCTCGCTCAGGAACATGAACCCGCGGATGCGCTTCTTGTCCTCCGCCGTCATCTCCATTTCGCGCAAAGGAAGCTCCTTCTCCACGTGCTCCTTGGCACGCCCGAGCAACTCGTGTTCTCTTTCGAGCTCGGCCGTCTTCATCTTCTTCAAGTCTTTTTCCACGCGTTCCAGCCGCTTTTCGATCTGGCCGAGATCGTTCACGATCAGGTCGAGTTCGATGTTCTTGATGTCGCGAAGAGGATCGACTGCACCGACGTGAGGAATCGACGGGTCCTCGAAGGCCCGCACCACGTGGGCCAGCGCGTCCACGTTGCGCAGGTTGGCGGCAAACGCCGTCTCCTTGAGCGCTTCCTGGCTGAGGGCCGCAACGTCGGTGTACTCCACGCTGGCGTGGACGAGTTTCTTCGGGTTGTAGAGCGCGGCCAGCCGGTCGAGCCGGTCGTCGGGCACCTTGGTGACGCCGAGATGGGCCTCGCGCGGGCTCCCCGAACGATTCGCCACCGACAGCTTGGTCAACATTACGAACAGCGACGTCTTGCCTACCTGCGGCAAGCCAATAATTCCAGTTTTCATCGGATTATGACCTCTGTCTCCGCTCCATTGATATGCGGCGGGACGCTATATGAATCCGGCTGCGCCAGCGTCGCACCACAAGCGCCAACCATGTACTTCCTGGAACTCTCTATGATAATCGCCGCGACGTCAGGAAGATGACTGCCAGCCCCAGCAGCAGGACTGTGCTTTCCAGCCGGGTGGACCACACGTGCAAACGGTTGAACTCCACCCTGCGCGGCGTCGTCGTGCGGAATGTTGTCAATGAACACCATGTCGTTGCGCAGCGCCAGCATGCGCGTGGAGATGCCAAACATGCTGACCAGCGTCAGCACGATCATCGCGTAAACCAGCAGGTTTCGTCCCGCCAACGGAGCCGCAACCCCGGTCGTCACCTGCGACTCAATCATCGACGTGACCAGGAACACCAAACCGCAGGCCAGTCCTATCCAGTGCAAAATCCCCAGGCTCCGGCTGACAACTGCGCCGGCCAATTGCCGGCTCGGCAAAATTCCCGGATGAAACACCGTAGGCGCCAGAACAAAGGCAAAAAACATGATTCCGCCCACCCACGCTACCAGCGATAACAGCATCAGAAAGCGCACAAAAGACATGATGGCCTCGCGAACAGGCCATTCTATCTGTTTGTGCACGTTGGAGCAGGGCCGCCCGCGCCTCGCAGCTTGGCACACTTGCCGGAGCGCTGGCACTGTTGTGGTCCGCGCTCAGATTAAGAATGTCTGCAATACTATTCGTTCTAACCTTTATTATCTTGACAATGGCTTTCCTGTCGGAAATCCTCTTGCAGGCAAGGTTCGCGGCCAGGTCATAATGTCTCCTCGCCCCAATCGGCAAGCGGTTCTTCTATTACTTTGTCTCAGCCTCACGCTGGTTCTCCCGCTGGTTCTCGCCCAAGAGTCTTCGCGTGGCCCAGGCATCCTTCTCCGTCCCTCAGACGAGCGCGTACCGCTCGCATCCGGCGCCGAGGTGCTCTGCGATCGTGACGGCAATATGACGTTCGAAGCCGCTCAATCAGCGGCTTACGCCCCGCTCAAGGAGCAAATGCTCACTAGTCCCGCATGCCGGGGCTACTGGCTGCGCTTTGTAATCAGGGCCGAGTCTCTACCGGCAACGGGATGGGTGTTGCACCTTTCAAATCCATGGCGCTATGCGGACCTGTACTCGACCAGTGATTCCGCACTCGCCACGGAGCACTCGGGCAATTCTCGTTCTCCGCAGGACCGCGACCTGGCGTCAGGCGACAGCGCATTTTCTCTGCCGTTGCAGCCGGGCATACCGCAACACTTCTACCTTCATCTCGCTGGCGAGACTTCGCACTACGGAGAGTCGCGCCACCTCGGGGCTACGATTACTCGCCTTGACGTCTGGGTCCTGCGGCAACGATCGCTGCTATTTGGCGAAGGAATCTATGCCGGCATCATCGCCGGTCTAGCGCTGTACAACTTAATTCTCTTTCTGACGATCCGCGAGCGCGTTTACCTCTACTACGTCTTCTATGTCGTCTCGTTCGGCACGTTATGGATCGCCCGCACCGGATTCTTCTTTCAATATCTGTGGCCGCAACATCCCCTCTGGGAAGCCCAGTACCAGCCCTTCGCGGCAGCTTCGGCCATTATCTTCAGCGCGATGTTCGTGCGCCTTTTTCTCGCCACCCGCGAGCGCTCGCCCCGAATTGATCTTGCACTGCGCGGAGCTATCGCAGTGACTGTTCTGTTCTGCCTGCCGCGCATTGTCGGAATCCGCGTGCCCTTGGCATTTCCGCTGGCGCTGATCGGCCTCTTCGTTTCGGTCCTCTACGCTGTGCTTGGGCTGCTTGCGCTTGCGCGGGGGTATCGTCCAGCCCGCTTCTTCCTGCTGGCTTGGACAGCATTGTTGGTTGGAAACGTCATCTTCATCTTCATGTACCTGCGTATTTTCCCCCAGACGTTCCTCACCTATAACGCAGCCCAGGCCGGCTCGGCCCTGGAATGTATCCTGCTCGCATTCGCTCTTGCCGACCGCGTCAACCTGCGCAAGCGGACCAGAGAAGCTCAGCAACTCGAGTACACGTACCGGCTGCAAGAGCAGGTGAAACAACGGACGGGGGAACTCAGCGACGCGGTCGAGAAGTTGAAGACCGCTTCTGCCACCGACCCGCTCACCGGCCTCAGCAATCGCCGTCACGTCGATGCTGCCATCCGTCCCTGGATCGCGGACCTGCAGCGCGCCCGTATCCGCAATACTCCGGGCGAGACCCGGCGTTATCTCGCCATCTGCCTTGGTGACCTCGACCATTTCAAGCTCATCAATGATGACCTGGGACATGCAGTTGGTGATCGAGTGTTGCAGATGGCGGCTAAGACACTGCGCGAGAACGTACGCGCCACCGCCGTCCTGGCGCGTTGGGGAGGGGAGGAATTCCTCGTCCTCGACCACGTCACCGCCGCGTTCGAGGACGCCCTTATGGCGGAACGATTGCGGCTGTCTCTCATCGACGACAATTCCCCCATATTTGTCGAAACCGGCCGCACGCTTTCTTTGTCACTCGGAGTAGTCCGCTACCCGTTCTCCGACAACTTCCCCGAGTTGCTGGACTGGGACCAATGCCTCGCGCTCGCCGACCATGCCTTGTACCGCGCCAAGAAGGCCGGCCGCAATCGTTGGGAGTGCTACCGCTGCAATGAAAGTGCACTGGCCAAAGCAATTGAGGCGCGGAGTGCGGATGAAGTGCGCAAGCTGCTTCGTCTCCATGGCGACGAAGCGTTTTCACTCGGCATGATCGAGGTCATCGACCGCGTCCCGTCCAACGTCGAATTCGTCTAGTCGGCCACAAATGCCAAAGCTGTCTTCTGTTCGAGAACTTGCTCGTGCAATCTTCGTACCGCCTCCGCCGCTTCGTTCTCACTCACCACAACGATCACGCTGCAGCGCGATGCGCCCTGGGCCACCAATCGCACCTCAAGTCCGTCGAGAGCGCCGAACACTTGCCCGGCAAGGTCGGGTATTTCTCGAATGTCGTGTGCCACCAGCGATACGAGTGCCTGGTTGTATTCTGCGTGCACCTGAACGCGCGGCCCCAGAGCATTGCACACCAGCGGCACCAGTTCTTTGCGATCAAAGCTGACCAGCACCGTCGTGTCGCTGACGGACGCCACGTCCGCCGCGCAGCAATGCTGCTCTAGAACGGCAAACACCTCGCGCCAGGCTGCTGCGCCGCAATGACCGCGGCGCGCTGGCTTCCAGCAGGATGATTCCCTTCTTTACCGCGATGGCCTTGACGCTCGGCGTTCCGTCGCTTTCCGCCTGTACCCGCGTTCCTGGGTGGCGGGGATTGCGCGAATTCAGCACGTACACTGGAATGTTCTTCTCGATGGCAGGCAGGAGCGTCGCCGGGTGCAAAACCTTGGCCCCGAAGTGCGCCAACTCCGCCGCCTCGTGAAAGCTCAGAGTCTTGATGTGCCGCGTCTGCGGATAGAGTCGCGGATCGGTAGTACCGAATCCCATCCACGTCGGTCCAGATATCGACTCGCTCCGCTCCGAAGGCCGCTCCGATGATGGCTGCGCTGAAATCCGAGCCTCCGCGCCCGAGCGTCGTCGTTTGCCCTTTGCCGTTCGACGCGATGAATCCCCCAAGCACCGGCACCACGCCCTGGCCCAACAGCGGCAAAAGCCGGTCCCGCAGGCGGTCGTTGGTCTCGTCCGCGCGCGGAGCCGCCGCCCAATAATTGTCATCGGTGAATATGCACTCCCGCGCATCCACCAGTTCACTCGGGACTCCGCCCTCTTCCAGCACTGCCGTCACGATCACCGTTGACAGCCGCTCGCCGAACGAAACGATACGGTCGCTCGTGCGTGGCGTAAGCTCCTGCAACGCGCACACCGCCTGTAGCACCGAACGCAACTCCTCAAAGAGCTTCTCGATCTTCGGGATCACTCTTCCGGAGTACTCGAGCAATTCAATCGCCGTAACTTCGTGCCGCGCCTGCAAGTCCGAGAACACCTTCAGCGTGCCCGCCTCGTCACCGGCCATCGCCAGCGAGGCTGCCTTCAGCAAACCATCTGTTACCCTCGCCATGGCACTGACCACCACTACCGGCTGCTCTCTCCGCCGCTCTTGCACAATTGCGCGCAAACACTCTATCGCGCTGGCATCCTCCACCGACGTTCCACCGAACTTCATTACGATCATGGTTCCTACCCGCTTACCTTTCGTCCTGCGCTCTTGTGCACCACCGCCAATCGGCGAGCGTGGAAACTGCCATTCACCACTGCCGCAATTGCATCCATCTCGGCGAGGAAACCGTCGTGCCCATGCGCTGTCTCGAACTCCGTGTAATCGCACTGCACACCAGCGGCCTCGATGCGCTTCGCCAAATCCCGCACGTCTTTCGCCGGAAACAGCCAGTCCGACGAAATGCCCACCAGCGACACATGCGCCTGAATACGCTGCAATGCCTCAGCTTCGGAGGCATACCCGCGGCTCAGATCGAATGTATCCATCGCTTTCGTGATCACTACATAGGAATTCGCGTCGAATCGGCTGACGAACTTCTCACCTTGGTAGTCGAGATATCCGGCTACGTCGTAACGCTCGCCAATGCCGCGCAATGGGTCTTCCCCATTGCGGTTCGGCTTGCGCGCATAGCGCTCGTCGAACAGCTCCGGCGACTTGTATGAGCACATGCCGATTGCCCTAGCCAAACCCATGCCCCGCGCCGGCTGCCGGTTCGCGTCATAGCGTCCGTCGCGAAAGTCCGGATCGAGCTGGATCACCTTGCGCTGAAGATGGTTCAGCGCCAGCCCCATCGCCGAAAGCGGAGCGCAGCCAATGGCGATGCAATGTTCGACACGTTCCGGATAATCAACCGCCCACTGCAGCGCCTGCATGCCGCCAATCGATGCGCCAATCACCGTTCGCAGCCGCTTCACGCCGAGTTCGTCCAGCACATGAGCCTGAGCTCGGACAATATCGCGAATCGTCACCAGCGGAAAGTCCGGACCAAACGGTTTGCCGGTTGCGGGATTGATGGACGCTGGTCCGCTCGACCCGTAACAAGATCCGAGAACGTTGGTACAAATGACGCAGTCGCGCGCAGGGTCAAAGACCTTGCCGAACATCTCCGGCCACCAGTCCGCCACGCGCGCTGATCCAGACAGCGCGTGACAAACCAGCACCGCATTGTCGCGCCGCTCATTGAGTTCGCCATAAACCGCGTAGCGAATCGAAACCGGCTGCAGTGCGCCGCCGCCCTCAAGACGGAAGGGCTCTCCATACGCGAATGTAAGGTCGCCCTCCCGGGTTGGTTGTAGTGCGTCGGCCACAGTTACGCTCCTGCCGCTTGGGCCACGGTCTTCTTTCCCGTCGCCACTTGCAGCGCATTTTCCAGGTCCGCGATGATGTCGCGCACATCCTCGATGCCCACCGACAGCCGCACCATTTCGGGCGTCACGCCCGTCTCACGCTGTTCCGCATCGGAGAGTTGCTGATGCGTGGTCGACGCAGGGTGGATGACGAGCGATTTCGCATCGCCGATGTTGGCCAGCAGGCTGAACAGTTGCACCGAGTTGATGAACCTCTTGCCCGCCTCGAAGCCGCCCTTGATGCCGAACGTCACCAGGGAACTTGAACCAGTGGGCAAGTATTTCTTCGCCCGCTGATAGTACTTGCTGGTGGGAAGCCCGGGGTAGTTCACCCACTCCACGTCGCCGTGTCCAGCGAGATATTCCGCCACCTTCAGAGCGTTCTCCGAGTGCCGCTCCATCCTCAGATGCAAAGTCTCCGCTCCCTGCAACAACAGAAACGAGTTGAACGGCGACAACGCCGCGCCGGTGTCGCGCAGCCCCTGCACGCGCGCTTTGAGGATGAACGCCAGCGGCCCGAATGCCTTCGTGTATGACACGCCGTGATACGACGGATCGGGCTCAACGAAATCCTTGAAGCGTCCCGACTTCTCCCAGTCAAACTTTCCGCCGTCGACAATCACGCCGCCGATTGACGTACCGTGTCCGCCGATGAACTTCGTCGCCGAGTTGATTACGATGTCGGCGCCCCACTCGATGGGCCGGCACAGCGCCGGCGACGCGCATGTGTTGTCGATGACGAGTGGCACTCCCGCCTCGTGCGCAATCTTCGCCAACTCCTCGATGTCAGCGATATCGAGCTTGGGATTGCCCAGCGTCTCCGTGTACAGCGCCTTGGTCTTCGGCCCGATGGCCTTGCGCAACCCATCGAAGTCATCAGCGTCCACAAACTTCACCGTGATGCCCAGTTTGGGCAGCGTGTAGTGGAAGAGGTTGTACGTCCCGCCGTACAGCGAGGTCGTGGAAACGATGTCGTCCCCCGCCGACGCCAGCGTGGTGATGGTCAGCGTCTCGGCTGCCTGACCCGAAGCTAACGCCAGTCCCGCTGCGCCGCCTTCCAACGCCGCAATCCGCTTTTCGAACACGTCGGTCGTCGGGTTCATGATGCGCGTGTAGATGTTGCCGAACTCTTGCAGGGCAAACAGCCGCGCTGCATGGTCGGCGTCGTCGAACACGTACGACGTGGTCTGGTAAATCGGCACCGCGCGCGACTTGGTGGTGGGGTCCTTTTCCTGTCCCCCGTGAATAGCGAGTGTGTTGAGGTGATACTGGGATTTGTCGCTCACTGAAGTCTCTCCTCTATCGATTGGCTGGATTTGGCCCGAAAAACAAAATGACCCACAGCTTGACGGCTGTGGGTCGCTTCTGAACTTTGCGGCTGTTAGCTCTTTGTCTGCCGCCTCAACGCGCAACCCACATACCGACACGCATACACATGCACATGGCCATGGTGCTGATGCGGGTCCGAATATAGGAAGCGGGAATCATGCTTGGTTGTTAAGTATAGTGACAGCGAAACGGATGTCAAGCGGGTGCCCGCCACGACAGGCCCGTTAGTCTAGAATTTACTGTATGCAGCCGATCGGAGTCCGCCTCGTCCGATGACGATTCTCACCTTCACCATCTTGATTGCCTCCGGGTCATTTCTGGCAGGACTGCTCGGCGCCCTTACCGGCCTCGGCGGCGGCGTGGTCGTGGTCCCTATGCTAGCCCTGCTCTTCGGCGTAGACATCCGCTACGCCATCGGTGCATCCCTGGTCTCGGTCATCGCGACGTCTTCCGGCGCCGCTGCCGCTTACGTGCGCGAAGGTTACAGCAACATTCGCATCGGCATGTTTCTCGAAGTTGCCACTACGGCCGGAGCCATCGTCGGAGCCATGCTCGCTACTCATGTGCCGACTACAGCCATCGCCATAGTGTTCGGAATTGTGCTGTTGTTGTCCGCATTCTTTTCCAGCCGGCCTCATCCTCCGGAAGTCCTCGATCGCTCACCCGACCGTCTCGCCAGCGCACTCAAGCTCAACGGAGAATACCCCACCCCCAATGGCCTTACCGCCTACACGGTGCATCGGGTGCCCTTGGGTTTTGGATTGATGTTCGGCGCAGGAACGCTCTCCGGCCTGCTCGGCATCGGGTCGGGCGCGCTCAAAGTCTTGGCGATGGACCAGGCCATGCGTATCCCCTTCAAAGTTTCCACCACCACCAGCAACTTCATGATCGGAGTAACCGCCGCAGCTAGCGCGGGAATTTACCTCAGCCGCGGCTATATCGATCCCGGAATCGCCATGCCTGTCATGTTGGGGGTCCTGGGCGGCTCGCTGCTGGGCGCGCGAATTCTTGTCAAAGCCCGAACCCGCTGGCTGCGATACACCTTCAGTGCCGTGGTTGTTTTGCTTGGCTTGGAAATGATTTACAGCGGATGGAAGGGAACGTTATGACTCATCCCGCACTCGACGACCGCCGCATCGAACTCATGCTGGGCAACCTGCTGCGCATTGGAGTGCTGCTGGCTGCGTCCGTCGTGCTGGCAGGCGCCGCCATCTATCTCATGCGCCACGCGTTCGAACCTGCCAATTATTCTGTATTTCAAGGTGAGGCCGCAGCCCTGCGTTCGGCTCCCGCGATCATTCTCGGAGCTGTGCATCTGCATGGTAAGAGCATCATTCAGTTCGGCTTGCTTCTGTTGATCGCAACTCCCGTCGCAAGGGTGGTGTTCTCTGCCATCGGATTCGTCATCGAGCGCGATTACCTCTATGTCACGCTCACCCTGATCGTGCTGGCGGTGTTGCTCTACAGCCTGATCGGTTCGGGCGCCGCCTGAGTCGCGACCCGACTCATTCGGTCATTCGAATCAGCGAAAGACACATTCCAGGCTGGGAACTCATGTCACGCCAGCCGTCGATTTCCCGTCTCGCCTTAGGTTCGCGTCCTACAATGGCGCCATGGACACGGCAAGGGTCATCCTCGTCACAACTATGTTCGCGACAAGTCTCGTCGCGCAGCAGCCTGGAACTTCGAAGGTGAGCACCCATATGTCAACCTTCACCCTCGCCAGCACGGCATTCTCTTCCGGAGCTGGCATCCCTGACCGCTACACCTGCCAGGGTGCCGACGACTCCCCGGCGCTCGTATGGACCGGGCACCCCGCCAACGCCGCCAGGTTTGCCATCATCATGGATGACCCCGACGCACCGGCCGGAAGCTGGGTCCATTGGGTTCTGTGGAACATTCCTGCTACTACTCACCTGCTACAGGCCAATTTGCCAAGAACTGGCACACTCGCCGACGGCGCATTGCAGGGGAAAAATGATTTTGGGAAAGTCGGCTACAACGGCCCTTGTCCGCCGCCGGGCAAAACACATCGATACTTCTTCCGGCTTTATGCGCTGGACTCAAAGCTGGCGCTGAAACCCGGCGCCACCCGCAAGGAACTCGACGATGCCATGAAAGGCCACATCCTCGGCAAAGCCGAGCACATGGGAACCTATCGGCAATAGATCTGGACCTGGGAACGGAGCGCCACGATTCGTGGACCAGTAGCGCTCCATTTCGCCTCTGACTGACGGTCCCGCCAACTACTTTCGGGGACCCACCAACTCGTCCACGTCATCAGCCCGCGCAATCGTCACCTGCTGATGGTCGTGATTGAACACTTCCTCCACTTCAAGGACTTCATAGGCATGTTCGCCATGCAGCGACTCGTCGAGACCGATCCCTTCGCTCACCTCGTCGACTTTGACTGGGGTGAACAGGTTAATAATGTGCAGCATGGCATAGGTGAACCCGAACGCCCATACCGATGAGAACAGAACTGCCACCACTTGTTTCACGAAGAAGCTGGGATTTCCGTACAGCAACCCGTTAACTCCGGCTGGGTTGAATTCGCTGCTGGCGAACAGCCCCAATAGGATGATGCCGAGGAAGCCGCCGACTCCGTGCACTCCCCACACATCCAAGGCGTCGTCCCAGTGCAGTTTGTTCTTCATCTCGACCGCGAAGTAGCAAACCACTCCCGAGATCACGCCGATGACGACCGCAGTGGTCGGGGATACGTATCCTGCGGCAGGAGTGATGGTTGCGAGGCCTGCAACCGCCCCGGTCAAGAGACCGAGAAACTTGGGCTTGCGCTCACGGAACCACGCCACCAGCAGCCACGCTACAGCCGCGAACGACGCAGCGATGTCGGTATTGAGAAACGCTGTCGCCGTCACCGAATCGACGCGCATTTCGCTGCCGGCGTTGAACCCGTACCAGCCGAACCACAACAGCCCGGCTCCCAGGGCCACCAGCGGAATGCTGTGCGGACCGCGATCCAGAACCCGGCGCCGACCGACATAGAGAATCGACGCCAGTGCCGCCATTCCCGCGATGTTGTGTACTACGATGCCGCCGGCGAAGTCTTCCACTCCCCAGCGCTGCAGAATGCCGCCGCCCCAAACCATGTGCACAAATGGAAAATAAACGAAAGTCAGCCATGCCGTCAGGAACAGGCAATAGGCCTTGAAGGTCACTCGGTTGGTGAATGCGCCGGAAATCAGCGCCGGAGTGATGATGGCGAACATCATCTGGTAGGCGATGAAGACCATCGCCGGAATCGTGTCGTTCGGCAGCGACGGCGTCGAGAGATTGATACCGCGCAGGCACACGTTGTTCAGGTTGCCGATGATACCGTGCCAGTCGCCGCTGAAGCACAGCGAGTATCCGTACAGGTACCAGATGGCAGTGGTCCAGCCCATCGA
Organism: uncultured Acidobacteriaceae bacterium; assembly: GCA_963814165.1. GTDB lineage: Bacteria > Acidobacteriota > Terriglobia > Terriglobales > Acidobacteriaceae > DASRAA01. The sequence goes on along the minus strand of CAWFBW010000005.1, from coordinate 192,405 downwards.
TACGAAACTCTGAATCATAATCGCGAGAACGTTCTTACGGCCCACCAGGCCGCCGTAAAAGAACGCCAGGCCGGGAGTCATGAGCATGACCAGGCTGGTGCATAACAGCATGAAGCCGGTATTACCGGTGTCTAGGTGAAGCATGAAAGCCTCCAGGAATGAAATTGCGCCGGTGCGCCGACCCGCTGCTTCGAGCGCAACCGAGTGCACGCGGCGTTTGGGATGAGTTGCTGAAACCGGATGAACACCGCGAACTGCGAACTAGATCGCTTCGGGTAGGGACGTCCCGCCTTGCGCGCGAAGCGACAAATTGACGGAACGATCGATTGCAGGAATGGGGTGGAATCGTACTCTGCCTCGCGGTGGCGCACGCCGCGCGGGCGCCAGAACACAAACTAACTAGGTTGCGCTTGGCGGTAATCGATTTCTGTGCCACTTGTCACACGTCCAGGTGACAAGGCTTCGGCCTCAATCTGTGGAGGACTCCAAAAACAGAAAATGGCCGAACTCAGTCGGCCATCTCAGGTTGAACTGTCGGTCCGCCTCTACTGTGCAGGAGCCGGCGCCGGCTGTGGCGCGGGCGTCCCGAAGTTCACCTTCGGCGCCTCGCGCGCGCCTTCCTCGGCCTTGAAGTACGCGTCGTTGCGCGCAAAACCTGACATGCTCGCCACGATGTTGTTGGGGAACAGCCCAATGTAGGTGTTGTAGTCCTGCAATGTGTCGTTATACCGCTTGCGTTCCACGGCGATGCGGTTTTCCGTGCCTGCCAGTTCGTCCTGCAGGCGCATAAAGTTCTCGTTCGATCGCAATTGTGGATAGTTCTCCACGATTACGAACAAGCGTCCTAACGCCGACTCGACTTGGCCATTGGCGGCGATCTTCTCCGCCGGGGTCTTCGCCCCCATCATCGCCGCCCGCGCCGCTGCAATGTCGCCGAACACCTTCTGCTCCTGTCCAGCGATGCCCTTCACGGTTTCCACTAGATTGGGGATGAGGTCATTCCGTCGCTGGAGCACGACGTCGACCTGCGACCAGGCCGAGTTCACCGCCTCGCGCTTGACCACCATTTCGTTGCGACGACTCACAAACGCGCTGCCAACAAAAAACAAAAGCAGCACGACGACAATGAGAATGATCACTCCGGTTTTCATGTTCCTCCTGCTTTCTCTCGAATCCGCCGGTTCCGAATCGCCCGTGGATTCAGTTTCTGTGCCACTGCCGCTTGGGAACCTTTACATCCAAACCATGAGCCACTGTCAATATCGCGTTCATATACGCGTGATACACACCGCGGATATTGTCAACTGCGGCTGCTCCGTGGCGCAACTCCAGCACCAACCGCAGCGGCTTGGCGTCAAATCCGAACACCTCAGAGGCATGCTCCAGCACTTGCGCCTTGCCGTGCGGCGGGTTTTCACCCAGCGCGATCAAGGCGTGCCGGAAGAGCGTCAGCACGCTCGTCACCGATTTCGCCATCACCAGCTTGAGCTCCTCGTCGCCGTCGTTCGCCAGCAACATGTGGTTTCGCAACCGCAGAAGGGTCGTGCGCAAGTCATGTTCTACTTCCACGCGGTGCAGGTTCATCGGCACTTCGATTCCCGCCAGCACATCTTCGCCGTGCAGGACTTTGTGTGTGCCCTGAATGTCGAGCATCTCGATGGCGAACACGTCCGCCGATTCGCGTAGTTCCTGCAAGGTCATGATCGTCGGCGGACGCAACTTTTCCTCGTGGCTCCACCAGGTCAGCACTCCGGTCAGGCCGGGGTAGATTTCCGGCTTCATGGCGTGTAGTACGACCAGTAGATTCACGTCGGAATACTGCTCGTGAAAATCGTCGCGCGCTGCTGAGCCGTAGAGCACCACGGCCGCCAGGTCGTCACCGCAGGCGTAGTGCAGGCGGTCCACCAATGTCTGCAACTTGTCGTCGGGCTTGTTTGCCATGTTTCCCTTTCTGCTCAAGTTACCAGCTTCCGCCGGCTCCGCCGCCGCCGCTCATGCCACCGCCAAAACCACCAAATCCGCCACCACCACCGCCGCCCCAGCCACCGGAGCTGCCGCCGAATCCGCCGCCCCAGCCTCTGCCGCCGCGACCCATGGCATTGCCCAGCAGCAACCACGGCAACGCGCTACCCATGCCGCCGCCCGAGCCCGGAGGTCCGCGCCGGTTGCGTCCACCACGCGCCAACGCTCGAATCAGCAGAAAAAATGCGCCCATCAGCACCAGCGGCAGCCACCACGGCGCCTCTTTCGTTCGCGGACGCTGCTTGCGTTGCGGCAATCCGGTCAGCTGGATGCCCGCATCAGCCGCGATAAACTGCGCCACCCCGGTTGCACCCGTCAGGGCCGCGGCGCTGTAGTCCCCCTTGCGCAGGTCCGGAACCATGTCGCGGCCCACGTCGCCCGCGCGCGCGTCATTGATCACCGGCTCCAGCCCATAGCCGACTTCAATCTTGTACTGGCGATCCTTCGGCGCAATCAGGATGAGTACGCCGTTGTCTTTCCCTTTTGCTCCTATGCCGAGGTGCTTGTACAGTTCGACGGCGTAATCTTCCCGCGTCTGTCCTTCCAGGGAATTTACAGTCACTACGGCGATCTGGTCGCCCGTCTTCTGCTCCACTTCCGTCGCCAGCAACTCGATCTTCTGCCGCGTCGCGGGATTGATGACTCCCGCAAGATCAGTCACGTAGCCCTGCGGCTGGATGTCGCTAATTTTCTCCGCCCATGCCAATGGCATGAGCGCGATCACCAGCAATAAATAAAGAACGGGTTTGTATCGGGCGGGCACGACCGGCTGGGAATTGCTAGTCAGAACGGCTCCTCTTCTCCAAACGCTAGTGACTTGCCCGTCCTATGTCAAGAATGGCCCTTACCCTCGGAATCAGCGTCTGTGCTTTTCACGCGAAATCCCTTGGCATGATAGCCCTTCGGCAGGTAGTCATCCGGTATCGCCGTGCGGTTGCCGTCGCGCAGCGCATGGAAGATCGGCGACATAATCTCCACCCCGGCCTCATAGAAGCTGTCCTGAATGTTCGCGTGCAGGTCCGAATAGGTGTACGGCATCAGCAGCGGACGGTCCGTGTAAGCGTTGATCTCGTACTTCACATACGAGTCCTGCAAATCGGCCTGCAACACGAACGGCGCCGGGTCGTGCAGGATGTACTTCGTCTTCAGCGCTGCGTCGATCAGCAGTTTGTGAATCGTGCGCCACGGCGCGTCATATCCAATCGTCACTGAGGTATGCAGCACAACACCCTGCGCGTTCGCCTGCAAACTGAAGTTAGTCACGTGGCTGCCCAGCACCACCGAATTCGGAATCGTAATCTCCTCGTTACGAATGGTGCGGAGATGCGTCGCCAGCATCGACGTCTGCACCACTTCGCCGGTGTTTTCGCTGATCGTCACCCAGTCGCCCACGCGGAATCCGCGCGTATAAATCAAAATCACGCCCGCTACGAAGTTGGCCACCGCCGAGGTCGAGCCTAACGAGAACAGCACGCCGAGGAATACGGTGATTCCCTTGAATGCGGGCGACGACTCTCCCGGCAGGTAGGGATAAATCATCACCGCCGCGAACGCATAGATCAGCACTCGCACGATCTTGTACGTCGGCTGTGCCCACTCCGGATAGAAGTTAGGAAGACGGATGCGCCCGCGTTCCACCTCAACCGCGATACCGTGCGCGAACCGCTGGACGAAGTGGATCACTACGAAGATGACCAGGATGTAGGACGCTTTGGGCAGATAGTTCAAGAATGCCGTACCCATCGCCACCAGCGGCCCCGTGATATATCCCAGTAACAGTTCCCCGTGTTCCCGTGTCCACGGGAAGAAACTGAACACCTTCGCCAGCGTGAGATAGGTTAGAACTGCGAGTACCAGGTTCCGCACCGTTCTCACTACCGACACCAGCAGTTTTGCCAGACGCTCTCCGCGTAGAATCTCCGACTGCTGGATCTTGATGCCCTTCATCCGCGATTTTGCCGAGGTCTCCAGTAGCCTGATGACCCCTCGTGTCACCACGACGACCAGCCAGGCCAGCAACAGGTAGACCAGCACCGTTGCAGCCGCGTAGGCAGCCGCCCTCCAGAGGTAGCGGGGCGTGTGTTGTTCACGAGCAATCGCCAGTCTTTCCTGCAGGAGTTTTACGTACTGGATCGCCAGAGCCTTGCGTGGCAGGCCCGTCGCTTTCGCCTCGGCGTCATTGATCGTGACGATCAACTGGTCGCCGTAACGCACGGTCGCGACTCCGCCTTCTTCATTGGCTGTGATGTTCTCCGGACTGAAATCCTGCGCCTTCGCCAGGTCTTCCAGAGCCGCCGAAATCCGCTCCGCCCGCTGTTCCGCCGTCGCCGCGCCCAGGTTCTGGCGCACGCGAAACACCTCGTATCCATCGACAATGACTGGGTAGCCCTGGTGCTGTTGCGCAGACACACTCTCTTCGTCGCTCTGCGTAAGCGAGGGAAGCGCAATTAGTTGTATGAGGAAGACGAGTGCCGCCAGCTTCAGCAACGGCGCAAGATACGACGGATTGGGGCGCATCACGGAGCTTTGGCTCCGGCAATTGAGCGAACGAGTCAGCATAATGGCTTGTGGCTCATGGTAGGCCATGGCAGCACTGTTCTCAAGCCTCTCGTGCCGTGCAGAGCCGCAGACGGCAACAGCGAGCCGCCCACGCTGGAACGGCTGTGCCGCGTTCGCCACGTTATCAACGGTGTACCGTCTTCCAGTTCAGATTGAAGATGTCAACGGCACGGCCTAGACTCCGGAATAACTGGGTGGAAATCCAGTTCAAGATTCACGCACCAACGAAGCCCATAGCAAATGACCTCGATAATCTTCAGCGCGTGCATACTAGCGGCCCTCACGGTTGTCGTGCACACTGCGGGCATCGCCCTACTGCTCCGGCACTTGACTAGTTTGTATTCCCTGCCGCCAAACAACCTTTGGCCGGTCATCCGCAGACTGCTCCGCATTATCTGGTGGCTGCTCCTTCTCCATCTGACGGAAATTTCGATCTGGGGATGGTTCTATCTATGGCGCGGCTGCCTGCCCAATGCCGAAACGGCGTTCTACTTTTCCGGCGTCACTTACACCAGCCTTGGTTACGGCGATGTGGTGCTGGCGCAGCCGTGGCGGCTGCTCACACCGCTTGAGGCCTTGACTGGCGTCATTATGTGCGGCTTGTCCACAGGCTACTTCTTTGTCGTCGTAAGCCGCATCCATCAATGGCGGCCCCTTGAAGCCTCGGCGATTCCCATCACAGAAAAACCACAGCCTTAAGGGTGCGAGCACGGATCAAAATGAATACGGCTGCTATCTTCGTCCTACTTCTCTTTGGATATGCCCTCTTGTCAAATCGGGCGTCGCAGACGCCGATCACCGCCCCTATCTTTTTCACCGCTGCGGGAATGGTACTGTCTTCGCACTGGATGCATGTTGCTGCGGCCGGGGTAACTCCCAATGTGTTCCTCCGACTTGCTGAGATAGGTTTGGTGCTACTGCTTTTCACCGACGCCAGCCGGACAGATCTCTCCGTGTTGCGGAAAGTAGGAACCCTTCCCGGCCGCTTGCTGAGCACCGGAATGCTGTTGACCATACTTCTGGGAGCCATTGCTGCGCGCCTCGTGTTTCCAGGCCTGTCGATTTGGGAAGCGGGCATCCTGTCCGCCATTCTTGCCCCGACCGACGCCGGGTTAGGCCAGGTTGTCGTGACCAGCCCGCGCGTCCCCATGCGCGTCCGCGAGGGGCTTAACGTCGAAGCCGGGCTCAACGACGGACTGTCTGTGCCGTTCCTGCTGTTCTTTATGGCTCTCGGGGCGGCAAAGACCGAAGGCGCGTCGGCCAGCTTGCCCCAGTTCATTGGCGAGCAATTGGGTCTAGGGGTGGTTGTCGGACTGGCGGTCGGCCTGATCGGAGGCTGGTTACTGCGCACCGCCGTTCGCCGTGGTTGGTTGGCCGAGTCGTTTCAGAAGATCGCCGTCGTCACCTTGCCACTGCTTTGCCTGTTGCTCGCAGACATGGTTGACGCCAGCATGTTCATAGCGTCGTTCGTAGCCGGTCTGGCCATACAGTCGCCGTTCAATGAGGCAGGAAAACATAGCGTCGAGTTCGCGGAGGAGTGGGGACAGATTTTTAATCTTGCGGTGTTCTTCATGTTCGGCATGCTCGTGGTGCGCGATTGGTCACAATTCACCCCAGCCAGTTGGGTCTATGCTGTCCTGAGTCTGACCGTAGTGCGGATGTTGCCTGTTGCAGTTGCGCTCATTGGCACACGCCTCAGTCTGCCCTCCGTTCTCTTTATGGGCTGGTTTGGCCCTCGTGGGCTTGCGTCGATTGTCCTGGGGTTGGTGTATCTGGAGCAGGAACTTCATCTTCCGGGTGAACCTGCTATTCGAGCTGCCGTGACGTTGACGGTGTTCCTGAGCATCTTCCTCCACGGACTGAGCGCAATGCCGGGCATTAGTGTTTATGCCCGCAAAGTGGCCGCTCTCAATTCCTCCGCGCCCGAACGCCAGGAACTCGGAACGTAGTGGTCGGTCAATCGCTATACCGAGACGAGCTTGGCTCTCTCTTGGCCTTGTGCTGCCGCGCTTCGAGCCACTCCATCCACGCGTCCAATCCTTCGCCCGTGGTGCTCGACACTTCAAGAATCTCCATCCCCGGATGCACCCGCCGCGCGTTCTCCTTTGCCACATCGGCCTTGAACGGCACATACGGCAGCAGGTCGATCTTGGTCAGTACCATCAATTCCGACTTAAAGAAGATCGACGGGTACTTCAACGGCTTGTCTTCACCTTCCGTCGTGCTCAACAGAACGATCTTCGCGTCCTCGCCCAAATCGTAGCTCGAAGGACACACCAGGTTCCCCACATTCTCCACGATCAGCAGGTCGAGCCCTTCGAGCTTCCAGTCAGCCAGGTGCCGTTCCACCATCTTCGCGTCCAGGTGGCAGGTACCGCCGGTCACAATCTGCTTCACCGGAAATCCGAACTTCGCCAGCCGCTGCGCATCGTTTTCTGTCTGCAGGTCACCCGTCAGCACGGCCACTCGCGTGCCTTTGTCGAACCGCTCCAGCGTCTTCTCCAGTAACAGCGTCTTGCCCGACCCCGGTGCGCTGATCAGGTTTAGGCACAGGACGCCACTCTGGCGATACCGCTCGCGCAACTGCTCCGCAAGTATCTGGTTCTCGCTCAGGACCTTCTTTTCGACTTCAACGCGGCTCATTCATCCACTTCCATGTAGGCGATGTCCAACTCTTCCCCGCTGACACACTGCGTCGCAAATTCCCCGCATTGCGGGCACTGCGGATCGAAGTCTTCCATGCGGAATTCCTTCTGGCATTTCGGGCAGCGTTGCACCCTCGGGATCCATTCCACCTCCAGCGCCAGCGTCTCCCACTCAGTTTCCTTCACGATGCACTCAAACCCAAACTGGAGCGCATCCACATCCACCCCCGCCAGTTCGCCGATCTTCACTCCCACCTTCGAGATACGGGCCCCCGGATGCCGCCGTGCTTCCTTCTGCACACACTCCAGAATCGACGATGCAATGCCTAACTCGTGCATGGAATGGGACATCCCGCCGCGACCTGCCATTGTCGCACGCTGGGTTAATCGCCGCCACGGTCGCAGCTGCGCCAAGACGAGACAACCTTCGTGTCCGCTTTCGGACACACCCACTTGCACCCGCATCATCTTTTCACTTTGAGGAAACATTTTCGTGTGGATTTCGTCTATGTCAGCAAGACCGGCATTCGTCTGTCTTGGGGAAATCGGGGTTCCACTGGGTCGCATGTCATTGAAGCGCTGGAGTCGCGTTTGGGTTGTGGGCTTCGTCCTATGGACGCTGCTCGCATTCCTTACGTCTGCTGGCGCTCACGTTTACACTGCGTCGATGGGGGAGCCCATCAGTTGGGCGCAATTGCTCGCCTGGAACGTCTCCATTGCCTTCGTCTGGTCGCTCTTGACCCCCATCGTTTATGAGCTGTCCCGGCGCTATACCTTCGACCGCGCCAGTTGGAAATTGTCTCTTCCAATCCACATCGTCGCCAGCGTGGTCCTCACCTTTGCCGCTGCCGCCGCACTCGCCAGGCTGAGCCCGCTGATTACCTGGACGAAAGAGCCCTCCGTTCCCTACTTCGCGCATGTGCTCTCGCGCGCCTTCATGGACGTCCCGCGCTACTGGTATATCGTGCTGATCACCCAGGCCATCGCCTTCTACGGCAAATACCAGGAGCGCCAGGTATTTTCCTCGCAGCTCGAAGCGCAACTGGCCAACGCTCAACTCGAAGTGCTGAAGATCCAGCTAGAGCCCCACTTCCTGTTCAACACCCTGAACTCCATAGCCGCGCTCGCTCGCCACGACGGCGAAGCTGCCGAGCACATGACACTCCAGCTTGCCGATCTGCTGCGCATGTCGCTCGACGGAGTCGGCGTCCACGAAGTTCCTCTGCATCAGGAGCTCACGTTCCTGCAGAAGTACATCGACATCCAGCAGATGCGCTTCCATGATCGCCTTCGCGTCGAAACCGAAATCGATCCTCGCACCCTCGACACGCTTGTCCCGAACCTGATTCTTCAGCCATTGGTTGAAAACGCCATTCGCCACGGCATCGGACCCCGCCGCGGCCCCGGCTTGGTTCGCATCACCACCTGGCGCGATCGCGACGACGTCTGGATGGAAATCCGCGACGACGGTCTCGGCTTCACTCGCGGAGGCCTGATGCCGCCCGAAGGTGTCGGCCTGCGCAACACCCGCAGCCGCCTGCAACAGCTTTACAACGAAGACCACGCCATGGTGCTCGGAGACGCGCCCGGCGGTGGATGCACGGTAAAGATTCGCGTTCCCTATCGAACTAGAAATGAGGAGGTCACGACCGATCATGTCGATTCGAGTATTGCTTAGCGACGACGAAGCCCTCGCCCGCGGGCGCCTGCGCAGCCTGCTGCAAGCCGAGCCTGACCTGCAAATTGTGGCCGAATGCGGCGACGGCCGCTCCGCCATTGCAGCCATCCAGCGCGAAAAGCCAGACCTGGTCTTCCTCGACGTCCAGATGCCGGAAGTTGACGGCTTCGGAGTCGTCGAAGCGTTGCAGAACCAGGGGCATCTGCCGCTCACGGTCTTCGTCACCGCCTACGACCGTTATGCCATGCGCGCCTTCGAGATACATGCCCTTGACTATCTGCTGAAGCCCGTGAGCAAGGACCGCCTCGGCGAGGCTTTGGACCATGCGCGCCGCCAGTTGCAGCAACCCTCGGAGGCCATGTTCCAGAAGCGTGTGCTCGAAATGTTGGGCGAACTCGACAACCGCCAGCACTCACCCGAGCGCATCGTGGTGAAGTCCGACGGCGAAATCGTCTGCCTCAAGCCCAACGAAATCGACTGGGCCGAATCCGCGGGCAACTACGTCTGCCTGCACGTGGGCAACGTCACCCACATTCTGCGCGAGACCATCACTGCGCTGGAGAACCGTCTGGGTGCGCGCCAGTTCCTCCGCGTGCATCGCTCCACGCTGGTCAATGTGGACCGCATCAAGACGCTGAAGCCGTCACTCTACGGCGACTACTCCATCTTGCTGCGTGACGGCACCAAGCTCACGCTCAGCCGTGGCTTCCGCGAAACCGTGCTCCGCCGCCTCGGCACCGCGTAATACTCCCACCCTTGTCCGCCGCTCTTGCGGACAGGGTGGGATTAATACCCTCCTCAACTCGCAGAGTGGCCCATATTTTCTGCGGGCTCAAGGCAACCATCCCGCCTCGCCGGCATCCAAATCGCATGAGAATCTTGATTTCGGGCGCCGGAATCGCGGGTCCGACGCTTGCCTACTGGCTCGCGCACTACGGCTTCCAACCTACCATTGTAGAAAAGGCCCCGGCCCTACGGTCTGGGGGCTACATCATCGATTTCTGGGGAGCTGGCTATGAACTCGCCGATCGCATGGGGCTCCTTCCTGAGATAACCCGACGAGGCTACAAGATGCGCGAGGTTCACGTGGTAAACGAACGCGGCGAGCGGGTATCTGGATTCTCCACCGATGCGTTTACCCGCGCCACGGGCGGGCACTACGTTAGCCTCGCCCGCTCTGATCTTTCGGCCGCGATATTTGCGAAATCGGAAAGCCACGTCGAAACGATTTTTGGCGATAGTGTAGCCCACCTCACGCAGACGGAGCAGAGTGTTCGCGTCACGTTTGCGAGCGGAGTGACTCGCGAATTCGATCTCGTCGTCGGAGCCGATGGGCTTCATTCCACCATCCGCGAACTCGCGTTTGGTCCGCAAGACCAGTTCGAGCACTACCTCGGCTACAAAGTGGCGGCCTTCGAGACAGCGGGCTATCGGCCGCACAACGATCTCGTCTATTTGATGTACACCGAAGTTGGTCAGCAGGTAGGCCGGTTTACCTTGCGGGATGACCGCACTATGTTTCTGTTCACGTTCGCCGACGAGCGTCGCGATCATGGCGAGTCCGGAGACGTCGATGCGCAAAAGGCGTTATTGCGAAAGCGCTTCGGCAACAGCGGATGGGAGTGTCCGCAGATTTTGGAACGCCTTGATGCCAGCGAAGATTTTTATTTTGACCGGGTTAGCCAGATCCGCATGCCTCCTCAGCACGGGCTGTGGACCCGCGGAAGGGTGACTCTGGTTGGCGACGCGGCTTCTTGCGTGTCACTGCTCGCCGGGCAGGGCTCGGCGCTGGCCATGGTTGCCGCATACATTCTGGCGGGTGAACTTTACCGTGCGAATGGCGACTACGCGAGTGCATTCGCACGATACCAGCAGCTCTTCGGGCCGTTTGTGCTCAAGAAGCAGAAGGCAGCGCTCCGCTTCGCCGGAACTTTCGCGCCGAAATCGAAGTTCTCGCTATTCTTCCGTAATCAAGTCATGAAGTTGCTGGGCATTCCGTGGATCGCAGACCTCACCTTCGGTCGAGACCTGGCGGACAAAATCGCCCTTCCCAATTATTAGGAATGGCCTATTCCATCGTCCCAGTTTGACGGCTACTCCAGCACCTGCAGGCTTACGCGCGTGGTTGTTACCACGCCGGCTTTCCGTCCTTGAACCGCAACGTGAGCACGTCGTTACCCTTGGCCACCTCGCGCGCCAGGATCAGGTCGTTTCCGTCCTGCTTGACCTTCGATCCGGTCACCTCGACCTCATCTCCCACTTTGAAGCTTGCCCCCATGTCGTCGTAGAAGCTCTTGGGACACAAAAATACTTCCACGTTGTCAGAGCCGCTCTTTACCGTCAATATCGCCGCCGGTTTTCCGCCAGCCGCAGGAACAAACTTCAACTCTTGCACCGCCCCTTTGATCTTGGTTTCCGTGGAAGGGTCATACTTCGGCGGCGACTGCGCAAGCGCGCGGGCGGCGAGACAAACCAATACAACCTTTAGGAGATGTTTCTGAATCGGGCCGCACCGCATCATGGCGCTCACCCCTCGCCGCGAATGGTAGGCTCGCCGCCCCGGAAAATCAATCCGAGTTTTGCCAGGACTCAAACTCGTACCCGATACCTGAGACTCGAAACGGTTCCGAAGCATCTACACTGATCCTATGAACATCGCCTTCCTCGGACTCGGCAACATGGGCGCGCACATGGCCCGCAACCTCCACCGCGTGGGACATACCGTCACCGTCTGGAATCGCACCCACGAGAAGGCCGAAGCCCTTCGTGCCGACGGCATCGCCGCCGCGCACTCGGTCTCCGATGCCGCCAAGAGCGCCGACGTCGTCATCACCATGCTGTCCGACGACCACGCGGTTTCCGAAGCTGTCTTCGGAGCAGGCGGCATCGCCAACACGTTGCCGCAAGGCTCCGTTCACATTTCTATGAGCACCATCAGCGTGGCGCTCTCGCAACACCTTGCCCACGAGCATCATCTGCGTGGCCAGCACTATGTCTCAGCCCCGGTCTTCGGACGCCCCGAAGCCGCCGCCGCTGCCAAGCTGTTTGTCGCTGCCGCCGGACACCCCTCCGACATCGAACGCTGTCAGCCCATCTTCGACGCCATCGGCCAACGCACCTTCGTCATCGGTCCCAAGCCCGAGATGGCCAACGTCGTGAAGCTCGCAGGCAATTTCCTCATCTCCTCGATGGTCGAGTCGATGGGCGAAGCTGTCGCCCTCACTCGCAAGTATGGAATCGATCCGCACGAGTTCGTCGACTTCCTCACCAACACTCTTTTCTCTGCGCCGGTGTACAAGACCTACGGCGGCATCATTGCCGACGAACGCTACGAACCTGCCGGATTCAAGCTGCGCCTGGGACTCAAAGACATCCGCCTGGTGCAAGCCGCCGCCGATAGCGCAGAAGTTCCGATGCCGCTGCTCAGCGTGGTCCACGACAACGCCGTCTCAGCCATCGGCCGCGGCATGCAAGACCTCGACTGGAGCTCTCTCGCCCGCCTCGCCGCCGAAAACGCCGGACTTAAGTAATTTTGTTGGGTGCCCCCACAGCCCAACCCAACGCCGTAGTACCGAAAGTCGCCGCAGCGAAAACCACCGCATCGAGTGTGCTCATCGCCATTCCGCCGGCGTCGGTGGTAAAGGTGGAGGTTGAACTGGGTTGAGCGCAACGCGTCCGGAGTCGCCCGAGGTAAGGTTGAACGTGGGCATCGGTGCGCGGCTATAATCCGTCAACGAGTCCAAGTGACCCAACCAGCGCCAGAGTCGCGACGTCTGAGATAGCGACAGGACGGTCAGCATGCAACTTGACGAAAAGGAAAAGCGCTCCTTCTTGAAAGATGAGTACTTACTGCTGCAAAACCAGTACGAGGACTTTGACCGAAGATCGCTGACGATCAAGGGCTGGATCGGAAGCGGCGCTGCGGCATCACTGGCGCTGTCGTTCAACAGCACAAGTCGTTACGCCTTCTTGGTCCCCATTTTTGTTGCTGTCATAGCGGCGGTGTTTTGGTATCTCGAAGCTAGTTGGAAGATGTTCCAATATGCTCTCTCAGACCGCATCCGGATCATCGAGGCGTACTTTCGCGAAGACCCCGATATCTTGATTGGGCGTTCTCGCCTCCCGCACGAGGGGAGGTTCGCATAGAAGAGTCATGGTCGCAGTTCAGGGCCGTATCGATGGGTGGTGGAACGAGGCTGGTTTCACCGGAATGTGATTAACGCGAGTTCTCCAGTGGCTCTCGTCTTGAATCGCGCTGGTGAACAAGCGGTGCTCGCGCACCGCCATAGGTGGAGTGTCGCTTGACAAAGCCTTCGACCTTATCGAGGGCACCCGGCCGGTCATGTTGGTGTTGTTCGTTGATGCATTCGTGGCCCAGCGCCGCAGACTCTGGGTCAATCTGTCCAACATGAACGAATACGTGGTGCCGTTCGTGATTGTGCTCGCGGCCATAGCATTGCTGGCCTGGCGATGGCGAACCCTGCCTGCGACGGAGAGACGATGGGTGGCCATCGCATGCGCCACCATGCTTGCCTTCACGCTGTGGGTTCCGCTGGCGGCTCCCGTGGCGTGCCTCGTCAAGGCTGATTTGGACTGGATCGTGTCCTGACCGCAGCAGAAAGGGGCTGTAGCTCCGCCTCGCTTCGGACGTTTAGTTCTTTACCTCACAAATGGCTCGGCCGGGCTAACCGTATCCGCTTCCGGCCCCGTTGAAAGCGGTTACGGACTGGAGCAACAGACAAATATGGAGGCATCACCGATCGTCCGCACGACTTTGTAACCGTCGGAATGCAGTATCTTCTTACACTCGGAGACCTCATGAGCGTGATCGCAAATATCCCGGGTATCCCGGTCTCCGATCGTGCGGTTGCCCAAAACAGCAATTCGCGGAGTGTGCGCTGCAAAATCAGCCTCCATATCGGATTCGGAAATGATGTGATATTTCGCCATCTGTTCCGCCGTAAGCTTCCTCGAGATCATCCGGCCAAAGGCATTTTCAAAGCCCGGGCAAGGATCTGTTTGGGATGCAAAGATGTAGCCCGGCCAGATGCTGGCAATCTTTTCGTTTGGCGCAGAAACTTCGTCGATCGCCTTGGAGACCGCGCTGACCTCATCCAGGGTCCAGTTATGAGCGTCCTCGGTACCGGCCAGGCCGTCCACTTGATCGCCCGTGATGAGATACCTCCGAAAGCTTGGCACCGATGAGACAACGAATGCAGCCAGCAGCGCCCCTCCGACAAGAACCGCGGTCCGCTGCCTTGGCCACGTCGTGCGCAAGGAAGCAATGTAGTCGCTGCTCGCGCACACGGCAGCCACGATGAGGAACGGTATGCACAAGGAGAAATACTGAACGAGCGTAGGCGTGGGAAGGAAGGAAATGAGCGCCAGAACGAACGCCATCAGGAAAGCCAGGAACGCAGCACCCCTACGCTTCCGCAATGCAAGAATCGCTGCGAAGGACACTGCCGACAAAAGGCTGAACTGAAAGCCGTTGTTACGCGCGCCAAATAGAAGTACTTGGACTATGCGCTTTTTCTGACTCCAAGCTCCTATCAGCCCCGCATTTGAGCGTATTGCGTGATACCCCAAATTGTTGAACAGGAACCGGTCCGGGGACTCGACAAAAAGATAAAGAGACGGCGCAATGCCGACAGTAAATCCGCCGACGAACCAGAGAATGCGAGCGATTCTGTCGGTGGTATCGGAATCGCGAAATATCCACCAGAGGAAAAGTGGCGCGCACCCAACGACGTACGAGCGAGTGTCCACGCTCAGCCCAAATAGCAGTCCGGCACTTGCGACCAGCCATGGCGACGATGCAGGCAACACCCGAGCGACAACTACGTAAGCGCCGAACAGACATAGCGCCGTCAGAGCAGGCGTCTTCACCAGTGGAAACCAGGCGAAGACGAAGGTGCTGGAGGCGTACAAAACTACCGCTGCCAGGCCGGCGACCTTACTCCGTGTCTCCTGACAGACGTGTTCGTAAATGATCAGCCCGAGGATTGCAGTCAGCGTTGCAGAAAGGCTTCGCGCTGAGAACCATGAGACTCCGAACAGCTTTATCCAGAGGCCATATGCGTAAGGCAGCAGAGGAGCCTGTTGGTAAAAGAAATCCAGGTAAGGCACTTTGTGCTGCAGTACGAGTCGTGACGCCAACACATAATAGCCTTCGTCCGCATCGATAAACCGACGGCGGGCGACGAAGAGGAAGAAGCACAGTAGAATGGCGAACACCGTCACGAATAGCAATTTGCGCGTGCGATTCATTTCTCCGCCTGCAGACTTGTAAACTTGGAGCGTTCTAAGGGCGAAATTATCTTGGGGCCAAAGTTTTTACATGATACCCCGTCGCTCGTTTCAAAGGCCACAGTGAGCCATAAATATTGCTTATTCTTGCCAGTGTTTTTGGATCTTCACCGGCCCCACCCAAAAAATGGTGCGCGGGAATCCCTCGATCGGTATATTAGTGGGACTGCTGGGGGCGAAAACGGAGATTCCGGTTAAGAAAAACATTCTTGGTATGGCGGCGCCACTGCTCCTCGCTGTGATTGCGGCCGTGCTGCTGTTGTGGGGACTGAGCAACAAATACCTTTGGCAGGACGAAGCTGCGACCGCCGTGCTGTCCCAGCGCATGCTCCAGTTCGGACGTCCCCTCGCCTACGATGGAGTGAACTTAATCACGATCGATTATTTTAAGACGGAGGAGCCGGCCAGCATCGCTCAACGTACGACCGATCCCCAGGCAGCCGTGCAGTACTACATCCATCGCGGTGACTACAAAGCGGATACTAGTTGGAGATTTCAACCCTGGGGTCAGTTCGTTGTAACCGCCATCAGCCTTAAAACGCTGGGGAGCACCACTCTGGCGGCGCGGCTTCCCTTCGCGCTCGCGGGCATCGCAACCGTCTTGCTCTTATACCGTTTCGTCTTGGCCAATTTCGGAAATCCTTTGATGGCGTTGCTGGCTGCGCTGTTCCTGGTCTTCAATGCTTATTGGATCCTGCACGCCCGCCAATGCCGGTATTACTCACTCTCGTGCCTGTTCCTCATGATCACGCTGATGGCGTATGCTCGCTGGCAATGGGGTGGACGCTGGGGTGCTGCCGCATTTGTTTTGGCTGCTTGGTGCTGGTTCCAGGTGGATTACGGGACATTTTGGCCGGTCATGCTGGTGTTGTTCGTGGACGCATTTGTGGCAGAGCGCCATAATCTCTGGCGGCCTGCGCTAGTTGGCACCGTGCTGGCCGTGGCAATCGCCCCTTTCCTCTACTACTTTGAACTATGGCGCCGAAAAGCGACCCCGGTCGGTATATGGAGCGATCGCTTCTCGGCTAATCTTTTCGACATAAACGAATACGTCGCGCCACTCATGATTGTGTTCGCGGCCATTGCCCTGCTGGTTTGGCGCTGGCCATCGCTGGCTGCGGCTGAGCGACGCCTGGTGGCCATCGCCTCCGTCACCATACTTGCTTTCACGCTGTGGGTTCCGTTGGCGGCGCCTGTCTCGTTCCTGCGCTACGTAATCATTCTGGCGCCGCTGGGCTGCCTGCTGGCCGCGTGGGTGCTGGTGCAAAGCTGCGGCCCGCGGACCGGGCTGGCGTGGTTGGGTGCGGCCATTTTGATCGTCACCCCCTGGATGAGCAAACCGTTACACCTGCTCATTTCACCACCGCGCTGGTTCGTGCACGCGAGATTTGTCCGGCCTGAGTTACGGATAATGGGTACAGAAGTTTTCGGCCACCGTCCCGATCCCAACCGTATCGTGATCGAATGGCTCAAGCAGAACGCATCACCAAGCGACGAAATCCTGATCAACTACGAGGATGTGCCGCTGATGTTCTACTTGCCTAACCCCATCCGTGGCGGAGTGGCAGCCTTCCGCGCAGAAGACGATGCGAAAGTTCGGCCGGAGTTTGTCATTTTGAGGCGGTCAGTCCCGTTCTTGCATTGGCCGGTCTATCGCCGCGAGCTAGGGCGTTATCAATGGTCCGAAGTGACTTCGGTACGTGCTCCCGACATAATTTGGGGCAATAATCCAGACCCCGTCTCCGAAGCCAGGGACCCAGCCAAGGCTCCGACAATCTATATCGCACGGCGCATTACGCACTGAGCCAGACGAAATCAATCTCGCAGGCCTAGATTCTCACGGAGTCTCGAATTGTTTCCGACTCGCACGCTAAACAAAGCCCAAGCAAACAGACAGGCCCGAGATCACAGACCAGAGCCATCCGTCTTACGCTGGGTGAAATCCGAAGTGACAAGGACGCAGCTAATCCCTGAATTTGCAGATCGAGAATTGCAGATGCTTTCGCCTGTGGCGTGTGGTGAGAAATAGCGACCGGTCGGTCGATCACAGCCTTCTGTATCCTGTGAGATAGAATGGCCTTGATTTACGGAGAACTTCGATTTGCTGGTGGGTAAGCGAGCCACTCCGACCTCCGCATCCCTTCCGCAACCACTGGTGAGGCGGATCGGACAATACTGGGACGCGCTTGCGGTATTGCTGCTGATTGTCGTCACCGTGCCCGCCGCGTGGCTTTCCCCGCAAACGCTGGTCCCGGTTCGCGATCCCATCCGGATTGATGACAACTGGCATCTGGACGCCAGCTTCAAGGCGTCGCGCGGGATTTGGATTGGTCGCGATGTCATTTTCACACACGGTCCAATCTATCAGTGGCTCTCCAGCCTGCCCGCACGTTCCACGGGCTTCACCATGGGAGCGCTGTACGCTACCTGGGACACGGTGCCCGTGTGGTGCGCCTTCTTCTTTGGATACCTGACCCTGCGGCTGCTCATCCCCGAGCAGCCACCATGGAAGCGTTTTCTGCTCTTGCTGCTGCTCGGTGTTTTCTGGTGGCCATCGCAAGCGTTGCGGGTTACGTTCGAAGTCTTCCTTTTCGCGCTGTTTCTGCGAGGCTGGTATGCCGCCGCAGAGGGACGGAGCAAAGGCTACCTCTTCGGCAGCGCGACGGCCGCGCTCTGCGCTGTGGCCTTCTTGGTGGCCGCCGATGCGGGAACGTTCGCGGTTGCCGCGTGGGTGATTGCTCTCGCTGGCGTTGCGTTCGAGATCCACGAGCCGAGTGCGCTAAAGAGATTGATGTGGGGTCTCGCAGCATTCGTCGTTTGTGCGGCGGTTCTCGTCCTCGCCATCAACGCTGTGATGGTAAAGCCCTTCGATCTTCAGTTTTGGAAAGATACCGCTGAGATGGTCAGCGCGTACCGGTGGGCTACCCCCGCTCGCATGATGCGAGCAGACGCCGTCCATTTGCTGGGGACGCTGGTGATTGGTGCGGCCATCTTCCTATTACGCGCGGCCCGGAGGAAAGGGAATCCTGCGACGACTGCACGAATTGGCTTCCTGGTGGGCGCTTTTAGCTTCGCGCTGGCGATGATGCAAAGCGGCCTGGTGCGCTCCGATCCTCCCCACATTGGGAGGGCTGAGTTTGCCATGACTTTTCTCGCGGGAGCAATCTTGTTCTCGTTTGAATCGTTCCGCGCCTCGGCATTGGCAGTGCTGTTCACGGTAGCGTGCTCGATGCTGTTTGCGCGCGCCTCATTACAGCCGTCAACCGTGGTTCACCTGCTGATGGACGTGCGGCGACCTTTAACAAGCTGCCCCAGCGGTTACAGCGAATTCGATCGAGGCTGCTTTACCCCCGAATTCACCAACATGCTTCAGTCCGCTTCCGATTTCCTGGGCCAGCATAGTGGTCCAACGGATCCCATATTCGTTTTCCCTTACCAGACCATATTTGGGATCGCCTCCCGGCGCAATGTAGCCGGAGGCCTGATGCAAGCTTACACCGCAAGTGGCCCGTACCTGTCGCAGCTAGAAATCGCCAGCCTCGAGCGGGCCAAGCCTTCCGTTGGCCTTTACCTTCCGGACGTGAATTTCCGCGGCATCTCTGGGAGGGATCTCAGCCGCTGGATCTACGCTGGCCTGAGTCTGCCCGTGGACGACGTAACAAACTTCACGCGCACTCCTCAAGTTTGGTTCTGGCTGATGCGGCATTACCGCTCGGAGCAACAGCTCTCGACCGGGGTCTACAGCTTGCGGAGAGATGACTCACTGGCGACTCGAATTACGATGCAGCCACAGGCGGTAGGCATTCCCCCATCGACCTTATCCGATCCGCAGCGCAGTTCGGTGGTGGATCTCGGGTCCCCCGATTGGCCCAGCGACGCCGACTTTCTTCGCCTGCGCCTGACCGTGCGCTACGGTGTCCTCTGGAAGCTTCGCAAGCCAGAGCGCATGCAGCTCGAGATCACGCGCGCGGATGGAAGCCACGACCTCCTGGGCTTCATACTGCAGCCCAATGTCTCCAGCGAAGTCTGGTTCTATCCCTGGAGTCCGCCCGCCCTCGTTCAATATTTCGACGCCGAGGAAAGCCATTGGCGGATCGGCCCTCGTCCGGCCATTACGCGCATTCGTCTGTTGGCCTCGCCCTTGGACTGGGTCTCGCAACAACCCTCGGAGATTGCAGTCGAGTCGGTCGATGCGATCCGGCTCACCATGTCCGCGCAATAACACCATCAATCTGTTCGGTCCCGGGATCCCCAGGGTCGCTAGCGTTCCGCTTCGGTCTGCAGAGAAATGGACCCGTGCTAAAATCTCAACACAATTTGCCAGGTTGTGCGCCAGTTTTGGATCCGGAGGAGTTGATGAAGTACTCTCGCAAGCTTCCTACCGCGTTGGTGGTGTGTGCTCTGTGCGTCCTATTCATCGCAACTCCGGCCTACGCGTACATCGACCCCAATGCGGCGGGTCTGATTTCCCAGATCCTGACTCCTCTGTTGGTAGCGGCCGCTGCCGCTTTCACCTTCTTCAGAAAGCAAGTGGGAGCGCTTTTCTCCAGCGTGTCGCGGCGCTTGCGCCGAAGAGCTGATGTCTAGCGGGCCTGACTTCCGTTCCACAATCACGTCACTCTGGTTCCGGCTGATTACCCTCGGGATTGTGGGCTTGGTGTTCGCTGTCGCGCTCTGGCTGGCGCCGGGAAAGGCTCAGGGCTGGTCGTACTATCTCACCAAGCCGGTGGTCATTTTCGAAGTGTTCGTGCGCATGATTTTCGCGGCGCTGGCTGGTATCGCTTTGGGGACCCTCTGCACCGCCGTCATTGCGCCCTTTTGCTGGTATTTCGAGTCATCGCGCGAACGCATTGCCGACTGGGCGACAAAGGTGGCCGTGGTTCTGGTCGTATTGATGGATTCCAGGTTGGCCCTGAAAGACCTGATCTGGTGGATTTACCAGCAACGGATTGGCCACTGGATTGACCACCGCGCGTTTGTTACCACGTTCTTGCCGGCGGCCTATGTCGTGGCTTTTCTCGTAGCCCTTTGCATTCCTCGCGCACGCAGGGAAGTGGTGACCAGCCTCGATGGCTTCCTGGGCGAAAAGATGACGCGACGCACCGCAATTGCAACCGTCGCCGGAACCGCTGCGTTGGTGGCCACGGAGTTCGCTCTGAGTAGAACGTCACCCATAGTAAAGACGGCGCTGGCATCACAACGGCCTAAATCCAACTTCCTGTTGATCACCTTCGACGCCTTGAGCGCCGAAGATATGTCACTTTATGGGTACAGGCTGCCGACCACGCCGAACATCGACGCCTTTGCTCGCAAGGGCACCGTCTTCA
Source organism: uncultured Acidobacteriaceae bacterium (assembly GCA_963814165.1). Classification (GTDB taxonomy): domain Bacteria; phylum Acidobacteriota; class Terriglobia; order Terriglobales; family Acidobacteriaceae; genus DASRAA01. The sequence continues at coordinate 171,865 of CAWFBW010000005.1, read as the reverse complement.
CCAACTACTATTCCGCCTGTACATTTACGACTCCAAGCATAGCGACGATGTTGACTGGGCTCTATCCTTCGGAAAGCCGTGTTTACCAGATGCAAGGCCAGGTGCACGCGGAGAACGCCGGAAAGATCCTCTCGCACGCGATGCGTTCGTCCGGTTATGGCACTGGCGCGGTGTTCTCGAACCCGAATGCATACTTTTTTGCGGAGAGCCTCGAGAGGGAGTTTGATTTCCTGCCGGAGCCAACCTTCCAGCAGGGTGGGCTACGGCATGTGTGGGATGCGACCCGGCCGCTGCATCAGAATTCAGGGATTGGAAGCCGCCTCGACGAATACTACGATCTCATGCGTGCGTTGAATCAGCTGGGCAGGATGCCCGTCGATCTCTATCTCCGGTTCCGAGCGGTCGCAAGCTTCGAGCATGCGCGGGAAATACTCGCCAAATTGCCCGATGGATTTTTCCTCTGGGTCCACGTGATGACCCCGCACAACCCCTATCTTCCCAATGCGGCGGATCGGGGACGTTTCCTGCCTGAAGGCCAACTGCGAACCTTTGAGTTTGAAGAGGACAACGGCGGGCGTCGCTGGTATCCGCATTATGAACCTGACCAGCAGAGCCAGGTGGACCAGCGTCGTCTCGCCTACGACGAGTTCATCTTAACCGCCGACCGCGCCTTTGGCGCCTTTATGTCGGAACTGGAAAACAGCGGGAAAATGCGGGATACAACCGTCATCGTGTCGGCCGATCATGGGGAGAGTTTTGAGGGAGGTGTCTATCAGCATGACAGTCCGTACCTGACACGGCCAGTTATCCACGTCCCGCTTATTGTCCGAACGCCTGGCCAGCAGGATGGCCGCAAGGTTGCTCTTACAGCCGACCAGACGGCGCTGGCGCCCACCATCCTAGAGCTGGCCGGCGTGCCGAAGCCGGATTCGATGAAAGGCCAATCGCTGGTGGGGTGGCTGAACCGGGATGGCCAAGGAGATGGCGAAGGACTGGCGTTCTGCCAGTATCTGGAGCGAAACAGCGTGTTCAGACCCTTGCAGCACGGGATGGTGGGCGTTATCGACGGGCGGTCCCAGCACCAGTACGTCCTGGACCTCGACACGCAGAAAGGCTCGCTTCGCCCCCTGAACGAAGCGCAGATATGGAATCTCGACCGAAGTGCTGAAAATCCTGCCCTGGCTGAACAGCTGCGTGCGGCGATCTACGCGAGATTTCCTGAACTGGTACAGAAATCCTCGTAAGCCAACAATATCTGAACCTAGAGCACTTCAGAAAGACGAGCGCAGTAGTAAGGTCAGTTTCTTTTGTAGATCGCTGGTGGCCCACATATCCCGTGGCCCATATTTGCCTTCTTTTGGCAAATGTGGGGCTTTTTTCGTCACTGCGAATGAACTGATTGCGGCCGGTACTCCGGGTTCGCCCTGCACTTCGGCCAACCCGGAGTAGCCCTGACCACAAATTCCCAACCGGTCTTCCCTTATCACAATGCCGTGTGTTCCACGTCCTTTTGCCGCCTTTCCCCGACCTGTATAAAACCCGTGGTGAAGGCAAGGGGTTAGTGTCGCCTGCCCACTACGCACCTCAGGTTGCGGAGTCACCTGGCTCTTTGATATCTCGGTGTGCCCCACGGCCGCGGTTGGACCCTTGCCATGTTTGTATGGGATGTATGACAAGAACATCTGTGCATGTCATACTTGTATGCAATGTATGGCAATAAACGTATGACTTGTATGTATTGTATGACAGCTTGGGCCCCCAAAGACCCTCCAATTCTAAGCTAACCCATTATGGGTCAAATGGATACGTGTAAACGCCATATTTATCAATGACATGCAAACAATTTTCCCCTAAGCCATTGATTATAAACGGTCGCGTATCACAATTTTAAGTTTTGTGTTGTAGTTAAGTAACTCACAAACTCTCGCGCCTCAGGTCTGCCGCAACCCGCCCTACGCCACCCCGACTGCGTCCCCGGCCAACTGCTCCAGCAGCCCCTTCAGCCGGCTGAGCACCAGCTCCGGCTGCTTATCCTTAAGCGAGAACTTCAGTATTCCCGCGGGGGTGAACTGGCTGCCCGGCTCCCCATGCACGAAACGCGCCAGCCTCTCCGGATCAACCATAGCTTTCTCGGTAAACCGGATGCTGACGGCATCGCGTCGGCGCTCGATTTGCGCCACCCCGATGCGCTGCGAGAGCAGCTTCAGTTCGGCGTATTCCAGCAGGTTGCGCACCGGCGGCGGAGGCGCGCCATAGCGGTCGCCCAGTTCCGCAGCCACATCGTTGAGTTGAGCTTCGGTCTCCACTCCGGCCACGCGCTTGTACATCCGAAGCCGCTGGTTCTCCTCGGCGATGTATTCGGCAGGAATCCGGATGTTGAGCCCAAGGTTGAGCTGAGTCTCCGGAGTATCGGGTTCGACCTCGCCCTTGAGCTCGCGCACCGTGCGTTCCAGCATCGAGGTGTAGAGCTCGAAGCCGACCGCCTCGATGTGTCCGCTCTGCTCACCACCCAGCAGGTTGCCCGCGCCGCGCAGTTCGAGATCGAGCGCCGCGATCTTGAACCCCGCGCCGAGGTCGCTGAACTCCTTAAGTGCGGCCAGCCTCCTTCGGGCCAGATCAGTAAGGTCTCGGTCGGGAGGAATCAGCAGGTACGCATAAGCGCGGCGATCCGAACGACCAACACGTCCGCGCAACTGGTACAGCTCCGACAGTCCGTGCCGGTCGGCCCGATTAATGAGGATGGTATTACAGAGTGGGATATCGAGCCCGTTCTCGATGATGGTGGTCGCGATGAGGATGTCGGCTTCATGCCGCATGAAGGCCAGCATCACGCGTTCCAGTTCAGCCTCGGCCATTTGCCCATGGCCAACGAGGATACGGGCCTTCGGGACCATCTCGCGAATCTTCTCGGAGATCTCGTAGATGCTTTCCACGCGGTTGTGCACGAAGTACACCTGCCCGCCGCGTTCCAGCTCTTTCTCAATCGCCGACCGAATGAGCGTCTTGTCCCAGGCGGCCACCACGGTCTGGATCGCCATACGATCTTTCGGCGGAGTCTCAATGACGCTCATGTCTCGCAGCCCGAGTAGCGACATATGCAGCGTTCGCGGAATCGGAGTAGCCGACATCGTGAGTACGTCCACTTCTTTCCGAAGCTGCTTCAGCCGCTCTTTATGGCGAACGCCAAATCGCTGCTCCTCATCGACGACGACGAGCCCAAGGTTGCTGAACTTCACGTCCTTCGAGAGCAACCGGTGCGTGCCGATCGCGATGTCGAGTTCGCCCGCTTCCAGCTTCACCAGCGATTCCTTGATTTGTTTCGGTGTGCGAAAGCGGCTGAACATTTCGATCTTCAACGGAAACGCCGCGAAGCGACTGCGGAACGTATTGAAATGCTGGAACGCCAGCACAGTCGTCGGAGCAAGCACCGCAACTTGTCGCCCGTCTTGGAGCGCCTTGAACGCCGCGCGCATGGCGACTTCGGTCTTGCCGTAGCCCACGTCGCCGCACAGCAGACGGTCCATCGGGGTCGCAGCCTCCATGTCGCGCTTCACATCGACGATCGCGTTCATCTGATCTTCGGTCTCGCTGAACTCAAACGCATCTTCGAACTCGCGCTGCCACTCGGTATCGGCCGCGAACGGATGGCCTTGCGCGCTTCTCCTCACCGCGTAAAGCTTAAGCAGCTCGTCGGCCATATCCTTCATGGCCTTCTTCACCCGCGCCTTGGTCTTCTGCCACTGCGCGGTGCCCAAGCGGTTGAGCACCGGCTTCACGCCTTCCGACGAGCGGTACTTCTGCACCAGATCGAGCCGCGTAAGCGGAACATACAGCCTCGCGCCCTCGGCGTACTCCAGCACCATGAACTCGGCAGCCGAACCGTCTTCCTGCGGAATCTCCTTCAGCCCCTGGTATTGCCCGATTCCGTGCTCCACGTGCACCACGTAGTCACCGACGGCGAGGTCGCGGAAGTCCGACAGGAACGCCGAAACCTTCGACTTCTGCCGCTGCGGACGCCCCAACGACACTTCCGGCTCGTCAAACAGGTCGCGCGAACCAAACAGAATGAGGTTCGCATCGGGCACCGCAACACCTTCGGGCACGTACGACTTCACAATGATGGTGGCGGCCACGTCGTCGGCGAAGTAGGTGGACTCGTCCACGAAAACTTCCATGCCCGGTTTCGGCGTTCGGCTGCCAATACGGAACGACAGGTTGTACTCATTGAAGACGTCGGCCAGCCGCTCAACCTCGCCCGTGCTGGCAACCGCGAACATCACGCGCTTGCCTTCACGGGCGAGCTTGCCAACTTCCTCCGTCATGGCGGCCACCGATCCATGAAATCGCATGGTCGGCTGCGTCTGCATCACGATGTGCTCGCCTTCGCTTGCATCTTCGATACCCAGTTGCTCAACACACAGTACTGGCAACCGTTCCAGCGCTTCCGACCACTGTTCCGGACTGAGATACAGGTCTTCCGGCCGCGCCAGGTTGCCAACCAGGCTGCGTTCATGGACTTCGGTCAATTTCGTCCACCAGGCATCATGGGCTTCGTTAAGAGCGTCTAGCTCATCCAGCACAACGCTCGCGCCCGGCAACAGTTCGAACAGCGTTTGCTCGGCGCCTGCAAGCGGAGCATAGAGCTCCCATCCCGGAAATACGCTGACCCCCGTTGACCGTACCGCCTCTTCGACTGCCGCTTCGGTGCCCGTCACTCGATGTCCGCTAAGCCGCGCATTGACGGCCGCGAGCGTGTATTCGTCAACCGGCGTCTCGGTAAGTGGCAGCAATACCGCATCGTCTGTCGAAGCCGCCGACCGCTGTGTCGAAGGGTCGAACGTTCGCAGCGATTCAATTTCGTCTCCGAACAGCTCGATGCGCACCGGCCGGTCTGACTCGGGCGGATACACGTCGATCAATCCGCCGCGGTGCGCAAACTCGCCCGGCATCTCGACCACATCGACCTGGTTGTATCCGGAGAGTCGCAGGTGGTCGACCAGTTGCTCGGGATCGATCATCTCCCCACGGCGTATCACACGCGCCAGGTCCGCATAAAACGACGCATCGCGCAGTCGCATGCAGGCAGCCATCAACGTCGTGAGAACGACTTGGGCCGCGCCGGTTGCAATCTTCCACAACGCGGTCGCGCGCGCTTCCTGAATCTCTGGGTGCGGCGATTGGTTCTCGAACGGCAGCACGTCGTACGCGGGCAGGCCGATGACCGAGTCCGCAGGAACCGCGCCAGTCAATTCCGCCAGCGAGCGAATCACGGGCAACAATTCATCGACCGTCCGGTTGTCGCCAAGTATGACGACCAGAGGCCGGCCTGTACCTCGTTGTAGGAGGGAATAGAAGAGGGCTTTGCCCGTGGGAGTCAGTCCGGAGACACGCATCCGCCCCGCGCCGCCCTTCACCCGGGCTATGGCACGCTGCAACGCGGCAGACTTTTCCACGTCCGCAAACACTTCGCGGACGAACGGGAGGATCACCAGCTCATTCTAACAGTGACAGACATGCCCGTAGGGTTTCCCGGCGCAGCAGCAGTCCGACGCTAACCGGGCCGTTGCCACGGCTCCGGCGAGGTCACCGATAACCTGCTGGCCATCGTGCGCGCTTATGTGAAGTAACCGGTGAAGCGCCTACGCCCGCCCCAGGGCCTCCCGGATGGCCTCCGCCAGTTCCGACAAAGTGAACGGCTTTTGAAGAAATGGTTCGCCCGACTCAAGTACTCCGTGACGCGTCACGGCGTCATCGATGTACCCGGACATGAAAACGGTTTGCAGCCCAGGTCGCAGCGCGCGCAACTTTGCCGCCAGCACTGGGCCGCTGGTTCCCGGCATCACCACATCGATGAGCAGCAGGTCGATACCATGCTCGTACTGCTCCGCGACCTCCAGGGCCTGCGCCGGATCGGCAGCGAGGACAACGTACCCCATGGCAGGCAAGTACTCGGCCACCGCGGCACGGACATCCGGATCGTCTTCCACCACCAGCACCGTGTGACTGCTAAACCTTTTCGCTGAGTCTGCAACGTCTGTGGCTGTTGCAGGCAGAGGCTGGTAGTCCTTCCGCGGCAGGTACACAGTAAACCGCGTTCCCTGCCCGCGCGTCGAGTCCGCCCAAATGTATCCGTTACTCTGGCGCACAATGCCGTACACCGTCGAAAGTCCGAGGCCAGTGCCCTTGCCGGCTTCCTTTGTTGTGAAGAACGGTTCGAAGATGTGCTCCAGGACACCGACACTCATACCCGTGCCGGTGTCCCGCACCGTTAGCACCGCATAATCGCCCGGCGGTAGTCTCGCGCTCGTGTCGTGGCCCATCTCCGCGTCCGATTGATTGCGGGTGGCTACGGTCAAGCTGCCGCCGTAGGGCATCGCGTCGCGTGCGTTCACGCACAGGTTGATGAGCACCTGTGAAAGCTGATCGCTATCGGCCTCCACCCGCCACAGCGGTTCTTCCAGATCGAGGTGGAAATCGATATCTTCGCCTAGCAGCCGGCGGAGCATTTTCGACGTGCTATGGACAACGTCATTCAAGTCGACCACGGCCGGTGTGAATACTTGCCGTCGGCTGAAGGCCAGCAATTGCCTGGTAAGGCTTGATGCACGGCGGGCCGCCTGCAACACTTCACCCGTGAACTTCGTGGCCGCTTCGTCGCCTTCAACCTGGTCCTGCAACAATTGGGTATAGCCCTGGATGATCTGCAGCAGGTTGTTGAAGTCATGAGCCACGCCGCCGGCGAGTTGTCCCAGCGCCTCCATCTTGTGGGCATGACGCAGTTCGGCCTCCATGGCGCGGGTCTCCGTCACGTCCTCGAACACGATGATGATGCCGCCGGAGTCCTTTCCGACGTCTCCCCACGGATGAACTTCCCAGCGGTGCAGGGCGAGTTTGCCGTCGGGCCGCAAGCACTCGTCTTCGCCTTTGACCGTCTCCCCGGTCAGGCCACGCCGGTGTGCATCGATCCATTTGGCGGACATGTCTTGCAAGTCTTCGTAATGGTGGCGCCCGTTCAGTTCGGCCTCCGTGTTGGCCAGCACCTCGCGCCACCGGCGGCTACTGCGGACACAGCGCAGGTGGCGATCGAACATGGCGATCCCAACCGGCGCCATGTCGACAAAAGCTTCCAGCAACTCGCGCGAGCGCTTCGACTCCATCTCCGCTTGGCGGCCGCGACTGGCGCCGTCCGCATACCCAAACCAGACCACGCTACCGTCTGCTTCGCGGCGGGGAATGGCGCGAACCTCCAGCCACATCTGGCCTTTGTGCGGCGTATCGACCCGGAATTCGCAGCTCCATTCGGCGAGCGCTCGTTCTGACTGCTCCAGGGATGCCAACACCCACTTCAGGTCGTTCGCATGAACGGAATGAATTACCGGTGAGGCATCCCGGGCGAGGTCGTTGCGCGACAGGTTGTAGACCTTTTCGACGACCGGGCCAGCATAGGGAAAAGCGAACGCGCCATCCGGTGCTTTGCGCAAGGCGAAAACCGCCCCCATCGATATGCCTTCGATGCCGGCGACGAGGTTCTCCACTTCGTCGTGCGCTAATCGCGGCGGGCTGGAATCGCGAGTCGGCTGCGATCCGAAAATATCAGGGAACGCCATAAGGCCAGAGTCTTTCACACCGCTCATGACAGCTAGGAACACAGTCGTCCAAGGAATTGCTTCTAGCGGAGGTGGAGCAAGAAATCAGTACCGCAAGCTAAACTTGGGGATCACAAGCCGCATCCCACTTCCCACTATGGCCGAGCCATAGCGGCGCCTATGCCGAGTACTCTCAAGCAGGCATGTTTACACCAAAGTTTGTCACAGAAAGCTCGTGGTGCGCCCAAATAATTCAGAAGAATATGCTATCGCTGATACCACTTTAGTCGTGGGCAATGACGCCGCGCGTCAACCACATGGGGCGCACTGAAGCCTCTGCGCATCAGAGAGGCAGCTATATTAGGAGATTTGCTGCTTGATCTTCTCTTAGATTTCGAGCAACGCCTGGCTCCGCTTTGCCTTCGTCAACAGTTCCATCGGTCGCCTTGGATCGTTCAATCCCTGGTATTTCCCCAGTACCGAATCAATTACCGTACTTGACCCAACGGCGATCCAGAGAATCTTCACGTCCGCATTCTTCTGTGCCTCGTCCAGCATGGGAGGAATTTCCTGCGCCTGGATAAACTTCGACGCCAGGAAATTCTGCGCGACCAGGAAGACCGCTGCCCGCGCCGTTCGCAGCGAGTTCTCGATCTCACGATGCCATTCGGCTCCAGGCTGAATCTTCGTGTCGTCCCAGATCACGACGTCGCTGTTGAGCGCGGCCAGATAGGTTTGGAGCAATTCTCGCCATTTCGCGTCGGCATGACTGTAGCTGACGAAAACTTGTTTCAACTGTACCAGCCTGGAGGCGAAGTGCAATAAGGTCAGTTCTCGGCTCTGCCGGTCGATCCGGTAGGCAAATTCCAATAAGTTGTCACTGTGGCCGGCTGGGCGGAAGCTTGCGGCGGCCGCCGGTAGAACGAACGCTGGCGAACAAGCAGAAGGCGATCAGCTATGCCGCGTACCGCGCGCGTGACAGTTGCAAGATTTGGCGCTTCGTTACGAGCCCCTCTCGCTAACAGTCGCGAGGGGCTCGATTACCATCCCACTGCACAACGGCGGACTGTGCGGAGGAGGATACCGGGCTTGTAACCATGGACGCAAGCCCGAAAGCCATCGCGGTTGCTAGGAGAATGAAATTCTTTGCATCCATTTTGTTTGGCAGCTTTGTGTTGAAATGGTTGAGACTAAGGGGAGGCGTAAGTGAAATGTACCCGCATTCCCCGTAGATGACCAGTGAATAAAATATATGACTGTTAGTCATTTAACAACGAAGGGAACCCCTTTCCCGCTCCACGCAACCTCGGGTCAGTATTTGGCGGTGAGTCCGCTTCGACGGTGTTGTGCGAACTTCCTGACATTGCATTCAATCCTAGGTTCCGAAGTCATTGTATTTTTGCGAGCGCACGACCATCATGGACTTGCCTTTTTACTCTATGTCTTGATAGGTGAACTGCGTTGCGACTGACCCGTACGCTGAAAGTGCGTCACCGCACCTCACATCCGTGGCTTGCGATCGCCGTCGTCGCTCTGCTCGGCGTGACTCAATCCCCCTCGCAGGTTCGCCCGAACGACGAGACCTCCAGCGGCAACCTCAGCGGCACGGTGCTCAACAGCGTCACTCATGAGCCTATTGACCGTGCGCTCGTGTATTCCAACGACGGACGCTTCGCCACGTTCACCGACGATCACGGCCACTTTGAACTGATGGGCGCGGCGCCCACACCCATACCCGGGCAGTCAAACTCCTACAACACGCCAATGCTAATGGCGAAAAAGCCCGGCTTCCTCTTCGACTCTACGCAGCGGGGCGGTGAAGTCATTGCGTCCGGCCAGAGAAAAGTCACACTATCGTTAGTTCCCGAGGCCCTGATCGTGGGCCGGGTGAAGTTTCCCAACGCCGAAACCGCCGACCGCGTGCAAGTGGATCTCTATCGCCGCGAAGTTCGCAACGGCTTCGCGCAGTGGATGCAACTGACAGCGACCGAGACCCGCTCCGATGGCGAGTTCCGTTTCGCCGGCCTGCGCGCAGGTGCTTACAAGGTGTTCACGCTCGAGTCCCAGGACCAGGACCCGCTGACTGCCGTCCCCAACGGTCCTTTCTTCGTGTTCCCCCCGCGATACTTTGCCGCAGCGAGTGATTTCTCCACTGCCGACTCCATTCAGGTCCGCGCCGGCGAAACGTTTACCGCCAACATCGCTCTTGAAAGTCAGCGATACTTCGAAGTCAAGATTCCGGTTACCGGTCTTGATCCAACCATCCCAACGGGCCTGCAGGTTTCCGTTTATGCGCAGGGCCATCGCGGCCCCGGCTTCGAATTGGGCTATGACCCGACGCAAGGTGCCATCACCGGTTCACTGCCGAACGGCGGTTACACTATCGAGGCGTCGGGTTATGGGCCGGCTGCGGCAACTGGCATGGTAAACATCACCGTCGCCAATCGGGCAGTCAACGGTCCGGTTCTCGCGGTATCGCCGAATACAAATATCGAAGTGAACATCCATCAGGACATGACTGGCACTGACGCTGAGCGTCTGCCCCGGACCTTGGGCTCCCAGAACCAACCGGCCGCATACGTCATGTTAATGTCGGCGGAGGATGTCAGCAGCCAGCGCGGTGCGGGAGGCTTTTTTCAGGCACAGGGCGATCCTCCAGTCCTCACGGGCGTCTTGCCCGGCCGCTACTGGGTTCAAATCCAGAACAGCGACGGCTACGCTGCGTACATGACCTCCGGCAGCCGCGATCTACTTCGTCTGCCGCTCATCGTGCCTTACGGCGCCAGCGTACCCCCCATCGAAATCACCCTGCGCTATGACACCGGCGATATTGAAGTCGCCGTGGAGCCCTCGACGAAACAAGCGGCCAGCGCAACACCGCCGAGTGCCTCCAGCATTGGCTCCGCCCAGGCCGCAATGTTTCAACCCGGCAGGGTGTCGATCTACTGCATTCCAGCGGACAACCCAGGCGTTCAGCCCAAAGAGCCCCATGGGTTCGGCAATGGACAATTCTTTGTGGATAGACTCGCTCCCGGCGATTATCTCGTTCTCGCCTTCGACACCCGGCAAGAGTTCGAGTATCGCAATCCTGCGGCGATGCGCGCCTACGAATCCAAGGGCAAGGTGGTGCATGTCTCGCCCGGCCAGAAGACGCAAGTACGAGTAGCAGTAATTGAAAGCGAATGATTATGTACAGTCGGCATTCTCTCACCCATCGACTCACTCTCGCTACGATGCTCTGCTGCGCCTGCATAGTTCTGTGCCGACCTGCTCACGCACAACCAGGCACGGGCGGATACCGCATCGCCGGCAAGGTGGTCAGTTCCGCATCCGGCGCCCCGTTATCGCAAGCGCGGGTCACCATAGCGCCAGTCCAGGCTCAAACCCAGACTCTTTCGCTGATCACCGGCGCCGATGGCACATTCGATTTCAAGGGTCTGCCTGCGGGTAAGTATTCCCTGTCCGCAGCTCGCCGTGGATTCATCGAGTCTTCGTACAACCAGCACGAGCGCTACTCCACCGCAATCGTCGCCGGAGGTAACACCGACTCCGAGCACCTCGTTTTCCGGCTCACACCGCAGGCGGTACTAACCGGCAAAATCCTCGACGAAGTTGGCGACCCCGTTCGCCGGGCCCAGGTTTCTCTCTATGTCCAGGACCAGACCACCGGTGTCAGTCGGGTCCGCAGAATGGCAAATTCGCGCTCCGACGATCGCGGCCTCTACGAATTCGCCAACCTGCCCGCCGGCACATACTTCATTTCTGTCAACGCCAGGCCTTGGTATGCCGTCCACCCGCACTCCCAGCGTGTCGGAGAAGGCGGCGCAGAACCGCCTGTGCCGTCGCACTCCTTCGACGTAACTTACGCCACGACTTACTACCCTGACACCACCGACTCTGACGACGCCACGCCCATTCCCTTGCGCGGCGGCGAGCGCATCTCCGCCGATATGCACCTCACTCCCGTTCCGTCACTTCGCATCGTGGTAGGCACGCCCGGTTCCCCTGAGCACGGGTTTAACATGCCGACGCTCCTTAAGAAATCTTTTGACTCGATGGAGAACGTCACCGGGATGTTGATGGGCGCGTACACTGACCCCTCCGACGAACAGCGCACCTCCAACTTCATGCCGCTGGGCGACGGCACCATCGAGCTCACCGGAATTCCCCCCGGCAAGTACACGGTGTTCATGCGGGAAAATAGTGGCGAGCCAATGGGTGGCATTTCCGAAGTTGACATTACCCAGAACGGCCAGCAACTCGACCCAGCTTCCGGTGAGCCAGTCAGCAGCCTGAAATTTCAGGTTCAAGTCGTCGGAGAGCGGCAAGTGCCCCAGCAACTCGCGATGGCATTACGAACCGAATCACGTAGAGTCGCCGTCGCTTCCCAGGTGGACGCCAAAGGAGAATCTACCTTTGTTCACGTCCCTCCGGGCAAGTACGACCTGATCGCCGCCACTCCCAACATGAATTACGCTGTGACCCAGATCGCCACCAATGGCAGCACGAGGCGCGGTCACACGCTGGAAGTTGCGGCAGGTTTGACCATCGAAGGCACGGTTACCCTCGTCGCCGGTACAGGCACCGTTCGTGGCTTGGCCAAGCGTGATGGAAAGGGCATCGCTGGCGCAATGATCGTGCTGGTTCCAAGCGATCCCGAAGCAAAGGACGAACTATTCCGCCGCGATCAAAGCGACAGCGATGGCACCTTCAGCCTCCCCAACGTCATTCCCGGCCAATACACCATCGTTGCTATTGAGGACGGGTGGGACCTCGACTGGTCCAAGCCCGGCGTCATCGCCCACTACCTGCCCAAAGGCCACCAAGTCAGGGTCGCGGCCGCAGCTCAAACCACCGTTGATCTCTCGGCACCACTAGAAGTTCAGCCACGGTAATTCTTTGGTGTGACGAGACCTACCGCCTCGCTACGGGCGCTTTTGTCACGGTGGTGCTGTACCGTTGGGCGTGGAAATCGGCGGGTAACAGCTCACGCTTCCGGGTTTGAGGATCAACCGCCCAGGTCTCATGCTTCTCGACACACCGCTTCGCGGGCGGGACGTCATCAGGCTTTTCATCGACATCGTAGTAAGTAGTGATGTCGGTTCGCATCGCCACCTTGCCGTCGGGCGTAAACCCAAACAATTCGAACTCTATCTGGCAGTTTCTCCCCTCCTGGTCGGCCATGAATTGACCGGTAGCGATTTCCGACTGCGGCCACCTGTTCGCAGCAAACAGCAGGATTCTCTTGTCAACGCCGACATCATTTGGCGCCTGCTCCCACTGCCAGAACTCAGCCAGAAGTAATCGCCCATCAGGAGACCAGTCGACCAGGTGCATGCCGTTGCCGTTGGACGGCTGCGACAACTGAGGATGGATCCGGGAAAACTTGTCCCCTACCTCGTTGGCTATCAAGAGTGTAGTCAAGTTAGAACAATCAGCGACACCAGGCGTCGATTCAACTCGCACTTTCGCCGCGCGTCCACTCTTCTTGGCGACCAGCACAGGCCCTACTATTACCCCTCGAGCCCGTTGTAGCGCCTCGCACGGGACCCACAACGTAGGGGGATAACCACCATTTGCGGTGCCGGGTGCTTGAGCATTCACCGTGAGGGAAAGAAAAAGGCAAATTGGCAAGAGACGCGATATCAGTAATGCCATCGTGGCACGATTGTGAGTCCAATTCCGTCACACGCGCAAGCTGTTCACTCACCACTCCATGTGACAAGGCAAATGAAGTCCACCGTCAATGCGGCGCGCATCGGCCGTGAGTCTGCCATAAATCGCAACAACTCGTCCCCGCGTTGGTATGATGTTCGGGCATCGAAAGGTCCCTATGGCCAGCCCATCTATTCATCGTGCACGCCTCTTCGTTTTCGTTCTGATTGCCGTCGCCAGCTCGACCACTGCCATGGCGCAGACTGCGACGCGGACTCTTCCGGCGCCCGTCGTATTGGAGTCCGTGACCAGTTCCGAGCCACTCCCTAACGGCATTGCGATCCAGTCTGGCTCTGCCACTCTGCGCATCACCGCCTTGCGCGACGACATCATCCGCGTCCGCATCGCTCCCGGCAACACACTTCCGGAAGACGCGTCCTGGACCGTGCTCCCTGCCTCGCGCGAGAAATCCGTCGATGTCCAGCCCACGCAAGACGCGAGTTCGGTTGGCTTCCGCACCAAGTCTCTCGATGTGCGAGTCGAGCGCAATCCGCTTCGCCTCGTCGTCCGCGATCTCGCCGGCAACGTCATCTGTGCCGACGCTCTCGGCCGCCCAACGGATTTCAGCCTCGGCGGTTTCACCGTCTCCAAGGAAATGCCCCTCGACGACCGCTTCTTCGGACTCGGCGACAAGACCGGCTCCTTCGACCGCCGCAACCAGGCCTACACGCTCTGGAACACCGACCACGGCATCGAAGAGTCGCTCGATCCCATCTACAAAAGCATTCCTTTTTTCCTCTCGATCAGTGGCGGGCGCAGCTACGGCCTCTTCCTCGACAACACCTGGCGCACATGGTTCGACTTTGGCAAGCGTTCGCGCGACTCCTACTCCTTCGGTGCCGAAGGCGGTCCGCTCAACTACTACCTGATCTATGGCCCCACTCCGAAGCAAGTCGTTGAGGGGTACATCTTCCTCACCGGCACGCCGCCCTTGCCTCCGCTCTGGTCGCTCGGCTTTCAGCAATCCCGTTACAGCTACGCGCCGGAGTCCGAATTGCGAAAGGTCGCAAACCGCCTGCGCGCCGACAAGATTCCCTCCGACGTGCTCTACCTCGACATCGACTACCAGTTCCGCAATCGGCCCTTTACCGTCGATCCCGTTACGTTCCCTGGATTCCCGGGATTGGTATCGGATCTTAGGAAGCAGAACTTCAAACTCGTCGTGATTACCGACCTGCACATCGCCCACGTCGCCAACCAAGGCTACATGCCATACGACACAGGCCACGCCGGCGATCACTTCATAAAGAAGGCAGACGGCAGCGAGTATGTTGGTGTCGTGTGGCCCGGGCCCGCGGTCTTCCCCGACTTCACCCGGGCACAAACCCGCGAATGGTGGGGCAACCTCTACAAGCAATTCGTAGATGACGGCGTCGCCGGTTTCTGGAACGACATGAACGAGCCCGCCGTCTTTAACGGTCCCGCCTTCACCATGCCGCTCGACAACATTCACCACATCGACGAGCCGGGATTCACTTCCCGCACTACGACTCACGCCGAGATCCACAACATCCTGGGAATGGAAAACGAACGCGCCACCTACGACGGACTGCTCAAGCTTCGTCCCAATGAGCGACCCTTCGTCGTGACCCGCGCCACCTTCGCCGGTGGACAGCGCTACAGCTTCACCTGGACCGGCGACAACTCTTCCACATGGAACCAGATGCGCCTCGGCACCCAGCAAACGCTCAACTTGGGCCTCAGCGGCATCTCCTTCGTCGGCGACGACGTCGGCGGCTTCGGCGGCTCGCCGCCACCCGACCTCCTTACTCGTTGGGTCGAGATTGGCGCATTCAAGCCTCTCTATCGCGATCACGCCACGAAAGGCTCGTTGCCGCAGGAAGTCTGGGTCCACGGTCCCGAGCAAGAAGCAATTCGCCGGCGCTACATCGAAACTCGCTACCGCCTGCTGCCCTACATCTACACGCTTGCAGACGAAGCTTCCCGCACCGGTGTGCCCCTGGTTCGCCCGCTCTTTCTGGAGTTTCCCGACTACTTCGCCGGAATCGACACTGAGTTCCTGCTAGGCCCCGCGCTGCTCGTTGCGCCTCAGCCTCATGGCGAAATGCCTGAGGATTACGACGTCTCGTTTCCGCCCGGAGATTGGTTCGACTTCTGGACGGGCCAGAAAATGCCGCACTCGACACCCGGTCCCAACATCGTCCAGGTCGGCGACGCCATCGCCAAAGGAGAGTCTCTGCCTCCCGGTAAATCCACCGTCATTCACCCCACCCTCGACACGTTGCCTGTGTACGCTCGCGGCGGCAGCATTGTTCCCATGCAGCCCCTGATTCAAAACACCGACCAGACGCCCAACGGCCCGCTCGAACTCCGCGTCTATCCTGGCGAGACCTGCGGTGGTTCCATCTATCTCGACGACGGCCATACCTTCGCCTACCAGCACGGCGAATTCCTCCGCCAAGCGTTCATCTGCCAGGTAGAGAAAGACAGCGTCACCGTCCAATTCGGCAAACGGACGGGCACTTTTGCACCTTGGTGGAAGAGCGTCGAGGTAGTGCTCTATGGCTGGCCGTCCGCCCGAGCTAAAGCCACCCTCACCGGATCGCCTACCGCTCTGAAGACTAGGTACGACTCGGCGGCCAACGCACTGCATATCGTCGTGCCGGAGAATGCTGGAAAGCAAGAACTCCAGATCAGCCGATAGACAAAACGAAAGAGCACATGAGCGCCGCAACCCCAGCCTGCGTGACGGCACAATCGTTGCCAAAGGCGCAGCGGGAGGCCCGATTCGCCGTCTCGGCGCGAATTGGAGAAGCTCAACCCCGGGTCGGCCGGATCTTCTGATCCGCGACAATTCTCCGCGAGGACCTAAGTCCGGGCGGAGCTGAGCACCGCGAGGAAGAAACTGTGATAAAGGATTTCAGGATTTGGTGGCGGCGGTAGGACTCGAACCTACGACCTACGGATTATGAGACCGTCGCTCTAACCACCTGAGCTACACCGCCAACGGCCGGAAGCGGCACCTGCTGCGCCGCATCAGAGGCAGGAAACCTGCGGGCCGCTTACCAATGAGCGGCCATACAAAAGGCCGGACGTGACTGCGTCCAGCCCACTATTCATCTTAGATTCGCTCTCTGTCGCTGTCAATGCATCCCAAACACGCAATGCCCGACTCACCCCCACGCTACACTTTCTGTTCGCGCAGCTTCTTCAGCACTTCGATGCCACCCTCTGGTATTGGCTCTCCATGACCGACTCCGACGATCTCAACTTCGCCAAAATCGGAAAGCTTACCAACCGAACGCACGTTTTCCTTCATGTCGAGCGTAAGTCCGGCCCACCCGGCCTCGACCCGCGGCCAGGTAACGATGACATCGCCAACAAACAGCGCCTTCTTCTGCGGCCAATAGAACGACAGGCAGCCCGGAGTGTGTCCCGGCGTCGAAACAATCGTCAGTGGACCGACGTGGTCGGCCTCCTTCAACGACTGGTCCACGATGCAAGGCTTGTGGCCGTCGAAACCGATCGCAAGTCCGAATTGCATTTTGTACGCGGCGAGCGGTGCCTTAGGCCACAATCCAACTTTAGTTGACTTGCGCTTTCCCTCAACGATTCCAATCTCCCACTCATGGGCGTAAACGCGGGCGCCGGTCCGTCGCTTAAGCTCTGCCATTCCCCCGATGTGAGACCGGTGCGCATGGGTGGCAATGATGTTCTTCAGGTCCGACGGCTGGCGACCCATTGCCCGGATCTCGTCGAGAATCATCTGTCCATCGGAATCGTATAGAGAATCGATCAGCGTGATGCCATCGCCATCGTCAAGCAGAAACGCGTGGACGTGTCCGCCCATTTCCTGGCTGAGGTAGTGAATGCCGTCGGCGAGCTTCATGGGGCACCTCGAAGTGAGATAGAGGCCCAAGTGCGGCCCTGATAATACATCAGAAACCAAGCTGGTTCCGCGCGATTTTCGACTCATTTCCTGAAAATCTGGACTCGCCGGTTGTAGTTCTAGCTGGCAGGATTAGAATGCTGAACGAGAGTTGAATCGATTTTCTAAGGGCCTTTCATGCGAATT
Organism: uncultured Acidobacteriaceae bacterium; assembly: GCA_963814165.1. Taxonomy (GTDB): domain Bacteria; phylum Acidobacteriota; class Terriglobia; order Terriglobales; family Acidobacteriaceae; genus DASRAA01. The sequence continues at coordinate 154,528 of CAWFBW010000005.1, read as the reverse complement.
CTTCGATTGGTGTTGTGTTGTGTCGTACTCGCCGGTGTAGCGGCGGCGCAAGTCGCAAATCCCGTAGCGTGGGCCGATGACCCACAGGTGGAAGCAAAGATCGATGCTCTGTTGAAGCAGATGACGCTAGAAGAAAAGGTCGGGCAGCTCGTCACCTACTCGCAAGGCGCGCCCACCGGACCCGGCACGGGCCGAAGCGACTACAAGAACATGGTCGCGAAGGGCCAACTCGGATCGATTTTCAACTTGACCGGTGCCAGCGAAGTCAATGCCATGCAAAAGCTTGCCGTAGAGAAATCACGGCTGCACATTCCCTTGCTGTTCGGCCTTGATGTCATCCATGGATTCCGCACTGAGTTCCCTGTCCCGCTGGCCATGTCTGCGACCTGGGATCCCGCTTTGGTCGAGCAGGCGGCCCGCGTCGCCGCCAAAGAATCCAGCCACGCCGGCGTGCGCTGGACCTATTCGCCCATGGTCGATATCGCGCGCGATGCGCGCTGGGGACGCATCGTGGAAGGCTCCGGCGAAGATCCCTACCTGGGCTCGGCGATGGCGGCTGCATACGTGCGCGGTTACCAGGGCGCCAAATTGAGCGATCCGGAATCGATTGCAGCGTGTACCAAGCACTTCGTCGGATACGGAGCGGCCGAAGGCGGTCGCGATTACAACACCGCCGAGATTTCGGTCCGCACCCTGCGCCAGGTGTACCTGCCGCCCTTCAAGGCTACCATCGACGCGGGCGTCGCCAGCTTCATGAGCGCCTTCGAAACGCTGAACACCGTCCCCGCCAGCGCCAATGCCTCTACCCTCACCCAGATACTGAAGAAGGAGTGGGCGTTCAAGGGCTTCGTCGTCAGCGACTGGAATTCCATTGGCGAATTGATCCCGCAGGGCGTGGCCGCAAACCATGCGGTCGCCGCAGCCAAGGCTTTCACGGCCGGCGTCGATATGGACATGGAGAGCAACGCCTACGGGCCGCATCTCGCCGAACTGGTGAAATCGGGCGTAGTACCGGAATCCGCGGTGGATGAGTCGGTGCGGCGCGTCCTCCGCGTGAAATTCGCGTTGGGGCTATTCGAGCATCCTTACGCCGACGGCAAGGGTTCCGACAGGATCGCACCCGAGGACGCGGACCTGGCGCGCAAGGTCGCCGAGGACTCCTTTGTACTGCTGAAGAACGACGGCGGGCTGCTGCCCCTCAAGGCGAATGGCAAGACACTCGCCCTCATTGGGCCCCTGGCTGACGACGCTCAGCAGATGCTGGGCTCCTGGGGCGGGAAAAGCGAGTCGAAAGACGTGGTCACGCTGCGCAGCGCTCTGACCCGGCAGGCCGAAGCTACTCAGGGACGCCTTATTTATGCCAAGGGAACCGACATTCTGACAACGTCAGACAAGGGTTACTCTGACGCTGTGGTAGCCGCGAGAAAGTCTGATATTGTGATACTTGCTCTCGGCGAAAATGCCGGAGAAATGACCGGCGAGGCGTCATCTCGAGCTATCCTCGACCTGCCGGGCAACCAGCAGCAGTTACTGGAAGCCGTCGCCGCCACGGGCAAGCCGGTCGTGCTGTTGATTTTTAGCGGGCGGCCGCTAGTGCTCAACTGGGCGGCGCAACATATTCCAGCCATCATGGAAGTCTGGTACCCGGGCGTGCAGGCGGGACCGGCGCTATCCAACGTGCTGCTGGGAATTAGCGCCCCGAGCGGTCGCCTTACGGTGAGCTTCCCACGCGCCGTCGGACAGGAGCCGCTGTATTACAACCACTTCAACACCGGGCGTCCAACGGGTAGCACAGACTTGACTCGGCCGCCAACAACGTTCGCAGAGAAATTCACGTCGCGCTACATCGACGTGCCGAACTCTCCCCTCTATCCTTTCGGCTACGGGCTCACCTACAGCACGGTGTCGTATTCACCGACGACGCTGAGCGCCGACAGCGTCAGCGCAAAAGAACTGAACGCCGGGGGTGCAAAGCTGATCGTGACGGCTGAAGTGAAGAACACCGGCAAACGTGCGGCTGATGAGGTAGTGCAGTTATACATCCAACAAAGGAACACGAGTGTCGTGCGGCCAGTACGCGAGTTGAAGGGATTTCGGCGGGTCTCGCTGCCGCCCGGCTCTTCCCAGAAGATCGAGTTCACTTTGGGTCGTGACGAGCTGAAGTTTTGGAACATCGACCTCAAAGACGCAGTGGAACCCGCGCAGTTGACCGTGTGGGTCGCACCAAATTCAACCGGTGGAAAACCGGCGCAGGTGACGATCGGACAATAGCCAACGTGGGACAATAACAACTAGTGATTTACTTAGCTAATTAGGTGGTTATGTATAGCTACTTAGTTTCTAGTTCTTACTGTTGTAACTGATTAATTTTAAGCAACTTAATAACTTGAAGTTGTGTTGTAGTTAGATAAAATATTAAATAATTTTGATGGTATCTATCAGCTGAGTGACAACTGATTTCAGGGGACTCCTTATGAATCGTTGGGCTCCGGTTCTCGCAACGATAGTGTTCTTGCTTGCCATTGGCTCAGGTGCGATCGCCCAGGATTCCTACAACCAGCCGTGGAGGCCCCAGTATCACTTCACGCCCTCGCACAACTTCATGAACGATCCCAACGGCATGGTGTTCTACAAAGGCGAGTATCACCTGTTCTACCAGTACAACCCGGAAGGCCAGGTGTGGGGACACATGAGTTGGGGGCACGCCGTGAGCACCGACATGGTGCACTGGAAGCATTTGCCTCTGGCGATTCCGGAAGATCCGGAATACATGATCTATTCGGGCAGCGCGGTGGTGGACTGGAACAACTCAAGCGGCTTGTGCAAGAGCACCGATCCGAAAGACCCGTCGTGCCTGATCGCCATATATGCCGCAGACTACCACCAGAAGCGTGAGAAGATGCACATCGCCTACAGCAACGATCGCGGCCGGACCTGGACGAACTACAAGGGCAATCCGGTCATAGATGTCGATGCGGACGACTTTCGCGATCCGAAAGTGTTCTGGTACGCGCAGCAGAAAAAGTGGGTTTTGGTCGCGGTGATGGCCGACCATCGCAAGGCGCTGTTCTTTTCGTCTACCGATTTGAAAAAGTGGACGAAGATAAGTGAATTCGGGCCAGCGGGCGATGACAGCGGACAGTGGGAGTGTCCTGACCTGCTCGAGTTGCCCATCGAGGGCACGAAGGAGTCACGATGGGTGTTGGTCATTAATCGCAATCCGGGCGCGCCCGCAGGCGGCACTGGGGTGCGGTATCTCACTGGGGATTTCGACGGCACGCAGTTCGTAGAGAAAGAGAGCGCGGGCCAGAAACTGTGGGCAGACTACGGGAAAGATTTTTACGCCACCAATTCGTTCAACGACATGCCGATGGGCGATGCTCGCAAGGTCTGGATCGGATGGACGAGCAACTGGCTCTATGCGAAGGATGAGCCAACCGTGCTGTGGCGAGGAGCGCAGTCGATTCCAAGATCACTTTCGTTGCGATGGGTTAAGAAAGATTTGGCTCCAAAAGACCCCGCCCCGCAGACAAACAAAAGCGATAAATCGGGGCACCCAGCGGATTCCCTGGCCAGCGGCCAGTTGCTGATGGTGCAGACGCCGGTGCGGGAGCTGCAGAGCCTGCGTAGCACGATATTCGTGTCGAACGACGTGACGGTGCAGGAAGCCAAGGGGCGCATGACGCACGCCCTTGTCCGAGGCGAGACTTACGAGATTGAGGCGGATCTCGAGCCAGGGGACGCCAACGAAATCGGGCTACGGCTGCGCAAGGGCGACGATGTAGAAACCATCGTTGGCGTTGTTCCTGCTTCGAACACTCTCTTTGTCGATCGCACGAAGTCGGGTGACGTCTCGTTCAGCAAGGACTTCCCCGGACGCTTCTCGACGACACTAGTCGATACTAGGCGGGTGAAGCTGCATATTTTTGTCGATCGCTCGAGCGTGGAAGTGTTCGCCAACAACGGTGAGAAGGTTATGACCGACCGCATCTATCCTCCGGCGGGGAGTACGGGGATCGAAGTGTATGCGACAGGCAGCGGAGGCAAAGTAGTTTCGCTGACGGTGTGGCAACTGCAATCAATCTGGGGATCGGCGAAATAGCCGGAGAATGCGAAGAACTGGTTACAGCTGCGGTGCTGTCCTCTTGACGATATTCGTAGCGGCCGGAAGTTTGCCGGCGCAGACCTCGACTGGGAAATCAGCAACTCAGCCGGCCGCGCATCCCGTCCCGCTGCAGGAAAAGACGCCGGCGGCGACGTGCTTGGAGTGTCACGGCGACCTGCAAAAAGGCAAGTTCGTGCATACGGCGATGTCCATGGGATGTACGACATGCCATGCGATTAGCACTAAAGGCGACGGCACGCATGTGACACTTGTTTCACCAGCAAACCAGTTGTGCGAGTCGTGCCATTCGCTTTCAACCGACAAGGTGCTGCATGGGCCGTACCGCGAAGGGCTATGCGTGACCTGTCACTCGCCACACAGCAGCGACTTTCCAGCGCACTTGTGGGCATCGGCGCAGGATACCTGCCTGGGCTGCCACGCGAACGCGCGGCTGAAGGTAAACCAGAAGGCGAAGTTCGTGACCACGCCATGGGGAAAAACGTTGACGTTGGCGGAGATGAAAGGCTGGCAGTTCATCAACCTGAACAAGACGCTGACGGCGAATCACCCGGTGGAGGGGCATCCGGTGAGTGGACCGAATCGAAAGCCGAGGCTGCCGCCGGTCAGTTGTCTATCGTGCCATAAAGCGCACGCGTCAACTTATCATAACCTGCTGACGGCGGGGGCTCCCAAGGACATGAAGCTGTGTGCCACCTGCGGCGTGTGCGAACAATGCCACGAGAGCATGTTCTAGGACCGGTGCTGGTGGCTAGTCGCCGGCTTCTTCCGCGCGTTTCAGGCGGCGGGATTCAGCCAGCAGAGCCATGGAATGGGTAAGGTTTTGGAGGGTCACGATGCCGACGAGTCGTCCGGCGTCGACCACGGGAACCATGCTGAGGCCGCGGCCGTGCAGGCGGCGAAATGCGTCAGCAAGAGAGTCGGTGCGTTTGGCCACTTCGAAACTCCGCACCATGGCGGGCTGCACATAGCCGTTGCCGTCGCGGCGAAGGGCGTCAACGATGCGCGCCTTGCTGATGACGCCAACCAGTTCCATACCACGGACCACCGGGAAGTCATCCTGGAGAGTGTGGACAGCTTTGCTGAGGGCGTCCTGAAGGGTGTCGGCGGGCGAGAGGATGGAAAAGTGCGTGAGCATCACGTCTTCCATGTGCACGGTCTCGAGGATGGATTGGAACAGAACGGACCGATCTTCGAGCTGAGCGCCGATGAAGAGAAAGAAACCGATGAGCACGAGCCAGGGGTCCCAGACTACGCCTGCGAGAATGAGCGCCATGGCAAAGAACTGGCCGATGGTGACGGCGCGATGGGTAGCGTGGGTGTAGTCCATGCGCTCGGCGAGAAGGGCGCGCAGGATGCGGCCGCCGTCCATAGGGTAAGCGGGTAGCAGGTTGAAGAGGCCAAGAAAGACGTTGCCCCAGAACAGGCTGCGCGGCAGATTGGCGGCGTGCATCAGGGGCTGGGACCAGAGCTTAACTTGTGGTGCGAACGCGAGGATGACGGCGCCAGTGACGGCTGCGATGGCGAGGTTCGTCAGCGGCCCGGCGATGGCGATGCGAATGTCGCGAGCGGGATCCGACTGGGCAGCGCCGGGGTCTTCCATCAGGGTAACGCCGCCGATGGGCAACAGGATGATGGAACGCACCATAATGCCGCTGCGCTTGGCCACAACGGCATGGGCAAGTTCGTGCAAAACCACGCACCCGAAGATAATTGCGACCAGCGCCAGGCCGCGGCCAGGGCCCGCCACACCCATGTTCAGCGACTCGGAGAACCAGACGAAGCCGAGGAGAAACAGGAAAGTGACGTGGATACGAATGTCCACGCCGAAGAGGCGTCCCGCCGGGAATGACCAACCGCGCATGAAGACCGCAAGCCTCCTTTTATATTCTATACACTCGGTCCAGAAGGGAAGCCATGCGCGTGATTGCCGGAGAATACCGCAGCCGTCCGCTGAAATCACTGGCCGGATTGGATTTGCGCCCGACGAGCGACCGGCTGCGCGAGACGCTGTTCAACGTGCTGGCGGCATCGAGCACGCTGGAAGGCAGCGTGTGGCTCGACCTGTTTGCCGGCACGGGTGCGGTGGGCATCGAGGCGCTGAGCCGGGGCGCGCGACAGGTGTTTTTCGTGGAGTCGGAACGGAAGCATGCGCGGCTGATTCGGGAAAACCTACATTCGCTGAAGATTGCGGAGAGATTTGAGGTGTACGAGAGCGATGTCGCGTCAGCGCTGCGGGGATTGGAGACCTCGGGCGTGTTGTGCGATTTTTGCTTTCTGGATCCGCCATACTCGATGCGGGGAGCGTACGAGCGCACGCTGGAGTTTTTGGGCGAGTCGCGGATGGTGGGACCGTCGACCATCGTTATCGCCGAGCACGAGAAAAAGTTTGATCTGGGCGAGAAGTTTGGCGAGTTGGTCAGATATCGGAAGATCGTGCAGGGGGACGCAGGACTGAGTCTCTACCGAGCAGGTAGCGACTAGCGGAACTCTGCTGGAGATTCAAATTAGACCTCACGTCAGCGCTAGTTGCTGGTTGGCGCGACCCGCTGGGCCTTTCCTTCCATCACGGTGACCCACGCGCCTTTGGGGTCGGCGACTTCGGACTTGAACGTGAAAGTGTTCGGGCCGGTTTCGACGATGGTGTAGCGGCCGGTGATGACAATGCCGTTCAGTTTCTCTTCCGAGTTCCAAGTCCAAGTGTCGCCGTTGAGGTGGCCGAGCGCGACCTGGTGCTCACCAAGGCTGTTATAGACGTTGTAAGTGTAGGTCTTGTCCTCGACGTTGTAGCCCATCACGCGCTGGCTATTGACCGTGCCCAGGTCGTACTTCATCGAGGTCTTGGTTTCGAGGAAGTAGCCGTCCGTAACCCAGTCGCTGTGCTCGTTCAGTTTGAAGGGGACGGCGGGAGATTTGGGGCTGATCTTCGAAGTGCCAGTGGCGGTCCAATCGCCGAGGAAAAATCCCATGGCCTGGTGCTGCGGCAGAACGCCGGGGGCGGAAGTCTGTTGCGGAGCCTGGGCGATGGCGAAAGTCGAAAGCAACAGGGCAAGAATGGCAATGCGATGCATTGGAAACTTCTCCTAACCACAAACCAATGTCGTCCATGGATTTTGACCGAAAGAAATCGTAGCATGGAGCCGCAGGGCTACTCCACGTGATGGCGAACGACGCGTTCGGACAGATTGCACAGAATTTCATACGGGATCGTGCCGGACCAGCGCGCAAGATCGACGGCGGTGATCCGTTCGTCGCCACTTCGTCCGATGAGCATGACGTCATCGCCAATCTCGACGCCGGAGATGTCGGTGACATCGACGATGGTGAGATCCATGGAGATGCGACCGAGCATGGGAGCGCGCTGCCCGCGAAGCAGGACGTATCCTGCGGGCGCTAGCTTGCGATAGAGCCCGTCACCGTAGCCGGCGGCAATCACGGCAATACGCGCCGGACTGGGCGTAACGTAAGCGCCGTTGTATCCAAGAGCATGCCCTGCGGGTACGTCGCGCAGCGAGAGCACGCGGGTCTTCCACGACAGAACAGGAACGAGGCCAAGTGGAAGGTAATCGGCGACGGGCGATCCATCGCGCTGGACGAGGGGAAGTTCGTATCCGTAGATGGCGATACCGGGACGCACGAAGTTGAACCAGCTCGAGGGGCGTCCGAGAGTGGCGCTGCTGTTGGCGAGATGACGGATCGGAGGCCGAAGGCCGTGCTGCTCCAGCGTACTTAGCGCATTGCTAAAGCGCTGTTGTTGCACTTCGGCATCGGCCGCGTCGAGCACTTCGGCCGAAGCAAGATGGCTGAAGACCCCCTCCAGCTCGACTTCAGGAATGGCTTTTATCCGCGCGGCGAAGGTGTCGAGTTCAGACAGCGACAAACCGAGGCGGGCCATGCCAGTGTCGAGCTTCAGATGCACGCGGACACTTGCACGATGACCGATGCGGACGGCAGCGCGAGCGATCGCCTCGACGTCCTCGATGCGATGGACTGTGGGCGTGAGGTCGTAGCGCAGAGCGTCTTCTTCTTCGCCGCGAAATGCGCCCACGAGGATCAGAATGCGGCTTCGGACTCCAGCCTCGCGTAGCGCGACGCCTTCATCCGTGGAAGTGACACCGAACCACGAGGCGCCTTCTTCCTCCAAGGCCAGAGCGCAGGCCTCGGAGCCGTGTCCGTAAGCGTCGCACTTCACGACCGCACAAATGTTTATGCTCGGACCAACCCGGCGCTGGAGCGCGCGAAAGTTGTGGCGCAACGCGGACAGCGAGACTTCTGCCCAATTGGGACGTGTCGAAGGCCGGGCTGATGTCAGAGTGAATGGCAAGTGTTGATGATAGCAATAATCAAACCAGCGGTCCGAACCCTGAAGTTGTCAGACATGGCTGCGGCTAGCGTAGATGCGAGTCTCGCATCTACCGTCGACTTGCATGATCGGTAGAATCTCGATGGGCTGCTACTTTAGTGGTATTACCAGCGCAGTTACCTTAAAATACCCTGCCGGCACTATTGCCTCATGCTATAAAGGCACCGAAGCTCCGTAAGATTCCTACACTTACGTCCGGCGAACGCGGCAAAGAGTCTCCGAAGGCGTGGAGAGGCCGGATTGGTTACTGCGTCTGGCTCGCTGTGGAGTTCCATGCGTCAGCCAGCCGCGAAAAGCATCATCTGCGGGAACGGTCGCAACGAGTTGATGGAATGATCAATGTAATCATCGCGGACCACCAGGCGATCTTTCGAGCCGGCGTCGCCAAGGTGTTGGCGGTGGAAGACGACATTCGTATTGTGGGACAGCCTCAGTCGCACGAGCAAATGCTGAATGCGTTAGAACACTTGCGCGCCCAAGTACTGATGGTCTCGACCAACTTCCTGCCCTTGTTTGCCGAAATCACGGCGCTCACCGCTGGCCAAGATACCAGGATCCTGGTGGTGGCTGAGCCCACTGACGAAGCCGCAGCTTTCGTCGCCATGGGTGTTCAGGGCGTTGTCTTCCGCTCGGCGGATGGACCCTCGGTCGTGGAGGCGGTACGGCGACTGGCACGCGGCGAAACGTATATCCACTCACCCAACGCCTCGGTCAGCGAAATCAGCGAGGACCTGGTTGGGATCCGGGTGCGTGAGCGTCTTTCCGAAAAAGAATTGCGCATCATCGCAGCAGTAGTGCGAGGTTACAAGAACCGCGAGATTGCTGCCCAGACGGAAACCAGTGAGCAGGTCGTAAAAAACACGCTACGCGCGATTTTTGACAAGATTGGCGTGTCGGACCGGCTGGAGCTGGCGCTGTTCGTGCTTCACCATCGCATGCTGGCGCACGCAACTGCGTCGGTGAATATCGACACCGATCCTCCGCGCCCCAAACGAGGCCGGAACGGTGTAACGGCGACGAGAATTCCTCCACCACTGTAGCTGTGCCTCGGAAACGTCGCTACACAAGACGCTAAGATGATCACGTGTTTTGCGGTGCTGGCTTCACCAAGTCGGCGACAATAGAAATCAGTTCCTCCGGATTTACGGGCTTTTCCAAGTAATAGTCAGCTAGCGGATCGGCCGCCTGGAAAGCCTCATTCACATATCCGGAGATGACGAGCACGGGAGCGCTGGAGAGATTGCGGGCGGCGATCAGAATGTCTCGTCCATTCGCATTGCCCAAGCGCCAGTCAGTCACCACCAAATCATAGACATTCTTTTCCAGCAAGGAGACGGCTTCCTGGACGGAAGTGGCGGACGTAGCATTGTGCCCGGCAGTCTCCAGGATTATGCACTTCAACCTGGCAGCGTGCAGTTCGTCGTCTACGCAGAGGATTCTTGCCATAAATCGATAACCTGAGCCGTCAAGAGCGCCCCCGTCAGATGAATGGGCGCCATGTAGAAAGTCGCCATGATATTTCTTTGAAAGCAGCGTCCTGTCAATTACTGCAAACCCAGTATATCTGCATATCCAGGAATGCAATAAGTGCCTCACCGGCGACGGCTTTATTTATTTGCTTGACGCACGCAAATATATTGGGGTACCTTGTCATCATGAAGCGAAAGACCCGCAGCGACCGCGTACAGCACTGGTGGGACGAACTGGAGCGGCTGGCGCGCATCCTGGGACAGATCGGCCCGGATGAAGTCTGCTGTGACGGACTCAGCCAGCGGCAAACCGCCATCCTGCGCGTGCTGGTAGCCAGCGAAGGGGCCCGGCTCATGGACCTGGCGGCAATGTCGGGCATTACACCTAGTGCCATGACACGCGTACTGGAGAAGCTGGAGACGCGCGGGCTGGTGGAACGCATTCGAGGTGCGCACCAGGACGGGCGGGCTGCCATGGTGCGCATCACCGCCGCCGGTCGGCGAACTCGCAGCTTGCTGGACGAACTGATGCGCGACCGCACCAAAACCATCATGGATGCGATTCCGCCCAAACAGCGCGGCGAGGTATTGAACGCGCTGGAACTTCTCAATGATGCAATCGAAGGCGCTGGGTGCTGCGCGTTGAACGCGCCGGTAGCGACGCTGACCCAGATCAAGGAGCAGAAATGAAGAACGAAGCGATTACTACAGCAGTGGAAGAACATTACGCAGCAGTCGCACGCGGCGAGGCGTCGTGTTGCGGCGCACCGGCAGACGACGTGGCACGATCCATCGGGTACAGCGACGAAGAGCTGGCGCTTGCGGGCGACGCCAATCTGGGACTGGGATGTGGCAACCCGCTGGCGCTGACTGAAATCCAGCCCGGCATGACGGTGCTCGACCTCGGCTCGGGCGCCGGATTCGATGCTTTCCTGGCTTTGCACCGGGTCGGCCCGACCGGCCACGTGATCGGCGTTGACATGACGGATGACATGCTGGCACTGGCGCGGGAGAACGCGGCAAAGCGCGGCGCGGCAAACGTCGAGTTTCGCAAAGGGCATATCGAAGATCTGCCGGTGGAAAGCGGCACGGTGGACTACGTCATCAGCAACTGCGTGATCAACCTGTCACCCGACAAACCGGCTGTGTTCCGCGAGATTGCGCGCGTGCTGAAGCCGGGCGGACATTTCGCGGTCAGCGACATTGTGCTGCTCAAAGCGCTGCCCGAGGCTATCGTGCGAGACATTAGCGCCTATGTGGGTTGCATTTCCGGGCGCAAGCCTGCTAACTGACTACCTCGGCTCCGCGCTGGCTGCGGGTTTGCGTGACCTCAGCATCCCACGTATTGCCCATGGCTCGCGACCTGGTGAAGATGCTGGCGCCCGACGGCCTTGCAACGACGATCGGGAGTTCGTGCTGCGGATCGACGGTTTCTGTGGCGTCGCTCAAGAACCCCGATGCCATGGTGCGAGAGGCGGCGGCGGCAGTGGCCTCGATCAAGCTGCATGGACGGAAATAAGAGGAGCGATTCATGAAGGACAACTACAACGTCCTCTTTCTGTGCACTGGCAATTCGGCACGTTCGATCATGGCTGAGGGCATCTTGAATTTTCGCGGCAAGCCGCGATTTCAGGGCTTACAGCGCAGGCAGCCATCCGTCGGGCGAGGTGCGTCCGGAGGCGCTTGCGCGAACTGGAAGCGGCGAATCTGCCGACGGCAGGCGCGCGCAGCAAGAGCTGGGACGAATTTGCGCAGCCCGGCGCGCCGATCATGGACTTCGTTTTCACGGTTTGCGACAACGCAGCTAAGGAAGCTTGCCCGGTGTGGCCGGGCCAGCCAATGACAGCGCATTGGGGAATCGCCGACCCAGCGGCGGTCACGGGCTCGCCGGACGATGTGCAGCGCGCGTTTCGTGAGGCGTTTGTGGCGCTCGACCGGCGCATCGGGCTGTTCTTGAGCTTGCCGCTGCAATCGCTCGACCGGCTGGCGATCCAGAGGGAGATCGACCACATTGGCAAACAGTAGCGCGGGGCCGGTGGCATTGCCGACGGCGCACGCGAAGACCAGCCGTCGTCTCAGTTTCTCGACCGCTACCTGACAGCGTGGATTTTTGGCGCGATGGCTCTGGGCGTGGTGCTGGGATGGTTGGTGCCGGGAGTCGTGCCGTTCCTGGATCGCTTCAGCGTGGGCACGACGTCGATCCCTATCGCGGTTGGCCTCATCGTGATGATGTATCCGCCGTTTACCAAAGTGCGTTACGAAGAGCTGCCAGAAGTATTTCGCGACAAGCGCATACTCGGGCTGTCGTTGGTGCAGAACTGGGTGGTGGGCCCAGTCCTGATGTTCGTACTGGCCATCGTATTCCTGCGCGGCTATCCGGAATACATGGCCGGGCTTATCATGATCGGCCTGGCGCGTTGCATTGCGATGGTCATCGTGTGGAACGAACTGGCCAAAGGCGACACCGAGTACGCTGCCGGGCTGGTGGCCTTCAATTCCCTCTTCCAAGTCTTCTTCTACTCGCTGTACGCGTGGGTTTTCATTACGGTGCTGCCGGCGAAGTTCGGACTGAACGGCGCGGTGGTGCATGTCTCTATCGGCGAGATCGCGCAAGAGCGTGTTCATTTATCTGGGAGTTCCGTTCCTGGCTGGATACCTCACGCGGACAGTACTGATGCGCGCAAAGGGCCGCGAGTGGTACGAGCAGCACTTCGTACCGCGGGTCAGCCCGCTGACTCTGATCGCCTTACTTTTCACGATCGTCGTGATGTTCTCGCTTAAGGGCGAATACATCGTGCGCTTGCCGCTGGATGTGCTGCGCATCGCTGTTCCGCTGCTGATCTACTTCGTGGTGATGTTTCTGGTGTCGTTCTACATGGGGCGCAAGCTTGGGCGCGGACTACTCAAAGACCACGACGCTGGCGTTCACGGCTGCCTCGAACAATTTCGAATTGGCGATTGCGGTGGCCGTGTCCGTGTTCGGCATCAACTCGGGAGCTGCGTTCGCTGCGGTTATCGGCCCGCTGGTGGAAGTGCCGGTGATGATCGCGCTGGTGAATGTGGCGTTCTATTTTCAGCGACGGTATTACGCGGTCTCTGCCGTAGCTTCGGCGGTCGCGGTCTACGGATGCCTCGGGGCAGCTTGAGTGCGAGCAGCTTTAGCGGGATCGAGATATTCGCCGCTCCAGCGCACCGACATGTGCAGATGCGGGCCGGTCACGCGGCCAGTGCCTCCGCTGAGCGCGATGACCTGACCTTTCTCCACCTTCTCGCCCTCTTTCACTTCGAACTTCGAGAGGTGCATGTAGATAGTCATGAAGCCAAGGCCGTGGTCGATGACGACGCAATTGCCCTCGTAGTAGAGTTCGCGGGCCAGCACTACTTCCCCGGCGTTCGAGGCGTGGACTGGAGTTCCGGTCGGGGCGCGGAAGTCGGTACCGCGATGCACGCTGGCCAGCTTGCCGTTGAAGGTGCGGCTGGTGCCGTAGGTCTCGGAAACTTCCGTCGGCACCGGCGCGACGAAGCTGCCGGACCATTCGGGCGAAGGGACTTCATGGGCGAAGGCGGCTTTCTTGATCTCTTTTTCGGCCTCAATTCGCTTGAGGGTTTCGGGATCGGGAGTGACGTATTTCTGCGGAACGGTCAGACGCGAGGTCTTGTACTTACCAGCGTGCACGTTAACCGATCTCGTCAGGCGCACGGTGCGACCGTCGGCCAATGTAGCTTGCAGAGCAAGGTCGTAAGTGCCGGGTTTGGTTTCGTAGGCGACGCCAGCCAGTGCATACCAAACGCCCCGTGGGCCGGGAGAAAAGGTCAACTCGTGACCCATCCACTTGGCGGAAACCGATGGTGGGTTGCCGGCCACGTGGACGGTAAGCAGACAGACCGAACCGTTCACCAGCACCTGCGGCTGAACAGAAAAAGCAGAGAACGGCGGCGGGGTCGGCAGCGCAGGCCATGATGCTTGCGGCCAGGGCGAAAAGAATTGCGGACAAGACATAACGCAGTCGCATGAATGTTTGGCAGCGGAGTAGCGGACCCCACTACGAGACTACTGCGCGACCGGCTTTCTTCGCCAGTGCCCGGGATGTCCGTGGTTGACCCCGCGGGTACGTCGTCCATGGCCTGCGTCACGAGATCAAGAAAAAGGCCGGGTTGGGAATCCCCGGCCCGCTTCATTAAATCGCTCCGCGACCATGTGACTAGCGCAGAGATGCCACGATGGCCACAGCCGTCTTGCTCTTTGCCTGCGCAACCGGAGCCTTCGTCTCCCGAAAGCTGACTGCGTGGCCGGCGGCCTTGAGATCGGCAAGGGTGTGCTGTGCGCCGACAACGTCGAACACCGCCACTGGATTTCCTACCTGCTCGTCGTCACCGCGGATTGAAAATGCCATCGCGGTTTGACCGGTTGCGGTGTTGCGCAATGTGACTACGGGATCACCGTAGTCGACCACGAACATGTACTGGCCGGCGGCAAAATGCTGATTGCCGACATTGAAGTCGAATGGGATGTCAGCGACTAATCGACAATTCGGTTGCTGCGCCAGCGACAGTCCGGTCAGCGCCATCGTGAAGACAGCCAGCACCGCAAATATGCGAACGGTTTTCATCATCACATGCTCCTTTTCTGTATCGCCATCATCGGCCTCGAACATCGGCTCGTTGTCCTGCGTCGTGGCTCTATACGTACGATGGTGCTGCAATAGACGCCGCCGTGCTGGGAAAGTTCGCGCGTTTTGACGTCAATGGGATGAGTGCTGTGGATTGCAGCGCGAGGCGGAATAATCTGTGGGTGAATGACTCGTCAGTTTCGAAAGTACCGAAAGTCGGTGAGCATCGTGTCGCCGGGGGCAGAACGCACGCGATGCGGGAGCACCGCATGAATAGAGGAGATGAGCAGCATTTCCAGGGATGAATCGACTGCGGTGAGGGACGAGCCGCCACCCGGGCGATGATGCACCGAAGGCCGATCAGGAGGCGCGGCTTCAGTGGCGGCGCGCGAGGTCGATTGGAAAAAGTTCGACCGGGACGGGCACGGCACGTGCCTTCCCGCGGAGCTTCTTACTTCGCCAGCGAATGCACGTAGTTGATCAAGTTCCACAACTCGTTTTCGGTGATGCGAACTCGCTCCAGTGGCATGTGACTCTTGCCTGTCTTCAACGCACAGAACATCTCGCCGTCTGACATGTCTTTCATGGCAGACTGGTTTGTAAAGTCTGGCAGTTTGTCGGTAGTATCAACGTCGCCTTTGCCATTGCCAGTCTCACCGTGGCACATGGCGCAATCATAGCCGTAGTATTTCTTGCCCTGGGCCAGGGACTCAGCCGTCGGCTTCACCGGGTTGACGATCTTGGCCACATTAGCCGAATCGGAACAGGAAGTGGACGCGGTTTGGGCCAGCAGCGCACCTACCATGAAGAGGAAAGCAAACACAATAGCAAGCGAACAAAGCCTACGCATGACGGCCTCCATAAGATGATGACCTGCTACTCGAGAATGTCACTCGCCTAGCAATCAAATTCTACTCCCGCACCTCTGCCAAGGCTGTGAGGTATGAACATCAATGGGGTGTCACGGAGGAGCCGAACCTGCGCCGCAGATACACGGCGGCAAAAGCAATGCCGGAGCACGGGGCCCCGACGTCGGCTAAGTTCCGACCGGCGACTGCCAGCCAAAAAAGTCACCTGCCCGCGATGGCGAACAGGGTTGATGAGTGGCGCAACTTCGAGGTTTCGTAACTACTTGATTATTTTCTCGCCAATCGACTTGCCCTGGGTGAAGAGCAAGAGATAGTCCTGGCCGCCGGCCTTGGAGTCCGTACCCGACATATTGAAGCCGCCGAACGGGTGCGCGCCAACGATAGCTCCGGTGCACTTGCGATTGATGTAGAGATTGCCGACATGGAACTCCTGCTTGGCCCACTCGATCTTGTCGGGCGACAAAGTGTAGACGGCGCCGGTGAGTCCAAACTCGGTGTTGTTCGCGATCTCTACGCCGTGCTCAAAATTGCGGCACTTGATGACAGCGAGCACGGGGCCGAAGATTTCCTCCTGCGCGATGGTGCCCTTGGGATCTACGTCAGCGATTACCGTGGGCTGCACGAAGTAACCTTCGCCTGCTTCCTTGGCGGCGGCCTCCGCCGGTGATGACGCGTCCGCCCTCGGCAATTCCCTTTTCGATGTACCCGAGTATTGATTTCATCGACTTCTCGTTGATGACCGGGCCCATGTTGACGTTTTGTGTAGGATCGCCGACCGTGATCTTCTCGACGCGTTCCTTCAGTGCCTGTATGAAGCGGTCATAGATACGCTCGTCAACGATGATGCGCGAGCACGCCGAACACTTCTGTCCGCTGAATCCAAAGGCCGCCTGCGCGGTACCTTCGACGGCGGCATCGAAGTCGCACTCGGCATCGACCACCATGGAGTCCTTGCCGCCCATCTCGAGGACCGTGCGCTTGATCCAGACCTGGCCGGGCTGCTGTGTGGCTGCAGTGAGATTGATGTGCAGGCCCACTTCCTTCGATCCGGTAAAGGCGATGTAGCGAGTCTTGGGGTGCGCGACGATTGCGTTTCCAAAGCTGGAGCCGTGTCCGGGGCAATAGTTGACCACGCCGTCGGGCATCCCGGCCTCTTCCAGGATCTCGAAGAATTTTGCCGCGATAGTAGGCGAATCGCCCGACGGTTTCAGGACGACCGTATTCCCGCTGACGATCGAAGCCAGCGTCATGCCGCCCATGATGGCGGCGGGAAAATTCCACGGCGAGATCACCGCACCGACGCCGAGAGGAATGTAGCGGAACTGGTCGTACTCGCCCGGCAACTGCACGACAGTCTTCGCCTGGCCCAGACGCAGCGCCTCAAGTGCATACATGTGGCAGAAGTCGATGAGTTCGGCGACATCGCCGTCGGCCTCCGCAAAATTCTTGCCGACCTCGAACACCAGCCATGCTTCCAATTCGAACTTGCGCTGCTGCATGATCTGGCCCACGCGGAACAGAAGCTGCACGCGCTCTTCCAAAGTTGTGCGGCTCCACGACTCGAAGGCCTTCAGTGCCGCCTGCATCGCCGGCTCGACTTCGGCGGGGCCAGCCTGGTGATGTAACCCGACGACCTCGGACGGTTTCGCCGGATTGACCGAAGGCGCGGTGTCGCCGGTCTTAACGCGGCGGCCCCCGATGACCAGGTCGTATTCGCGGCCAAGTTCCGAGCGGACCTTCTCGATGGCAGCCTGCATTCGGCGCAGGTTCTCAGGGTTCGACCAGTCGATCATGGGCTCGTTGCTGAACTGGCTCATGGGCGTCACTGAGGTGCGGTTCTCCGCGCGGTTGGTCTCGCGCGCAGGATGGGTAAGCGTTGACATAAATGCTTCCTTTCAGAAAGTCAGGATGGGTGCCGGCGACTACGTATCTGTTTTAGATGTCACACGGCGGGCGAAGACTCGCCGCGCTGTGCGAACGCCAAGAACCTTCCGGCAAACCCACTATTTTACACCGTCAGCGAGGCGGTTCGTCCGAAAGGCGGGAATGACAATTTTCTTGCCGCATCGACTCGATTTTCACGTTTTCCAACGTCCAAGTGATACAAAGTCGGGCAGGCGGGCAGCACCACGCTCGCAAATTCACTTTTTTGAAACGAGGAGAATCGCGATGGCAAATACTTTTGTACACACCGAGCTGAACACAACCGACGTCGGCAAGGCGAAAGAGTTTTACGGCCAGCTTTTCGACTGGAAACTGGAAGACATGGCTGGAGGCATGGACTACACCTTGATCAAAGCCGGGGACAGCTCTATCGGCGGAATCATGAAGCACCCGATGCCGGGTGCGCCGTCGCTATGGATGTCGTATGTGCTGGTGGACGACATTCACGCTTCCACCGCGAAAGCCAAGTCGCTGGGCGCGACGGCGCTGAGAGAGGCCCAGGAGGTTCCCGGCATGGGTTGGTTCAGCATCTTCCTCGACCCGACCGGCGCCACCTTCGCCATGTGGCAGGCAAAGATGTAGACCCTAGATGACTGGGCTGGGCCCGTCGCTCACCTCCTGCCGGCGTGTCCGTCCATAATTCTGCAGGGAGCGATGCTTCGACGGGGCATGGCAGGAGTTCCTCCCCTGGAAAGCCGTGCCCCGGGCACCGCGAACTGTCCTCTCCTTTCGCAGGGAACTGCGACGGGCGCCTCCACGTACAACCTCATGGAGGAGCCCGTGCGCAAACTCATTCTGGTTCTAGCTTTCTCTCTCCCGATCGTGACCCTTTCGGCCTTTGCCGAGGAGTGGTCGAAGAGCTACACGGTAGGCACGAAGCCGTCGCTGCGGGTTGACACCAACGACGCCGCTGTCGAGATCTCACGCGGCTCAGGCAACACAATTTCCGCGCGCGTAACCACCAGCAACTATCCCATCGGCAACGACGGATTGCGCATCACCGAACATCAGGACGGCGACAAGGTCGAACTCTCCGTGCGCATTCCCAACCAGTCGGGATTTCACATCGGCTGGCACGACCGGCGCGTGCGCATCGAAGTGCAGGTGCCGGCTGAAACCGCGCTCGACCTGCATTCCGGAGATGGACACATCAACGTAGACGGCACCACCGGCGGCGCACGAATTGATACCGGCGACGGCGCGATTGAGGTCCACAACTTCAGCGGCAGCTCTTCGGGCCCGTACCAGCGACGGCCATATCACGGCTGATGGCGTCTTTAATGAGGTCTATGTGCATACCGGCGATGGCCACGTTGACCTGACCGCGCGCCAGGGATCGAAGATGGACCGCGCGTGGCTCATTCGCACGGGCGACGGACGTGTGTCGGTGACGCTGCCGTCCGATTTTGCGGCTGAACTCTACGCGCACACCGGGGATGGGCATATCACCATGGACTTCCCTGTTACGGTCAGTGGCTCGATGGACCGCGGGCGCATGCGAGGCAAGTTGAACGGCGGCGGCGAACTTGCTGGAAATATCGACGGGCGACGGAAGCATTCACCTCGCAAGCTCTAGTGCTTTGATGGAACAGCCTGTGGGGATAAGCGTATCTTTGCTTGCGATAGCGTCGCTCTGCGAGTAAACTAGTCTCGACATGACCCTGTTCGAAGCCCAGCCGTATGATCCGGCCAAGGCGCGCAAACGCCGCATCCGGATTATCTCTATCTCCGCCATTGTGTTGTTGTGCCTCATCTTGGCGTGGAATTTCCGCCACTATCCGCAAGAGCACATCGTCGATACGTTCTTCGCGGCTTTGCAGCAGCAGGACTACGAGAAGGCCTACGGCATCTGGAACCACGACCCTGAGTGGAAGCAGCATCCCGAGAAGTACTGCAAGCTACAGCTTTCCTGAGTTCATGAAGGACTGGGGGCCGGGCGGCGAGTGGGGCGTTATCAAGAGCTATCATGTTGATGGCTCAGCAGTTCCGAAGGGCGGCAACGGAACCAAGTTCGACGTGACGCCCAGCGGCATCGTGGTCGTGGTGACGGTCAACGAGCGCGTCGCCGACAAGGCCCACATCTGGGTGGAGAAGTCGGACAAGACGCTGGGATTCTCGCCGTATTAAAGGACTTAGCTATTCTGCGTGGCCGGACGCGGCGCTGAAGTGGTTGATTGTTTTTTGCAGGGACTCTTCGTCCTGCACGTTGACGCAGGAACGGGAGCGGTCGATCTGCTTCATCAGGCCGCTAAGTACTTTGCCTGGGCCAACTTCCACGAAATTCTCCACGCCCAGCGCAATCAGCGCCTGCATCGATTTGACCCATTGCACAGCTGCCGGTGACCTGGCGGATGAGGGCGTCGCGGCTCTGATCGGCGGTGGTTACCAGCGCAGCGTCAACATTGCATATCGACCGGGACCTCTGGGTTGTGGAAGCTAAGTGCTTTCAGATCAACGGCTAAGCGGTCTTGCGCCGGCTGCATCAGGGCGCAATGGAAGGGTGCGCTCACGGGCAGAATCAAGGCGCGCTTGGCGCCGCGCTCTTTGGCCAAAGCGGCGGCGCGTTCCACGGCGGCCTTGCTTCCTGAAATTACGGTTTGGTCGGGAGAATTGAGGTTTGCCGCCTGGCAGACCTCTCCTTGGGCCGATTCAGCGCAGATTTGTTCCACTTGGTCGGCCGGAAGAGCAAGAATTGCAGCCATCGCTCCCACTCCGACGGGCACGGCTTCCTGCATATATTTGCCGCGATTGCGGACGGTACGCACGGCATCGGCGAACGAAATGGTTCCAGCGGCGACGTGGGCGGAATACTCGCCGAGGCTGTGGCCGGCAACGTAGGTTGGCGTAAGTCCCTGTGATTGCAACACCCGCCAAGCGGCGACCGACACAGTGAGGATGGCCGGCTGAGTGATTTCGGTGAGCTTGAGCTGATCTTCAGGGCCTTCGAAGCAAAGTTGCGACAATTTGTATCCGAGAGCGGCGTCAGCCTCGTCAAACGTTTCCTTTGCAACAGGATACAGAGAGGCCAGCTCGCGGCCCATGCCGACCTGCTGGGAGCCCTGGCCGGGAAAAAGGAAAGCTATTGGCGTGTGATTGTGGCTCATCGGATCACTCCAAAAACGCTGCAAAATCCGCTTATTATAACTTTTGTAATAATGCCAAAATCGAGCCGCGCGATTAGTCGAGGCCCTGGCCCAATTGGCCGGCACGTGAACTCGCCGGCGGCTTGCCGTTGGGACTCTCGAGGTGGCTGTTGGCCGCAGCCAGTTCTCTTTCGATCACGGCGTTCATCTGGCTGGTAGCAAATTCGCTGGCCACGCGAATGGCATTCTTGATGGCGTTGCCGTTTGACGAGCCATGGCTGATGATGCACACGCCCTTCACGCCGAGCAGCGGTGCGCCGCCGTATTCGGAGTAGTCGAGACGTTTCTTGAAATCGACGAACGCCTGGCGGGAAAGCATGAACCCAACCTGTCGGGTGATGGTGGCCTGAAGCGACTGGCGCAACAGGAAGCGAACCGTCTCGGCCATGCCTTCGGAAATCTTCAGCGCGACGTTGCCCACGAAGCCGTCGCAGACCAGCACGTCGGCCTTGCCGTTGAACAGGTCACGGCCTTCGACATTGCCCACGAAGTTGAGCGGCAATTCCTTGATGAGCTTGAAGGCTTCCTTGGTCAGCTCGTTGCCCTTGGATTCTTCTTCGCCCACGGAGAGAAGGCCGACGCGCGGGTGCTCCGAGGTCGGAGAGCTGCCGGCAAAAATCGTGCGGAAGTACACGTCGCCCATGATGGCGAACTGTTGCAGGTTTTCCGGCTTGGAATCGACGTTGGCGCCGACGTCGATCAGGATCGTCGCGGTTCCTTGCGCCGTAGGAAACACCGCAGCCAGCGCGGGACGGTCCACGCCCGGCAGCGCGCCCAGCACCATCTTGGCTGTGGCCATGCAGGCGCCGGTGTTGCCGGCGCTGACGAAGCCTGCGGCGCGGCCCTCGCGTACCAGGCGCAATCCAACGCGCATGGAAGAATCGCGCTTGGCACGCACGGCCTTGGCGGCCTTTTCGTGCATGCCAATGACTTCGCTGGCGTGAACAATCTCGATCGGGAGTCGCTGCCAGAGCGGGTGAAGCCTTAGCTCTTTGCGGATGAGATCTTCCTGCCCGACCAGCAACACCTCCACGTCGTAATGACGTGCGGCGAGGATCGCACCATCGACTTCGGGTTTGGGCGCGCGATCAGCGCCCATCGCGTCAACGGCAATCGTAGTGGGCATGCTCAGGTGTCGTTACGAGATTCTACGCCGATAAGGCGGCAGCAAACTACTTCGCCGCTTCCTTCTGCTCGATGACTTCGCGTCCCTTGTAATACCCGCACTTGGGGCAGGCGCGATGCGGCAGCTTGCGCTCGTGACAATTGGGGCAGTCCGACAGGGACTGCGCGGTCAGGTGATCGTGGGAGCGGCGTTTCGACGTTCTGGCCTGCGAATGCCGCCGTTTTGGATTAGGCATGAAAAACCTCTCATCAGGATCGCGCGCTCGAGCGGCGATCGAAACTCTAGCTTTGCAGCTTGTTCTTTAACTCGCTCAGCGCTGCCCAGCGCGCATCGCCGGGCTGCTGGCAATTGCACGTCGCGGTGTTCAGGTTGGTCCCGCACTGCGGGCACAATCCCTTGCAATCCTCGCGACAAACCAGTTTCACGGGCGACGCCAGCAGCAACTGCTCGCGCAAAACGTCTTCCAGCAGAAGACCTTCGCCCTCATAATAGCCGATCTCGGTGTCGGCTTCGTTGATGGCAACCTCGTCGGCGCGTTTATCCACGCCCAGAGGCCGGTACAGCAAATCGAACGCCCGGTTCACCGTGTATTGCACGGGCTCCAGGCAGCGGGCGCAAGCGACTTCCATGGTCGCATCCAGCTTGGCGACTACCCGGATGTCGTCAATGTTTTCCTTGTGGCCACGGTGCTCAACGATGACTTCCGCCCTGCCTTCGGCATGCAGCGGTCCCATCTGTTGAAGCTCAAAGCCAAAATCAATGTCCCCGGGCTGAAAATCCTGCTTGAATTCCAGCTTGCGGAGATGCAAATCCGCGACCCGAATCAGCATCGCTCCACCTGCCTAACTCTTTCTTGCACAAAGGCTTCCCAACAGCACGCATGTTCCGGCTGGAACCGGGTCTGGCAGGCCAAGCTCCTCACGGATCACTCTGGCAGGTACAGACAGGCGGGGGTCGCACAAAGGCAAAATACAAGCATAAAGTGTTGGAAATGCAGTGTCAAGGAGGAGCAGTAGCCAGCAGCCAGTTGTTGGGGAAGGCGAGAGCAGCCACGGATTTACACGGATGAGCACGGATCGAATTTCAGTGCCAAGGGTGAAGACGACCCCCGTTCCCGAATCGAGTCTGTTAACGTCGGCCTGTGGCACTTAAGCGCCTCACCGACGACTCAGTTATGAGAAAATTTCGCCGTCTGAAGTGCAGAAGTATCTCGACGAGGGACTATGACAAAACTGGGAAGAGGTTTGCTGTTCGGTGTTCTTCTGCTGATGGTGGTTATCCTGGCCGGCATCAATTTCACTATCGGATGGCGTCCGTTTTTTGGGCCGAACGCGCGGGCGTTGACCGACCGGAAGTTTGAGAGCACTCCGCAACGGCTGGAGCGGGGCAAGTACCTGACATCAGGTTGCATCTACTGCCACTCGCCGCACGACTGGAAAGCGGCGGACGCACCGATCACCGCCGGCATGGAAGGCGCGGGCGAGGTTGAGCCATACGACGGCCTGCCAGGAAGAATCGTGGCGCCAAACCTGACTCCCGACGAGGAAACCGGGGCGGGCACTTGGACGGATGACATGTTTGCGCGGGCCATCCGCGAAGGCATTGGCCATGATGGCCGGGCACTGTTCCCGCTAATGCCTTACCAAAATTTCCGCGAATACTCCGACGAGGACATTGCTTCGATCGTGGTTTACCTGCGCTCGCTGCCGCCGGTGCATCATGAGTTGCCAAAGACGGAAATCATCTTTCCCGT
Organism: uncultured Acidobacteriaceae bacterium; assembly: GCA_963814165.1. Taxonomy (GTDB): domain Bacteria; phylum Acidobacteriota; class Terriglobia; order Terriglobales; family Acidobacteriaceae; genus DASRAA01. Next base: position 131,128 of record CAWFBW010000005.1, on the reverse strand, counting down.
GAAATACCTGATACGCAGCGTGCCCGAGCCGCTTACGGCTGCGGTGGCGCCGATCAACCCGGACACGGAGCCGCAGAAGTACGCGACGTTCATCGCGAAGGTTGCGGGGTGCGCGGACTGCCACACGCCGCAAGAACGAGGCAATGCGGTGCCGGGAATGGCGCTGGCCGGCGGCGAGCCAATTGATGGGCCGTGGGGCAAGATGGCGAGCGCCAACCTGACGCCGGATGACACGGGCATCAAGAACTACACCGAAGACTTCTTTGTACAAGTGATGCGAAGTGGGGTGGTCAACGGGCAGAAACTAAGCGTGGCGATGCCCATTGCGGCGTACAAGCAACTCGATGACCGAGATCTGAAGGTCATTTACTCGTATTTACGCACGACCACGCCGGTGAAACATCACGTGGACAACTCGCAGCCCCCGACGGACTGTAAATTGTGCCGGCATCGGCATGGCGGAGGAGACCAGAATTAGGGAGCGGAAAAAGGGAATTGCTCACGTCTCGCGGACTAAAGTCCGCGAGGCGGTTCGATAATGAAGGACTACTACGCTGGCCTGAAGGCCAGCACTACCCAAAACCACATTTCTTGCCAAAAACGATCAGCTCAATTCGGCTCTGAAGTCATAGGAGGCGTAGGCATTGCCATTCCAGCGGGGGGCTTCAGTAGCCCGAGGTTGGTCAGGTAGGCGACGGTCCGTTGGGCCGCAGCGTCGAACACCAGTTGGCAATTCACGAACTGGCTGTTCTCCCACATAACGTCTCCGCCACCGTACACGATCTTGCACTCGGTAAAAATACAGTTAAGGTAGCGTTTTCCGTCCATATAAACCGTAACGCCCTTGGGTTGCCAGTTCTCGACTACTTGCATGAAGACGTCTCCCGGGCGGCGGCCGTTCGGCGCGTTGACCGACGGATCTCGAGGCTACCCTCAATTGATTCTATAGCGCCGCATAAGATCCCGCGCTTGAGCGGATTTATTTCGCGACGTAATGCCTGACAGCAATCCGGGCAAGAAATAACATGCGCAATAGCGTCGCTCCGTGTAGGATTTTTGCTGCACCCTTTGCTGTATTACTCGATCCACGAGGCCTGGTGATGCCAATTCTCAAGCAAGCTCTCTCCATCTTTTTAAGCTTCAGCGTCATGCTCAGTGTCCTAGGACTTGACGGTTGCAGCAAGAAACCGGCGCAGTCGAGCGAAGCTCAGCCAGCGCAGCAGGCTCCGGCCACGACGTACGCTGCGCCTACTGCGGACCAGCTCTATCAGTTGGTCGCGCCGATCGCATTATTTCCAGACAATCTAGTCGCGATGGTGCTGGCTGCCTCGACGTATCCCGATCAGGTCAGTGCCGCCTATCAATGGCTGCAGCAGAACTCGAGCCTGAAGGGCCAACAGCTCAGCGAGGCAGCCAATCAGCAGCCCTGGGATGCGAGCGTGAAGGGCCTGACAGGGTTCTCTGACGTGTTGAGTCAGATGGCGACCAACCTCTCGTGGACTTCCGCGCTGGGCGATGCGTACTACAACATTCCACAGAGCGTAATGAATGCGGTGCAGGTCATGCGCCAGCGCGCTTATTCGGCGGGCAACCTGAAGAGCAACCAGCAGCAAAATGTCACCGTGCAAAACCAAGCCCCCGGAGCGGCTCCTGCGCCAGCCGCAGCGGAGCAACAGCAGGTGACGGTTGTGCAGCCGCCGCCGCTGACCATCATCATCCAGCCGGCGCAGCCCGAAGTTGTGTACGTGCCGACCTACAATCCGACGGTTGTGTACGGAGCGCCTGTGGCTGTGTATCCCGGATACTCGACCGGCGCCATGGTGGCCACCAGCCTGATTTCCTTTGGGGTCGGCATCGCGGTGGGCGCGGCGATCAGCGGCGGCGGCTGCTGCGGATGGGGCTACAACTCGTGGGGATGCGGCTGGAACAACAACACCGTCGTCTACAACCACAATACGTACATCTCGACGTCGAACACCTTCGTCAATCGCAATAACTATTACGGCCGCAACGTGAATAACGTAAACGTCAACAACGTTAATCGGAACAACGTCAACACCAACAACATCAATCGCAACAATGTGAATGCGAACAACGTCAACCGGAACAATGTGAACGCGAACAATCGGGCCAATAACTTCAACGGCAACTACTCGACGCCGCATTTCAATCAGAATCTCGATCAGCCGCAGTATCGAAACCAGGCGCAGGGAAATGCAGGCCAGCAACGCGCGGCCGGAAACCAGGCCAATCTCAACCAGCAGAACCGCGGCGGCGGGAACCAACCCAACTTCAATCAGCAGAACCGAGCGGGAGCGAATCAGGCCCAGGCGCGCGGCGGCAACTTCAACCAGAACCAGCGGCAGGCGGAACGCGGTTACGGACAACAGCCGGCTCCAAATTCCGGCAAGAGCGCGTTCAGCAACTACGGCTCCGGTGGCAACGCCCGCACCAACAGCGCGCGCGGCCAGCAGAGTCTGGAAGGAAACCGCGGCGGCGGTAGTGGAGCCGCACGCAGCGGTGGCGGCGAGGCCCGCGGTGGCGGTGGGCGCCGCCGGTAATGCGCAATAGAGAAATCTCAGTTGCTGATGAATCCCGTCGTAAAGCAGGAGAGCACTCTTTATGAAATTGAACTCGCAATCTTACAAGCCGACCGAGACTCGCCGGTGGTATTTCGTCCCGCAGGTTGTGGCCGTATTGGCGCTGGCGCTGTGTGCGCCCTGCGCGCATGCCCAGCAGAGTAACGAAAAGACCTTTGGCTCGCCGGGCGACGCGGTGCTGGCGCTGTATAACGCGGCCAAGACAAACGACAACCAGGCACTGGACGCAATTTTTGGCTCCAACGCCAAGGAGATACTCCAGACCGGCGACGCGGTGGCGGATAAGAAGATGGCGACTGACTTCATCCGCCGCTACGACCAGATGCATCGCGTCGTGGTCGAGCCGGATCAGACAGCCACTCTCTACGTGGGCGCCGAGAACTGGCCGCTGCCGATTCCGCTGGTCAAGAACAGCAACGGAGCGTGGTATTTCGACACCGAATCTGGAATCAAGGAGATTCTCTACCGCCGCATCGGCACCAACGAAAACGACGCAATTGAGGTGTTGGACACACTTGTCGAAGCCCAACACGAGTACGCCTCAACGGTGCAGGAAGGCGACAAGGCAAAACACTACGCCAGCAAATTCCTGAGTGACGACGGTAAGCACACCGGGCTGTACTGGAAGACTAGCGACAACGAGACGCCGAGCCCGATCGGGCCGCTGCTTGTTCAGGCGGCCGGACAGGGCTACAACATGCAACAGGGCAAGCCGGAGCCGTTCCACGGTTACTACTACCGCATCCTCACGGCACAGGGAGCCGCAGTAACGGGTGGCGCTCACAGCTACCTGGTGAATGGCGAACTGGCGCGAGGCTTTGCGTTCGTGGCGTATCCCGCCGAGTATCGCAATTCCGGCGTGATGACCTTCGTGGTTAACGATGACGGTGTGGTGTACGAAAAAGATCTCGGCCCCGATACGGCGAAGATCGCGGGCGCCATGTCCGAGTACAACCCAGACAAGACGTGGGCTAAGGTCGAATAACATCCGGCGCGGCAACGGCCAACGCGCGATTGCGGTATTGGTGAAAGCACGGGGCGATACTGTTCAGTCGCCCCGATTTCTTTGCTAAAAAACCGGCCGCAGCGGCCGGTTCTGAGCTTCGAAGGTGTGAATCCGACTACTGCGCCTGCGGAGGCGGAGCTTGCGGAGTGGCCTGTTGCGGACGTAGCGCCTGCAGCCTCTGCGACGCGAGCTGTCCGACCGGGCTGGTCGGGGAGTCCTTCTGCATCTTCTCGTAGATCTTCATGGCTTCCAGTGGCTGGTGGTTGTTTTCATACAGGTTGGCCAACTCGAATTCGGCGGTCGTCTTGCCCACCATGGTCGTCGGCTTTTCCGCCAGGGCCTTGTAGAGATCCACGGCCTGCTGTGTCTTGCCTGTATCCTGGTAGATCGAAGCCAGCGCGAGTTTGGCGAGGCTGCCGATTTCCTTGTCCCAGCTTCCGGCGACCTGCTGCAACTGTTTCTCGGCGGCGGCGTCATCCCCTAAGTCATGGAAAGTAATGCCCTCGAAATAACGCGCGATACGTCCGTTGCGGGTATAGGAGTACTTGTCGGCAATCCTGGCAAATTCGGCGTTGGCCGCCTTCGCTCGCTCCGCGCCGGTAGCGTAGCTCAGAACCTGCGGGCTGGCTGGCTCGCCGGCCGGACGAATGGGCGCATTGTACTTCTGCAGCGCCGAAGAAAGCTCCTGGTTGGCTTGCTGGTTGCGGAAGTTGATGAAAGCCCAACCCCCAATCACCAAGGCAACCACGACGGCCAACGCAATGACGGCCGCGGTCAGTTTAGACTGGTTGTCTTTTGCCCAGGAGATGGTTTCGGCGGTGGTTTCAGCAAACGAGTTTTGTTTCAGTTGATGTCGGGTCGCACTACGCACGGTTGGTCCTTGTTTGGTCTGCCACTAGGCGGGAAACCCCAATTTTAACAAGTACATGGGCGAGGGGTCAAACGGGAGGCGGCGCAGGCTTCTCATTTTGAACACCCCGTATTCTGCTGGAGTCAAAGCCCGGCTTTGTGGGTTAAATTATGTAGGTAATTGCACAGTCGGCACGTGCAATTCACAGGAGCGGCCATTATGAAACACCCCGTCCTTCTGAAAGCTCTTGGCTTCGCGATTCTGCTGGCGTTCGTTGCCTGCGCTCCAGAGTCTGCTCTCGCCCAACGCGGTGGACATGGCGGCGGGGGTGGATTTCATGGCGGCGGGGGAGCCGGGTTCCACGGAGGTAGTGGTGGATATCACGGCGGCGGCGGGTACTACGGTGGCAATCACGGTGGGGGCTACTACGGCGGATATCACGGCGGTGGTGGCTATTACGCGAGCGGATATCACGGCGGCTGGCGCGGTGGTTACTACGGCGGCGGATACTGGGGATACCCGGCTTTCGGATGGGGATGGGGGTCCGGGTGGGGCTTTGGAATTAGCGTGGGGTGGGGATCCTACTGGCCAGATTATTCCTACAGTTACGGGCTTGCCCCGGCGTGGCCTGTTCCATATTATCCCTACCCTTCCTACTATTATGCGGCCCCGGTGAGCTACGCTGCGGCGACAGGCTACGCTGTGGCGGCACCAAATTATCTAGGCGCTTACAGCCGCGGCGCAGCGGGTACGGCGGCAAGCCCGGCTCGGGAATCCGCGCCGGCGGCCGCGGCCGGCGAGGCGCCGGTCGTTCTGAGGAATGCATCCTATCGAACGAATCCCGCGATACGACCGGAGGTGAAGACGGCGATTCGGGCGCTCCTAGGCATGCCTCCGAGCGCGCGACAGGCGCAATTGAGTCGCTACACCGACTTGTCGCCGGCGGAAAGAGACCTGGTCATCCAAATTGCCGACGTGCCGGAGAGCTAAGCTATCGTGAAAGACCCACTCCTCGCCGGCAAGCAGCGAAAGAGAGTCCCGTACGAGTTTGTGCTCGAGGCGCTGGCTAGCCTATCGCCTCGCACCAACCCCATGTTCGGATGCCTCGCGGTCTATGTGGACGAAAAAATCGTCCTCGTTCTGCGCGAGAAGGCTGGCCCGTCGCCCGACAACGGGGTTTGGCTGGCCACGACGGTTGACCATCACGAATCCCTGCGGAGCGACTTTCCCAACATGCGCTCGATCGAGGTTTTGGGCAAGGACGTAACAGGCTGGCAGGTTCTGCCTGCCGACGCACCGGATTTCGAGGAAGCCGCCCTGCGCGCCTGCGAGTTCGTCGTCGCCCGCGACCCGCGTATCGGCAAAGCGCCCAAGCCGCGTCGGACACCGTCGCTCAAACCGAAGCGCAACAAAAGATGAAGTCGCCTATCGGCCGGCACCCAGGTCGAGCTCCGCTCGAAATTCTTCCGTCTCCGTGCATCCTTTCCAGCGCTCTGTAATCTAGTTTTTCCAACGGCCAGGCTCGATGCTCGGCGGAGGGTGACGATGGACCGGCTACGAGGAAAACGCGCGCTGATTACGGGTGGAAGTTCGGGCATCGGCTTGGAAACGGCACGCCAGTTCCTTCGCGAAGGAGCGCGCGTCGCCATCACCGGGAGAGACCCGGTCACGCTGGAAGCGGCACGCAAGGAACTGGACGGCGACGTATTGGCGATCACCTCAGACGCCGGCGACGCCACCGCGCAGAAAAAAGTCGCAGACGCGGTTCGGCAAACGTTTGGCGGACTCGATGTGCTTTTCATCAATGCCGGGTTGGCCGACTTGCGGCCTATGGAGCAGTTTGATGAAGCAGGCTTCGATCGCTCGCTCTCGACCATCCTCAAGGGACCCTACTTCCTAATACAAGCGCTGTTGCCTGTATTTGCCTCTACTGCGGCTATCGTTCTGAATGGCTCGGTGAACGCGCATATCGGCATGCCAAACACGAGCGTTTACGCGGCAGCGAAGGCCGGGCTGATTTCCCTGGCTCGCACGCTTTCCGGCGAACTCATCTCGCGAGGGATTCGCTTGAACGTCGTCAGTGCCGGCCCGATTGCAACTCCGCTGTATAGCAAGCTCGGCCTATCGAACGAGCAACTCAAGTCCGCTTCTGCCGCCCTGCAACAACAGGTTCCTGCCAAACGCTTCGGCACTGCAGCCGAATTCGCCAGTGCCGTCGTGTACTTCGCGTCTGACGAATCGGCGTACGCCGTCGGCAGTGAGCTCATCATCGATGGCGGCATGAGCGAGATCTGACTTGGCAGGGCCGCGGCCGCAGGGACCCGTCAACATCCGGCGCACTTGCATAACCTGGCGTGGCAACTATGCGTGGCCCACGTTTGAGTGCGGTAACATGTTCGACAGGTCCTGAAGGTTACTGCCAAATGAAGTTTGCCGTGGTTGTTCTGCTATCGCTATTAGTTTCCGTGCCGACAGTGTCCGCGCAAAACTCCAATCCGACTCCGCCCAATCCCCAGGCCATCGCCACGGCGGAGTTCAACGGAATCGTGGACCAGTACTTCAACCGCTACTTCCACTTCCATCCCACCGAGGCGACCTACGCGGGATTCCACCAATACGACAATCAACTGGAGAATTTCTCGCAAAAGTCGCGCGATGCCGAGTTGTCGTTTCTGGTGGAGGCCAAGCAAGAGGCTGGCTATGCGCACACCGAGTTCCTGAACGAAGAACAGCGAATCGACCTGAAGCTGATCTCCAATGCGATCAATGCGCGCATCCTGGAACTGCACGAGATTCGCATGTGGCAAAAGAACCCCGACATCTACAGCAGCACGGGAAGCTCCAGCGTCTACTTGCTGATGAGCCGCAACTTTGCGCCCGTGGCCGATCGTTTGAAGTCGGCGATCGCGCGCGAACAGCAGATCCCCGGCAACCTTCGCGACGCCAAGGTGAACCTGAAGAACCCGCCCCGTGTTTATACCGAGGTCGCACTCGAGCAGTTGCCCGGCATCATCAGCTTCTTTCAGAAAGACGTTCCCGAGGCCTTCAAGTCGTGTCACCGACGCGGCGTTGCTGGCGCAGTTCAAGACGTCGAACGACGCCGTCATCACCGCGCTCGAGCAGTACCAGAAATTCCTGAAGCAGGACTTGCTGCCGATTTCCAAGGGTGATTACAGGCTCGGCCCGGAGTTATACCGCAAGAAACTTCTGTATGACGACATGGTTGACATGCCGCTCGACCGCCTGCTCCAGATTGGATATGACGATCTGCACAAGAACCAGGCGGAACTGAAACGCGTCGCGGCACTGATCGACCCGGCCAAAACGCCAGAACAAGTGCTGGCAACGCTGGAGCAGGACCATCCCAAGCCGGACCAGCTGCTGCAGAGTTTCCGCGATACGTTCAACAGCCTGATCGGCTTCATTCTGGACAAGAAGATCATCACGATCCCATCCGATATCCGGCCAATCGTGCAGGAGACGCCGCCGTTCGCGCGCGCATTGTCGTCCGCGTCGATGGAAACGCCCGGTCCCTATGAGACTAAGGCCACGGAAGCATTCTTCAACGTGACTCTGCCGGAGCCCACTTGGACGGCGGAGAAGACCCGTTCGTGGATGGAAGGTTTCAACCGCGGCACCATCCTCAGCACCGCGATTCATGAAGCGTACCCGGGACACTACGAGCAGTTTCTGTGGGCCAAGCAGTACCCGTCGAAGACGCGCAAGCTCATCGGGTGCGGCACCTACATTGAAGGCTGGGCGCACTACACCGAGCAGATGATGCTCGATGAAGGCTATGGCAACGGCGACCCCAAGCTGCGCATCGGACAACTGCAGGATGCACTGCTGCGCGACGCGCGCTACATCGTCGGCATTGAAATGCATACCGGCAAGATGACGCTGGCGCAGGGGACACAGTTCTTTGTCAAAGAGGGACACCAGACCCCCGCCGTTGCCGAACGCGAGGCGCAGCGCGGCACCTCCGACCCGACGTACCTGGTGTACACGCTGGGCAAGCTACAGATCATGAAGCTGCGCTCTGACTACAAGCAGAAGATGGGAGTGAGCTTTACGCTGGAGCAGTTCCACGACGAATTCATGAAACAGGGCATGGCGCCGATTCCCATCGTGCGGCGCATCATGCTGGGCAATGACAGCCCGGCGTTGTAAGCGACGAAGCGAAAGGCAATCATGGCGATGAAAGTTCGCAAGGCGGTTTTCCCGGCTGCAGGATTGGGCACTCGATTTCTTCCCGCTACCAAGGCACAGCCCAAAGAAATGCTGCCGCTGATCGACAAGCCCATCATCCAGTACGGAGTTGAGGAGGCTCTACATTCCGGCTGCGACCAGATCATCATGGTCACCGGCCGCGGGAAGAGCGCCATTGAAGACCACTTCGATACCAGCTACGAGTTGGAGAGGATGCTGGAGGACCGCGGCAAGACCGACCTGTTGAAGATCGTGCAGCAGATCTCCGACATGATCCACATTGCCTACGTGCGCCAGAAAGAGGCCCTCGGCCTGGGCCACGCCGTGCTGATGGCAAAAGAACTAGTGGGTGACGAGCCCTTCGCCGTTATCCTCCCCGACGATGTGATCGATGCGCCGGTGCCTTGCCTGAAGCAGATGATCGATGTCTATAACGAAACCGGATGCTCGGTGTTGGCCACCCAGGTTGTGGAAGGCGCGGCCATCTCGGCGTACGGAGTGCTAGACGCCAAGCCGGTCGCAGGCAATGACCGTCTGTTTGAAGTGCGTGATCTGGTAGAGAAGCCGAAGTTCGAAGACGCCCCATCAAACCTTGCCATTATCGGGCGCTACGTCCTGACACCGGCAATCTTCGAGATGCTCAGCAGCATCACGCCTGGAAGCGGCGGTGAACTGCAATTGACCGATGGCCTGCGCGCACTACTTAAAAAAGAGAAAATCTACGGCTTCACCTTTGAGGGCAAACGCCATGATGCGGGCGACAAGCTGGGATTCCTGAAGGCTACGGTCGAATTTGCGCTGAAGCGCGAGGACCTCGGCGGAGATTTCCGGGCTTACCTGAAGAGCCTGAAGCTCTGATTTCTTCAGCAGTGCGAGGCGTTACACCAGCTTTCGCACGATCGACGGTCCGACCTCCGCGACACAGTCGGTGACGTTGTCGATCTCCCAGAGGATGATCGAAATCGAGCCTCGCGGGATTGCGCCCTGCCGGTTCTCCATCATCAGCATGCCGTTCACGTAGCAGCGGTGGAGGTCGCCGCGGGTGTCAATGCGCAGGTCGTACCACGCTCCCATCGCCATGGGAAACGGCACGCGCCCATGGCACGCCCATTTGCCGCGAATCTTCGAATCGAAAAACAGAAGGTCGTCTTCGAAACGGTACCGGTAGCGGTTGTCGAAATCGAGGTAGCGAAAGTTGAAGGCGTACTCCTGGAATGAGGTCATGCGGCGGAACTTCATCTGCCACGAATAATTGGTCCAGTTGTACTTCTGCGGATCCAGATAGAGGTAGGCCCACTCGTCGGCGGTGGCCGCCTTCACCTCGAAATGCATCACGCCGTCGGCGAAGGTGAGTTCAGCCGGGTCCTGGTATTCCGGGTGGTAGAGCCATTGCTGTTCGGGGTGTTCGGTTTCTCCCTGAAACAGAATTTCTCCCTGGGCCAGGGTCGCGCGATCCCGCGGGGCCTCATTGAACGGTAACTTGCCCAATGATTGGAGTTTACGCACTGCTTTTCCGGCAAAACTCAATCCGTACACTCCTTTTGGTTAATCAATTGGTAACGCGCTGGATGTTAGTATACGAGCAGCGCTTCTGCGTCCTGTCAATTGGGGGCGGCAGAGGGGTACGTCCTCATAGTCGATGCGAATTCTGATTGATCCCAGCTACGTCCATCGTCTCAATTTCGTTGGCGTTGCCATGTTGTCCCACAGCCAGGCCGGTGCGGTCGGTGGGCACATCCTCACTGGCACGATTCGTATTCAACCGGCGTTCGAGATGGAACGGCGGCGATTTCCGGCATGCCGAGTGGTCTGCGCTGCGAAGTTATAGTGGAAGTAGCGTTCGAACATTACGTCTACCTCATCCGGCTCATCTGCCCGCGGATTTGCATCGATCATGCCACCTGCCATCGAATCGGAATATGCGTATATCAGTGACTGTTAGAATTTTGGCGATAAAGTTGATAAGACTTTGAATTCTTCGCTCAGTCCAATAACGACCGGGCTTACCCTGTAACTGGCGCCCGAAAACCGATACCGGAATGATACCTTCGACTCAAACGCTGACCCAGAGGACCGCCGCCGGAGTCGCCTGGACCAGCGCCTTCCAGATCACCCGCCAGGTGCTGCAGGTGGTGTCGGTCTCGGTGCTGGCGCGACATGTGCCGCCCGCAGCCTACGGCCTCATCGCCATGGCCGTCCTCGTCACCAGCCTGCTGGAAACCATTCGCGACGCGGGCACCGGCCAGGCGCTCATCCGCGAACGCGAAATGTCGAACGAGGTCGCCTCTACCGCGTTCTGGATGAACTGCGGTATCGGAAGCATCGCCGCCTCCCTGGTGATTCTCGGCGCATGGCCCGCTGCACGGTTCTTTCACGAACCGCAGATCATTCCCGTGCTGCGCGTGCTTTCGATCTCCTTTTTTCTGGGCGCAATCGGCGTGGTGCCAACGGCCCTGCTGAACCGCGGCATGGAGTTCAAGAAGCTCGCGCTGGTTCAGGCCACGGCGGCGATCGTCGGGACGCTGGTCGCAGTCACCGTCGCGATACTTGGCGGCAAGGTCTGGAGCCTGGTAGCGGGATCGCTTTCGATTGCGTCGGTCACCGCGATCGGAGTGTGGATTCTTGCCCCGGTAAGCCTGAGATTCGTTTTCCAGCCGGTCGTCGCGAGGCGCATCCTCAAGTTCGGACTCAACCTGTCGGGCTTTCACGTCTTCAATTACTTCTCGCGCAACACCGACAACCTGCTGGTGGGGAAATTTCTTGGGAGCATCGCCCTGGGCTTTTACCAGATGGGCTACATGCTGATGACCTATCCGCTGCAAAATTTCACCCTGATGGTCACTCAGGTGGTGTATCCCGCCATGGCGAAATTTCACGACGATCATGCCCGCGTTCGCGCCACGTATCTGCGGGTCTCCGCTCTGGTCGCGCTGGTCACGGTTCCCCTCATGCTCGGGCTGGGGATCACCGCCCCGTCTTTCGTGCGCGTGGTGCTCGGAGCTCGCTGGGCGCCAGTGGCCCCGTTGCTGATGGTATTTGCGCCGCTAGGCGCGGCCCAATCCATCTACGCGACCATCGGCCTGATCTACAACACCCAGGGCCGCACCGATATCCAGTTTCGCTGGATGATGTTCGCCAGTGTCTTTTATGTGCTGTCGTTCGCCGTCGGACTGCGCTGGGGCATCATGGGCGTCGCCACCTGTTATGCCATCGTGTGGACCGTTCTGATGGTGCCATCATTCCTCATCCCCTTTCGCCTGATCGAACTTTCCGGCTGGACGTTTCTGCGCACTTTGTGGCCCACCGTCTGGATCAGCCTCGCCATGACTGCATGCTGTGGCGCCTGGCGCTACGCTCTCTACCTCATGAGGCTCGCCAACCCCTTCGTGGAACTGGGGAGCACCGTCGCCCTGGGAATCGGCGTGTATGTGGGACTCGTGCTGTGGCGCAAGCCGGTAGTGTTGGGCGAATTGGCGTCTGTGCTGGAGGGCACCAGCTACCGCTTCGCGCAGCAGCTCGGGCATCGTCTGCCACGTCCCGCGCAGGCCACGAAGGCCGCAGCCCAACTCGACCCGCTTATTTCCCCCGAGAGTTAGGCGTCGCCCTGTTTACTACTTCGTAATCTTTCGCGTGCTATCCTGACTGCGCACGCTCCCGCCGGGTCCATCGATGATTGCATCTCTGATTTTGACTGCCGCAGTGCTGCTGAGCCTATACATTCTGGTGGGCTACCCGCTGCTGCTTCGTTCCTGGCGAAGTTTCGGCCCTTCCATCGCCAAGGACCTGGAATTCCGGACCACGGTTTCCGTGCTGCTTGCGGTTTACAACGGCGAGGCTTTCATCGCCCGCAAGCTCGACAATCTGCTGGCGCTCGACTACCCGGCCGAATTGCTGGACATCATCGTCGTTTCTGACGGATCGACCGACGCCACCGACGGCATCGTCGAGTCCTACGCCGCTCGCAACGTGCGCCTGGTGCGCACGCCGCACGCCGGGAAACCCGCCGCGCTCAACGTAGCCATGCAACACGCCAGGGGAGAGCTGCTGCTCTTCGCCGACGTGCGGCAGATGTATCGACTCGCAGGCGCTGCGGCACCTGGTTGCGAATTTCGCAGACAAGTCCGTTGGCGCCGTCACCGGCGAGTTGCGCTTTGTCCACTCCGACCGCGTCGGCGAGGCCGCCGACATTGACGTTTATTGGCGGTATGAAATCTGGGCCCGCCAGCAACATTCGCTGATCGACTCCATCTTCAACACCACGGGCTGCATCTACGCCCTGCGCCGCTCGCTCGCCGAGCCCATTCCGCCCGACACGCTCGGCGACGACATCGTGATTCCCTTGCATGCCTTCTTTCGCGGCTATCGCGTCGTGATTGACATTGACGCTTTGGCATTTGATTACGGCTTGATCAAGGGCGGAGAGTTTCGCCGCAAGCTGCGAACGCTGGCGGGTGTGTGGCAAGCGCACGCGCGGATGCCGCAACTTTTCAGCTCGGCCAACCGCATGCGCATGCATTTTCTGCCGCACAAGTTCGGACGGGTCGTGCTTCCCTGGTTGATCCTGCTCGGAATCGGCGCCGTGCTTGCACTGCCGGGCGGATGGATTCGATCGGCGTTGCTGGTGCCTCGCCGTCGTGGTGCTCGCCCTCGCAGCATTCGACCTGGTGCTGCCTGCAAAGTTCATCGTGCGACGCATTTCTTCTCCGGCACGCAGCTTTGTTCTGCTGAATGCCGCGTCGCTGGCATCCGTGCTGGTCTTCTTCGTTCCCCCCGAGCGCCTGTGGAAGCCCACCCGCGTTGCGCATGATGTCACAGACACGCTGTTGACTCATCAACCAGAGAACAAGCCCTAGCGGCATCGCGCGCCACGCCACTGCTGCTGAAACGCAGGATCGCTCGCCGTCTCCGGACGCGCCACCCAGTCCAGCGAATAGTACTCTCCGCGATCGCGTGCCCACGGATCGAACACGTTGACCACGTTCTGCAATTGCGGTCGAAGCTCGGGAATGTTCCGCATGAGCACCCGCTTCAGCGGCGACACTGGCTGCGTGTGTCCGTTGGGCTTGCCCACTTCCATCATGATCGGCCCCGGCCCATTGTTATTCACCCAGTCCACACCGAATTGCGTGTAGAACTCCGGCCGGAAACTCGACGTAAAGAACCGATCGCTGAACAGGCGGCGCGAGGCATTCAGGATGAACACCACGAACTGCGTCTCCGAGATGGCGAACCCGTGCGGGCGCGTATATTCCGCCAGCCATCCCACCACGGTATCCACGTCCTCGATGTTGTCAACCACCGAACCGTTCGGATGCCCGAGGCAATCATTGATGGGCGAGCCGTCATTGTTGACCTGCGCGTCGGTAATTACCTTCGACGCGTCGCAAACGTGTGTGCCGTAAACCTCGCGCAGTTGCGCGATTGTCTCCTCCTGCTGTTTGCGCGCCGGGGAGTCGAGCGGCAAGCGCCGGTCCGCGAAATCGTCGTAGCTGGTGAGCTGCTGCAACCCATACTGCCGCCGGAACTCGTTAAACCGCGGGACGCCGTGCTCGCGATCGCGAATCAGGTCCAGTGCCGGAATGTCCACCTGTTGTGTCGGCGTGTCGAACCGCGGCAGCTTGATGTTCTGCAAAAACACCGGGGAGTTGTGCAGCGTCAGCAGCCCGAGGCGCTGGCGCCCCATGCTCAGGCCCCAGTTCGCGATGCCGCGCGAGCGCATGGCGTCGGTCGCCTTGCCTTCAAACGTCTCGATGATCGCCACCTTTTGCACGATCTGGTTGGGGTCTTTCTCCACATCGCGGACTTCAATCAAATCCGGCACCAGCGGATGCAACCGGTACACTGTGACGAACTCCTCCGGAAAGTTGAACGGTGACCCGAAGTGGTTGACCCCGCCGTTCACGTCGTCGGGATTCGCGATACTGTAGCGCGGCACCTTGCTGCCCAGTCCGAAGATTCCCGGTCCCGAGGCAAACACCGAGTACCATTGCGCCGCCTTCGTCGCGTCCTTCGACTTGCCGAAGCCATGAACCACGATATTCGCCAGCGCCTTCGACGCATCCGGATCGCCCGTGCCGATTAGCCCATTCCAGTTCGCGTTCATGCCCTTGTAGAGCGGTTCGTCGTACAGCAGTTGTGGCGTCCATTCAATCGTGTGGATCTTGGCGATCTCGGCTGACACCACCAGACGCGCCGCCTGATACAACTCTTCCGCCGAAACATCCTTGTTTCGAATCACGCGCGTCGGGTCCGCCGGATTGCGCAGCCCGCTGTCGGCATTCGGCTTTAGCGCCGCCTGTTTGCGGAACTCGTCCACGAACGAGTTGTGTTCGCGCGCAAACAGATTGTGGTAAAAGCTCATCCCAATCGTCCAGTTGTCGGGAAACGCCGCCGACTCCTGCCCCGTCCACTGCGGCGGAAAAGGATCGCCGGGACTCAGCACTGGAAGGTATCCACCTTGTCGCCCCGGCACCGCCACGAGCAGCAATTTCGCGGGATCGTTGGGATCGCGCTTCACTCGCCGCACTGAAATTTCGTCGTAGCCATAGATTTGCGACGCGTCCCACCACGCTGTATTCGTATTGGCGAAAGTCTTGGGCGAGCGCGTCAGGTACGTCTTTCCACCGCTGGTGAAGGTGCCCGGCGGCGAGTTCTGTTGCACCATCACTGTGTCCACCTGGTCTTGAGGACGGCACCCCAGCTTCTTCTCGTCATCGGCGCTGAGCGGAGTCTCTACGCCGTTCATTTTCTCGCTGGTGCAGCCAGCATTCATCATCGCGGGAGCGTTGTGGCCTTCCTCCATGTGCGAGAACCAGTCGTGCGTCATGAACTGGATCCAATACGCCGCCAGCACGTTGAAGAACGGCGCCTTCTGGTAGTCGCAGTTCACATCGGCGGAAAACGTCGGTGAGCCAAAGCCCTGGTTGCAGCCGTTGCCGGGCGACTGCAACCGTGTAAACAGCTTGCGGCTGATCACCTGCGGGTCCGGCGTCATCAGGTTGATGCGTCCGCCATGCCGGTTCTTCGTCAGCTCGTTCTGTTCGAGGTCGGGAAACGTGGTTTCAAACTCGACGTTGCGCGCAAAGGACGTGCCGGTCGAGCCCATCAGCGGATTGCGAATGTCATTGCAGATCCCAGTCAGCGTCCGCCCACGAATCATTTCACCCTTGCAAATCTGCTCGCCGTCACCGCCCACCGCCGCGTAGTGCGGACTGCTCTGCGGCAGTCGCATCTGCGGCCAGACTTTGATTGACGCGCCCACCCGCCCATCGCGTCCCTCGACATAGTCCTGGTAGGTCAAGTTGTTGTCGAAGAGGTTGAAGTGGATCAGTTCGATGCGTTGGTACTCCAGGTCGAGCAACGCTCCGGTGACGCCGCGAAATGTCGGTATCGACGTAGAAAAATACCCCTTGGGCAGCGACGACAGGTCGCCCGTGCCCCAGTAGTTGCTCCAGTCGACCCACGGCGTATAGCGGTACTGTACCGCTTTGGTGCCGCCGCGGCACAATGCCGTCAGCAACGTCACTTTCCCGTTGAAGCGCTGCGTACGCGTGTCCGCAATCGGGCGAAACCCTTGTAACGCCGCCTGGGCACACGCCTGCACTTCAATCGCTTCCTGTTTCTTGGGACTCGGCGCGCTGCTGTCCTGTGCCACCGACGGCAACGGCACCAACATCGACAATCCGCATAGTGCGAAGGTGACAAGGTGTCTCATAGGGGCAACATCATTCTGCTTTTCCCTATGCGAAGTCAAGCGAATTTCAGGCCACCAGACCGCACCGCCACTCCCCATATCGGTGCTGTCAATGAACCGTGCTGTGTCGCTGCAGATTCCTCGTGCCGCCGCTATCCGGCTTGACTTTCGCCGGGCCGCCCAACATACTTGCGCCGATTAGTTCGTATCCAGCGAGGTGGCCCCAATGCCGAAGAAGGCCGCTAAGAAAGCGAAGAAAGCGGCGAAAAAGCCGAGCGTTCGCCGCGCCGTAAAATCCGTCAAGCCGTCCCCTCAAGCCAAGCCCGCAAAAGCTCCCGCGAAGAAAGCGGCCCCGAAAGCCAAGGCCCCGAAACCCGCGCCGGCCGCAGTCGCTGGCGACGACGGCAAGCTCACCTTCAATCACGCCATGATCTACGTGAAAGACGTGGCGCGCGCGCTGGGCTTCTACCGCGACCTCATGGGCTTCAAGCTCATCGAAGACTTCCGCTACGACGGCGTTGCGGTGTATGCCCGTCTTCGCGCTCCCGGCGGAGACGGAACCATCGCCCTGCACCAAGCCGGACCGGGCGCGTCGCTCGTCAGCGAAGGCGTGCGCCTGTACTTCGAAGTCCGCGATCTTGACGACTTCTGTCACAAGCTCATCAAGAAAGGCTTCTACATCACCCAGTTGCCACGGATGATGGAGTGGGGCTGGCGGCACGCCTACCTCAATGATCCTGACGGCCACGAGATCAGCCTCTACTGGGCCGGCGAAAAACGCATGGCCAAGAGCGTGATGCAGGCGGCGAAGGAAGTAGCCAAACACTAGGCCGTCTAATCGCCATCGTTGCATCGCCAATCAAGGAGCCAACCCGCATGCCCGACTCTCACGACCAGAAGACCTCTCTCTCGCCTATGCTCTGCGTCCGCAACGGCGGCAAGGCGGTTGACTTCTACCAAGCCGCGTTCGGCGCCGATGTGCTATTTCGAATCGACGAGGGCGGAGTCATAGCCCATTTGTCGATCGATGGCTCCGAATTCTGGGTCGCTGATGAGTCGCCCGAGCACAAGAACTTCAGTCCCGAAACCCTCGGCGGAGCGACAATACGCTTGATCCTCGTCGTTGACGACCCCGACGCGGTGTTTGCGCGCGCAGTTGCCGCAGGTGCAACTGTTGTGTGGGCCGTCGAAGACCAGCCGTATCACTGGCGCGTCGGTCGCGTCGCCGACCCATTCGGGCACCACTGGGAAATCGGCAAACCGCTTTCGTAATTCGCGCAATTCCCAAACTGCTTGGTTATTCACAGGCCGCTCACAACATTTCTTCCGAAATCTTTCGGCCTGCCGCCGGAAGTATCTCTCCGGTCATTGCACACTCCCCCTTTCTCTCGCTAACCTTTCTTCATCTCCCATGGCCACCACCGAATACAGTCTCGAACGAGGTCTTCCTGCCGCCATTGAAGCCGAGCGCTCCATCCTCGGCGCGATTCTGCTCGACAACCTCATGTTCGACCAGGCCGCCGAACTCAAGCCCGACGACTTCTCGCTCGACGGCCACCGCCGCATCTTCGCCCGCATGCGCGATCTGCAAGACACCGGACGCCCGGTTGACATGATCACGCTCGCCGAAGAGCTCGACCGCCGCAAGGAAGTCGAGGCCGTCGGCGGCATTTCGTATCTGTCGTCCCTGATCGACGGCGTTCCCGAGCGCCCCAGCGTCGAGCACTACGTGCGCATCGTGCGCAACAAGTCGCTGCTGCGCGGGCTTATCAACATCGCGCAAACCGCCATCGCGGAAGCCATCGAACACTCCGACGAGGCCGAAGAGGTCATCAACCGCGCCGAGCAGGGCATCTTTCAGCTCTCCGAGAACCGTCTTGGCCAGGGCTTCAGCGACATTCCCACCATCGTCCGCAACTCCTTCGGCTCGCTCGACCAGCTCTACGCCCGCGGACAGGAAATCACCGGACTCGCCACTCACTACACGCTGCTCGACAAAATGACCAGCGGCTTTCAGCCCTCCGACCTCGTGGTGATCGCCGCGCGGCCCTCGATGGGCAAAACCGCGCTCGCCATGAACATCGCCGAAAACGCCGCCGTGCAAGACCGCAAAGTGGTGGGCGTGTTCTCGCTGGAAATGTCGAAGGAAGCGCTGCTGATGCGCATGCTCGCCTCGCACTCGCGCGTGGACTCGCACCGCCTGCGTACCGGCTTCATCACCCGCGAAGACAAAGACAAACTCACCTTCGCCACCGAAAGCCTGATGCAGGCCAAGCTCTACATCGATGACACGCCCGGCATCTCCGTCACCGAGATGCGCTCCAAGGCGCGCCGCCTCAAGCAGCAGGAGGGCCTCGACCTGATCATCGTGGACTACCTGCAGCTCATGTCGGCCGTGCCCATCGGCGGCAAGCGCTTTGAGAACCGGACGCAGGAAGTGTCGGCCATCTCGCGCGGACTGAAAGCTGTCGCCAAAGAGCTCAGGGTGCCGGTCGTGGCGCTCTCGCAGCTCAGCCGCGCCCCCGAAAGCCGCGGCGGAGACCATCGCCCGCAACTCTCCGACTTGCGCGAGTCGGGCTCCATCGAGCAGGACGCCGACGTCGTGGCCTTCATCTTCCGCGAAGAGGTCTACAAGAAAGACGACCCCGACCTCGAAGGTATCGCCGAGATCATCGTAGCGAAGCAGCGCAACGGCCCCACCGGAGTCATCAAGCTGGCCTTCAAACACGCCTCCACCCGCTTCGACAACCTCGCCAGCGAGGGCGAGTACATCCAGTAGGCGAGCACCATTTCCATTAGGGTTGTCATCCTGAGCGCAGGCGACGTGCTTTGTCGCCGAAGTCGAAGGACCTGCTGTAGTTCACGGTGGGAGCACTGGCCCTTAGGGAGCCTTACTCGCCCGCAGCCTGAGCCCGGCCGGGCAAGAGACACAAATCCCTTCGCCTTTACGACCTATAACGCGGCGAACGAGAGGAGTGCCAGAGAAGTCGGCATGGCAGGGAAACTAAAGTAACCAGCACTCGGGGAAGAATGGCGTCCCGCGAGGCGGCATAAGCGTTAACTTAATGTTTGCAGTTTACGTGTGCGCGGGGCGGAGGCAAGCCGATGTGCGATCTGATTCCAGTGGAGGAGCGTATTGGCCAAGGGGAGGTTGGGGTTCACCGCCGCGAGGATTTCGTGCAACAGGTATTCGGTTTCACGCCAGCGGCTGGGTTGCTGCCTGCAGTTGATAACCCCAGGGGGAAAACCCTTTCGCCGTTTGCATCAGATGTTCGGCCAGCAGGCTGACCAGGAGTTTGCCATACAACCAGGCGCGGGCACTGGCCGGGTCTTTTTTGGGTAAGTGACCCAAGCCGGCCAGAGACTTCATGCGTTTGAAGGCCAGCTCTATTTGCCAGCGCCGACGATAGTATTCCAACACCACTTCGGCGGAAAACGAGTCCGGCAGACTGGTCCAGAGAAACAAGTATTGTGTTGCCGCCCAACTGGGTTGTGAAATCACTCTTCCGTCGCGGCTCGCCTCCCGCCGCAGACGTTTTTGTTCCAGTCGTGTGGCCGCTGCGCTACGCCGCACGGCCGGCAAGCGGCCGGGAAGCGTTGCCCCTCATGCTGCACCTGCGTCGGCCAAGTCCCCACTCTACCGACCCGCAGCGAGCGCGCCTGCCGCAAGGGATCGCAGGCGCGCCCCTGCCCGTCGAGCAGCGCTAATAGCGAGGGCGTAAGGCGCACCACCACATCCGCCTCGGCCTTCAGCACATGGGCAATGCCGCTCGACCGTCCATAGATACGATCGCCCAACAGAATCTCCCCCCGCCGCACCGGCACTCGTTTCCAACTCTCCCCGCCACGCACGTCGGTGAGTTCGAAAAAATCACAGCGCAGATCTGCCAAGCGTAAGCCGTAATGCAGACGCCAATTCGTCCCCGTGCTGCCCGGCTCGGAAACTACCGTCGCATCGATGGCCCTCACCACCCGCTGCGGTGCCGCCCACAGCCCTTGCCCCGCTCCTCCCAACTGCTGCGCCAGCCACAACAACCAGGCTTCGCTCGCCCGCAGTCGCTTAAACAAAGCCACCGCACTCAATTGCGCCAGCCCCCGCCTCGCGCGCCCGCACCGCGGTCTCCGCCAGCGAGCATCCCTGTCCCAGATGCATCAGCAGGACCCGCAGTAAAGCAGCCGCATCCCGCACTCCGCGAGTCCGTCTCAGGGCTCCCGTCGTACGCGCTTGTTCTGCCCATCCTGGCGGCAGGAACTGCTGCAGTACCTCCCAACTCCCCAACCCCTCAAGGCCGTTGTCCATGCCGTAAGCATAATCTCCGACGCGTAACTCTGGCAACAATTAAGTTAACGCTTATGCCGCGAGGCGGGACTCGGGATTCGATTTCAAACCTCCACCGCGGGCTCAGAACGGGTGGCGCGAACAGATGGCGAGGTACGCCATGAGATCCCAGAATTGCCAACAGCTGGCAATTCTGGGCTACGAGCGAATGGGTGGGTTGAACTGTGTGAGCTAGCTACCACCTCTGGGCCATCAAAATTTAGCTCACGCCCATGGGTGACGCGTGATACATCCCTTGCCGCACCACCGCGACATAATGGGTCACGCGTTACAGTCTAGGCCTCCCGGCCTAAAAATTAGGAAGTGAATATGAAGCAGCTGCTGGCCGTGCTGTTATGTATTTCCATTCCACTCGCCCTCCCCGCCCAATCAAATGCCAACGCCCCAACCGGCACTTCCGCTTCCGCTGGACCGCTTAGCGTCGACGATGTCATCAAGCTATCCAAAGCTGGGGTAGACGACGACGTCATAATTCAGAAGATCAAGAAACAAGGCCAGCCTTTCGACCTTTCTACCGACCAGTTGATTCAGCTCAAGTCAGCCTCAGCGAGTAGCCGTGTAATTCAGGTGATGTTAGACCCCTCGAAAGCAGACGCAACTCAACCTGCCGCTTCAACCTCGGCCAAGGCCGAGCCTATCGGCGACTTGGACTTCCCTCAGACATCGGTGCGTACGCGAAAAAGCAGGGTCAATGGGTCGAAATACTGCCGGAAGTGGTGAATTGGAAGACCGGCGGTGTCGGGAAACACGTCGCCTCCATGGGTGTAGTGAAAGGCGACATAAATGGCCACCTTGTTGGCAAGCACAGCCACAATTCCGTCGCGACTCCGCTGGAGTTCCTGATTGTGGTTCCCGAGGGCGTAGCTATCACCGAGTACGAGTTCCTGCATCTGCACGAAAATGGCGACAACCGTGAGTTCAGAACCGTCACCGGCGGCGTGTTCCACGTTTCCGGCGGTGCTACTCGCGATCTTTTGCCCTTTGAAAACAAAAAGGTAGGGAAACGCCAATATTCGGTGACGGTTGGCGCGAAACTCGAAAAGGGAGACTATGGCTTCTTGCCGCCTGGGGCCATCACATCGGCGAATGCCGCCGCTTCTTCGGGCAAACTGTACTCATTCCAGGTTCTGGAATAGGCTGGCCGGTCGAACTTCTCGCTCCCAGGTTAGCGTCCAACAACGGGACGCGAACCTGGGGCACCAGGCCCAGCGCTTCAGCGCTGCGGTTTTTCTAAAGTGAAAGGAGCCAAACGATGGCGAATGCGAAGAAGAATGTGTTTTACAGCCTTCATTACGATGCTGACAATTGGCGTGCATCTCAGGTGCGAAACATGGGCGTCATTGAAGGAAACGCACCCTGTTCCGACAATGATTGGGAGTCGGACAAGAAAGGCGGAGATGCTGCTATCGAAAAGTGGATCGCTGGGCAGCTTAGTGGACGGTCGTGCGAGGTCGTGCTCGTTGGGAGCGATACGGCTGGGCGGAAGTGGATAACATATGAAATCAATAAGGCGTGGAATGATGGCAAGGGGGTTGTAGGTGTCCGCATTCACGGTCTAAAGGACAAGAACGGTGCAACGGCTTATTCCGGTGGAAACCCCTTCAATCACGTTACATTTACTAAGGACAAGTCACCGCTCTCATCAGTGGTGAAACTGTACGACCCACGAGTATTTATGGCGACAGTACCGTAACGTACGCGAACATCAAGAGAGACTTGGCCGGATGGATCGAGGAGGCCATAACGATTCGAAACTCGCGTTAACGGCAAGTGCAGTTCGAGGATCGTGACGCAAATGGCTCAAGTGTCAAAAGAAGAAATGCTCCGCCATTTCGGAGCCGAATTGCAGAGTGGCGACGCTGCCCTTTTCATCGGTGCTGGCCTATCCAAGCCTTCTGGATTCGTTGATTGGAAGGAGTTGCTGCGCGACGTCGCCACAGAACTGCATCTGGACATTGATCGTGAATCCGATCTCATCGGATTAGCGCAGTTTCATGTAAATGAGCGTAAGGGACGGGGCAGGATCAATCAGCTCTTGATTGATGAATTCACAAAAGATGCCACGATAACCGACAATCACCGCTTGATCGCGACGCTACCTGTTCATACGGTCTGGACAACAAATTATGACGAATTACTGGAAACGGCTTTTCGCGACGCGCACCGCCGTCCGGACGTAAAGACAACTAGGGAGAATCTCGCTCAGACCGCACCCAACCGTGACGTTGTAATATATAAAATGCATGGCGATTGTAAGCAGCCCCAGGACGCCATACTGACTAAGGAAGATTACGAGGTCTACGACGAGAAACGGAGTGTCTTTTCCACTGCCCTTAAGGGTGATCTTGTTGATCGTACGTTCCTATTCCTCGGATTCAGTTTCACTGATCCGAACATTGACTACATCCTGAGTCGAATTCGAAGCCTCCTAGGTCAGAACCAGCGTACCCACTATTGCGTGATGAAGTGGCCCGATGCGCCCAAAGACACCGGCGCAGCAGCGGCAGAGTATGAATACACAAGGCGCAAACTCGAATTGCGAGTTTCCGACCTTAGTCGGTATCAAATCCACGCTGTAATGGTGGATAGTTACGACGAGATCACGAATATCTTGCACGAACTCAACCGCCGATCGCATATGAAACAGGTGTTTGTGTCTGGCAGCGCGTTTGAATACGAGCCATTCGGCAGGGAACGAATTGAAACATTTGCCAAGCGGATAGGAAGGGAAATCATTCACCGCGGGTTCAGTCTGATTTCGGGATTCGGCCTTGGAATTGGTGGCGCGGTTGCGCTTGGGGCATTAGAGGAAGTTTACGCGAACAACCTTCCTATTCGACGTGTCGCGATGTTCCCGTTCCCGCAGGAGATTCCGGACAGGACACAGAAGGAAGTGTTCTATTCACAGTATCGGGAATCCATGATCAGCAGCGCGGGATTTGCGTTTTTTCTTTGTGGGAACCGAGAAGAATCTGGCAAGCCCGTGCTTTCCCCCGGGGTCATCCACGAATTTGAGATCGCCCGAAGTGTGGGGGTCACACCCATACCCATCGGGGCGACAGGCTGGGCCGCGGAACAGATCTGGAAGGAAGTAAAGGACAAGCCAGCGGCGTATTTCGGAAACATTGACGTATGCGCCCAATTGCGGGTTTTGGGTGAAAGCGGGCATTCGGATGACGAATACGTCGATGCAGCGTTCGGCATCATTCGTCAGATAGGACACTGAAGGCGGGTGGTCCGCCCCGCTTTCTTTCGCACAGAAATCGGAACGTGGGTGCCCCGTTCTGGCCGGTTTTGCCGGGCGGGGCTTTTCGCCGCTGCGACCCCCAAGAGTGGAGGCACGGCAGGGGCGGCACGTGGCCACTGCGGGGTCGCAACCTGCTCAGTTATTTGACGTCTTGCTTCTGTTCTCAGCAATAAGTCTGCCGAGACTCGGCGGTGGGTCCGCCAAAACTCGGGTGCAATGCCCGGAGTTGTAAGGGATAATGAGACGCTAATTCGAGTACCCGAACGCGCTTCACACTCCGAGGGGCGCTTGCGGCTTAGTTCTTGCCGACCATACGTTGGCGCATAGAAGTCTATAGCAAAGATGAGTTATGCTTTGCGAATCGGACTTCGACCTTCGCAGTCGACACAGGTAATGTATGACTGAAGTATGCATGTCAACCCGACTAACCGGCAACACAAAGCTATGGCGGTACATGTCGTTGGATAAGCTTGTCGATCTTCTTTCGACAGGGGAGCTTTTCTTCGCCCCGCTCTCCTCTTTTGCGGAGACCGATCCGTTCGAGGGTTATCTGCCTGCTGTGGCCATGCGTGCTGATGCTGAAATGTTCCGCCAGGCGATCGTGGATGCCGAAGCACTTTTTTCTGAATCGGAACATCAAGTCGCGCACGTGAAGGGAGAAGTTGCCAGGATCGCGCGCGAGCAAATCAAGAGCATACGGGACGATCTCAAGTTGGGTCCGAGTCGATCTTTTCTAGCCATCATGCAATCGGTCGTCATAAATTGTTGGCACGCGAGCGACGTGGAATCAGAGGCGATGTGGAGACTGTATGCAGACAACGGAAAGGCGGTTGTTATCGAAACTGACGCTGATGCATTGAAGAACTGTATCCAGTCTCGGGAGTCGCAGCATTGCGTACACATCTACCCAGTGAAATATCTAGATTTCTTTGATGAGAATCTCAAGCCAAGCGATTGCGTGGTGGAAGGGCACCAGGGACCGTTGCTTAAGCGAAGCTCTTACCAACATGAACACGAGGTGCGCGCTTTCATCGGGAGGACGCCCAAAGACTGTCTGGAATCTGCAGACCTGAAATATTGGCAGCGGCCTCTCCCAGTGAGACTACCGGTTGACGTCAAGGCGCTGGTAAAGCGAGTGCACGTTTCGCCTTACTCAAAGGAACCGTTTCAGAGCAGCGTAGGCAAGATCTGCGAGTTACTTGGCTTGTCCGCGGCCGTCGTCGCTCCATCGAAGTTATTGTTCGGAAACGAAGCGCTCTTGCAGCTGCTCACCTGGTGAGGTTTGCCTGGCGGGCGGCCCGCCCTGCTCTCTTTCGCACAGAATCCTGAAGGCGGGCGGGCGGGTGCCGGCCAAGCGACCTAACGAATCTGGGTGCCCCGTTCTAGCCCGATTTTGGCTAGGGCGGGGCCTTTCGTCCTTCGGTGGTGCTCAGTCCAAGGGGACTCGATTTCCATTACCCCGGATTCTGCAGTCACATAGGGGCGGAAGCTGCTCTAATCCCGCTCTTCGGGGTGTTCGATTAGCCGTCTGCCGTCCCTTCGCCCGCCACGGCGGGCTCCGGGACTCGGGTCCTCATAACCGAGTTCCCAGCGTTGAAGAGGCTGTTACGAAACTCGATTTCCCCGAAGATTTGGTGAGGGCAAATGGTCAACAATTGGTGCCCAAGCGCTCTAATCGAATTTAAATGCGACGTTTTTTTCAAAATGTTCAAACATCGAGAGTTTCGTAACAGACTCTGAAATGCTGGGCTCTGATATACCGTCCCTACCGGGACTGGTGTTCACGGGTTACCAAAGTACATGTACTTTCGTAAGTTGACGTCGTTCCCCACTCATGCCACTCTGACACCGTGGGCGTACTGCGCCCGCAAGGACGCTGTTGTACTTTGCCGCCAATCCACCGGCAGCCTGTGGCGACTTGTTCTTCGCGAAGAGCGAATGGCGAAGAGCGAATAGCCCGATTTTGGAGGCCTTTTGTCCTGTCTTGTGCCATTCGTTTCGCCCCCGGGCGTCTCTCCACCCGCAAAAACTCCTCCGCAACTCCTTACGGCTCAAGATTTTAGCTATAACTCTTTTGATTGCAGTAATTTGCGCGGAATTCCGTGCATCTCCATGAAAACGAGGAATTTGCGACATGGGGGGAGGGGGTACTGTTCAGCCGTCACAGACCCAAAACGGGAAACGCAGTATGCTATTTTGGTTTCCGCTGCCATGAGCGACTTCGTACAAATCGCCGACCTCACGCCGTTCCCGCGACAGCAGGGAGCGACGCGGACGTATCACGCGATGGTGAAGCCGGTCGGCGCGATCTGCAACATCGACTGCACCTATTGTTATTACCTGCACAAAGAAGAGCTGCTGGGCAGCAAGAGCAAGTTCCAGATCACCGACGAGATTCTCGAGACGCACATCCGCCAATACATCGAAGGCCAGGACCGCGACGAAGTGGTCTTCTCGTGGCAGGGCGGCGAGCCCACGCTGCTGGGGCTGGAGTTCTTCCACAAAGTCGTCGAGCTGGAGCAGAAGTACAAGAAGCCCGGCCAGCGCATCGAGAACGACCTGCAAACCAACGGCACGCTGCTCAACGATGAGTGGGGCGCGTTCCTCAAGCAACACAGTTTTCTCGTCGGCCTCAGCATTGACGGGCCGAAGGAACTGCACGACCACTACCGCGTGACCAAAGAAGGCAAGCCGACCTTCGACAAGGTGTTCGCGGCGTCGCAGATGCTGCACCGCCACGGAGTGCCGTTCAACACGCTGAGCGTGATTAATCGCATCAACGCGAAAAAGCCGCTCGACGTGTATCGCTTCCTCAAGAATGAAGTGCGGCCGCGGCAGATGCAGTTCATTCCGTGCGTCGAGCCCAAGGTCTTCACCAACGTCGCGCCGCAGATGTGGGACCCGGAATCGCTGCCGCTGTTCGATTCCGCCGCCGCGCATCCCGGCAATCCTGACTCGGTGGTCACCGACTGGTCCATCGATCCTGACGACTGGGGCTACTTCCTTACCAAGATCTGGGACGACTGGTATCGCCGCGATATCGGCAAGGTGTTCATCAACCTGTTCGAGACGGCGGTGGCGCAGTGGATGGGCAAGGAGTCGCAGCTCTGCATCTATCACGAATTCTGCGGCAAGGGCATTGCGCTGGAGCACGACGGCAGCTTGTATTCGTGCGACCACTACGTGTATCCGGAATACAAGCTGGGCAACATTCTGGAGACGTCAAGCTCGCGCATGGTGTTCAGCGACAAGCAGAAAGAGTTTGGCTACGCGAAATTCAACGCGCTGCCCACGCGTTGCCGCGAGTGCAAATATTTGTTTGCCTGCAACGGCGAGTGTCCCAAGAACCGCTTGATTCGCACTCCTGAAGGCGAGATGGGACTGAACTATCTGTGCAGCGGTTTGCAGAAATTCTGGCACCACATCGACCAGGATGCGCAAGACATCTGCCGCCGTATCGCAAAAGGCGAACCGCTCAGACCGCAGTAAGCACTAGCCTTTGCCCGTGTCTCACACCTTTTGGTGACGTCCCTCACAGTCAGGCGGGTCGCTCTCCGACGATACTGGAAGCTGGTGTCCAGTATGAGCGAAAAGACTGTAACCCTCTCCGAAGAACGTATTGCCTACCTTGAGAACCTTGTGCGGCAAGCTCGCACCGCTGCCGCCGTGTTCAGCCAGTTCACTCAGGAAGACGTGGACCGCATCGTGAAGCCGATGGTGATCTCCGGCCTCGAACAAGCGCAGTATCTCGCGCGCCTCGCCGTGGAAGAGACCAAGATCGGCGTGATGGAAGACAAGGCCATCAAGAACATGGTGGCCACCGAGTTCGTCTACAACTACGTCAAGGACAAGCGCACAGTCGGCGTGATTCGGGAATATCCCGAGAGCAACCTGGTCGAAGTGGCCGAACCCATCGGCGTGATCTTCTCCCTGCTGCCCATCACCAACCCGACGTCCACAGTGCTGTTCAAGTGCATCATGGCGATCAAGACGCGCAATACGGTGATCTTCAGTCCGCATCCCAGCGCGTGGAAGTGCTGCTTCGAGGCGGTGCGGATCATGAACGAGACCGCAGTGAAGCACGGCGCGCCCGAAGGCGTCTTCTCCTGCCTGGAATCGCACACCCTGGAAGACAACAAGTACCTGATGCACCACAGAGACATCGGCCTGATCGACGCCACCGGCGGCCCCGGCGCGGTGAAGGCAGCCTACAGTTCCGGCAAGCCCGCATTGGGCGTCGGCGCGGGCAACACTCCGGTGTACATGGAGAAGTCGGCCGACATCGGCATGGCTGTAGTGGACATCATCACCTCGAAGACGTTCGATAACGGCACGATCTGCGCGTCGGAACAGACGGTGGTGATTGACGACGAGATCTACGACAAGGTGCTGCGCGAGTTCGTCGCGCTGGGTTCGCACATCTGCACCGAGAAAGAGACGGAGATCCTGTCGAATACCGTGATCGATCCCAAGACCGGTCACATGCAGCCGATGGCCGTGGGACAGAAGGCAAGCAACATCGCGAAGTTCGTGGGCATCAAGGTCGCACCCAAGACAAAGCTGCTGATTACGCCGATCAAGGGCGTGGGGTTAGACTTCCCGCTGTCGATGGAAAAGCTGTTCCCGGTGCTCTCGGTGTATCGCGCGTACTCGGTGGATGAGGCCCTGAAGGTGTGCGTGGACGTGAACCACAACGGCGGCCTGGGGCACACGGCGGTCGTCTTTAGCAATAACGAAGAGGTCATTCAGAAGTTCAGCGACGTGATCAACGCCGGGCGAATCATCGTGAACTCGCCGGGGTCGATCGGCGCGCTGGGCGGCGTGTATAACGACATGGTGCCGACGTTCTCGTTCGGTTGCGGTACCGGCGGCGGCAACAGCACTACTGACAACGTGAACGTGTTTCACTACCTCAACATCAAGCGCGTAGCGCGAAGGACACAGGCGCATATGTGGTTCCGTGTTCCCAACCAGATTTACTTCAACATGAATGCGACGGAGAACCTGCGGAACTTCCAGTCGCGGTCAACCATCATCATTACCAATGCTGCGCTGGAGCAGTTGGGCCATGTGGACGCGGTGAAGCGCTGCATCCCGCCGGAGACGCAGGTTCGGGTGACGATTATTCCTGACGCGGAGCCCGACAAAGAGATCGTGAAGCAGGGAGTGGATGCGCTGAACCTTTACAGCGCGGACCAGATCATCGCGCTAGGCGGTGGTTCGGTGATTGACGCAGCCAAGATCATGAAGTTGCAATACGAATTTCCAGAGGCCGATCTGGAAGAGCTGGCTGCGCCTTTTCTCGACCTGCGCAAGCGGGTGGTGCAGTATCCGACGGTGAAGACGAATCACGCGCGGCTGATCGCGATCTCAACCACCAGCGGCACGGGCAGCGAGGTCACACCATTTGCGGTGATGACCGATAAAGCGCGGGGATT
This sequence comes from uncultured Acidobacteriaceae bacterium, assembly GCA_963814165.1. Lineage (GTDB taxonomy): Bacteria > Acidobacteriota > Terriglobia > Terriglobales > Acidobacteriaceae > DASRAA01. Next base: position 101,746 of record CAWFBW010000005.1, on the reverse strand, counting down.
CAAAGTCACGCTTGCCGACTACTCGCTGACGCCGGACGTGGCCATCGTGGATCCGCAGTTTGTGATGTCGATGCCGAGGGGCCTGACCGTGGATACGGGCGTCGATTGCCTGACGCACGCGCTCGAAGCGGGGGTTTCGATTTTCGCTTCGCCTTACACGGACTCGAACGCCATGCAGGCCGTGCGCATGACGTTCCACTATCTGCCGATTGCTTACGAGAACCCAAAGGACGAGGAGGCACGCACCATGATGCACAATGCAGCCTGCATCGCGGCGATTGCGTTCTCAAATGCGTCGGTGGGCGTAAACCACGCGTTGGCACATGCGTTTGGAGCTCGCTTCGGCGTGCCGCACGGAAAGGCCAATGCGCTGTTTCTGCCACATGTGATTGCCTACAACGCAGCGGTGCCGACGAAGTTCATGCCTTCTCCGAACCAGCGGGCTTACGTGGCGCACAAGAAATACGCCATGATGGCCGACTTGCTGGGCTTGGGCGGACACACAGTGGACGAAAAGGTGCAGAACCTGGTGAACGCAACCGAACAATTGCTTGATCAACTTGGCGTGCCAAAATCGATTGCCGAACTCGGCATCTCGAAGGAAGACTTCGAGAAGGCGATTCCTGACCTGGCAAAGATTGCATTCGACGATCCGTCGTGGCGCTCGAATCCAAGAATGCCGCTGGTGGAGGAGCTCGTGGAGTTGTTCTGGAGAGCGTATCGAGGCCGCGGACCGCTGGCAGAGGAAGTGAAAGCGAAACCTGCAGAGAAATTGGTGACCGTATGACGACAGTGGCAGAGTATTACAAGATCGATGGCGAAGGCGTAGCGAAGAGTCTGAACGAGACCCGAGAAAAGCTGACAAGCGACCAAGGCGAAGTGGTGCTCGACTTTTCCGCCGTGCTCCGCATTGACACACAAGGGCTGAAGGCTGTTGAGGACCTAGCCATCGTGGCCGAGCAGAAGTCGGTCAGAGTGACACTGCGCGCGGTGAACGTGAATGTGTACAAAGCCCTGAAGCTTTCCAGACTGACATCCCGCTTTTCCTTCGCAAACTAACGCTCTCCCAACGTCCGGCGGACCGTAGGGCAACCGTCGGACGCACATCACACCGCGGCATGATGTGCGTCACAGACGCGCGTGTCTATCGCTGATAAAAACCACAGACAATCTCGATCAAGAGGCGCTACGGCAACTTGGCTGCGGCCGCCGATTGAGGGAGTCCGGTAAGCAATCCGGCGGCGAAGAAGATCTTGCCCCGGTTCTGTTAGCCAATTCAATGGGGAAAAGAGGCGTTATGCATCCTTCTTCTAAGGGCTCGATTTGGGATGTGATGCGGTCGAAAGGCTATTCCCGCCGCGACTTTCTGCAGTTCTGCACCTACGCCGCTGCGGTGGCGGGCATCTCCAAAGCCAATCTCGGCGCGGTTGCGGAGGCATTCGAGAAGAAGCAGAGGCCTCCGGTAGTTTGGCTGCACTTCCAGGAGTGCACCTGCTGCAGCGAATCGTTCATCCGCTCCTCGCACCCGATTGTCGCCGATGTGCTGCTCGACCTGATCTCGCTGAACTACACCGAGACGCTGCAGGCGGCGGCCGGCTTCCAGGCGGAGAAGTGCCTCACGGACACGATCAAGAACGAGGCGGGCAAGTACATCCTGCTGGTCGAAGGATCGGTGCCAGTGAAGGGCAATGGCGTGTACTGCTGCATCGCGGGCAAGACTGCGGAAGACATCCTGCAGGAAGCGGCGCCCGGAGCGGCGGCAGTAATCGCGTGGGGCAGTTGCGCCTCGAACGGATGCATTCAGGGAGCAAGCCCGAATCCTACGGGCGCGACGCCCATCCACAAGTTGATTAGCCAGCCGGTCATCAACGTGCCCGGGTGCCCGCCGATCGCCGACGTCATGACCGGCGTGGTGACGCACGTTCTGGTGCTGGGCCGCGGGCCGGAGCTTGACAATCAGGGAAGGCCAAAGGAGTTCTACTCCCGCCGCGTGCACGACACCTGCTACCGCCGCGCGTACTACGATGCCGGATTGTTCGTGGAGTCATGGGACGACGACAAAGCGCGCAAGGGATATTGCCTGTACAAGATGGGTTGCCGCGGCCCGGTAACGTACAACGCGTGCTCGGTGACCAAGTGGAACGGCGGCGTGAGCTATCCCATTCAGTCGGGGCACGGCTGCATTGGATGCAGCGAAGCCGGCTTCTGGGACAACGAGCCGTTCTATCAACACCTGGCATCGTTCCCTGGATTTGGCATTGAGAGCACAGCCGACACGATTGGTACGGTCGTTGGCGTCGGTGCGATAGCCGGCGTGGCAGCACACGCCATCACGACGAACATTCGCAAGCACAAGCTGATGGAACAGGAACGCGGCGGCGACGAGACCACGACGCAGCACGACGAATAGCTGCGGAGCAAATTCTAAAGAGGTGATCGCATGGCAAGATTAGTGGTTGATCCCATTACTCGCATCGAAGGCCACCTGCGCATTGAAGCCGTGGTGGAGAACGGAACCATCACCGATGCCTACAGTTCGGGCACCATGGTGCGCGGCTTTGAGAAGATCCTCAAGGGGAGAGATCCGCGTGATGCATGGGCCTTTACCGAGCGTGCCTGCGGCGTCTGCACCACGGTGCATGCCCTGGCGAGCGTGCGCACGGTGGAAGACGCACTCGGAGTCAGTGTCCCCAAGAATGCTGAGCTGATTCGCAACCTGATGTTCTGCACCCAATATGCGCAGGACCACGTGGTGCACTTCTACCATCTGCACGCACTCGATTGGGTGGATGTGGTCAGCGCTCTGAAGGCGGACCCCCAGAAGACGTCGGAGATTGCAGTCTCGATATCGCCGTGGCCGAAGAGTTCACCCAAGTATTTCGCGGGTGTGCAGCAGAAGCTGAAAGCGTTCGTGGAGAGCGGCCAGCTGGGCATTTTCGCCAATGGCTATTGGGGCAATCCATCGTACAAGCTGCCGCCGGAAGTGAACCTGCTGGCGGTGACGCACTACCTGGAAGCGCTGGAGTGGCAGCGCGAGATCGTCAAGATCCACACCATCTTTGGCGGCAAGAACCCACACCCCAACTACCTCGTGGGCGGCGTGCCTTGCTCCATCAATCCGGATGAAGTGAACGCCATCAACATGGACCGCCTCAACTTTGTGGGCAGCCTGATCAACCAGGCGATTGACTTTGTTGAGCAAGTTTACATTCCTGACCTGATGGCGATTGCCGGCTTCTATAAGGACTGGGCAGCCATCGGCGGCGGATTGAAAAACTACCTGGCTTATGGTGACCTGCCCACTCGCGGATACGGCCAGCCGGACTACTTCAAGTTCGCGCGGGGAGCGATCCTGGACCGCAATTTGAACGAGGTGTATCCGGTCAACGGGCGCGACGCGGAAGAGATCAAGGAATACATCTCTCACTCCTGGTACAGCTATGGCGCAGGAGACGCGGCGGGGCTGCATCCGTTTGCAGGCGAGACCGAGTTCAACTACACGGGACCGCAACCTCCGTACGAGCAGCTCAACGTGGAAGGCAAATACTCCTGGTTGAAGACGCCGCGGTGGAAGGACCACCCGATGGAGGTGGGACCGCTGGCGCGACTGCTAGTCTCCTACGCCAAGGGCAGCACCGAGGTGAAGGACGTGGTGAACGAAGCGCTGGGCAAATTGGGTGTTCCAGTGACGGCGCTGTTCTCGACGCTCGGTCGCACCGCCGCACGCGGGCTGGAAACACGCCTGATCGTGCACTGGATGAAAGGCTTCTACGACGACCTGATGACTCAGGTTAAGGTTGGGGAGCTTTCCACGTTCACGCGCGACAAGTGGGAACCTTCGACTTGGCCCGCGACGGCCGAAGGCGTCGGGTTGAGCGAGGCTCCACGCGGGGCGTTGGCGCACTGGATCAAGATCAAGGATGGCAAGATCGACAATTATCAACTGGTGGTGCCGAGCACGTGGAATGCTTCGCCGCGCGACGGCAAGGGCCAGCGCTCGTCGTACGAAGAGGCGCTGATTGGGACGCACCTGGCCAATCCCGAGCAGCCGCTTGAGATCCTAAGGACGATCCACTCGTTTGACCCATGCATCGCCTGCGCCGTGCACTTGTACGATCCAGACGGAAAGCACGTCAACCGGATTCAGTTTTATTGAGGGTAAGCCGATGGCTCATGCACCTGTCGCAACCTACGAACGAGTTTATGTGTGGGAGTTGCCCGTCCGCCTCTATCACTGGGTGAACGCCCTCTGCGTGCTGGTGCTGATCGTGACGGGATTCATGATCGGACACCCGGTGTCGATTTTTTACTCGGCCGAGGCTTACCAGCAGTACTGGTTCGGCACAGTGCGCTTCGCCCATTTCACGGCGGCCTTCATCTTCTTTTTCATGTTCCTCACTCGGATTTACTGGGGATTTGTGGGTAACGCGTACGCGAGTTGGTCAAACTTCATCCCCTTCAGGCGCGAGCAGTGGCGGGAAATCGGCGACATCGTAAAGGTGGACGTGCTGCAGACGAAGGTCCGCGGCGACATTTCCATCGGACATAATGCGCTGGCCGGTTTCATCTACTTCCTGTCGTTCCTGGCGTTTCTGTTCCAGGCGGCGACGGGGTTTGCGCTGTACTCCAGCATGAGCAGCTCGTTTCTGCCGCACATGTTCGCGTGGATAGTGCCCCTGATGGGTGGCGACTTCCGGGTGCGGCAGTGGCACCATGCCATGATGTGGTTCTTCATCCTGTTTGCCATTGTGCATATGTACCTGGTCTTCTATCACGACTACATTGAAGGTCGCGGAACTACTTCGTCAATGGTGGGCGGGTGGAAGTTCGTGCGCCGCGGCCGCAATGACTGACGCCGCCGGCAAGTTGCTGGTGCTCGGCATCGGCAACATCTTGATGGGTGACGAGGGCGTGGGCGTCCACGTGGTGCGTCATTTGGAGAAGGAAGTTGCACCAGAGGGAGTCGAGCTGTTGGATGGCGGCACAGGCAGCTTTCTTCTTCTCGATCCGATGCAACTGGCGCGCAAGGTCATCCTGATCGATGCGACGCTGGATGAAAATTCTCCGGGATCGGTACGCCGGTTGGCCCCTCGATTTTCCACCGACTACCCCCGGACGCTGGCCGCGCACGACATCGGCTTGAAAGACCTGCTGGATGCGTTCTATCTCCTGGGTCATCAGGTCGATGTCGTGTTGTTTGCGGTCTCGATCGCGCCCTTGCAAGAGCTTGGGCTCGATATGTCGCCTGAGCTGTCGGCGCGTGTGCCGGAGATCGCGGCGCTGGTGAAGGAAGAGATCAGCAAGAACTTGTAATGGTCCAGGCAGTCGAAGCTGAGCCCGCAGAGAACGGATCTGCATACCTCCGATGACACATCAGGACGAGACCGGCGTCACTGACATTCCCGCGAGGCGATGGTGCAATACCAGAAGCGGGAGTCGGCCGCGAATTCCCGTGTAAAGGGAGAGGGCCATGCAACTCCACCTGGAGACCGATGAGCTGAACCTGCTGGCCAACCTGCTGATGCAGCGGAGCAACCCGCAAAACGACGAGATTCTGGATATGGTGCTGGCACGCGACTTGCGCTTCGCCTCGGATCAGCTAGAGGCGGTGGCTGACCTGCTCGCCGCCGAGAAAGGCAGTCTGAAGGGCGAGGTCGCGCGCGAGCTGGACGGTGCCCGCAAGGGCAAGCTGCAAAAGACATTGGCGTTGCTGGAGCGCGTGCAGGAGCGGGTCAACGAGGCCTGCGTGATGTTCTAAGGAATGGCTAAAGCTGGATCATCGGCGGGCCGGCGGGCGTGACGAAAAACTGGCTATGGCGCGCCACCGTGTGTCCGCTGTGGTGGTAAGCCTGGCGCCAATGGTTGGCAAAATTTTCGGCGTTGCATCGCGACACCAGCGCCCAGACGCTACCTCCGAATCCCGCGCCAAAGGCTGACGCGGCATGGGCCCCCAGCGCCCGCGCTTCGTCGGCTAGCCAAGCCGTCTCTGGAACCTGGTTGCCGAGCAGCCTCTCGGTCGCCTCCTGCGACTGATCGACGAGACCGCCAAAGGTTTTCAAATCACCGCTTGCGAGCGCGTCACTGGCTTGCGGGATTAGGGTTTCCGATTCCAGCAAGAATTGATCGAAGCGTTTGAGAAGCCACACGGGATCACCGGAAGTTGCTCGGCGCAACGCATCGCGGATCTGTTCGGGCGCGCTGGGTGAACTGGTGGCGGCTGCGGCCAGTGTTGCGGAATGCGAGCCCGAGGCTATGCGCCAGATATCGAGAATCGAACGAACAGCGAGCGAGGCGCGATTGTAGCTGGCTTTCGCGGTGCCAGTCTTGTCGGCCACCACGCCGCTGACGCCGATGACGAACACGCAATCGTCAGGTAGTTTCACTGCGCGCTCAAAGCGCACCGGACAGAAGCTGTACTGCTTCAGATGTCCGGGCTGGCTGGTGAGGATAGCAGTGTGGTCCTGACTGCCGCCGAAAGTGCCGACACCACCATCTCCGATCAATGATTTGTAGGTCTGGCCGTTTTCGTTGCAGCCGAGGTATCCGGCGAGGTCTTCGGCGCGGGTGATGTTGGTGGTGTATTCGTTACGCTCAGCGAGATGGTTGACAGCGCTGAGCACTGCGAAGATGGTGACAACAAGCGCGCTGGAGCTGCTCATGCCTGCCGCGGAAGGCAGATCGCTGGCGAGGACGATGTCGGCGCCCACAGTCGCGCCGGGAAAGTTTCGCGCCATGCGGCGGGTAACGACTGAAGGATAGACAGTCCATCCATATGCGGGAATGGCGAGGTCGGGCGACAGCGCGAACTCGACGGTCTTGTGGCGCACGATGTCGTGGATGCGGACAACGGAATCGGCGCGCGGAGCGGCGACCACGCAAAAACCGCGTTCGGCGGTGCAGAGCAAGCTGCGTCCGCCAGCGTAGTCGGTATGCTTGCCGAGGACTTCGAGGCGTCCGGGGACGAACCAGCGGTACATTTTGCTGCCGGCAGGCAGGTGACGTTCCAGGGTTTCGAATGTTTTAGACTTAGCGCGTGCCTCGGTCTCGCTCATTCCTGAAGCGACGAGGCGTTCGGAGACGTTCACAGCGACACCTGCACGTTCCTCAAGCGCTCGGTGACCGCGGCAATGTCGGTGCGGCGCGAGAGATCGAGCACACCGCTTTGGCGGATGGCCGCCTTCAGCTTCATGCCACGCTGAATTGCGAGTTTTACTGCAAGCGGGAGTTCGTATTCTTTGCGCGGAGAAATAGGGACGTCTCGACAGGCGGCGAAAATATCCGGGCCCGAAGCGCCAGCAGTTCATGCTGACGAGCTTGGCGGGGTCGAAGTTGGCGTCGGCTGGCTTTTCGACGATGTCGGCGAGAAACCCGGCGGAATCGAGGACGCAAGAGGCGAAGGCTTGGATGCGATCCGGCGGGATGTTGCTGTGTTGAACCAGAGCCCCTGCTTCGAACAGTACCGTGCCTGTCTGGCCGAGTTGCTGCATGGCTTGCAGAACATCCACCGGGTAGTAATTATCGCTGTTGATGACGAGAAACTCGTCGGCTCCGGCGAACTCTTCAGCAGCCAGTACGGCGTTTGCCGTGCCAAGCGGATCGGTCTGAATCGCAAAGGTGACCGCAATCCTCGTAGTACGCAAGTGCTGGTAGTAATCGCGAAGGGCGCTGTGCTCGGGGCCGATGACGAGGCAGGCTCGCTTGATTCCCGCATCAGCCAGTGCGCTGAGGACGTAGTCGAGGAACGGGCGGCCGACCGGAACCATGGCCTTGATACCTGCATTTGCGGCCGCGGCTTGCGCCAAGTCGAGGTCCGCATCGGTGTCATGCTGGCGCATGCGCTTTCCGAGCCCGCGTGCGAGGATGACGGCTTTCGCGATCGAGGTAGTGCTCATGGTTCGCAACCCAGTCTAACGGAAGCGGCGAATTTCGCAGTCGTGTAAACGCCGATGAATTACAATCACGGCGACCATGAACGCCTGGTACTACTTCTGGGTTGCGAACTTCGTGCTAGCAGGCTCGGCGTTTGCCGTGATCACCGTCATTGTGCTGGTGCGTGGACTGCGGGACTTGCGCGGGATGTTTGCCGGACTTCGTGCCGAGGCGCAACGGCAACGATGATCGGCACTCACTTCTCCGCAATCGACTGGGTCATCGTCATCGGCTACCTGGCCGCAACGATGGCAACCGGACTTTACGGCCGCAAGTTCGTGGGCGGAATCTCCGACTTCCTCGTCGCCGGGCGCGAGTTAGGCACGTTTCTTGCTGTGGCCACCCTCGCCGCCACCGAGATCGGCACCATCACATTCATGTACTACGCCGAACTCGGCTACAAGACCGGCTACGCGTCGTTCGTGAACGGCCTGATCGCCGGGCTGGTCATGATCTTCCTGGGGCGCACGGGCTTTATCGTCGAACGTTTGCGCGCGATGAAGCTGATGACGGTGCCAGAGTTCTTCCAGGTGAAGTTCAGCCGCAACCTGCGGGTGTTTGTCGGTATGCTGGTCGCAGTCGGCGGAATCCTCAACATGGGCGTGTTCCTCCGGATCGAAGGAACGTTTCTCGCTATCATCTCCGGCATTTCGCTGAGCCACATCAAGGCGGTGATGACCGCCATCCTGCTGCTGGAGTTGGTGTACACGGTGCTGGGCGGCATGGTGTCGATCGTGATCACGGACTTCATTCAGTTCGTGGCGCTGAGCATTGGCACGATTCTCGTGACAATCTGGTCGGTGCATGCCGCAGGCGTGTCTAACATGTACAACGCCGTGCGGCAGACGATGGGCAATGGCGGGTTCAATCCGTTCACGAACGCCGAGTACGGCACCGCCTATATCGCCTTCCAGGTGCTGATCTGGCTGGCAGTGCATACCTGCTGGCAGACGACGGCGATGCGCAACTTTTCGACGCGAAGCCCCGAGGTCAGCAAGCGAGTGTTCTCGTGGGCGGGGTTCATCTTCCTGGGCCGCGGCATGATGCCGATGATGTGGGGCATTGCGGCGCTGGCCATGCTGGGCCCGAACCAGAATTCGCTGGAGGCCATGCCCCGCATGCTGGCGACGATTCTGCCGTCGGGCGTGCTGGGGCTGGTGGTTGCGGGCATGTTGGCGGCGACCATGTCGGTAAACAGTTCGTATTTGCTGGGATGGAGCGCCATCATCGCGCAGGACATCATTGGGCCGCTGCGCAAGAAGCCGCTTACGTCGTTGCAGCAGGTGATGCTGAATCGCGGCGCCAACCTGTTTGTCAGCCTGTTTGTGATGGTCTACGGGCTCTGGTACACGCTGCCCGGGCCAACGTACTTCTATCTCAACATGACCGCGTCGATTTACCTTTCGGGCACGCTGGTAGCGGTCGTCGCCGGGCTTTTCTGGAATCGCGCTTCGACACTGGGCGGGTACCTGGCGATGGCGGGCGGGGCGATCGCAACGATCGGATTTTTCTTCTTTAAAACTCCGGCGAGCTATGCGGGGTTTGGCGCGTTTGTGCTGGCGGGGATTGGGATGTTCGCCGGGTCCCTGATCAGCGGGCGCAAGAGTGAGTCGTTGAGTTACTAGGGGCCTACATGGGTATTCTTCATCGAGTATTCGTCGCGTTGGCGGTGCTGTTATCGTTTGCGGCTTGCGTGTGCGCAGAAGACACGCCGGTCTATTTCTCTCCCGAACCGGGTGCAGCTACCGTTGAAGTGCGGCCGGACGGATTTGTGCTTCGCAACTCGGCGGTATCGCTAAGTGGGCGTGTTTCAGATGGTCACCTGGAGACTCCGGCATTTCTAAACCGGATGGTGGGTGGAATCCAGCAGGTGCCCATGTTGCCGTTCACATTGCTGCTCCGCGACGGAACGGTGGTTTCCGCTACACAAATGAAAATAGTTGCGCCACAGAGGGCGATTGACCTCGCGGCGAGCGCGGAAGCATCGCGGCTGGCGGAGCGGGTTTCGGGTAAATCGGTGGTCACGGAATTGGAGGACGAGTCGGGCCGCTTGCACGTCGCGTGGCGAGTGATCTTGCGAGATGGCTCGAACTACGTGCGGCAGGAAGTGACCTTGACGGCGAAGGCGGGGGATGTTCCCGTGCGCGAAGTACGGATGGTGGACTTTCACACTCTATACGCGCGGGTGGTTGGTACGGTGAAAGGTTCGCCGGTGGTCGCGGGGCTGCTGTTTGCGGGGTTTGAAGACCCGCTGTCGTCGTGCGCGGTCGCGGGTGAGCGGGCGCGTTGTTGGATTGAGCGCGAGTTACCGCTGAAGGCCGGGCAGGCGGTCACCTACAGCTCGGTGGTTGGAGTGACCACGGGCGGGCAGCTGCGCCGCGGGTTTCTGCACTATGTTGAGCGCGAGCGGGCGCATCCGTATCGCACGTTTCTGAATTACAACTCGTGGTACGACCTCGGGTACTTCAATCGGTACGATGAGGCGGGCGCGCTGAACGTCATCAATAGCTTTGGAACCGAATTAACGAAGAAACGAGGCGTCCCGATTGCGTCGTTTCTCTTTGATGATGGTTGGGATGATCCGGCAACCCTGTGGCAGTTCAACAAGGGCTTCCCGTCCGGATTCACCAAGTTGAAGGAGACCGCTGCTTTGTATGGCACCGCTCCGGGTGTGTGGTTGTCTCCGTGGGGCGGCTACGGCAAGCCGAAACAGCAGCGGGTGGCCGCAGGGCAGAGTGCCGGATACGAAATCGTGGACAAGGGCTTCGCGCTCTCCGGCCCCAAGTATTATGCGGCTTTTCGCGATGCCTGCGTGAAGTTTGTCAAAGAGTACGGGGTGAACCAATTCAAATTTGATGGCACGGGCAACGCCGATCGAGTGGTTCCGGGCAGCAACTTCGATAGTGACTTTGCGGCGGCGATTCACCTGATCGGCGAGTTGCGGACATTGAAGCCGGATCTCTACATCAACCTGACGACCGGCACCTATCCTTCTCCATTCTGGCTGCGCTATGCCGACTCGATCTGGCGGGGCGGCGAAGACCACGATTTCCTTGGCGTTGGACCGAAGCGCGAGCAGTGGATCACCTATCGCGATGCCGACACTTATGAGCACGTGGTGCTGGCGGGTCCGCTGTTTCCGCTGAGTTCTCTGATGCTGCACGGCATCATCTACGCAAGGCAGGCCAAGAATCTCGATACTGATCCGCAGGACGATTTCGCGAATGAGGTACACGATTACTTTGGCAACGGCACGCAGTTGCAGGAGATGTACGTAACGCCATCGCCTGCTGTCGGCCGCCAACTGGGACACGCTGGCGGAGGCGGCAGCATGGTCGCGCGCGAACGCCGATGTGTTGGTGGATACGCACTGGATCGGCGGCGACCCCGCGCTGTTGGAAGTCTATGGATGGGCGTCATGGAATCCCAGGAAGGCCGTGCTGGTGCTGCGCAATCCTTCGGACAAGCCGCAGGATTTCAGTGTCGACATCGCGAAGGCGTTTGAGCTGCCCGCAACCGCAGCTCGTGCCTACTCGTTGCACAGTCCGTGGAAAGAGGACCGCCAGCATCCAGATGTGAAGGTGAAGGCCGGCGAAGCGCATACGTTTTACCTCAAGCCGTTTGAAGTGCTGGTGCTCGATGGGATGCCAGTGCAATGAAGACATTCGAATTGCGGCGAGTGCTCGTGATCGTACTGGCAATTTTGCTGGTCGTGCTGTCGGCGGCCGCTGCTCCAAATCCGGCACAGCACAAGCTCACAATCTCCGGCGACAAGTTTCTGCTCGACGGGAAGCCGTTCCAGATCATCTCCGGCGAGATGCACTATCCTCGGATTCCGCGCGAGTACTGGCGTGCGCGGTTAAAGATGGCGCGCGCGATGGGGCTGAACACGATTTCGACCTACGTATTCTGGAACCTGCATGAGCCGAAGCCGGGCGTGTACGACTTCAGCGGGCAACTCGACGTGGCGGAGTTCATTCGCGAGGCGCAGGAGGAGGGACTGAACGTCATTTTGCGTCCCGGGCCTTATGTTTGCGCGGAATGGGACCTGGGCGGGCTGCCGTCATGGCTGCTTGCCGATCCGCAGATCGTGTTGCGCAGCAATGATCTGAAGTTTATGCAGCCGGTGGAGCGCTGGCTCACACGTCTCGGCCAGGAATTGGCGCCGCTGCAAGCCTCGCGTGGCGGCCCGATCTTTGCGGTGCAGGTGGAGAACGAGTACGGCTCGTTCGACAGCGACAAAGCCTACTTGAAGCACATTTACGATCTCATTGAGGCGGCCGGCTTCGGACAGTCACTGCTGTACACCGCCGACGGCCCCGAACAGTTGCCCAAGGGAACGCTGCCGGGTGTTCCGGCTGAGGTGAACTTTGGTCCGGGTGAAACGAAAGAGGCGTTCTCGGCGCTGGCCAAGTTTCGTCCCAGACAGCCACTGATGGCGGGCGAGTACTGGGCGGGATGGTTCGACCACTGGGGCGGCAAGCACGCGGTGACCGACACAGCCGAGCAGGTACGCGACCTGAAGTGGATGCTGGCGCAAGGGTACTCCGTGAACCTGTACATGTTTCACGGCGGCACGACCTTTGGCTTCATGAATGGCGCCAACTTCGTCGGCGAATATTTGCCGCAGACGACGAGCTACGACTACGATGCGGCGCTCGATGAATCGGGGCGTCCGACGAAGAAGTATTACGAGTTTCGTGAGGCGATTTCGGTGGCGAATCCAGAGATGAAGCTGCCTGACGTGCCGACGGCAGCCCCGTTGATTTCGATCGCGCCCTTTGGACTGGGCGAAAGCAGCAGTTTGTGGGACAACCTGGGCACGCCGATCGCGGCGGAATCGCCAAAGACAATGGAGATGTTGGGGCAATCCTTTGGGTTCATCCTGTACAGGACGAATGTGGCCAAGCCCATCGACGGCGAGTTGCGGTTGGATGGCATGCATGACTACGCGTACATCTTCGTTAATGGAGCAATGCTGGGGGCGCTCGACACCCGAAACGGGGAAAGCAGAATGACGCTTCATTCTTCCGCCGAAAAGAACCGGCTCGACATTCTGGTGGAGAACGGCGGGCGCATCAACTTCAAGAAACTTCTCCGCGAACAGCGCAAAGGAATCGGCGGACCGGTAACGCTTGCGGGAAAACAGTTGCATTCATGGGAGCTTTATCCGCTGCCGATGGATGATGTGAGCACCGTCGCCTTCAAAGCGGCCGGCAGTGAGACTATCGGACCCAGATTCTGGCGCGGGCAGTTCATGCTCACACAGACTGGCGACACCTACCTGGACATGCGCGACCGGGTCAAAGGAGTCGCATGGGTCAACGGGCATCCACTGGGAAGGTTCTGGAACCGGGGCCCGCAGCAGACGCTTTACGTTCCGGCACCGTGGCTGAAAACCGGAGCCAACGAGGTCGTGATCTTCGACATCAACGGCGGCAAGAGTACGCTGCGAGGCCTCGATCGGCCTGTGTACAGCCAGTGATTTTTGTCATCGCACCACGACCAGCGAGAGCGAGGGGTGAGGCGAAACGCCGTGCCGTGCACTTCGCCTTTCCTGAAGCCTAGTTGCCGTGCGCGTGCTTCTCGGGCATACCCAGCTTTCTGACGGTGTCACCGCCGAAGTCGATTTCGATCACCACCGCGGGTTCGTCGCCGACGACGAATCCGTCGTGGCCCGGCTCGATGCAGAGCACCTGGGGCGCGCGGAAATCGAGCACGCAACCGTCAGCGAATTCCATGTGGATCTGCCCCCGCGCCAGGAATCCTACATGCGCGTGCATGCAGAGATCGGTACCCACCTGCGGCTTCATGTCTTTCGACCAGCGAAAGCCGACGGGATAGACTACGCGCTTCACCTGGCAGCTTCCGGCACGAACGATATCGAGCTGCACACTCCCCGCCTCGCGATGTTCGGCACCTTTGATGGGCGCCAGCAGGACATCTGATTCAACCATTACGATCGACCTCCTTCGCGCCACCAGCCCGGTTACGGCAATTCCGTATTCTAGAGCAGTTCTGTTGCTGGTGCAGCCGAGAAACGTCATTGCCAGAGGCCTGAAGCCGACTCCGTCAGAAGTGTTCTATCTGTAATAGCTATGTATAACACAACAAAGAAAAAACAAATATCACGACTGTTTAGAATCAATGGTTTAGCCGGAAATTGCTCGCATCTCATTGATTCATCAGCTAGTTATACGTATCCATGTCTGCCCCTAGGACTTAGCGGCCAGTTTTTAGTGCTGTACGGAGTGCCAGTCCGACTTTTGGAATTTTCAAAGAGCATATTGGCAGCGCATGCTGGGCGCCGGTGGCCAACGACACAAATCCCGTGGCCCCCACCGATCAAGTTGTAACGGCTGGGGAAAGCCAATGCAAGAAGATTCTGCGGTGCCAGAAAACTAAAGTAACCGATGCAAACCAAAATGGGGAATCGGACCCCTGCCGGGCGGGGAGCATAGCGGGATGCCGAAGAAAGCAGTCGACGAACTGTGCCTGACAATCGATTTGGCATCCTGTGCCGATCCGCTACGGTGTCGCGTAAACCGGTCTATCCGGGATAGGCGCGGCCCTGCTCAATCCATGTGGCGACTTCCTCGACGGTTGCGCCGGCCTGGTGCAGGTGCTCCCGCAGATCCGCTTCCGACATTGAAGGGGAGGTGCTCTTGATGGTGTGGTCGTCGAAATCAATGCCGACCACGATGAAAGACTCAGATTGTGCTCCCTTAACTTTAATCACCCGGTACTTTGTCGCCATTCGTTCTCCTGGTTCGAACTGCCGTGTTGCTGTGCGTAGGAATGTTGGAACCGGGAAGCATGCTGTGTGACGCGGCCTGGCTCCGTGGAACATGATACAGGGAATCATCCCAACTGGGTCGAGGCGGCCTGAAGGCATTCGGACTCGAAAGCGGGGATGAGGAAAGTGGCGGAGGGAGAGGGATTCGAACCCCCGGTACCCTTTCAGGTACAGCGGTTTTCAAGACCGCCTGTTTCAACCGCTCACACATCCCTCCGCGTGGGGCGGGTGCCGCAGTGTTTCTATTGTAAAGCCATTCCAGACGTTCCTTTGCTTCGGAAACTCGCGCAATAAAAAAAGGGCCGGGAGCGAAGCTCCCGGCCGAGAAAAACGTACGGACTCCTAGAAGTTGACGCGCAAGCCGAACTGAATCTGGCGCGGGTTGGTGCTGGCGACCGATCCCGGCAAAGTGCCCCAAGAGGACGGGGTACTCGTGTCGAGATAATCACCCGGCGGGTCGCCAAGCTGGGCGTGGTTAAACACATTGGTGAACACGAACTGAAGCTCTGTATTGATGCGCTCCGTGATCCTGATCTGCTTCTTGAGGCTCACGTCCACGTTCCAATAAGGCAAGCCGCGGCAAACGCCCCAGCCCCCGTCGCGGGTGTCGTAGCCGAGAATCGGCTGGCGTATGTTGTTCCATGCCGCTTCCGGATTCGAGAACATATTGATTCCGTAGCCGGAATCGCCAATCCCGTTCGAGCCCGCAACGTTGTAGTGCGCGGAGGCATTGCTGGAGCACATCGACGGCGTGATCGGAATGGCGTTCTCTGAGTTTCCGTACCCATAGAAGTTGTTGGAGTCGCCTTCACCGAAGGCCTGGCCGCCGCCGCTTATAGCGTTGGCGGTGCCCAAAGTTATCGGCAGACCGCTTCCGGTGGTGAAGACAGGAGCAATCGTCCAGCCACCCAGGACATGGCCGAGGAAGCCGGACTGCGTCTTGTAGAAATTGGGCTGGTAAACCATGTACAGGTTGTAGATGAACCTGCGATCCCACGCCTGAAACCCGTAGCCGGTTCGCAGGTTGAACGGATCTACCGGCGTAGCCGAACTAGTCGCCTGGACTGCAGCGCCGGTGCCCAGCGCCTTCCCCCAGGTGAAGTTCGACTGCATCGAGAGGCCCTTCCACGCCTGCATCTTGAAAGTCACGAACATACCATTGTAGTTGCCATATCCAATGCTGGTGTTCACACCCACACCGCTGGTGAGCTGACCTTGTCCGCCATTCACGCCGGGCAACGGAGTGTTCATCATGCTGCGTGCGAAGTTGAAGCCACCGTTGTCCAGGTCGCTCCATAGGCTCCACACGTTTTGGATTCCGAGATTGCCGTTACCGTTTGCACCGACTCCTTCCCTGTCGATGACTGCCTGTGTGCAGTTGGCGTAGCCGTTGCAATAGCCGGTACCAGCCAAGGCAGTTTCAAAGAAAGGCTGGGGTGCGACCGCTGCTGGGTTGCCGATGCACTGGCTTCCGCCCATAGCGTTCACATTGCCGCCACCGCAGTAGCCAATCTCCATGTTGGCGTAGGCTTTGGCAAAGGTCTGGCCACCCATCGTCATCATGTAGGGCACCGAATTGAGGTTGACGCCCATATACTCGTTCTTGATGATGCGGCCGATGTAGCCAACCTCAAGACTCATGTTGTTGTTGAGTTGGCGAGCAAACGACAAGGTGAAGGTGTGAATGTGGTTGGGGCGGAAGTCCGGGTCCAACGTCTCACCGGCCGCCGCCGCCGCTCCGCTCACGCCGGGGTAGTAAGGCTGAGGCAGGGTCTGACTAACGGTTTGGAGCGGCGCTACTAGGCCATCGGTCCCAACACGGAAGACCGAGTTCGGGCTAGGTGAACCTCCGCAGGTACCGTTCGCCATTACGGCGGTACATTGCACCGCCTGAATCAGGCCTGTTCCGAGCAGCGGAACCAGCACCAAGTCCACACCGTTGAGGCGGCCGTAGGTCAATCCATAGCCGCCACGAACAACCGTCTTGCCGTCACCGTTCACGTCCCATGCGCCGGCAACGCGCGGACTCCATTCACCGTAGTACGGGTTGTAGATGTAGGAGGGATGGCTGCCTACGTTTCCCAACAAGCTAAAACCGACCAGCGGGTTATACACCTGTCCCTGCAGGGCGGCCTGCTGTCGGGCATTCATGTACTGCGCTTCGGTGATCGGATTGTTGTCCGGTCCGACAAGCAGAACCTGTTTGCCCGTAGCTTCGGTGGGCGGCATTTCCAGCGTCCACCCCAGGCCGTACGTCAGGGTGAACCGGGGCGTCATCCGCCAGGTGTCTCCACCGTAGAAGTTGTAGTACGGGATGGTGACCTTGTCGTATGCGGGAGTGAGCGGTGGGTTTAAGGTCAGGTCATTGCCGGTTCGGGTGTAGGCGACTTGCGATATCCCAACCATGCCCAACACCATGGCGTAGTCGCGGTTCCACGTTGTGGAGGAACCCGTGTAGGTGGAGGGAGTGTATCCCTGCATGCCGGTGAGGCCATTGCCGCCGGCTCCATCGCCAATCCGGTACACCGGGTAGTAGTTGATGCCGCCGCCGTTATCGCTTCGGCTGTGCCAGTTGAAATTGTGCTGGTACATGCCGCCGAACTGCACCATGTGTTTGCCGTGGATCCAGGTCGCGTCATCGCGGATCATCTGATCCTGCCCATCCCAGAAGCGGCTACGCGTATTTTGATTGTCGACGTTATAGGGGAGCAAGGCCTGCGTGCGTTGTTCGCCACCCGGCTCCAGCGCTCCGCCGAGACCGGGGAACTGCACTGGTCCGCCGAAACGGCCATACGCCCACCAGTTACGCAGGTAGCTGTAGCGGATCGAATTGGTCCAGCTGTTCGACAGGTTGGCGTCGAGTCCGCCCACCAGGAACCACGCCTGCTGCGGAGTGTTGGAGAGGGAGTTCGGCACGCCAAGCGTGCCTCCCGGAGCAAATCCTCCAATATCGATCTGCGCAGTCGTGGCATGGGTAAGGTTGAAGTAGCGGTAGCTGGCGAAGAACTTCCATTTATCCCCAAAGTTATGGTCGATTTTGGTCACAGCGAAGTTCGATGACTGGGGTATGCCAACGTTGGCCAGAAAACCCAGAATGTTGTTGTCGTCGCAACGGCTCAATCCGCAGCCGCTTTCGTTCGACAGCGGCATGTACTTGTTCCAGAGCTGCTGCATCATCGGATTGATGCCGATACCACGCGGGTCGCACGGCCCTGCCGGACACTGTGCCGGCTGGTACGTTACACCCTGATAGGTTACGGGCATGGGGTTGAGGTTGTACGTCGTGCTGCCGAACGTCAGCAGGCCCAAACGCATGGCCTCGGAGGGAACGGCGCGCTCAATGGTCGTCGAGTTCGGCCAACGGAAACCCTCGTAGTTGGCGAAGATATACGTCTTGCCGCCCAGGACCTTCTTGGAAATGAGCGGTCCGCCGATGGCGCCGCCGAATCGGTTGTAGTGGTAGCTGGAGTTCGGGATACCTTGGTTGTTGTTTTCCCAGGTATTTGCGTTGAGGTTGTTATCGAGGTAGTACCAATAACCAGTGCCGTGCCACTGATCGGTACCGCTCTTCGTCTGAATGACGACCTGAGCGCCCGCGGAACTGTTGAAGTCCGCGCTCTGGCCGGCGACGTTGACTTTGAACTCTTCCACGCTGTCGGCCGGAGTGGGCATGACTCCAGTAGCGCCAGCAGCCACGCCGTAGCTTTGGTTGGCTACCCCCCCCGTAGGATCACCCGCGTAGCTGGTGGTGTAGACGCTCATGCTGCCGTCCATGTCGTTGGTGTTTTCGCCACCGTCGAGCTGGAAGGAAGTCTGATCGACTACCGCTCCGGCCACGCTGCCGTCAGGGCTAATGCCCGCCTGCAGTGTCAGGAACGTGCTGGTGTCGCGCTGGATGCTGGGAAGCGACTGCAGCGAAAGTCCGTTCACAGTGGTTCCCACGGTAGCGTTGAGGGTCTGCAGCTCCACGCCGTTGGCTTGCACTTCGACGGTCTGGCTTTCGCTTCCGACCTTCAGCGTAATGTTGTTGGTAGAAGTCATGCCAACTTCCACGATATCGCTCGGGATCGTGACTTTGGAGAATCCTGTCTTGGTCACGGTCACTTCATAGTCGCCCGGGCGCACGTTGAGAAACGTGTACCGGCCAGCGTTGTTCGTCGTTACTGTCTGGACTGAATTCGTAGATTTGTCTTTGATCGTTACGGTCGCATCTGGAACCACCGCGTTGCTGGGGTCAGTCACGACTCCAGTCATGGTGCCCAGCGAGCCCGTTTGCCCCCACATGGGGAGCGCAGCGCCGACCAGCAAAATCACGGTCAATAGCGCCATGGATGGGAAGTACCCCGGGAGTTGTAAACGCCTCATCATGTCCCCCTCTTCAGTTTTTCAGTTACTGAACATGCGTACGGTAGCCCGTACGGCAACCCACTTAGTTGATGATGTAGTTGCTACGCGGAAGGCAGAAAACAAACGGTCTCGTAACCCCTTACAACCCCGTACTGCCCCCGCGAAGAAACTCTTCGCCTATCCTAATGTTCTGAGACGCTATTCCTCGTTCCACGACATTGCAAGACCACTAAAGTGCTAAATCTCCGCTATCACCTTTGTAGATTTGGCATTAGCTGGGTTTGAAGTGCTAGCTTTGGTGCTCCAGACGCAGTAGCGAGGGACGGTGATCGCCCACGGAATCGCAGAAATTTTTTGGCGGCGCGCCACAATTCTCCGCGCCTTGCATCCGCGACGGCGAGCCATTACGATTACGCGAACTCTTCTCCACTCCACTCCATCTGAGGGTTTCCGAATGCGTCGTTGGTTTTCGCTTGGTTTGTTGCTGTGTTGCACGTTGCCCCTAACGTTGTCCGCGCAGGTGGATACTAGCCTCGTAGGAGGAATGAAGTGGCGCCAAATCGGCCCCTTCCGCGGCGGCCGCGTGCTGGCGGTCACCGGCGTACCGGGCGATCCCAATACCTATTACTTCGGTGCGGTGGCTGGCGGCATTTTCAAGAGCACCAACGGCGGCATGACATGGACGCCGACTTTCGATCATCAAAGTATTTCGTCTATCGGCGCGATTGCCCTGGCCGATTCTGACCACAATATTCTTTATGCCGGTAGCGGTGAAGCCTGCCTGCGCGGCAACATCTCTTATGGCGACGGGGTCTACAAGTCCACCGACGCCGGACACACCTGGACCAACGTCGGCCTGAAAGACTCGCGCCACATTGGCGCGGTCATCATCGACCCGCGCAATCCTGACATCGTTCTAGTCGCGGCTCTCGGGCACGCCTGGGGCCCGAACACCGAGCGCGGCGTCTTCCGCACCGCCGACGGCGGCAAGACCTGGCAGAAGGTCCTGTACAAGGATGAAAACACCGGCGCCATCGACGTGGTGTTCGACCCGAAGAACTCCAGCATCGTCTATGCCGCGATGTATCAAGTGCGTCGTCAACCTTGGGTCTTTACAAGTGGCGGTCCGGGCAGCGGGCTGTATAAGTCTACCGACGGCGGGCTCGCGTGGAAGCAGTTGCAGGGCAACGGCCTGCCCAGCGGCGAGCTCGGACGCATCGGCGTGTCGGTGTCTGGCGCCGACTCCAATCGCGTGTACGCCTTGATCGAAGCCAAAGAAGGCGGCCTATTCCGGTCCGACGACGCTGGCAACACGTGGACTCGCGTCAACGATGATGAGCGCTATCGCCAACGCGCCTGGTATTTTACTCATGTCTTTGCCGATCCCAAGAATGCCGATACGGTGTACGTGCTCAACACCGGCGCGTTCCGTTCGACCGACGGAGGCAAATCGTTTGAGTTGCTGCCCGCGCCCCACGGCGACCACCACGGCCTCTGGATCGACCCCACCAACCCGCAGCGCATCATGAACAGCAACGATGGCGGCGTGACCATCTCGGTGGACGGCGGCAAGACCTGGACGCAGCAGAACAACCAGCCGACCGCGCAGTTCTACCACGTCGCCACTGACAATCACTGGCCCTATCGCGTGTACGGCGCGCAGCAGGATAACAGCACCGTCGGCATCGCCAGCTACAGTGATGAGGGCGTTATCGCACGCCAGGACTGGTACGAAGTCGGCGGAGGCGAAAGCGGTTACATCTCGCCGGATCCGAAGGACCCCGACATTGTGTACGCCGGTTCCGATGCCGCTATCGTCACGCGCTACGACCACCGCACCAATCAACTGCAAGACGTCTCGCCCTATCCCATCGACACTTCCGGGAACGGCGCCGATGTGCAGAAATACCGCTTCCAATGGACCGAGCCGGTCTATGCCTCACACTACGACTCCAACGTCATCTACAGCGCCTCGCAGTATGTATTGAAGACCGAAGACCGCGGACACAGTTGGAAGGCCATCAGCCCGGACCTGACGCGCAACGACAAGAGCAAGCAGAAGCCCTCGGGCGGCGACATCACGCTCGACATCACCAGCGTGGAGTATTACGACACAGTGTTTTCGCTGGCTGAGTCACCCCTGCAAAAGGGCGTGCTGTGGGCGGGCACCGATGACGGCCTCATTCAACTCACCCGCGACGACGGCAAGACGTGGGCGAAGGTTACTCCCGCCGACATGCCTGAGTGGGCGCTGGTCAGCATCATAGAAGCCTCGCATCACGATGCCGGTACGGCCTATGCAGCCGTCGACTTGCACAAGCTCGACAACCTCACTCCGCTTATTTACAAGACGCACGACTTCGGCAAGACTTGGACGCGCATCACCAACGGCATTCCCGTCGGCTCATACACCCGCTCCGTGCGCGAGGATCCCAAGGTGAAGGGCCTCCTCTATGCCGGCACCGAAACCGGTGTGTATTTCTCCACCGACGACGGCGCCCACTGGCAGCCGCTGCAACTCAACTTGCCGACCTCGCCCGTGCACGATCTCGCGGTGAAGGATAACGATCTCATCGCCGCCACGCACGGCCGCTCGTTCTGGATCCTCGATGACGTGAGTCCGCTGCGCCAGGCGAGCACCAACATCGCCGGCGACGATTTCCACCTTCACCAGCCCGCGACGGCAACGCGCCTGCACTTCCCCGATCAGGTTGAACGCAAACGTCCCGTCGGCGACAATCCGCCAAAGGGCGCAATCCTTTACTACTCCCTGAAGTCGAAGCCGGCGGAGAAAGAAGAAATCACTCTCGATGTTTTCGATGCGCAGGGCAAGCGGGTGCGGCATCTCTCGAATCGCGAGGAGAGCAAAAATGAGCAGCCTCCCGAGTGGCCTGACCAGGAACGCCCGTCAAACCTTCTGCCTGACGACGCGGGCCTGAACCGCTTCGCTTGGGACTTCCGCACCGACGGTCCAGTACAGGTTCCCGGACTCTTCTATGTCGGCGAACCGCCGCGCGGACCGCTTGTGCTGCCCGGAACCTACCAGCTCAAGCTCACGGTCAAAGGTAAAACGCAGACCGCGTCACTCGAAGTCGTCAACGATCCGCGCCTGCAAAACATCGTCAGCCAGGCCGACCTGCAGCAGCAGGCCGAGCTCGCGGCGAAAGTTCAAAAGGACATCGACAGCTTGCACCGCGCGGTCAACCAGATTCGCGGTCTGCGCGCAAACCTGCAGACGCTGCAAAAGTGGGCCGGCGAAGGCAAGCCCAACAACGACGTGATCGCCGCGGCCAAATCGCTCGACCAGAAAATGACGCCGGTCGAGGAGCAGTTAGTTCAGGTGAAGATGAAGAGCTCCGAGGGCAACCTGCGCTACCCCAACATGCTGAACGAGCAGTACTGGAGCTTCAACGAGCTGATCCAGAGCGTCGACCAGGCGCCCACCGCGCAGCAGCTCGAAGTGTATGACGAATTGCATACGCGGCTGGGGGCGCAGTTGGCCAAGTGGCAGCAGATCGAGTCGGCCGATGTTCCGGCGCTCAACAACCTAATGCGTAAGAACGGCGTGCCGTCTCTAACTGTGGGAGCCGGGCAGGGAGAGTAGCAATTGCATCCTGAAATCTGGGTGCTTTGTATCCGACTACAAGGGAAGGATGAACTACGATTCGGTGGGTGATTTCGGCACGAAAAGGCAGCCGCCGGTTCAGCAAGGATGTGCCATGACTAATTCGGTTTTCTTTTTGCCTTGAATTTCTGGCAGGCTACCGTCAGCCGTCAACAACTGTCAAAACATGCCGCCCATGCCACCGCCACCGAAGCTCCCCCCACCTGAGGATCCGCCGCCAAAGTCGATTTTTTTGGGGCCGGGCAAAACCGACAACGACTGCTTGAGATTCTTCAGGTCACCCACGGCGCTGCCCGCGCTCGTTGCGTGCGGCACCTGAACGTCGAAAGACCAAACCGTCCGGTTCGATTCCGGGTAGTACATTGCCGGGTACTCCTTCACTAAGCCGAGACCTGTCACCGCCGAAAAAATCTGCCCGCGATTCACGGCGGGCCCACCAATTACCGCCACGTGCGACATCAATCCTTCCGGACGGCTTTCGGGAACCACTTTTACGTACGTCTCGTTCGTGGTGCGCATTGCTTCATTGAGGTTGCCGATCCCGAGACTGTTGATTGCAGGCGAACCCAGCGGACTCCGGTCAATTAGACGGGGCATCTGGCCTGCTCTCAGATCTCCCAGTATGCGTCTGGCATCAGTCAGTTCAGGATTCAACTGCAGCACAGTTCGGAATTGTTTTTCGGCGTCGGCGGTCTGGCCAGTTCTGATCAGGCTCAATCCGTAAATCTGATAGAGGGTCGTATTCTGCGGCTCCAATATGACCGCCTCGGCATAGGCTCGCACAGCCTTTTCAGGGTCGCCGGCCATTAATGCGCTTTCGGCGTCCACGATTCTGTCGCCCAGAGGCGTTGGATTCATCGGATCACCCATCTGATCGGCAAGTCGATGGGCTGCTTGATAACCTGGATTGTCAGGCTTGCAGGAGGCGAGGGTGGCCCGCAGAGACGCCGCAATTTGTCCGATAGATCGTTCCACCTCTGCCGTCGGTCTGTTCGCATAAGGCAGCACAAACTGTTGAGCCAAGTCAAAAGGGATCGGTGTTCCCTTCAGATGAACCAGCACGGTCCCACACGGAACAGCGAAGTACCGCATTCCGAGTTCGAGGCCCACGTTAGTGTTTTCCGCACTCAGTTCCGCCAATACCAGCCGGGCACGAAGCAGGTCCTGCTTCATCGAGAAGATAAGAGAACGAGCATCGAGCCTGCGATCGGCGCGAAGCGGAATCATACTCTTACCATTTGTCTTTACCCGCCGGATAGCAGGATCTAGAATTGCATCGTAGATGCGATCGAAATTGACTCTCCGATCTGCAACTGGCTTCAATCCATAGGGCATCATCACGAAACAAGCGCGGCTGTAGTCAGGTGGATTGGCCATGGCCCCTCCTCAACTCGAGGTCGGCATCATTCTAACCCCAAATTTCGGTGTTCAACCATTGGACGCCTAGAACTGCGCTCCAACACTACGGCGGGCCGGGCGAGCTGTCGTTTACGCCTTCGCCAATTTCAGCAAATCTCCCAGCGTCGTCACTTTCCGGGCCTCCAGCTTCGCCGGTATCTTTGGCCACAAGCGCGCGGTGACAAACGCATCTTCCAGCGCATGATGTGCCTCGTGAAAATCGAGCTCGTACGTCTTCGCCAGAGCAGCCAGCGAGATATTCGCCATCTGCTGCTCCAAATCCTCGCGCCACGGACTGTTCTGCATAACCCAGCGACGGGCCTTCGCCGTATCAATCCCCGGATTGCTCAACTTATGCTGCCGGTCGCCCAGTTCTTTCCGTAGCGCCCTCATATCAATCTGCACGAAGTGCCCCAGCAGCGCACGCCCCGGGCAAAGTCTGAATCATTGCTCGACCGTCCGGAACCCAAAACAAAATAGTCTTGCAGCACAATGGATCAATGGGTGTATAGTTGGTTGCCTTTGGGAGCTTCGACCGAAATTCCCGCTTAGTTGTGAGGTAAAAGCTAGCCATGGCTGACAAATCCAAACAGGGTCCTTATCAGGAAATCCAGCGTGACCTCCTCCGTACGGCAATCAAGCAGCCGCTACTGGATATGATCATCCAGGCTAAAGCTAAGGCAAAAGTTAAAACCAAAGCTAGGGCCGAAGAAAAGCCAATTCCGGTCATTGTCGAGGTGAATGACGATTTCTACCTCGGCAAAGACGCGGCCCTGAAAAAGGTGACGGACCTTGTCTGGGAAAAAGCCGAGCGGAAGCTCCCGTCGATTGGAAGCGAGCAAAACCCCTACTACAAAGTCGAGCTGAAGGCACAGCAGATTCTCGATATTATCGAGCAGGACGATATCGATGCCAACAATCAGCTACGCGCGGACAAAGAGCGCGCGCTAGCCTCCAAGCAGACGGCTGCTGCGTTTCCCCAGCAAGTGGGCCGCTATCTGGCGGTCCGGCGCATCTGGTACAACCACCCCATCAGCCCTTTGATCGACAAGTCGGTCAGCACGGTCAAAGCTGATGCTGCTCGAAGGTCCTTTCTCGCCGAAGGCAGAGACATCGTCTGGGCCGTGATCGACTCTGGCATCGATGGCAATCACGATCATTTTAAAGCGAACAACAACCTCGAAGTCACGTTGCCCGTCCGGCATCGTGACTTTACCGGCCCCGACGACAGCCGTGCTCTTGTCGACAAGTTCGGCCATGGCTCCCACGTGGCCGGCATCATCGCGGGCACCTATACCGCTTCCTCAGGGAAACCGTTGGCGAAGGCGACGCGCACCAAACTCGGCGACGACAACCAGCCGGAGCCGTTTGAAGAAGATGTTTCCCAGATCGCCGGGATGGCGCCATCCTGCAAACTCGTCAGCCTGAAGGTGCTTAACGACGATGGCGAAGGAGATGTCGCGAACATCATTGCTGCCATCGACGAAATTCAAGCCGTCAACGATTTCGGCCGGAGCGTCAAGATTCACGGTGTCAACTTAAGCGTCGGCTACGAATTCGATCCGGTCTGGTTTGCCTGCGGGCAAACCCCGATCTGCGTGGAGGTGGACCGGCTCGTGCGCTCGGGCGTCATCGTGGTTGTTGCTGCTGGAAACACTGGTTACGGCGTTCTGAGCGCAAATCAACGCGCCACGGGAGCCGGCTTGATGCTGACCATCAACGATCCCGGTAATGCCGAGCTTGCCATTACCGTCGGGTCCACCCATCGCGACGGGCCGCACACCTATGGAGTCTCATACTTCTCTTCGAAAGGGCCAACCGGCGACGGCCGCATGAAACCCGATCTGGTGGCGCCGGGCGAACGCATTCTGTCGTGCTGCTCAAGCCTGAAGAACGGCGACAATGCAACCAATAGTTACGTGGAGGACAGCGGCACTAGCATGGCCGCGCCGCATGTATGCGGTGTTATCGCGGCATTTTTGTCCGTCCGACGGGAATATATTGGACAGCCGGAGAAGGTAAAGGAATTGTTTCTCTCGACTGCCACAGATCTCGGGCGAAACGCCTATTTTCAGGGTCGCGGGCTCGTCGATCTGATGCGCGCGATCCAATCCATCTGACCATCAGCAGCAGGAGGGTTCCATGAGCATACCGATCTTCGAAGTGCAGATTGACAAGGACGCGAAGCTGGTCATTCCTTCGCAAGAGCAGGACATCATCAAAGCACTCACTGCTCCGGGCAACACCTTCACGGACGTCGTCGTCATGTCTCATGGGTGGAATAACGACATCGACGAAGCCCGCACTCTCTATCGCAAGTTTTTCAGTTCGCTTGAGCAGGTGTCCCCGGCTGCCGTGGGCAAAACGCTCGCCGTGGGTGTTTTCTGGCCGTCGAAGAAGTTCGCTGAAACAGATCTGATCCCCGGCGGGGCGGCGTCGGCTGACAACGACCCGGTTGCGGATCGCGTACTTCTTGATCGCCTGGAGGACATGAAGCATCTGTTCGGCGACTCGCAGGCAGACGCAACCCTGGAAAAGATGAAAGCTCTGGTTTCCGGACTCAGCAAAGACACCGACAAACAGAATCAATTCGTCACGATGATGGGTGCACTTCTGGATCAGCACACCGATCCCGCCCAGCGGAGCGACGACGAGGGTAAGGCCACCATCAGCGATCGGGCCAAGAACAGCGGCGGGGCAAAAGTTTTGAAGGCGTTCGGCCTGCCGATTACACAGAAAGTGAAAGTCGGCGGTGGCGGAGCCGCTGGTCTGGGCGGAGTTGGTGGTAATCCTGCGTTGCGTCCGGGCGGAGCCGGAGGCGCGGCCAGCTTGGGTGATTTCTTTAGCGGCGTCAAGGCCGGCGCACTGCGCCTCCTCAATCTCGGCACTTACAATGTGATGAAGGATCGGGCGGGGAAGATCGGCCGCGATGCCGTGAACCCGCTGTTGCAAAGAATACAGGCGGCCGTGCCCCCGACATTGAGGTTCCACTTGGTGGGACACAGTTTCGGGGGCAGACTGGTCACCGCCACCGTGGATGGCCCCAACACCCTCCGCGTGCAGACCCTCCTTCTTCTGCAGGCGGCTTACTCTCATAACGGGCTGGCGCGGAACTTCGAGCCAAACAAGAACGGCTTTTTCCATGCGGTCTTCGACAACCACAAGGTCTCAGGACCGATTCTTATCACCCATTCGAAACACGATAGTGCAGTGGGCCTGGCCTATCCGCTGGCGTCACGCCTCAACGGAGACGATGCGGCGGGACTGGGAGACGCCAACGACCGGTTTGGCGGCATGGGGGCGAACGGCGCGCAGCATATCGATAAGGCGGAGATCGCTCTGCTGCCGGTTGGCGGTACCTACGATTTCACTACGTCTGGCAAGCGCGTATTCAATCTGAATGGAGACACAATCATTCAGAGCCACGGAGATGTCGGCCGGCCGGAAACCGCGGCCGCGCTGGCCGCGGCTATGAAGCCCAGCAGACCGCTGAAAAACCTCATTGTTCGACGGATTCTGGACGCGAATGAGGTATTAGTCGGCGCAACCACGAGCCAAAAATGCCCCACCGCTAGGATAACGGTGGGGCTCGTTTGAGAAAATAGTGCCTACGCTACCGGCTGCGCCACGTCCTGCTTCATAATCAGCCGCGTCAGAGCCTCGCGATCTTGTGCGAGCAATTCAGCAATGCGCGCACTTTCCACGCTGGCCACGATAATCAACTGCGCTTCGGTATCGACCTTGCCGAAGATGCCCAGCCGCTTCATCTTCTGCGCCTGGTGCTGGTTGTCTTCCGTCGGACTCAGGTAGTGCACGAATCCCGCCTTGTAGCGATGCAGCAGGAACAAATGCGCCAGCGTCATCAGCCGTCGCTTGCGCAGCGATGAATCAAACGTGTTCATGTCGCGGATCGACAGCAGCCTGTGTCCGTGGCGGTCTTGCACATCGGCAAAGATGATGTTTGCCGCTTTCTCCTTGCCGTCGTTCCAGATGCTGAGCTCCAGAAAGTCCGAATTCGCTGCCACCGGACGCAACTGCGCGCGGTACTTCGGCGGAAGGTTGTTGTGCTCCGCCCAAATCTGCAGCCAGTCCTCCAGTACCTTCGGCGGGACTTCCGTTTGCACCAAATGCTGATGCTGCGTCGATCCCTTGCCCATCGCCTTCGTCGTGGCCGTCCGTCCCGAGGCCGCCATCAACGCAGCATCCAGGCGCGGCCCGCCGACCAGCGTCTGCGGCGTGCGGTACGGCGACTCGATCAGCCGCAACTTGGCGCTGCAGCTTGGCCAGCGACAGCATGCCTTCCTGCATCAGCGATGTGGCGAACTCCTCTGACGCCAGTCCGTCAATCTGGTGTCCGCCATAGGTGATGAAGTTGAACACGTATCCCAGCTTGCCCAACTCCACCGGAAACTGCTTCATCTCGTCATCGCTCATGCCGGTAGTGTCCCAGTTGAACGACGGCGACAGGTTGTACGCCAGCATCTTGTCGGGATACACCTGGTGAATCGCCTCAGCGAATTCCTTCGCCTCGTCAAGATTGGCGGTCTTCGTCTCCATCCATAGAATGTCGGCGAACGGCGCGGCCGCCAGCGACTTCGCGACCGCATACTCCAAACCGCCCTGTACCTGGTAGTAGCCCTCGGGAGTCTTCGCCAGCTCGGCGTCCCAGCCAACCTCAATTTCCATCGAGCGGGCCCGTTCCCGAGCTTCATACCACGAGATATGCTCGGAGAACGCCAGCCAATCCTCCGGACTCAGCTCCATGCTCTCGCCCTGGCTGATGCGGAACGCAATCTCCTCGGCGACCTGCTGCCGATACGGCTTCAGATCGGCAGCCTCCTGCCATACGTCGAGGCAGCGTCCCATCACCTTGTCGAGTACCGGCTCGATGTTGGTGGCGCCGTTCTTCCGGAACGACGACGCGGCATCGAGTATCACCGGCAGCAATCCCTTCTGCTCAAGCCACACGTTCGCGGCCGCATACTCCACACCCGACATTCCGAACATCAGGTGTCCGCGCACGTCCTCCACTCCCGCCTCGTAGAACTTGCGATGAATCGCCAGCACCACCGACTTGTAGCTCGGCGCATCCATGTGGGTCACGCCCAGAATGAACGGCTGATCGCGCTCATCCGCGCAGCCGTCCAGAAGATTTGCCGCCTCGGCATCAGTACGCGCCACAATGATCCCCGGCACACCCATCACGTCAAGCTGGAAACGCGCCGCATTCAGCCGCTGAATCTGTTCGTTTTCCGACACCAGCACCTTGCCGCCCTGGTGTCCGCACTTCTTCACGCCCGGCTTCTGGTCCTCGATGTGGTATCCCGGCACGCCAACTTCGACGAACCGCCGAACCAGATTTCGCACATGCGCGTCGCCGCCATGCCCGGTGTCCGCGTCCGCGATGATGAACGGCCTGAAGTCATGTTCTGGCGCGGCCGCGCGCTGCTCCGCCGTCATGCGCGAGCGCAGGAAGAGCTGGTTCTTGTCAGCCGTGACGAGCGCCCGCACGATCGCCGAAGCCTCCTCCGGCACCTGGCTCAGCGGATAGCTCGCCAGATCGGCTCCCGGATCTTCCGTAATGCTGCCTTTCGCCGATGTCGCCCATCCGCCCAGGTAGATGCCCTCAATGCCGGCACGTTTGATGTTCACCGCCTGCCCGGGCGAGTACGGCCCGAAGGTCGTGATTGACTTGCGCGCGGTAAACAGTTCGCGCAGTCGCGCGTAAAAACCCTCTGCCGCCTGCCGCGCGATGGGATAATCAGTGCTGATGGTGCCGCGCTGTTCTACTACCTGGCGCGGCGAATAAAGGCGGATGATTCCCTGAAAGCGCGGGCTGGCGAAGTATTCGCTCACCTCGCGTACTCGGTCGTTGAATGTGCTCATGAATGCCTCCTGCTACAGCGGCTTAAGAGTTCGCGGCCAGGCACGGTCGCCGCACCGCGAACTTCTCGATGGGCCGGATAGGAACTTCGATACGATCATGGTAGCGAAAATTCCGCGGCTCGGGCGTCTACGTCTTCGTTATTTCTCTCCGCCCCTCATGGGAACGCAAACCGCAAGTCGCTGCCGTGAGCCGGGTCACGCGAGGCTGTGACTGCGGGCCGTCACAACCGTCGAATTCAGAGTCGCAACTCAGAGTCGCAACTCAAGTGACAGCCCACGGGAAACGATGTATCTTATGCCACACAGGGGGGGTTGCGACTACGTCCGTGGTGTCTCCGGCCAGTCCATCTCGAGTCTCAGCGAAATTGACAAACCGCGTTGTCTGGTTTGCGCTTTGCGCTTCACTCGGCTGGAGTGCCTTCCCGTTGCCAGCTCCTGGCCAAACGCGCAATCCCTATTCGGGCCCCGGTCCAGGGGCTATCCCCACGATCAACGTTGGCGGGAACGCCATGACTGCCCAGTTTGCCAGCCTGGACTTCGCCGAGATCATCCTTAACCAGCAGAACAGGCACACGAATCAGCAGGAAATCGACCGCCGCAATGCGCTGGTTGACTCCGGCGCGCTGTCGTTGCTCGACCTCGATGCGCCTCCCAAGGCCATCAACGAGTTTAACGAGGCCACGACTCTGTTGCGGGGCCGCCAAGCGCAGGAGGCCATCGAGCACCTGCAAAAAGCAGTTGCGCTCTATCCCAAATTTGTCGCCGCACACAATTACCTTGGCCTTGCCTACCAGGACGCAGACCAGCCCGCTCTCGCTCAGAATGAGTTCGAAGCCGCTGCCGCCCTCGACAGCAAATTTCCCGGCTCGTTTCTCAATCTGGGAAGGCTGGCGCTTTCGCAGAACAATTTCGCCGCGGCCAACTCGCAGCTTGAGAAGGCTGTCTCGCTTCGTCCCAGCGACCCCGCCATCCTGACTGCGCTCGCCTATGCGCAAGAGGGCAGCCATCAGTATCGCGAGGCGATTCAGACGGTAGGCAAGGTGCACGAGCTCAAGCATCCAGGCATGGGCAACGCGCACTATGTGGCCGCCGTTGCTGCCGTCGAACTCAAAGATTATCCCCTCGCCCAAACCGAATTCGCGCTCTTCTTGCAGGAGGACCCTTCCAACCCCTTCGCAGCTACCGCCCGCCACAATCTCGATATTCTCGAAGCCAACCAAAAGGTGATCGCGGGCAATGCCGGCGCCAAGCAGGCTACCACGCTGGTGGCCGCCAACACGCCGCCCAACCTGGCCAACTCTGACCGCCTCAAGATTCAACTGGCGGAGGTGGGCAGCGATCCAGCAACCACTTCTGCCTGCGATCACTGCGATGAGCCCGTCACCTCGGCGAAACTCGATCCCGAAGCGGCCTCGATCCCGACGACAGACCGCAGTTACGACCCGGGCGCGCAGTTTACGATTCGCACGGTCGTCGACGAAGTCGCCGTATTCTTCGGCGTCACCAGCGGCGGACACACCATCAGCGACCTCGCGTTAAGTGACATCAAGGTCCGCGATGACAACAAGCCTCCTGATCGCGTCCTGCAGTTTGTTCCGCAATCCAAGCTGCCATTGCGACTCGGCATACTCATTGACACCAGCGGATCGGTGCAGCCGCGGTTCACGTTTGAAAAACACGCTGCCGCCAAGTTTCTGCAGCAGATGCTCACCAACCCTTCCGATCTCGGCTTTGTGATTGGTTTTTCCGAAACGCCGAACGTCACGCAAGACTTCACCGGCGACAAAGAGCAGCTCGCAACCGGCGTCAACCAGCTCACCAACCACGGCGGCACCGCGCTCTTCGATGCCGTTTCGTTTGCCTGCTGGAAGCTGGCCGCCTATCCCGAGCGCGAGCGCGTCGCTCGAGTGCTGGTGGTGCTTAGCGACGGACAAGACAATGCCAGCCACTCCAGCCTGCGCCAGGCCATTCGCGACATGGAAGAAACGGGAGTGACCGTTTACGTCATCAGCACGAAAGATGCGGGCGTCGATAAAACCGAAGCCGACAAGGTGTTGCAGGTCATGGCCGAGCGCAGCGGAGGCGAGGCCTACTTCCCCGGCGACATGCAAACGCTGGCCCGCTCCTTCGACAAGCTGCGCGACGAGATTCGCAGCCGCTACCTTATCGCCTACCGTCCGGCCGACTTCGAGCCCGACGGCAAGTACCGCACCATCGCCATCCTGGCGGAGAAGAACGGCAAGCGCCTCCAAGTCCACGCTCGCAAGGGCTATCACGCGAGAGTGGAATCGACGGAACCTTAGCGTTCCCGTTTTGGGAGAAGTATGGGAATACATACTCCCTCCCCCCCATCGATCCCTTAAAATCAGCAACTTACGAACAATTTCCGCGCAAATTAGTCCAACGAAAGGAGTTACGAGTAAATTCGTCCAAGCAAAGGAGTTACGCGCGGAAATTTCACCCTAGGGAGGGATTTGCGTCCGATAACGATGCGGGCGGCGGGTTGTCAAAGACCGGGCTTGCGACAGTCGGGCTAGCGCCCGAACAGGCCGGGGTGGGGTGCGTCGGCAGGCGCCGACACGAATTCCTACGCCCACGGGATTGAGGGTAAGGCGCGGGTTTTGGCGGGTCAAGGAAAAAGTGGGTGGCTATCTAAACTTTCGTAACTGGTGGCGGGAACTTTGGTAACCGCCGAAGATCTTGGGCCAGATGGTCCGCAGTGACCTACCTGGAGATAGACCGACTCACGTGGAAGTGTGGCGAGGTCGAAGAGGCAGCCGCCGATTTGTTGAGTCATTGAAGCAGGTAGATAATACCGTCCAGGGGTTGCGCCACTCAATGCCCTACGATCCGACAAGAGAGCAACGGGCAATCCTTGCCCACGATAGCCACCGTCACGCTCGTGTGCTCGCCGGGCCGGGGACGGGGAAGAGCGCCACAGTAGTTGCTTTAGTTGAACAACTCCTCGCCGGAAATCCGGCGCCTCGCATCAAACTCATTACCTTCACTCGGGCCGCGACTGCTGAACTCGCGAAGAAAGTTTCCGACCACCCGGCTGCCGCGGCCGAACGCCCAAGCACAATGCACTCGTTTTCGATCTCTGTGCTCCTGAGGAACCCAGGGACAGGCCGCTTCCCGCAGCCGCTGCGCATCGCAGATACCTGGGAGGACGATGCAATCGTCAAGCCGACCCTGGCCCGGCTGATAAACGTTGGGGTTACGAAGCTGGGTAATCTATTTCGCGAGATGGCTTCAAATTGGGAACTTCTGGAGCAGCGGCAGTTGCCCAAGGTGGACCCGGCGCATCGCGCTCAATTTCTTGCGGCTTGGCACGAGCATCGAGAAGTTTACGGATATACGCTGATGGCCGAGCTGCCTTTCGCGCTGCGACAAGCTCTTCACGACCATGCCGAATTGGACGGCGTAGCGTACGACATGATGATCGTGGACGAGTACCAAGACCTCAACGCATGCGACCTTGAGGTGCTGCACTTAATCGCCGACCGTGGTTGTGCAATTATCGCCGCAGGAGACGACGATCAATCGATATATTCGTTCCGTTACGCTGCTCCGGCGGGCATCCGGCGCTTCTGCGACGACTACCCGGGAGCGGACACATACCCTCTCTCGGTGACCCAGCGCTGCGGGAGTCGCATCATCGAGTGGGCCTCGTACGTCATCGCGGGTGACCTTGGACGGCCCGCGAACCGTCCAGCGCTGCATAGCGCTGACGGGTCGCCGCCCGGTGAAGTGGCGTTGCTCGCATTTGCCGGCGAAGTCACCGAAGCTCGCGGCGTCGCGGAAATCGTCCACCAACTCATCCACCGCGATCACGTGGCACCTGACGAGATCCTAATACTGCTGCGCGGTGATCACAACGGCACGTTTAGCTTACCAATCAAACGAGCACTAGACGAGTCTGGGATCGGCTACTCTGACCCCGACGCCGTGATTCGCATGCTGGGCGAAAGCGCGAATCGCCAAATGCTCGCGACTTTTCGACTGTTGGTGAACAATCGGGATTCGCTTGCATGGGCCACGCTCTTGATGTTGGCTCCAGGCATCGGCCCGAGCTGTTCAGATTACATCTATGAGAGGGCGCGTGAGCGGCGTGTGCAGTTTGGGTATGCGCTTTGGGAAGCGCATGCGGCAGGTTTTCCGAACGGGCCGCGTACGTCTGCGCGAGTAGCCGTGTTACTGCAAAGGGTCACCGCATGGCTGGAGGCGCATCGACTACCCGAAAACACACCAGACGACGGCTGGGGCCACTGGATGCTCGAAGCGATAGCTGGTTCTGAGATGCTCGCGCCTAGTGAAGATTGTCGGGAGCTATTGCTCGCCCTGGACGGTATTGCCGACTCAGATCATGATTTCGGTCGATACTTATCGCAAATCACGCCTTTGGCAAAGGATCGGGCGCTCGCGGAAAGTACAGGAGTGCGCATCATGACGATGATTGGCTCTAAAGGGCTCACAGTTCGCGCCGCAATCATTGCTGGTCTTGATGACGGCATAGTCCCTCGACCGGACGCCGATGCTAACGAAGAGCGGCGTCTGCTCTACGTGGCGATGACCCGGGCTAAGGAATTTCTTTTCGGAACTTGGGCGGGACGCCGCACTGGACCAACAGCGCGCGCGGGCGGGCAAAATGCCCGCGACTGGCGACAACATAGCCAGTTCTTTGACGGTGGACCAGTACGGTCTCAGGACGGGGAGGCTTATCTCAGAAGTAGACAAATCGATACGACTCGTTAAGTGAAAAGCCTGTCGATATCAGCGCACTTCGTTTTTCACGAGGTGCATCGGAAACGGCCTGTAAGGTACGGCAGTTTTTTGGGGAGTCATCAATATCTAGAAAGTCGCCGTGATGGCAAAGATTAAGTGGCAAAACAAATATAGTGCACAGAAACGCGCCAAAGCGACCTACAAAGTACCGTACTTCTGCGCCCCCGAATATTCTGGAACCCCGTGCATTATTCATGGAGCACTGAAGAGAGGAAGAGGCACAGAACTGCATCACTTGAGCGAGTTGGGCAAGGCGCACGAGGAAGAATGGTATTTCGAAAACCTCGTACCCATTTGCTCGGACGACGATAAAGCAATTGAAGACAGCCGGAAGTGCAGAGTTCCGGTTTCGAGTGATGAGGAACTGAGTCCTGCTGCCCTCTTGGCTCGGTCGTTTGCCCTCAACGCTCGTGGTGAATACTTGCACGCTTATGCTTGCGCGCGCCTTTCTAGCTTTCTCGCGTGGGCGCCGGGACGTCCCGGGTGGCAGATTAGGAATGCTGATCCCAACCCAACACTTCAATCGGCTACACAGTGCCTGTTATGCCTGCGAATCGTAGATCCGGAAGATGCTGTTCCTCTGGCCGTTGACACGGTGGATCGAAGTATCTTGCCGCATCTCGAATCTCCCTCGGAAGTCCGCGACATATATGACCTTAGCCTTTTTTCGCTCGCTGTTGCGGCGGCCGCATTTCTTCGCGACTATCAGGACTATGATTCGGCGACCCGCTATTTGAACCTCGCCGAACAGTACTCAATGCGAGTGTTCCAACCCAACTCGCAGAACATGGATTATGTGCGGTTCGTGAACCATCGGTTAATAAACAGCGTGGGACTCTTAGAGGCAGGATCGGTTGACCTCTCGGGCAGGGGCGAACTGCGGGACTTAGTCCGAGATGCCGAATACGGCCAGTACTTAGCGGGGAGGATGAATATTCTCTACTGGAGTCTCAGAGAGTTGAGATTGCATTCCAACCCAGAAGCAATCACCGATAGTCTGAAGAATGTACCGCTAGCCTCTTTGAATTCTCTCCCGAGCGCGAGCGTTGGCTCGTGGAATGATAGTAAGCAGAGATTTACTCCCGCCTTGGAGGCAGAGTACCTTTTGCTCAGCGCGGATGCTTGGTCCCGACAAGGGAAACATGGTGCCGCAACCGAGCTCTTGAGGATTGCATCCAAGCTTTACGAGAACGGTCATTTCGGTGCCAGTCACATTCTCAATTCCGAAATTATCGAAAATCTGGTGAGGGTGAATCAAAACGACTTTCGGTTCCCTTTCAAGGGTCCTTCTGCACTGAACCTGATTTGTCCTCGCACTCAAAAGGTTGGCGCCGCTTCCTTCCGCGCGTTGTCGGATAAACTCTTCGACAAGCTGGTTTTTTATAACTCCTTGCGGAAGAGATCATCTTGACGCAGGTCGTTTGACTCGGACGAGCGACACTTCGGCGCGTCCTCGCTCAGGATGACAATTGTGACGACGACCCCGAAAATATCCTCCGCATAGTCCGCGTGTCGTCCCCGGGGGACTCTGGATTTCGACGAACGCCTTCCCAGCCCTGAAGCGCTGGGCTTTCTTATTGCGCGCCCGAGGCGCTCGGGGATCGTCGTTCGGGTTTCCCACCTTTGAAACGGTGGGCTTTCTTATACCGCGCCCTCGGCGCTGTGTACGGGCTGGGGATAATAAATCTGTGGCTGTGGCGTGCGGCAGTCCCGCTGTGCGGCATAAGCGTTAACTTAATGTTTGCAGTTTACGTGTGCGCGGGGCGGAGGCAAGCCGATGTGCGATCTGATTCCAGTGGAGGAGCGTATTGGCCAAGGGGAGGTTGGGGTTCACCGCCGCGAGGATTTCGTGCAACAGGTATTCGGTTTCACGCCAGCGGCTGGGTTGCTGCCTGCAGTTGATAACCCCAGGGGGAAAACCCTTTCGCCGTTTGCATCAGATGTTCGGCCAGCAGGCTGACCAGGAGTTTGCCATACAACCAGGCGCGGGCACTGGCCGGGTCTTTTTTGGGTAAGTGACCCAAGCCGGCCAGAGACTTCATGCGTTTGAAGGCCAGCTCTATTTGCCAGCGCCGACGATAGTATTCCAACACCACTTCGGCGGAAAACGAGTCCGGCAGACTGGTCCAGAGAAACAAGTATTGTGTTGCCGCCCAACTGGGTTGTGAAATCACTCTTCCGTCGCGGCTCGCCTCCCGCCGCAGACGTTTTTGTTCCAGTCGTGTGGCCGCTGCGCTACGCCGCACGGCCAGCAAGCGGCCGGGAAAGCGTTGCCCCTCATGCTGCACCTGCGTCGGCCAAGTCCCCACTCTACCGACCCGCAGCGAGCGCGCCTGCCGCAAGGGATCGCAGGCGCGCCCCTGCCCGTCGAGCAGCGCTAATAGCGAGGGCGTAAGGCGCACCACCACATCCGCCTCGGCCTTCAGCACATGGGCAATGCCGCTCGACCGTCCATAGATACGATCGCCCAACAGAATCTCCCCCCGCCGCACCGGCACTCGTTTCCAACTCTCCCCGCCACGCACGTCGGTGAGTTCGAAAAAATCACAGCGCAGATCTGCCAAGCGTAAGCCGTAATGCAGACGCCAATTCGTCCCCGTGCTGCCCGGCTCGGAAACTACCGTCGCATCGATGGCCCTCACCACCCGCTGCGGTGCCGCCCACAGCCCTTGCCCCGCTCCTCCCAACTGCTGCGCCAGCCACAACAACCAGGCTTCGCTCGCCCGCAGTCGCTTAAACAAAGCCACCGCACTCAATTGCGCCAGCCCCGCCTCGCGCGCCCGCACCGCGGTCTCCGCCAGCGAGCATCCCTGTCCCAGATGCATCAGCAGGACCCGCAGTAAAGCAGCCGCATCCCGCACTCCGCGAGTCCGTCTCAGGGCTCCCGTCGTACGCGCTTGTTCTGCCCATCCTGGCGGCAGGAACTGCTGCAGTACCTCCCAACTCCCCAACCCCTCAAGGCCGTTGTCCATGCCGTAAGCATAATCTCCGACGCGTAACTCTGGCAACAATTAAGTTAACGCTTATGCCGCTGTGCGGGACGAGATACGAGAGCCCAGCGCTTCAGCGCTGGGAAAGCGTCGATAAAGACCCGAGCGCCTCGGGCGCGGCATACGTGAGTCATCCGAAGATGTATCGGTCGTCGTAGTCAATGCCCGATTTCTTCAGGATTTCTAGTAGTTCGTCCTCAAAGCTGCGTTTCGCGTGGTGACGCGGTTGATTCTTGATGTACGACACCACCGCCCGCTTGTGTGTCGGGCTGACGCTGAAGGCTGAGTAGCCTTCTTGCCAGGAAAATCTCTTTATCTTCTGGTTCAACCATCTCGAACTATTGCCTTTCAAATCCTGCATCGCTTTGGCTAGGGCCATCGACGCAGGCAGGGCTATCAAAAGATGCACGTGGTTGTTGGTTCCTCCGGCAATGATGAGAGGAATGTGTTTTTCTCGTGCTACGCCGCCGAGGTAACGTCCCAGTTCGATCGGGTCGGGGATTGAGTTGGTGCGTTCTTTGGTGCTGAAGATGCAATGGACGAGATTCGACGTCAGGGCGTGTGGCATGGCGATAATTTATCGGTTTCGAAATTAGGATTCGGTGATGAGGAGCACAGGGATGTGTGTCATCTGTTCCTATGCCGCGCCCGAGGCGCTCGGGAACGCTGCTGAAACTTTCCCAGCGCTGAAGCGCTGGGCTTTCTTATTCTGCGCCCGGGGCGCTGATTGCGCCCACGAGATGCGACTTGGAGCAGGTCCCCGGGTCGCCCGCCACGGCGGGCGACCTCGTGATGAAAACCTAAAACGCCTCGGGCCAGCACTGCGCTCCGTGATAGACGGCGAGGATCACGATGCGGGTCTTGTCGATGGTGTAGGCCACGAGGAACGGGGTATTGGCGACGACCAGCTCGCGCGTGCCCGGAACGCGTCCGGCGCGGCCTGACATGGGGAACGTGGCAAGCAGTTGCACGCTGCTTACGATCTTTAGGGTGATGCGGTCGGCGACGTCGTCGCTACTGGAGAGGGCGATGTAGTCGTGGGCCTGGTCGAGTTGGCGCGTGGGCGAAGGGTTCGGGCGGACGGAACAGTAAATTGCAGCACGGCGGCGGTCATAGGGAAGGTGCGACACGGTGCCGTCCCCGGGGGACTCCCGTTTCAAATGACCGCTTTCCCACCGCTGAAGAGGTGGGCTTTCTTATTGCGCGCCCGAGGCGCTGGGAAGAGCAGATCCCCCGCGTCTCCGAGGCGGAGACGCGAGGGATGACAAGTCGTTAAAGTGGGCGATCTGGTGATGACAAACCAAAAGCAGATCCCTCGGTCGCCACGGCGACCTCGTGATGACAAACGTGGTTGGGGCGGGGGCGTCGTCACCGGCCTAAAGGCCGGTGCTTCCACCGGAAGAACAAAAGCCGGTCCTTCGACTCGGACGCGCGCCCTTTTGGCGCGTCCTCGCTCAAGATGACAAATCTGGCTGGAGGGCGGAAAGGTTTACGGTCCCGGGGCGGCGTAGCCTTCCTTGAAGTGCACGTGCATCTGGTCGGGGTTGTCGAGCAGCTTCACCGAGATTTTGCGCCACTTGCCGTCCTTATTTGGGTCGGTGGGGCTGTAGCCGAGCACGTACTGCGAGCGAATCTCGCGGCTGATGATGCCGGCGATCTTGGGGATATCGCGGCGGTCGTCGGCGGGGATGTTGCGGCCTCCGCTGACGCGGGTGACTTCGTCGAGCCACTTGCGGCCAAAGCGCTCTTCGAACGGTTTCACGATGAAGGGAACGTCGTCAAAGAGGCCGATGGAGTAAGTCAGCACGTCGGACTCGGCCAGCATCGACTTGACCTCTTTGAGGTTGTAGCGGCTGGCGTTGTCGCCTCCGTCGGAGACGATGACCATGGCGCGGCGCTTATAGCGCGAGGTGCGCAGCTTGTTCACGCCGAGATAGATGGAGTCGTAGAGCGCCGTCATGCCGTGAGGCACGGTGGAGGCCAGGCGCGCGAGGATGGTGTTGGTTGATTGTGAGGCGTCGGCCACCAGCGCGGGACGCTGCGAGACGGTGATGACGTAGTAGTCGTCGTCGGGATGAGCGTACTGGAAGAACTGCTCGACGGCCTGATTCACGAACTCGGCCTTGTTGTCCATGCTGCCGCTGTAGTCGAGCACCAGAGCGACGGAGATGGGCGCGTCTTCGTGGGAGAAATAGCGGATCTCCTGCGGCACTCCGGCTTCGAGGAGCGAGAAGTTTTGGCGCGGCACATCGAGCACCGGGCGGCTCATCGGATCAATCACCGTGACCGGGACGAGCACGAGATTGACGTCAACCCGCAGCGGCCGCGATTGCAGAGCCGGCAGAGTGGCTCCCGCGGGGATGTACGAGGAAACCTTGGGGCCGGAAATCGGAGCGACATGCGGCGAATTGATGCCGGAGTCTTGCGCGCTGGCGAGGGCGGTCAGAAGGAGGAGTGCTGCCGCAAGCGACGCAATGCGGAAGTTGCGGATGCAAGTACCGTTCTGCGAGATCATGGCCCGGTCCCCTTGGTCTGAACGGACCTCGCTGCGGTGAAGGGATGCGGGCGAATTCAGGATCGACGGCGAAAACGGCGCTGGCGATGCCAGTTCCGTGTCGTATTTGCCGTGAATCTCGAACTCGATCTGAATCTCGACGGGACGTTGGGTGGCTGGTTGGCCGCGCCCGTTCCTCACCCCAGCAAAGCCGTGTTGGGGATTGTAAGCCCAAATTGAGAGAAGATGACGTGAGTTGCTAAAAATATTTTGTGAATTGCGGGAGGGACACTTTCGCAGCGAAGGAGGCAGGCTGGCGCGGCAACAGCGGGTTGCCGGAAGTGATGGAAGCACAGTATAATTAACGTTTGTCCCCGCACCTCGGGAATCTTCTGGAGTAAGCAATGGCACAAGTTTGCGAAGTTTGCGGCAAAGGGCCGCGCACGGGAAACAACGTCAGTCACGCCAACAACGTCACCAAGCGGCGCTGGAACGTCAATTTGCGCCCGGTGCACGCCAAGACGGCGCACGGCAACAAGCGCATGCGGGTATGTGCGTCATGCCTGCGCAGCGGCAAGGTTGTTAAGGCGTAAGTCTAGATATTTCAATCTCTTAAGAGCGGAAAACCCTCCTGAATTCGGGAGGGTTTTTTGTATTGCTAGCCCATCTTGTAGATGGCGGGTAGCGTTGCCGGGAAGGGCGCTAGGTCCCGAGGGCCGGCGTTCGACTCCTCAGGAATGCCGCGCTCACCACGATGCCGAGCAGGGCTCCAGCGAGCACGTCAAGCGCGTAGTGGTAGCCGTCGTAGACAGCACCGACGCACATCAGCAGTGCGCAGATGAGCAGCCAGGGTGCGAGGCGTGGAAGGTAGCGGAACGCGAATACCAATACCACAAACGCCAGCATGATATGGGCGCTGGGGAAGGCGTTGCCGTGGACTCCGGCGTGGCCCTGGATACTTTGCACAAGCGTGTGGAACGGTCCTCCCGCGCTGGTCGTCGCGGCTGTGGCGTGCGCTGAATTGTGAGACGGGCTGCGGGTGGGAAACAGCAGATAGGTCGCATAACAGGCCACGTATCCCACACTGAGGGAGTCGGTCAGGCAGCGAAAAGACTCCGCAAATTGTGGACGTCTGCGCCGTGCCCACAGCACTCCGGCGACGACGGGATAAAACAGATAAAAGCTGAAGTAGCCGAAGTCCAGTAGCTCGGTGAACCACGGGGCGGAGTAGCGGCGCAGCCATTCGCCCGGAGGCAAGACGAACAGCGCGGACTCCCAGGCGACGAGCAACGGATTCTGCCATTCGCCGCGCAACGACAGCGAGAGGAACGACACCTCTTCGAACACCGTGATAAACAGC
The DNA here is from genome assembly GCA_963814165.1 of uncultured Acidobacteriaceae bacterium. Taxonomy (GTDB): domain Bacteria; phylum Acidobacteriota; class Terriglobia; order Terriglobales; family Acidobacteriaceae; genus DASRAA01. The sequence continues at coordinate 60,136 of CAWFBW010000005.1, read as the reverse complement.
AGCGCCGGAAGCCAGTCGTGAGCGAACTGCCACAGCGGGCCGTCGTCGCGTTTGCGCGCCAGTAAGAGGATCACGGCGATGACGAGCGCGTTCCATGCCACATACCACGGCGCATGTGCGACGTGCTGCAGGCGAGCACAAACCAGCAGCGTCAGAGCGACGTGTCCCGCAAGATAGATGCGGTCGGTGAGGTTCATACAAGTGACGTTGAGTGTAGCAAGCGCGAGTTATCGCCGCGCTCTTGTCTTCAAGGCGTCATCTTGCCGAGTTCCAGGTAGTGCTGCGGCGGAATCCCGAACGCATCAGCCACGCGGTTAAAGAACGCGAACATCGCGATGATGTAAACAGCTTCGGAGATCTGGTCTTCGCTCCAACCGTGATCGCGCAGCTCTTGGACGTCATCGGGCGTCGATTTGTATGCCGCCTCGGTGATGATTCGGGTGTAGTCCATCAGCGCACGCTCGGCTGCAGTGAGTGCCGCCTGGTCGAGCTTGCCTTCCAGAATCGCCGTTACACATTCGTCGTTGGCTCCCTGAACACGCAGGAAGTAAGCGTGACTGTCCAGTCAATACGGACACCGGTTCAGGTAAGAGACGTAGCTGGCGATCATCTCCTTGTGGCGTCGCTGGAGATGCCCTTCGGAGAAGTGAATGGTGTTGGAGAAGTCCACGACTTGGCGGAGAAAGTCGGGGCGCGCGCCAAAGCACTTGATGATGCCGGGCACCTGCGTGCGTCCCGAACCGGCGCGCCAATAGTCGTAGGCGGCGAGGGTGTCGCCCGTCGCTTCCGCATCTTCGATAATGCGAATCCTCGTCGGCGGAGGTGTTTGGCCCTCGATTACCGGAGGAATCACCGGTCCTTCGTTATCTGTGCGCTTCTTAGGATCGCTCATTTCCATTCACCATAGTATCGGGAACTAATATGTCGCGCTCCGGCACAATGTGGCTGCGCTGCAACAACGCGTACACGGGAATGCCGAGCAGCACGACTGCGCATCCCAACAATGCCTGCCATGGCGTGTTCATCAGCACCAGCGCCAGCAGCACAACGATTTGGGCAAGAAAGATGAGCGGCGTTACCGGATAGCCCGGCGTGCAGACGGGCGGGGCCGCGTCACCGTCTCGCCGGCGAAATACGAACAGCGTGGAAACGGTGAGTCCGAGGAACAACACCGCGACAAACAGGAAGTAGGCGATGATCTGCTCGAAGGCGCCCAGCGCGATGAGGAGCGAGGTCATGATTCCCTGGATGCCAATGGCGCGCATCGGCGTTCCGAACACCGGATGCAGCTTGGCTACCGCGGGCAAGAACACGCCATCGCGCGCCATGGCGTAGTACACGCGCGGAGAGAGCATGATCATGGCTGCCATACTGCCTACAACACACAGCACTACCGCGCCCGCCAGCAGATTTGCTCCGGCGCGGCCAAACAGGATTGCTCCCGCCTGAGCGACAAAGGTGCGATCGGAGGTGACGCTCTCGGGCGGCACAAGATAAATGAAAGCGCCGCTGACAAGTACGTAGGCGGCTACCACTGCAATCACGCCCAGCACCAGCGCGCGTGGCAGGGTGCGGGCCGGGTCTTTGATCTCACCTGCGATTTTGCTCACGTCCCACCATCCGCCGAAGCTGTAGAACGCAGCCACCAACCCGCCGGCGATGGCGGACAGCAAAGGCGCGGAGCCGGAACGTTGGGCGACAAGCGGCACGAAGTGCGACCACGATCCCAAACGGAATACAAGTGCCCACACCACTATCAGTGCGAGAATCCCAAGCTTCAACCATGTGGTGTAGCGCAGGAAACCCGCGCCCGCGCGGGTGTTCAGCATGTTGATGGCACACAGTACCGCGATAGTGGCAATGGCCATCAGTTTGGTGATCAACGGAGTCCAGCCGAAGATGTAGGCGCCATACGTAGCGCCGCCGACCGCCAGCGCGGCGGTGACGCCCGGATCCATCACCAGCAGACTCATCCAGCCGTAGAGGAAGGCGACGCGCTCGCCGAAAGCCTCGCGCAGGTAGACGTACAACCCGCCAGCCTCGGGATAGCGGGCAGCAAGTTCGCCGAAGCACAAAGCGCCGCTGACGGTGATCGCGCCCATTACCAGCCAGACCATGAGCAGCCAGAAGGGCGAACCCAGGGAGCGCGTCATGCCAGCGGGGGTGAGGAAGATGCCGACGGCGATGGCTTCACCAGCCACCGCCGCCGCCGCCGATCCCAATCCGAGTTCGCGGCGCAACCCACCAGCCCGCGAACCCGCCGCTGCAGTTTGCTTCGTCACTTAGAAGCTGAACCGTACAGCGAGTTGGAATGCCCGCGGGCCTCCGGATCCGAAGACCCCACCCGCGGTCGTGACCGGCGCACCGAATGACGATGATTGCAGGTATCCTGCGGTGCCCGGCGTATTGCTGTCGCGCACCAGGACATTCGCGTAACCGGAATAGTTGGTGTTCGAGACGCCAAGAATATTGGTGGTGTTGAACAGGTTGAAGACCTCTCCGATCAGAAGCAACGACGAGCGCTCGCCGAACTTGAACTGCTTCGACACTCGCAGATCAAACGAGTTGAACATGTTGCAGAAGGTTGCGCTGGGATCGACCAGCGGCAGCGGGGTTCCGTTTTCGCCGCCGTTGGCGTTGATCTGGGCGATAGCGGTGTTTAACTGCGCTCCATTGTGGTACACGCGGCAGCCGGAGTTGCGCCCGAATTGCGGTACGCGGGTACTGTTGTCAGGCAGCATGATGTCCATGGGAACACTCGAGGCGAGGGTCCACAGCGGAGAAATCTGGAAGCCCCACTTCAAGTCTGCTGTGCCCGAGATGACGAACCGGTTGCGCTGATCGTTGGGCGTTGGGCCGTATTCGCGGTGCAAGTTCAACGGATCGATTGGACCGTTACCGAAGGGAATCTGGTCGTCGTTGGCGTAGTTCAACGACTTCGAGAGCGTGTACGCCGCATGGAGCTGATAGTGTTTCGAGAAACGCTTGTCGACGGTGAGGAACAACGCATCGTAGTGGGTGTTGACGTTCGACGCCAGGTTCTTGACCGTGTCGGGTCCGCCGACCACCGGGTTGTACACCGTGCCGATGGGCACGCCGAGGATGAAATGCGTGCCCAGGTCATGAATGCCGTCGGCGCGCACGACCCAGTTGTTCGCGAATTCCCATTGGACGCCCAGATTGAACTGCTGAACCGATGGGTTCTGCATGGCGTTATCAATGATGTTGATGCCAGACGCTCCCGCGCCCGGAAGAATAAAGCCGGTAAAGGGATTGGACAGCGTTGGCGCGCCGGGCACGAAGTACCCGTTGGGGTCGAGGTAGACGGGGCCGTTCGGTCCGCTGATGGCGTTGCCGGCGCGCACGTCGATGGGCAGCGAGGTTCCGTTGAGGCCGCGCTCCAGAGACATGACCTCGAGCGTGATGCGGTCGTAGTAGATGCCGTAGCCGCCATGGATCGTCAGGTTGCCGGCAGCATTCGCCCAGTTGAAGCCGATGCGCGGACCAAGGTTGTTGATGTCTTTGCCGCGGGTAGCCTGCAGGAATGGCTGCACGATGGGATTGATCTGGCTGTAGTAGCTGATGTCTTTGGAGTTGGTGTCGAGATCGTAGCGCAGCCCGAGGTTCAGCGTGAGTTGGCGGGTGACGTGCCAGTCGTCTTGCGCGAAGAACGCCAGATAGTTGTTGTTGCAGCCGGGCAGCAGCAGCGGACGATCGGGATAATGGCTTTGCAGCGTGACAGCAAATAGCAAGTCGTCCCAGGTGACTTGGCCGTCGCCGTTGCGGTCGAAGTCGGGGAAGTTCTCTACTGCCTCAATACGGCCCTGCTGGAAGACGGCGAGATTGAAGCTGGCGGCGACGTGTTGCACTTCCGCTCCGAACTTGAAGTTGTGTTTGCCGCGTGACCAATCCACAACGTCGCCGAACTGAAGGCGGTTCTGCTTGGTAGATTGCGGCACACGGAACGAGGCGCCGTCTTGCAGGCTAGGCAGATCGAGCTGCGGCGAGACCACAACCGGAATGGTGTTGTTGAAGAAGTTGTTTTCGGCGAAGCTGAAGCGGTTGAGCAGTGTTGGCGTGAAGACGTGTGTCCAACTGGTAACGAACGCCTGGAAGTTGTTCTCCAGCACCTGTCGCTGCGAAGCGGAGCCCAGCGCGCGATCCAGCGAGCTTGCACCTGTGGCGTTGAGCTGCTCGATGGAGTAACGCAGCATGAGGCTGTCTTTGTCGCTGATTTGCCAGTCACCACGCACCGTACCGAGGGCGTCGATGCCGGGCGCGGAGGCGTAGCTCTTGATGATGGTCTGGGTGTTGAGGTCAGCGAAGCCGACGGGCACACCGCTCACCTGGTCGCGATATTCAAAGGCCGAGTAGAACCAGGCCTTGTTCTTTACTACCGGTCCGCCGACAGATCCCGCGTACTGCTCGCGGCGGAAGGGCGGAGTGCCGATTGTGGGATCGACCAGGGGCGACGACGCCTGCAGCGCTTGGTCGCGAACGAACACGGCGGCGGTGCCGTGCCAGTCGTTTGTGCCCGACTTGGTCACCACGTTCACGACCGCCGAACCGGAGCGGCCGAGAGCGGCCGAATACTGGTTGGAAGCGATCTGGAATTCCTGCACCGCGTCTTCCGGTACGTTGTGCAACATTCCGCCGACTGTGTCGTCGTTGTTGTCGGCGCCGTCGATGGAGACGTTGCCGCCGCGGCCCAGCTGCCCATCGGTCGAAATCACCACAGTGTCCGTCTTGGTGGGATCGAAGTTCGGCGCGGGTGAGTTGCCGGGCACCAGCAGGGACAGCTCCAGGAAGTTGCGCCCGTTGAGCGGCAGGGAGTCGATTTGCTCGGAGCTGATTACGCCGTCGACGATCGAACTGGTGGTGTTGACGAGCGGTCCCGCGTCAGCCGAGTTGACGACGACGTTGACCTCCTCCGACTTCAGTTGCAAACGGATCTTCAGGTCCTGCTGCTGGCCGACTTCAAGGCGTACCTGCGACGTTGTTGTGTCGAAGCCACTGGCGGCAATGCGGACTTCATATTCACCGGGCGATAGCGCGTTCACGATGAACAAGCCGGTGGCGTTCGTCGTCGCCGTGCGGCTGACGCCTGTGGCTTCGCTTTGCACGATGATGTCGGCGCCGGCAACCGCGGCGCCCGAAGGATCGAGGACATCGCCGTTGAGAACCGCAGAATCCTGCGCGAAGGCGGAAGCTACGCAGAGCACAGCCGTAAGACAGATCAACAGCCACTTGTTTTTCAATTCGCAACCCCACATCGGAATGAAATGCAGACCGCGCTGTGTGCCTACTTCTGGCGAACCCCGAAGAGCGGCCTGATTACGAGTCCAGTTGGGAGGAATCTACGTAATGAAGAGTTGCGAGACAATACTTCAAATGCATTACTCCGAGGGAAGGCGCGGCATTTGCAGCGTTGGCTGGAACTCGTGATAATCTGTGCCGCGTTGATTTCTGAGAACCATTTCGGGGGTGCGAATGAAAAAGACCGCGAAGACAAGGATTCCAAAGACCGTCGAGGAATATATAGCCGACGTGCCGGAGCCGCAGCGGAGCACGTTGCAGAAAGTGCGCGCGGTGATCCAGTCGGTGCTGCCCGCGGAAGCGACCGAGTGCATCAGCTATCGCATTCCGTGCGTGAAGTATCAGGGAATGCTGCTCGGCTACGCTGCGTTCGCCGAGCATTGCTCGCTGTTCGGCATGAGCGGCACGCTGCTGGGGCCGTTCAAAGAAGAGTTGAAGAAGTACTCGACTTCGAAGGGGACGATTCGATTTCCGGTGGATAAGCCACTGCCTGCGACGCTAATCAAGAAGTTGGTGAAGCACGCGATTGCGGAGAAGAACGCGAAGGCGAAAAAGTGAGAGATTCGCCCGACATGAAAGGAAGAGTGTGCTGTGGGTTCGTCTTCATTCAGTGAAGCCGAGATGGTGACGCGAATCGCCGAAGGACGCACGGACCTGGTGCTTGATGTGGTGGGCCAGGGACGGCCGGCGACGTTGAAAGATGCCGATGGAGTGTCGCTGCTGCAATGGTGTGCCTATTACGGAGACGTGTCGGCCATCCGGTTTCTGCTTCAGAGCGGAGAGACACTGCAATCGCTGGGAGAGGACATGGGGCTCGGTGGCGCCGCGTTTCACGGACACTGGCGGTTGTGCCAGTTCCTGATTGAGAGCGGCGCGGACGTGAAGCGAGGCGATCCGGAGACGGGCGAGACGGCGCTGCACAGCGCGTTGTCGTCGGCGCGACCGGGACACGAGCTGGTGGCCAAGGTGTTATTGGAGGCGGGGGCGGACCCGAATTGTGCGACCAAGCCGGGCGGAGAGACAGGCGCGTTCATGCGTGATTGCCGCACGCGCGGCGAGACTCCGCTGCATCGGGCGGCGGCATTTTGCAGCGAGGCGGCGGTGGAGATGCTGATCGAGGCGGGCGCGAAGCTTGATTTGAAGGATGCCAATGGCGATTCGCCGCTGTCGTGGGGAAGTTGGCACGGGCGGCCGGACTCGATTCTGCGGAAGTTGTGCTACGGACCTTATTCGATTCGTCCGGGAAGGAAGTCGATGGAGGAGTATTTGCGAGGAGAGCCAAGGAGCGGCGGGCAATAGCATGTCGAAAACCGGCGGCATTATCGGGATATCGGACCACGGCGGCTGGGCGGTGCTGGTCACGGTGGGGCGTGATGGGACGCTCCTGGACCGCCGACGGGTGGAACTCGTGGACGAGGGCCTGCCGAAGATTCCGCACCACAGTGAATGCCAGAGGCTCCCGCTCGACGAGGCCGTGGAACTGGTCGAGCGCGTGCGCGCGTCGGCGGAGAAGAATGCGGTGCTTGCCTTGGACTCCGTCGCGATGGCCGTGCCACGCATTCTTGGCATCGCCCTTCGCCAACGCCCAGAGCTTCCACCGACGATTGCCGAGCGAATCCAGAACTACTGGGCACAGAACAATGCCGATTGGGTGATGTACCGCAAGGCACTGGCCTCAGCGGCCGAGGCGCGAGGTTGGCCGGTTCACTGGTACGATCCGAAAAAAGTACTGGAAGCGGCGAGCCAGACGTTGGGCGTTGAGAACCTCGACGCGCACTTTCTCCAGGTGCGAAAGACCGTCGGGCCGCCCTGGAACAACGATCACAAGCTCGCAATGGCGGCGGGAATCGTGGCGGAAAGCCTTCGAGGTGGGCGAGCCGCACCTCACCCAGGTTAGCCCAAAAGAAGGGCGAACCTGAGGCACCACGCGAGATTGTTCGTTGTTTGGAGATCAGCGGGGTTGACTGCGAATCTCTAGTGGGGCGGCGGTGCAGGCGGTGGCAAGGCGGTGTCGAGCAGTGCGAGGTACGTCGCAATCAGGCGGTAGGTCTGGTAGTAGTCCTCGAAGTTGATGGCGGACAACTTATCTTTCGAAGAATGCAAAATGCCTGCACTCCAAGTTTCCTGGGTCAAGGAGTGGATGGTGATGCTGGGGATCTTGCGGGCGGCGAACTGTTCGGAGTCCGTGGTGCCAACCTTTTCGACGTTGACGCCCGAAACCGGCAACTTGAGCTGATTGGCGAGAGACACCAGCAGGCTGGTCAACCGCTTATCGGAATGGGTTGTCCAAATCTCGGTGGGCGCGAGACCCAAGGTGTCCATGTTGACCATCGCGTCGGTGGCTGCAATCTGCTCTTTCGTCATTTCTTTGACGTAGAAGTGGGAGCCGACTTCACCCTTCTCCTCATCGGTAAAGGCAATGAAAATGAAGGTGTGCCGGCGAGGCTCGATGTTTATTGCTTCGTAGAGGGACGGTAGCAACGAGGCCCCGCTCCAGTTGTCCACCACGCCATCGCCAGCAGATATGTGATCGTAGTGAGCACCAACGATGATGACGCGGTCGTCGGTGCCGGGTAGTACGCAGATTACGTTGGAGAGCTTGGAACCTTTCACCGGCTGTTCCATGAGATGATCACCGGCGCATCCGACTTGGGTGAAAATTTCCTTAATGGTTGCGGCGCGTTGGGAGTCATTGCCGGCATAACGTTGCAGGCGGCTTTCCACGACCGATTGAGGAACGGGACGGCTGCGGATGGTTTGCGCCTGGGCCGCGGCTGCAAGCTGAAGCAGCGAGACGGCGAACAGCAGATAGCGACGTCGGGCAGACGACGAGCGGTTTCGCATGCGAGCCCATGATAACGGGTGGGAGAGGGAAAAAGACCCACCCGGCCAAAATCAGGCCGGAAGGGGCACCCGAGGAAAGAAGTGCTTGTCAGGGGCCGCGCGCCAACTGCCCAACGAGAATTAAATTGACTGACTCGGGCGCAAGAAGGCACAATGCGCAATCACCACAATTGCCTTAGGAGAGTGTTTCTATGCAAACGCTTCTGATCAAGCTCTTTTGCTTCATTGGGGCACACAAGAAGCGGTGGGGAGTGTGGGCAGCGTGGGCCGTCGCGTTGCTGGTGGTGATCCTGCTGCTGAACTCGACAACCTGGTTCTCGACGGCCTACTACGCGATTGCGGACAACGACCCAAGTCGCGGAGCCAAAGTGATGGGTCCGGACCGCATCGGCGACAACTTCTCCAAGGTCGTCTATCTCGATCAAGGCTGGTCGCCGGCCGACAGCCTGTGGTTTTACTACACCGCCCAGGGCGCCGACCTGATGCCCTACGACATGTTTCTGTACCTGGAGCAGGCGAATTCGCAGGAGCTGTTCCGTTCCGACGAGAACATGAATGGCTATCGCTATCTGCCGCAGAACCACACTCGCAGCAATCCGGACGGGCTGCCGGTAGGGATGACCGCCGACACGTACCGCGGCAAGAAGTACATGGGATTTACCTGCGCCGCCTGCCACACGTCGCAACTGAACTACAACGGAGTGGGAATTCGGATTGACGGCGGCCCGTCGGCGGCAGACATGGACCAGTTCTTGAAAGATCTGGCTGCGGCCCTGAAGGCGACGCGAGACAACCCCGACAAGAAGCAGCGCCTGGTGGCGGCGCTGGTTAAAGCCGGGAGCTACCGCAATCAGCAGGAAGTGGAAGCCGACCTGGAGAAGTACGCGCTGCGCGTCAATGCCTACAACTACATCAACCACAGCAATACTCCTTACGGATATGCGCGCCTGGATGCGTTCGGCCGGATTTACAACCGGGTACTGGAGCACATCGTGAATGAGAACGCCCTGCGGGAGGTGCTGGCAGGGCAAGTGCCTCCGGAGCAACTCGATCAGGTGATGGACACGCTCAAGCCGGTGCTCACGGACCAGAACCGCGATCGGGTCATGCAACAACTGGCGAACATACTCACTCCGGACCAACTGGAAGCGGTGTGGGGGAAGATATTCAATCCGCCGAGCGCGCCGGTGAGTTATCCGTTCTTGTGGGACATTCCGCAGCACGATTACGTGCAGTGGAACGGCATAGGAGCCAACGCCGGAGTTGGACCGATCGGGCGAAACACTGGTGAAGTCATTGGGGTGTTCGCCACCCTGGACTGGACACAAAAGACGAAGTGGTCGCTGCGCTCGCTGCTGGGCGGACGGGGCCTGCGGGTCAAATACGTCAAGTTTCAGTCCTCGGTGAAGACGCATAGCTTGCGGCGAATGGAGGACCGGCTCTGGAGCCTGGAGTCGCCTCAGTGGACCGATGCCGTTGCCAAGGCGGGCCTTCCGCCGCTCGATGATGCCAAGGTCAAGCGGGGCGAGAAGCTGTATGACAGCCTGTGCCTCCGTTGTCACACCAAGATTGACCGGGCAAGCCCGGACCGGCGGGTGGTGGCGCAGATGGAAATGGTATCTAAAGTCGGAACCGATCCGACCATGGCCAACAACAGCGTGAGCACCACAGGATATAGCGGAATCCTGCGAAACCAGTATGTGCAAACGACTGAGGTCGGCAACATGATGCTCGACACGAAGGCACCAATGGCGGCGTTGTTGACCAGGGCGACGCAGAACGTGGTGGCCACCCCGAATCCCGACAAGTGGTTTTTTACTCGATGGGCAGACTGGACGATTGATTTGATCAGCGCTTACTTCGGCAATCAGATCATGCCCTCGGTCAAAGCCGGCAACTACACGCCCAATACGACGGCAGCACCGTATGAATCGTTGCGGTCGTACAAGGCCCGGCCGCTGAACGGCATCTGGGCCACAGCGCCTTACCTGCACAATGGTTCGGTGCCGACACTCTATGACCTTCTGCTTCCGGCAAGTCCGACGCCGAATGATCCAAAGGACATGGGCTACCGGCCGAAGACCTTCTACGTCGGTTCGCGTGAGTTCGACCCGAAAAAGGTGGGCTTTCGGACGGACGCGAATGGCGGAGCGGGTTTCTTCTTCGATACGACGTTGCCCACCAACAGTAATGCCGGCCATGAGTACGACACGCGGACACTGACAGATGAGCAGCGTTGGGACTTGGTGGAATATCTGAAGAGCCTGTGAAAGGAAACGACCATGGAAGCAGTACCCCTGAACTACCTGCCACGCTATGACGCGGAACCGAAGGAGACGAAGCTGGCGCTCCTGCGGAAGTTCATGGCCGAAGAAACGCTGGCCTTCTTCAAGGAGTTGCGAGCCCACCGGCCCGTGCTGGTAGCGCCGGAGTGCACCCTGGTTGCGTTGTATGACGACGTGATTGAGATGCTCAACATGCCAAAGGTATTCACGGCAGCACTGTATGTGCCGAAGATGGCCAACGGCTACTTCATGATGCACGACGATGACGCGCTGCACTACCGCGAGAAGTCGATCATGCAAGGGCTGTTGAACCGTGACGACCTGCCCAAGGTCCGGCGCATGGTGGCGCAAATTTGCACCGATTTGTTGACAACTGCGGGAGGCCGGATCGATGCCGTGGGCGACTACTGCCGCATGACGCCGGCAACCATTGTCCGCGACTATTTTGGGCTGGTCGGAATGGACCGGAAGGAACTGATGGATTGGTCGTATTGGGCCCAGGTCGATACGTTCTATAACCAACCTTTTGACCTTGTGACGCCGGAAGAGCGGCAGCGGATCACCGACTCGCATAACGCTGCCGCCGACAAGCTCGGCAATTACATTGAAGCGCTCATTCTGACGCGGGCGCTGTCGCTGAAGTTTGGCGCGCTGTTGACCCCTTTCAAAAAGCTGTGGCGGTTGGTTAGCAGGAAGACCGACGAAGAATTCCAGGACGATATGGTCACGCGAATGCTGCGTAGCAAGTTTCCGCAGGAAGTAAATTTCGACGTGAAGCGGGTGGGCGTGAACGCCGCGGGATTGTTGATTGGCACGATTGAGACCACTGCGCAAGCGTCGGTGCAGGCGATCGAGTTCCTGCTGGACCATCCCGATCTGCTGTTGCAGGCGCGCAATGCGGCCGGAGTGGATGATCCGGCGACGTTTGACTCGATAGTCTGGGAAGCGTTGCGGTTTGTCCCCATTTCGCCTTACATGTTCCGGCAGACGGCGTGCGAGTACACGATCGCCAAAGGCACCGAGCGGCAGACGACCATTCCTCCGATGACCAATGTTCTGGCGCTGACGCAGTCGGCGATGTTCGACGACAAAGCGTTTGAGCAGCCGGACGAATTCCGGCCAAACAGAAACTGGTATCACTACTTCACGTTTGGCTATGGCGAGCATGAGTGCCTGGGCAAGTACGTGGGCATGGTCATGATTCCGGAGATGGTGCGCCAGATCCTGCGCCAGCCTGGACTCAAGGCGGACGGCGAGATTGTGTATGACGGCCACATGCCCAAGTCGTACGCGCTGAGCTGGTCGGCGAGCCACTGAGAGAGGCAGAGTTCGTGTGTCAGGAATCCTACCGGTCTGGACCGGGAGTACCCCCTCCCCCCCACCCCCTTCTTGTCTAAAATCCTCATTCTGCTGGAGATAGGGGACGATTTCCGCGCAAATTCTTGAGCCCGTGGGACTTACAGGCAAATTCCTCTTAATAAAGGAGTTACGCGAAGATTTTTGGGGTCGGACGGGAGCCTTGGCGGGAAAATGGCGAGTCAACACGAAGTCGAACAGGACCCGTCATGGGTCGAAGCTCCTATTGAGAACGGGGAAAATTCCGGCTGGCATCTCGTGGGACGACAGCTCTCCCTCATTCTTCTGGCGGAAGTGTACGCCAGAAGGCGGCAGAACACCAAGCGAGATAGTCACGGTTGAACGTGACGGATGAACCGGGCGGGTGTGAGGGGAAAGACGCCGCTCCGCGGCCATGGGTTGATGAGGGGCCGATACACGCGGCCTTACGTCCCGCCGAGCGGGACTAAAAGCTCATCGGCGCTGCCGCGCCTGTGGAGGCAGGTGTCGGTGGTCAGTTGTCAATTGTCGGAAAAAGCCTTCACCACGGAGGACACGGAGCGCACGGAGAATGTTGTTCCCCACATATCCCAAAATCAGGGATATGTGGGCCACGGGATATGCGGGCCACCAGCGTCCGAAGAGCTGCGCGTCGCCACCACTCCAGCGCGACGAAAGGGGCTGGATGGCAGAGAAGTACCTCTGCTCCCGCGAGGGGAGAAGTGTTTTCTCTTGACATCCCCTCTCCAAGAACTTGGCTGGCAACTCCTTTCGAATCAACAAGCCGATGTTGCTAAGTTCTTGGCACCAGTGACCCCGCCCAGGGCGCGGTCGGATGCTTTAATAGAACCCGGCCCCATGGTTGAAGTAGACTTGTCAAAACCTCATTGAGAAGCCGGGGCTTCCTTCCCAAATCTTGGGTAAGAGCAGCCCGCCACGCACCGCATTCGGAGCCGCTGACGATGACGCTGAATCGCGATTGGCTAATCTCGCTAGGCTGCCGGGCCTGTGGGATATCTCTGATTACTGCCGGGGCCATCTTCAGTATCAGCGGGTTTTGGGCGATATTTCCGCACTCGTTCGAAAGCGGCTGGCGGGCATGGCTGGACGTTTTTACGAGGGGACTGTTGATCGTACTGGCCTCCCTCCTCATCGGCGGCACGATCTCGTTTTTGGGCGTCTATGTGTTTAATTTTGGCCGCCGAATGGTCACCCCAACTGCCGCCGAAAAACTTCGGCGGGACCCGCGCTGCCCCATTCTTTACCTGCGGTCTTTCAGCGAGGACAAACTTACTCGCAATACGCACATGATGGTATTGCCCGGATTGGTTCTGTTGCGGACGTTAAGGACCGAGGAGGAACAGATTTCGCGGACATTTGACCGACTGGGACCCGTCATCGCCATCGGCGCGCCAGGGGAGAAACTACCCCCCCTTGGAGCGGCGCGGCTCCAGGTTCCGCAGGAACAATGGCAGGCCGAGGTGCGCGCACTCATGGCCAAGGCTCAACTGCTGCTGATCAAGGCAGGCACAACGCCGGGCGTGTGCTTGGAAATCAGGCTCTCGGTCGAACAAAATCGACCGGAATCCCTACTCTTACTTGTCCCTGTTGAACAGAGACCATATGAATCATTCCGGGCGGTTGCGCAAACCTTTTTCGCGCTCGGCCTGCCACCGTGGCCCGGCCCCACTCCCAGTCGCATATTACATGGCCTGGCGATAATCACTTTCGACGAGGCTTGGAGTCCGACATACTACCGGTTGAAGTTCAGAGAATATTCACTAGCGCCTTTCGAAGGCGCCTTCAAGCGATTTATCAAGAAGTACTCGAGTATTCGACTTCCGACAGCCCCCACCGCAGAGAGGGTTAAGAGAAGTGGATCGACTTTTCTGCGCAGTTCCCTGGGCCTTCTTCTCGCGGCTGTCGTGGGTGTACCCCTTGCTTTCAAGGCAATACCCAAAGTGAACGAAGTTGCCGGCCGTTTTCAACCTCATATCTTCCTTGCGAGTCCCGTCGACCGATTCGTGGCGACCCTGCCCACTTCGCTCCAGGACGCGGTCCGCTCCGAGCTTCCCAAAGCGCCGGCGGTTCGTAAGTGGATCGAAGATTATCCAAGCTATGTATGGCCCCTATTCGGTGGCGAGGCTCGCCGGGGCCTGGAACGCCTGCCTGATGACGACTTGGTGGACTGGTCGACTGCTTTCCAGGCGAATCTCGCAGCCAGGGATGCAAAGAGTTGCGCCACCATGGTCCACACCCTTGCCGATGGAGAATCTACGGACTTTATCCCCATTCTCGCCAGCGAAACGCCGCAGCGCTTGATGCCAACACTGGGCAGAGTGCTTGTCAGGGCCGCAGAAGCACAGATCACCGAGGCACCCCTTCGCCCGTCGCTAAGCCATGCCGACCGAGAGTACGTGAAGAGCGAGTTACTGCGCTTTGTGGCATCGGCTGGAGTTAAGCGCTTCACTGAGACCCTGATCAGCGGTCCCGATCGGGCCGGCGATGCAGACGTGTGTTGGTTCCAGATGACATGGATGAAGATGATTCAGGAAACAAGTCTACGTTCCAGATCTGTGGTGATCACAGTTTACGTATACAGTTATTATCCAGATGTCTGGAGGCGGGACGCCAATAAGAGAAAGCTGGAAAAAGACGACAGGGAAGAGACGGAGCGGCTTCGCCGTTTGTTTCGATTCTGAACTGGACACTTTGGAATCTCCTTATTGAACGACTTCCGCTTTCTGGATGAACCGGTCCGGGCATTTGTGGTCATCCGCAAAGCGCGCATGAGGATGTTGATGCAAGGGTCTGCGGCTGTCTGGAGCGCATCAAACTTAATTTGGCCTGATGATTTCATGGCATGTTGTCCTATCACATATCACTTCACGAAGATCTTCGACTCCCACGGTTTCAGCGTGACCTTGCTATTTGCGTCTAGGTCGGTGGCTTGGCCGCTTAGGTATTCGGTGTACTTGCCGTGGTGGAGCGTGTCTTTAAAGGTCACGGTCTGAGGTTTGGCGGAGAAGTTGATGACCGCGAAGACCTTGTCCTTGTCGTTCTGGCGAACGAAGCTGAAGACCGCGTTGGGGGCGGAGTTGGGGACGTCGATCATGCGGGCGCCCCAGTGGGCGTTCCAGAGCGCGGTGTTCTTCGTCTTCAGGGCGATGAGCTTCTTATAAAGGTCGCCTTCCGGGTGTGACTTCCAGACGATTTCGTCTTTCTCGAAAAACTTGAGGCGCTTGCGGTTGCCGGCTTCCTGTCCGTTGTAGATGAGCGGCATGCCTTCGCCCACGCAGGAGAGCACGATGGCGGCGTTGAGGCCGGGGCCGAACTGCTCGAACTCGGTGCCGTCCCAGGCGTTCTTGTCGTGGTTGCTGACGAAGGTCATGCGCATGATGTCGTGCGGGTAATAGCTTTCGTTCCAGGCGTAGTAGCCGCGCAGTCCGCCGAGATCGTGCTTGCGTCCGGAGGTGAGCTCGCGGACGACGTCGTACCAGCTCCACGCGTAGGTCATGTCGAAGGCGTACTCGTGCAGGTCGCGCGACTCCCACTCGGCGAGCATGAAGACGGGCTTGATGGCGTCGAGCTCCTTGCGCGCGTTGTTCCAGAAGTCGATGGGAATGAAGCCGGCGACGTCGCAGCGGTAGCCGTCGATGTCGGCCTCGCGGACCCAGTACTTCAGCGCGTCGGTCATGTACTTGCGCAACTCAGGATGGGAGTAGTCGAGGTCGATGATGTCGGACCAGTCCCACCAGGGCGTGGGGCGGAACTCGCCCTTCCAGTTGCGGGCGTACCACTCGGGATGCTGGGTGACGAGGACGTTGTCCCACGCGGTGTGATTGGGCACCCAGTCGAGGATGACCTTGAGGCCGAGCTGATGCGCGGTGGCGACGAAGTGCTTGAAGTCGTCGAGGGTGCCGAGTTCGGGATTGACCTTGAGGTAGTCCTGCACGGCGTAGGGGCTGCCGAGCGTGCCCTTGCGGTTCTTCACGCCGATGGGGTTGATGGGCATCACCCAGAGGATTTCGACGCCGAGGTCTTTGAGGCGCGGGAGTTGCGCTTCGGCGGCGCGGAAGGTTCCTTCGGGCGTGAACGCGCGGGTGTTGATCTGGTAGATGGAGGCGTTCTTGCTCCAGTCGGGATGGGTGATTTTGACGTAGGGCACGGGTTGATAGCGCTCGAGTTCGTTGGCGGCCGGTGTGGCCGCGGGTTCGGGCTTTTGAGTGCAGCCTGTGAACAGTATAAGGATGGCGAGGGCGGGGAGGAGAGCGCGTCGGAGGTTCATGGGTGGACTCCGGGAGGATGATAGCAGGGGCTAGTTTCTAGTTTCAGGAAGAAGCGAAGCCAGCCGCGGATTTGCACGGATACACGCGGATCAAGTTGAGGTTGGTCAGGTCCGTGCTCAGAGCACGTCGATGACGAGGAAGGTGATGTCGTCTTGCTGGGGAGTGGAGGCGGGCTGCCAGGAGCGGACTTCGCTGAGTAACAGCAATGACAATTCGGCGGCGGGGAGCGACGTGTTTTCGCGCAGGATTTGCTCGACGCGGCGGTCGCCGAAGGCCTCGCCCGCGGCGTTCTCGGGTTCGGTGAGGCCATCGGTGTAGAGCAGGAAGCGGTCGCCGGGAGCGAAGGGGATTTCGCACGTTGGAAAAACGGAATCGATGGGCACGCCGAGGAGCAGGCCGTTGCTCTCGATGCGGGAGAGCGAGTTGTCGGCAGCGCTGAAGAACAGGAGCGGCGGATGTCCGGCGGCGGAGTAGCGGGCGGTGCGGGATTCGGTGTCGATCCAGAGGTAGGCGGCGGAGACGAATTGGCCTTGCAACTGGGCTGACATGATGTCGCGGAGGCGCCGCAGAAGTTCGGAGGGATTGTCGGCGAAAGTTGCGACCGATTGCGCCGCGACCTTGATCATGGAGGCGATCAGGGCGGCGGGGACGCCGTGGCCGGAGACGTCGGCGACGAGGAACCCGGCGCGGTGGTCATCGACGGGGAGGTATTCGTAGAAGTCGCCGGCGACCTCGGTCATGGGTTCGTAAACGGCAGCGATGCGCAGGCTGCTGATCTCCGGGCGTCGCGGTGGGGAGAATGGAGAACTGCAACTGGCGGGCGATGGCCAGTTCGCTCTCGATGGAGGAGAGGCGGCGCTCGCTGTCGTAAACACGCTGCATCGCAACGTAGCCCAGCGACAGGAGAAAGACCAAAAAGCCCATGTCGCCCCAGATGTTGCCGATAGAGTAGCCGAAGGGGCGGACGATGTTTGTGAGGAGTGCCTCGACACCAAACACGATGGCGCCTGCCAGCAAGACTCGACGATCGCCGATCAGCGTATAGCGCCGGGCGAGGCTGGGTACCAGAAAGAAGATGAGTAAGATCACGAGACCGGCGGCAGCAACAAGGCTGTTCAGGCCGATTAACGTGAATTCCTGGCCGGTGAAAATAAACAATCCGATGCCGGGGATGGCGATCAGCAGCGCACAAACCGAAATGACGGTAACGATCCGGCGCAGCAGGCCAGTGGTCAGTTCGCGAAACGTAAGCGTACCTGCAACCAGAACGAGGTAGGTGCAGAACGCATGCGAGTAGGCAAAGGATACCTGCATCCAGTGAGGCAGGAGCGCCACCATGAAGGAACAGTCGTTCAGCCTCTGGATGCCATACATGGCGCTCCAAATGCCCAGCCAGAAAACGGCCAGCACTCCTAGGGTATGGCGGCGTATGGCGGCGATCACCAAGGCAACCAATCCGATGATGATGAAGGCAGTGCCAGTGATCAGGTAGATCACTTCACTGGCGAGACGGGCTTGAGCCTGTGCGTCGGATGGCATGGGTCGGCTACTTGGCGCGCGTCCACTTCTCGGTGCGGCCTATGAGCGAGACGCCGATGAAGCCGCGCAGGTCGAGCTGGTCGTGCGAAACGAGCGTGGCCTTGGCGCTGTAGGTCTTGCCGCTGTCGGGATCGTAAATGTGGCCGTTCTTCCATTGACCGTCCCCGGCCGGCTGCAATCCGCTCATGATCTGCATACCCATGATTGGCGTGCTGCGGCGCGAGGCGTCAGGGTTTCTGGTGTCAACCTTGGGCGTGCCGGGCGTGCCTTCCTTCGAGCCGACGGGGTAGACCGGCTCTTTCAGCCAGACAATCTTGCCGCAGAAATCATTGCCGCATTTAGAGATTTCGATCTTGGCATCCTGGGCCTGGTTGAGCCAGGAGCCGAGGAGGTCGTCGCTGGAGGCGAAGGCGGACGCTGCGATGGCGATGACTACGATGAGGAGAAGAATTCTGACACTTATTGGTTTCATGAGTTGTCGGTGGGCGCGAACACGAGGCCGTTCTGAAATGCCGCGCTATCCCAGCGGTAGTTTAGCTGAGCAGACCGAACCGAGGTTGGTGACGTGCGTGCCTGATGGTTGTGATATTTCGGGCGGGGCACCTGCACTAGCATTCGGTGCCAGAACAGGGGTCATCCCAGCCACTCGAAGGCGAGGCCGGTGAGATTGCGCAGGGCGGAGAATTGTTCGTCGGTTGCGCAACCCAGAAGGCAGTCCTGACCGCCCAGGTCGAGGCAGATGTAGCGGAGGTCTGCGTCCTGAGCTTCAAGAAGCGCGGCGAAGCGGCTGAGGATGTTGGGATCGATCCAGCGCTCCTCGATTTTGGCGGGCCAGCGGAAGTCTTCGTCGCGCAACTTGAAGGTGAGCCACGCGACTCCGCGGCGAAGGTCGAACTCGTCGTGAAGGTCCTGAAGCGGAAGTGCATCGCCTGCAAGCATCGCCATGCGTTCGGCGACCCTGACGTAGTCGCCGCCGCGAGCGGCACACTCGGCGCGCAGGAGCCATACATTGTCAGACACGGGAACGTGGGGAGGTTCTTCACCTTCCGTTCCCAGGGCGGTCAGCAAGAGCTTGAAGGGCGACGTTTCATAGTTGCGTTCGTCGTGCAAGCGCAGCAAGTCGGCTGGGCCGATGCCTTGGTGCGGCGCAATGCCGCAAACGGCCAGCGTGTCGAGCTGGTCGTAGAGCGACATGTTGCGGTTCATCAGGCGGCGCAAAAGGGACATGCGGGGTTCACATCGTAAAGTCCAATCGTAACAACAGTAGCAGGTGGAATCTGCGCTAACGGAATAAGGCGGGCCGCGTCCGGTAGAACAGCGACATAATTCCCGGCCAGCGCCGCCTGGCCGCCGAGGAGGACCGATGACACGCTCGCGCTTGCTTGTCGTTTCAATCGTCGCCGGATTGTTTGTCATGGTCATTGCGCTTTCGGCGCCAACGCCCGCAGCGCTACCGAGCGCGGGTTCGCTAGTTAGTGGCGCCGAGATGCTAGCGCCGCGTTCGGGACACAGCGCCACGTTGCTTCCTGACGGGCGCGTGCTGATCGCCGGAGGCATGCGACGGAACCAGGACTTCTACCGCTCGGCAGAGTTGTACGATCCGAAGAACGCCAAATTCCAACCGACTGGCGACATGTTGGTGGCGCGAGTGGGGCACGCGGCGGTGCTGCTTGGTTCGGGTAAAGTGCTGATCGTCGGGGGATGGATAGGGCACGGCGTGACCGACGAAGCAGAACTCTATGATCCGACGACGGGCAAGTTCACGGCGATCGCGCACATGATCACGAAACGTGGTCGACCAGAGGCCACTCCGCTGCGCGACGGAAATGTGCTGATCACCGGGGGCGCAGACAGCGGAGGGTCGGGTACTAGCATCGTGGCTGCTGAAATCTTCGACGCTGCGGCGATGAAGTTTCGGCCGACGGGAGCAATGCACTATCCCCGCATTGCACATACGGCGACTCTGCTTGCTGATGGTCGCGTGCTGCTTGCGGGTGGTCGTGGCTCGGAAGTAAACGCGACTGCGGAGATCTACGATCCTAAGACTGGCACATTTCATGACACAGGGAGCATGCTGACTGCGCGTTACAAGCACACCGCAGGACTTTTGCCGGACGGCCGGGTGCTGGTCGCTGGAGGGTCGGACGATCGCGACTGGCATGGAACGCTGAGCAGCGCGGAAATCTATGACCCACGACATGGGACGTTCTCCGCGACTGTGCCGATGCACGATGCTCGCTTTAAACTGCCAGACGTCGCTGTGCAGGTGAGTCCGGGACGGCTGCTGATTGCCGGCGGCAATCGCCAGGCGGAGCTTTATGACGCCTGTACCGGCAAGTTCGCTCTCGTCAACGGCGAGACCGACGATACACGTCACTATATGAGCGAAACGCTGCTGAGCGATGGGCGGGTGCTGCTGGCGGGCGGCTATGCGTATACACCAGAGGCCACCGCACAGACGTGGATTTTTCGGCCCTGAGTCACGTCGAACTGACTCATGCGTCACGCGATCATCAGTCGTGCGGGTGTAGACTTCTCGCGTATGGCGAAACCAAAAGAGAAGGTTGCAATCCGCGTCGTGCGTGACGGCGGCGCCCCGGGAGCGGGGACGCTTTATCTGGTGGGCACGCCCATCGGGAACATGGAAGACATTACGCTGCGGGCGCTGCGGGTGCTGAAAGAGGTTGACCTCATCGCCTGCGAGGACACGCGCCACAGCATGCAGTTGCTGGACCACTACGGCATCGAAAAGACGATGGTCAGCTACCACGAGCACAACGAGCTGACGCGTGCGGCCGAGCTGATTGTTCACCTGGAACAGGGCGACAACATCGCGATGGTGAGCGACGCGGGCATGCCGGGTGTGAGCGATCCGGGATACCGGCTGATCGCGCTGGCGGTGCGACACCATATAAAGGTTGTGCCCGTGCCGGGGGCGTCGGCGTTCTTGTCGGCGCTGGTGGCCAGCGGGTTGCCGACGGATTCGTTTCGCTTCAGCGGATTCCTGCCGTCGAAGCAAGGAGCGCGGCGCACTGCTTGGAGGCGATTCGCGATTCGCCGCGAACCCAGATTTTCTACGAGGCTCCGCACCGCATTGTTGAGACGTTGCAGGATATTGTGGAGTTGCTCGGCCCGGAGCGCCATGTGGTGGTTGCGCGCGAGGTCACCAAGCTGCACGAGGAGTTTTTGCGTGGACTTGCTGAAGATGTGCTAGCGACTCTGTCGAAACGTGGCGACGTAAAGGGCGAGATCACGCTGCTGATTGGCAAGGCCGAAGTCACCGAACATGCAGCGGCGGGTGCGAAGAACGTAGGTCAACGCGTGCGTGAACTGATGAGTGGCGACACGCTCGATGAAAAAGCGGCACTCAAGCAGGCAGCGAAAGAGTTTGGCCTTTCCAAGAGCGAGGCATACCGGGAGTTGCAGAGGGTGAAGACGTAACTGGTTACTGGTAATTCGCGCTCCGAGTTCGGCTTGCTGCTTCGCAGTCAGCTTTCCCGCGCATCAACTGCAATAAAATTCCGGCTCTCTATTTACTTCCCGAAGTCTGTGGGACGAAGCGGACGAAGAAGCTGTCGCTGTTCCACTTCGGAGGTTGTGGCGCATCAGCCACCTTCAAGGCCAACGCCATCATGACATCTTCGAACTTTCCGGCAGCGGCCAGGTCCACCGGCTGATTGATGTCGTCGGAGGGCGCATGGTAGCGCTCGGTGAGCCACTGCTTTTGGATTGCCGCTTCCGGCGAGTCCTTCACTGCACCCACCCCCATTGCCAGCGAGGGAACTCCCTGGCGGATAAAGCTGTACTGGTCGCTGCGCACAAAGGTGTTGCGCAGAGGCTGAGGATCGGGCTGCACTTCCACGCCCAATTGTTTCGCGACTTCGCGAACGTCGTCGCCCAGGCTGGACTCGTTGAGGCCCAGCACGGTGAGGACCTTCAGCGGAATGATGGGAAGAAACATGTCGGTGTTCAGGTCGGCCACGATGGAAGACTTCGGCACTGTGGGATTGCTGGCGAAGTACTTCGAGCCCAGCAGGCCTTTTTCCTCGGCGGTAACAAATAAGAACAGCAGCGAGCGCTTGGGCTTGGCCTTCGAGCGGTGCATGGCCGCGGCGATGTCGAGCAGCAAGGCGGAGCCGGAACCGTTGTCCATGGCACCGTTGTAAATCTTGTCGCCGTTGATAGGCTCACCGATGCCGACGTGGTCGAGGTGTGCCGAGAGCACGACGTACTGGCTCTTCAGCTTGGGATCGCTGCCGGGAAGTTTGGCGACGATGTTGTCGGACTCCACGTCTCTCTGGAGCACGGTGGCTTTGGCCTGGATGGAATCGGCCAGGGGGAAATGAGGCAAGGGCTTGCGGTCTTTGGCGAGCGCGGCAAGGGCTGCGAAGGTGTAGTCTGCGCCGACGAAAAGCTTTTCGGCATCGGCCGGGTTGAAGATCACGGCCAGCTGAACGCCCTGCGTGTCATCGAGGCTGGGATCGGCCAGCAACATGCTAGGACGTGTGCGGGAGAGAGTCATGCGGCTCCAGGGAATGTCCATGGAAGCGGGATTGGGAATGGCGATGAATCCAACGGCGCCAAGTTCGCGCAAGGTGTGGGCACGCTCGCCGCTGGACTGGTAGTGCGCAGAGAGCGCGGACGGGACATCCGAGGGGGAGCCGGCAATGTACACAATCACTTTGCCCTTCACGTCGAGGCCGGCGAAGTCGTCGTAATGGGTTTCCGGGATTCGCAGGCCATAACCGGCAAAGACCAGCGGCGCATTCACCGAAGGCAAGAGTCCATAGCGCGTGCTGAACATGGCATCTGCGCCCAGAACCAGCGGCTCGGACTTGCCGTTGCGGACCAGCGCGAGGCTTGATTCCGATTCGTCGATCTGGCGGCTGAAGAATTTGACCGGCTGGTAGTAGCCGCTGGTTCCGGCGGGCTCGAGGCCACTCTTCTTCAGTTGCTCGACGACGTAGGTGGACGCCTTGCGCAGTCCAGCGCTGCCGGTCTCGCGGCCTTCCATGTCGTCGGCCGCGAGGACTTTCACGTAGCCCCACCAGCTCTGGCCGTTGAAGGCGGCGGTTTGGGAAATTGCGAGGGTCGCGATCAGGATCGTAGCAAGAGGAACGAAAAGAAAAGAACGCTTCAGCATGGACATTCCTTGCGAGCAGGATTGGAACCGGTGTTTCGCTTATAGCGGGAAGGATTGCTGTCCGTCAACTGAAACCAGGCGCGATGGAGTGACGTCGAGGAGGGAGCAAAAAGATTCATGGCGGTGTCTGTAGTGATATCCGAAAGGAGCGGCGATCATGTTCGAAGACAGCCTGTTCGATTCAGGCGCGGGGAGTCGTCCGCGCAAAGCCTGGCCCAAGGTGGCGTCATTTGCGATGGAAGTCTGCGCGATTGGAGTGCTGGTGTTGTTGCCGTTTATTTACACGCAGGCGCTACCGAAACAGTTTTGGACCAACATTCTAGAAGCACCGACTCCGCCGCCGGGGCCAGCGCCGGTGCAAGTGGAGCGGCGTGAGGCAGTCGCGCCGCTTCAGGCCCGCGAGTTGAACGACGGGGTGCTGCGAGAGCCCAGCCGAATTCCGCTCAAGACCACGATGGTGCATGACGAGCCGGCGTCTGCCGGCGGGCCTCCGAGCATGGACGGCCTCGTGCCCGGAGGCGTGCCGGAAGGCGTGGCGAGTTCGGTGATCACCGAGATTGCGCGCGCAACTCCTCCAGTGATTGCGAAAGTGTCGCCGCCAGTGAAGATGAGGGTCTCGTCAGGAGTCGCAGCGGGAATGCTGGTGCACCAAGTGAGGCCGCAGTATCCGCCACTGGCGGTGCAGGCACGGATTCAGGGGACAGTGGTATTGCAAGCGGTGATTGGCAAAGACGGCACAATTCGAGAGTTGCGGCTGATCAGTGGGCATCCGATGCTGGCACCCGCGGCGATCGAGGCAGTGAAGCAGTGGCGATATCGTCCTTATTTGCTGAATAGTGAGCCGGTAGAAGTGGATACGCAAATCAACGTGAACTTCACGCTGGGTACTCGATGACCGGGGCTCGTGCTGCGAAAGAACCGGACTGCTAGGATTGCGAACATGAAAACGCCGGGCACCGAAGCGCCCGGCATAAGAAGGTCAACAAACCATCTCGCGCTTAGAACGGGGGACCAAAATAGAAGCCAGCAGGACCCTCGCCATAGCCCCATCCATTTGGGTCATGTCCACCGTTCAGCACGGTCGTATCCGGCCAGCTGTAGACTCCCGGACCGCAGTTTCTTACGTAACCGCAAGGCGCAGCCTTGGGATTGCGCGTAAACCACGGTAAGATCGCTACGTTCTGTTCGGAGTAAGTGTACATACCGCCGCTCGTGTTCTGGGTGATGGGGTAGATGACGTCGGTGTCATTCATAGCTTCAACCGCGTCGCCTGTCTCCAGGTTGGCTTGCGCAAAGGAAACACTACCGTCAAGCCACGGTGCAACCAGGACAATGCCGATCAGGCCGCTGGTTTCCACGAATGGATCATGGTAGAGTTCGCTCGTTTCGTGGGTCAGAACCATGACGTCATTGCCGAATGGTGCGAATGGGTTGTTGGCCTTGGGAATGAACGTTCCCCAAGTCCAAACATTGATCGAATTGCCGCCTTCATTGCCTGGTCTGGCGTCGTGGAAGCCCAGAACGCAGCAGCCACCACCGTTGGGTACGAACGCAGTTACGAAGTCGGTCTCGATGATCGGTACCTCGGTGCTGGGTACGTTCTCATAGGCCGGACCAAGAAGCTGCCCGAAGATGTTGCTGATCGAATCGATGTTGACGACCGGGAAATCACCGCTCGCGCACACCGGACCGCTCCCTGACACACACGCCCAGTCACCATTGTTCCAGTACAGCACCTGAATATACCGTACGGTCGGAAATATCGGAGCCCCCAGCAGGGTGTGCCAGTTGGCTTTCTTAATCCCATTGAACGACGCACGGAAGCCGGTATCGTTGTACTGACCAGTGTCCGCAGCCAGTCCGCCACCGCCAGGATACGAGTTGCTGGCAAAAATAGGCCCTTCCGTCAGCAACTGGGCGTCAGTCAGTGGCGAAAACGGCTGGTTGCCGTTGGGCGCCTGGGGATCGAAGTCGTACAGAACGGTGACATTGTCCGGTCCGATGAGCAGGGTTTCCAGCGGAATAACCTCAGTGGGAATGGTTGTGGTTCCGCCTGCGACTGGGCTGTGGCCGACCATCGTGTACGTGTACACGCTGTTGCGATAGCCGGTAATGAACCAACTGCTGAAGCACGGGATGGTAATGATGCCGGCGCAATTGTTGTAGCTTGCGCCCTTCTGCATCTTCGCCAGCTTCTGGTTCATAGCGGTCGACAAGTGGTTCTGCGCCTTAAAGCTGTTGAGCTTGAAGTGGTCGGGGCCCAGATACTTAATTGACCCTGCTTTAACCGGGCTACCCTTGATGGTGGACTTCAGAAAGACCTTCTGTTGGCTGGCGGCGAAGCTGGCTAGCGCGCAGAAAGTCAAGGCAAATATGCAACCGAAACCTGCAACTTTTCGCATAGCTTGAAAATCCCCTCTCAGCAATTCAGTGGCGCGATCATCAGGAGAGCGCGCCTTCGGGCCGGACTCAGGCGTCCAGCCCAGTTCCTGTCATGACCGAAAACCGCTCCGGCCCAGAAGATTGCGGGGGCCCTAGCGTCCGAGCTTGCGGCGAACGATGCCAGCGATGCCAAGGAAACCGGTACCGAGTAGCGCGAGCGAGCCGGGTTCGGGAACGGCCGAGGCATAGGTAAAGCTGGGATCGTCAATCGCGAAGTCGCCGGAGTCGGTGTTGATCACGATGGCTCCGATATTACCGCCGGACGTATCGCCAATGCCGATGAACATTTCAGCGCCGTTGTAGCAGTCGGGATCGCAGATCTCCGAATCGCCGCTGAAGCTGAAACTGCCGAGCAGGTTCAGATTGGTATCGTACAAGTCAACGAAGGCGGTGAAGGGGCCGAAGCCATCGGGTTCGATGCCAAAACCGACCGAACTTACCGGGTTCCCGAGTTCGATGGCGAACGGGCCACCTGCCTCGTTGTAAACCAAGGTTTCCAGATAGTCGAACTGGCTTTCAGTCCAGCCTGATCCAGCATCCAACCTGAGAAAGTCGCCGCCACCGATGTTTCCCACCAGAGCGAAATTGCCCGCGAATGTGCTCACAGGCTGCGGCGTACTCAAGAAGGTGCCTTCCGGGCCGAGCTGCGACCAATCGATGATGTCGGTCGGGTTTTGCGAGGCTCGGTCTGGGAAAGTTACGAAGTTATCGGCGCTGGCGAAAGTGCCCAGGCACAGCACCGCGATAGTTAGTAGCAGAAGTGTCTTTCTCACTGTTCCTCCTGAGATCAGCGATTCAACTGCATTGTTTTTACAGGTCTGTCAGTTCGGAACCCTAGCCAACCCCGCCAGGGAGACCAGCGAAGCAGGCGCAATAGACGTGACGGCGCGGTATCTATTAGCAATCCGCGTTCCATTTTGTAACTCGGATAAATGCTTATATATCAGTCCTGCTAGGAAAGTCTAGAAAATATTGTGTGAAATGTTTTGCATACAAAGTAGAAAGATTGAGGACAATCGTACGAAAAGGTATCCGAAACTAGCACGTTAGTGCCGATATCTGGGGCAGTCGCGGCACTTCATAGAGTGAGTTCCGTACCATCACTTACAAGTCAAGTTAATAATAGTAGATAAGTGACTCGAAGTTTTCTCAATGCAGCAACGACGCACCAGACATGGTCGCCTCCGTATGGCCCAAAAGTGTGCAAGAAAGTGGTGCCTGGCTACTGGATTCGCGCCAGCTCTTTGGAGTAAAGCTGATTGCGCGGGAATTCCTGGGCCAAGCCAGCCAGGAGGACTCGAGCGGTGGATTTATCTTTGTCGCGAAGCGCTGCGACAGCGAGAAGCAGACGGGCGAAGGGTGCAAGGTAATAGCCCTTTTCGGCGGTGAGACGAAGGCGCTGGACGCCAAGCTGTTTGTCGGTTTCGCCGCCGGTGATGCGCAAGATCCAGCGCACGGGAGCCGGGGTCGAGCCAAGCATATAGTTTTCGATGCCGATCGCGAGGTAGGCATCAAAGCAGTTGGGATCAATCGCCAGAAGTTGCTGCGCGGTGGAGCGCGAGACCTTCATATAGCTTAGGCTCGCCAGGTTGCGCTTCTCGATCATGGCGGCATAGTCACTGCGCAGTCCGTTGGCTAGGACCTTGGCAAACAGCGCATTGGCGTCGGTGGGTGAGGCTGCCAGGACCTTGTTGACCAGATCATCGCTTCGCGCCAGTTCCGCTTCGAACGACGCCTTCACCACCGGATCGGGCTGCAGGGTGTCGCGACGGTCAAAATCCTCGTCGTTGATGAACAGGTCTGACTCGAGAATGTGAAGCCGGTTGAACTCGGAGAAGAGATAAGCAGCGGCATCGGCCACGAACCCCATGGGATCTGCGGGCGCTATGTCCTGGTACACGTGAAAAGTCCGGTGAGCTCCGGTGAAGTCCAAGTTGTACATCTCGCGGAACCCCTGGGTGAGTTCGGGCTGCGGGGCTACGCTGTGGGATTGCGGCAGGCACGGGCTTGCGCAAGCCAGCGAGAGTACGGCGACAGCAAGATATCGGACGATGTGGCGACTTAACGGCAAACTGGTTTCCTTGTGGCGATCGGGTTGCCCCGCCCACGCGGGAAGCCCGGAAAATCGAACTGGGGTGGTTGCATCATAAAACTTGCTTGACTGTCTTGTGAAATCGGCGAACCTAACGGATTGGATGGATTGTGCGCCGAAAGGAAACCAGCGGAAAGGCGGATTTTGCAAATTGTTGACAAGCCAGCACCGGGCACCGAATTTGCAGACTCACCTCATCGCGGAAATCTCGGCGAAAAATGCACAGTTCGCCCGCAGCGGACAGCCTCCACATAAGGGAGCGTTTCGCTTGCACGTCTCTTGTCCGTGCTGCCGCAGAAGCTGAAGGGCACGGATGAGCGCATCGCAACTCGACGGCAATTGTGGGGCCATTGCCCGCTGGGTTTGCTTATACATAGTGGCGTAATTGCGGTGCTCAGGCGCATAACCCAGGCGCACCAGCACGCGCAGGCCATTGGATTCCAGCGCAAGCAGCGCATGGCGGCCATTGAACAGCAGGATCTTTTCTGCCGCCGGTTCGCCGATTCCGGGGAACTTGCGCAGGTCTTTCTTGGCAGCCGCCAACGGCTTGTCGAGGACGTACGCGAGGTTGTCCCCGAATGAATCGCCGGCGATCTCGGCCGCACGCCGTAGTTTTTCCACGGTGTTTGCCGGAAGAATTCCTTTATCGGCGACCGAGCGCAGCACGCTGTCTTTGGCCTTGCGAATGTCGCCCGGATTGAATCCAACTTTCTTTTGGAGCTCATCGAAGGCCTCGGCGCGTCTTGCGTCATTGGCGAGATAAGCGGCGTTCTCCCATAGGACCATCGCGAACGGTTCCGTCACCGCTGGCGGAGCAGGCTCGCCGTATCGTTCCGCGAGTCGGTTGATAAGTGTCGGAAATGGCAGCAGGACACCAAGCATTGCGACAGATTATCTCTCCGCCGCGTGAGATTGTCAGAACAATAAGAAGAGTGGGAAGAAAGTTGAGTCCCGCTCCCGCCAGCATATAAGCTGCTGGAAGGGTTTCGACTCCGCACAGATCGAGGGGTGGCATGTCTATCCGCCGTAACGTCGCATGGCTTCTTCTACTCTTGGTGTCCACGCTTGCCGGCAGCGCGCTCTTTGCTGCTGATAACGCCGGTAACGCCGCGCGCCTGAAGCCGGCCTACCGCTTTGAGCGCAGCAAATGGATTTACGTGCACCTGGAAGGCTCGCCCGCCGACATCGGGTTTCAGCATGGCTACCTGCTGTCAGCGGAGATCGCCGACGGCTTCAACGCCGTGAAGTTCATGGACACGCATCGCACCAAGCGCGACTGGGAGTTTTTCCGCGAGACGGCGAAGACCGTCATCTGGCCGGGCGTGGATCCCGAGTACAAGGAAGAGTTGCAGGGCATCGCCGAAGGGCTGAAGGCCAAGGGCGTGGCGATGGACCTGTGGGACGTGGTGGCGCTGAATGCGATGGAGGAGGTTCCCGATTACTACCTGCCGTGGCTGGAGCGTCAGCAGAAAGGCGCCGCGGCGCAGGCGACGCCTCCTGCCGGCCACTGCAGCGCGTTCGTCGCGACCGGGTCGATGACGAAAGATCACAAGCCGGTGATCGCGCACAGCAACTGGACGAACTTCCCCGTCGGCAGCCGCTGGACCATCGTGTTCGATATCGTGCCCACACATGGGTTTCGCATTATCCAGGACGGCTTTCCCGGCATCATCGTGAGCGACGACGACTTCGGCATTAACTCGTCAGGGCTGATGGTGACGGAGACCACGATCACGGGATTTTCGCTGTTCGACCCCAAGGGCAAGCCTGAGTTTTCGCGGGCGCGCAAAGCGCTGCAGTACTCCAGTTCGATTGACGAGTACGTGAAGATCATGCTCGACGGCAACAACGGCGGCTATGCCAACGACTGGCTGCTGGCCGACAACAAGACCGGCGAGGTGGCGCGCTTCGAACTGGGCCTGAAGATGCACAAGGTGTGGCGCACCAAAGACGGCTTCTTCGTGGGCGCAAATTTCCCCAGCGATCCGGAGCTGATCAAGAAAGAAACGGATTTCAATCCGAAGGACATGGGCAGCTCGATGAATGCGCGCCACGTGCGCTGGGACCAGTTGATGGACCAGTACAAGGGACAGATCGACATCGCGATGGCGCAGAAGTTCCTGGCCGACCACTACGACAGCTTCGAGAAGAAGGAAGGCCCCAACGAGCGTTCGCTGTGCGGACACATCGCGGTCTCGCCACGCGGCGTGCCCGAGTGGGACGACCGCCGTATGAGCCCGGAGGCGCGGTGACCTCGCAAGCCGCCGACAGCACCATGGCGAAGAACATGTCGTTCAGCGCGCGGGCGGGCTATCCCTGCGGTGAGAGCTTTGAGGCGGAGCCGTTCCTGAAAGGAGCATCCGGAATTCGTGTGGGAGAAGCCGGTGCTGCAGGACCTGAAGGGGAATCCGTGGGCGGAGTTTAAGGCGGGGGAGAAGCAGTACGGAATGACATACAGCGACCGTGGTTTTGCGCGGATGACGCGGACAAGACTACTCTTCGCATCACGAGATCACCCGCGCTGCGGCAACTGAACGGTCACGATGCAGCCGTGCGTGTCCTTGCGGTTGGCTAGCTCGATGGAGCCGCCGTGCGCTTCGGCGATCTGCTGCGAGAGCACGAGGCCGATACCGGAGCCGCCCTGCTTCGTGGTGTAGAACGGCACGAACGCATTGCTGGGGTTCAGCAGACCGATGCCGTTGTCTTCCACGATGAGATTAACGGTGGCGTCGTTCTGTTCCCAGCGCAGTACGACCTCGGGTTCCGCTCCCGCCGAAGTATGCGCCTGCTCAAAGGCTGAATCCACGGCATTCCGGACGAGATTGATCAGCATCTGCTCGATCAGGTCGGGATCGATCATCAAAGCAATCTCCGGGCCCTGCATGATGGTACACCGCTAGTCGCGTTTCGAGCACCGCCACGCGTTCGGCGAGCGGGCGAAGTTCCACGGACTGCAACTTCGGCGACGGCATGGTTGCCAGTCGCCGGTACGACTGCATGAAGCGGTGCAGCGACGCCGTGCGCGATTCGATGATGTCGAGCCCGCGCTGAAAGTCCGACTTAGTCTGCTCCGGAAGCTCGAGCTGCAGGCAGGCGCGTCGCCAGGCTGCCCGCAATCGACATGATGGGCGCGAGTGAATTATTCAGCTCGTGGCCCAACACGCGGATCAGCCGTTGCCACGCGCTACGCTCTTCTTCGCGCAGGGCGCGGCTGACATCGGAGAGGACGATCAGCGTGTGTGGCACGCCGTTCTGGCGGAAGGATCGCTTGCGTACCATCCAGCGCGCGTTCGGCGTCGAGTACGAAAGATTGACCAGAGTGGCATTGGGCGCTTCGAAACAGGCGTCCAGACCGAGTTCCGTGGCAGTGCGGCCGAGCACGCGGGCCGCTGGCTGCTGCAGCAGACGCTCGCCGGCGGCATTCACCAGTCGCAAGACGTGCTCAGGATCAAACGTGAAGATGGGTACGTCAATCTCATCGACTACGCGGCGCAGTAGAGCCGTGGCTTCGATGGTTTGAATCCGTTGCTCGGTAAGGATGTCGGCCAGCGTATTGATTTCCAGTGCAAGCTCGCCGAGTGCGTCGTTGGGAGTGGCTTCACGCGCGCGGAACGAGTAGTCCTCTTCGCGTAGTGCGCTGACCACGTTCGAGAGGGTTTGCAGCGGGCGGACAATCTGCTCCAGCAGAACGAGTGTGAGCAGGAACCAGAAGAAAAGCACAGCCAGTGTGAGCGCGATTCTTGCATCGCGCGACCAGACCTGGAGCCAGATGAAGGTTATTGCCAGGGTGATTCCGGGAAGTGCGGCGAGCACCGCGAAGATGGCGATGCGTCGTTCGAAGAACAATCGATGGCGTGAGAAATGCTCGCCGGCTGTGCGGTCACGCTGGCGGTAACCGCTGCCGGCGCTAGAGTCCATAGCGTTCCATGCGCCGATACAACGCACCACGGCTCAGGCCGAGCGCTTCGGCGGCCTGGCTCACATTACCATGAAAGCGCTGCAGGGCCTTTCGCACCAGGATGCCTTCGACCTCCTCGATGCTGAGTTCCTCCAGGTTTTGTCCCTGCGGGCGTTGCAGGTTCAAGCCCAGGTCAGAAACCTGTACATCTTCACCGCGCGCCATCAGGACAGCGCGTTCCAATGTGTGCTCCAACTCGCGGACATTGCCCGGCCATGCATACTGCATCATGGTCTGCATGGCTGCGGGCGCAAATCCGCGTACTTGCACGCGATATCGTTGCGCATAGCGCGCCAGGAAGTGCGCCCCGAGCGCCGGAATATCTTCGCGACGCTCGCGCAGAGCAGGCAGATGGATCTCGACCGTGTTCAGGCGGAAGAGCAGGTCTTCGCGGAACAGCCCGCCCGCGATGGCCTCGCTGAGATTGCTGTTGGTGGCGGAGATGACGCGCACGTTTACTTTTTTCGTTCGCGATGAGCCGACGCGCTCAATCTCGCCCGTCTCGAGGACGCGCAGCAACTTTGCCTGTTGACGCATGGGAACGTTGCCAATCTCGTCGAGAAAGATGGTGCCGTTATCTGCGAGTTCGAAGCGTCCAATGCGGTCGGTGCGCGCGTCGGTAAATGCGCCTTTGATGTGCCCGAAGAGTTCGCTTTCGAATGTGCCTTCCGGCAGAGCACCGGTATTGACGGCGATCATCGGCATCGAAGCCCGCGACGACAGCACGTGCAACGTGCGGGCGACTACTTCCTTGCCGGTGCCGTGCTCGCCAGTCACCAGGACGTTGGCGTCCGAGGGGCCGATGCGCGCCATGGTTTGCAAGCACAGGCTGCATCGACGGCGCTGACGCGATGAACTCCGGAGCGCCTTCAGCGCGGAGCAGCCGTGCTTCGGCTTCGAGCGTCTGCGTGCGCTGCAAAGCGCGATGCAGTTCGACCTGCGTGCGAATGATTGCCAGCAGGCGTTCATTCTCCCACGGCTTCTGGATGAAGTCGCGCGCGCCGCGGCGCATAGCTTCGACCGCCAGCCTAACGTTGCCCCATGCCGTCATAACAATCACGGGCAGGTTGCTGTCGTAGGAGACGATCTGCGAAAGGAGGTCGAGGCCTTCCTGGCCCGACGTGGTGTCGCGCGTGTAGTTCAGGTCGATCAAGACCGCATCGTACGATTCGCAGGCGAGCGATTCGCGCACTGCGGCCGGCGACTTCGCGGTATCGACGACGTAGCCTTCGGGGCGCAGCAGCAATTCGATGGCCTCGAGGATATGAGGCTGATCGTCCGCGGCGAGAATGCGGGCGGTTCGCGCCGGTTCCTGTTCTCCGATCTGTTCGGCGAAATTACTTTGTGCTTGGGTTCGGGGCAACGTGCTCTCCCGCAGGCGCGATGCCATCCACCGCGTCCTGCACTTGGACTCCATTATCCGCCAGAGTAGTGCCAGTGGCGCGCTGTAACTCCACTTTCGATTTCTGGTAGGCGGTATTGGCCGTCACCAGGTCGAGCGAGGCCACGGCCAGGTCGCGCTGCGCGGTCAGGGTCTGGAAGCTCGATCCCGCGCCCAGTTCCTGCTCTTTCTGCGTAATCGTGAACGTTCTTTCGGCCAAATCGCGGGCTTTCTTCGCGGCCTGCACCCGCGCGCGGCTCTGTTCAAGAGCATACTGAGCGTTGCGTACCTCGATGCGGATCTGCTTCTTCAACTGTTGCTGACGAAGCTCCGCCTGGCGGTATTCCAGCTCGGAACGGTACTGGTCGGCCTTGGCCACGCGATTGCGAATGGGAATGTTGAGGTTCAGTCCTACGAAGTAGTCGGGCGAAGAATTGTTATAGGCGTTATCGAATGCGCCCCAGAAGTTGGTAGGCAACACCGAAGTATTCGGGCCGCCCTGGTAGTTCGGATTCAACTGCCCCGCCAGGCCCGTGCCTCCGTAAAATCCGACGGCAGAGAGCGTTGGCAGCAGCGCGTTCTTCGCGGCCTGGCGGCTGATCTGCCGGTTGACCAAGTCGATGTCAGACTCTGCCAGCTCAGGACGGTCCTTCAGCGCCGCTCCGATGAGTTCCTGCACCGGCTGGTCGGCCAGCGTTCCGATCACGTCAGAACTGTCCGTGGGAATCACGGGCATCGACTCCAAGACCGGGTCGTCCAGGTTCTTGGTGATCGCGTTCTTCATCAGCGATTCCTGCAATTGCAGGTTGGTCTTCGCAATGAGAAGGTCCTGGTCGCGGCGCGATACCTCGGCTTCGGCACGCATCACATCCATCTCCGGAACCGCCTCGAGCTGCAATTGTTTCTGCGCGTTCGACAGGCTCTGCTCCGCGAAGGCGTACGACTGCTCAGTGACCCGCTTCTGTTCGTAGGCGCTTACGAGGTCCCAGTAGATGTCTGAGATTTGCGTGATGGTCGCGACGAGCTGGTCTTTGAAAGCGATGTCAGAAATCTTTTTGTTGTTCCGGGCAATGCGCAGAAAGCGAAGATTGGGACCGAGGCCGAAACCCGACAGCAATTGCTGTTGAACGGTCACTCTGTAATAGGCCCCGAGCGTAGGAACCAGGCTGCTGAAAACGCTGTTCGTCGTTTGGCGGTTATTGTTGGACTCGAAGGTGAAGCTGGTTCCGGTCGGAAACGCCTGCTGGTAAGCCAGGTTGACGACGCCGGTGTTCTGCTGCAACGTGGGAACGCCGTAAATCTGAATGTTGGAGAGCGGTGACGCCAGGTGCTCGATTCCCATGTTGCCCGTAATCGCGGGATCGTACGACTGCACCGGCGCGCCAATACCGAGTGTCGATTGCACGATGCCGGCCGCGCCGGCTCCGGCTCCGCCCGCGCCACCCGAAGTACCGCCCGCACCGGCTCCGGGTGCGCCGGTGCCAAAACCTCCGACGCCGCCGCCGGGAGTACCTTGCACCACGCCGGTATTGACGCCGCGGAACGATGCGCCAGCCTTAGTGCGCAACAGATCGGTATCGGCGATGGGCAGGTTGTAGCGCGCGATGGCGACGTCGAGATTGTTCTCGATCGCCAGCGCGATCGCGTCCTTCAGCGAGATGTAGAGCTTGCCATCGCGAATCAGCTGATCGAGCCGCGGCGAGTTGGTGAGTTGCGGCTCCGGAACCGAATCAGACCGATAGGCGCCAAACGGCTGCCAACTGTGCGGCATTGCCAGCCGCGGCGGAGTCTGAATGTTCGCCTGCGTGCTTGCGGTGGTCGTATCTTGGGCGACGAGTGCGGCAGTCTGGGCCTGGCCGCTCACCAGCAGCGAACAAAGCAGGCCCACAAATAAGGGCGACTTTGAGATTCGTTCGATCATGAGCGCACTGCCTCACCGGCGGGAGCGAGATTTGCATTGCCGGTGTCGCTGACCAGCCATCCGTCGCGCAAGTTGATGGTGCGCGTGCCGTACGAAGCATTCACGTCGGAGTGCGTGACCTGCACGATGGTCGTGCCCTGGCGATTCAGTTCGGCGAAGAGCTCCATGATCTCCTGGGCCTGGCTGGAGTGCAGGTTGCCGGTGGGCTCGTCGGCCAGCAACAGTGCAGGCTTGTGAATCACCGCGCGAGCAACGCCGACCAGTTGCTGTTGTCCGCCCGACAACTGGCTGGGATAGAGATCTTTCTTGGCGACGATCTGGAAGCGGTCGAGCGTGTCGGCCACCATCGACTGCCGCTCGCTGCGCGGAATGTCCTTGTACGAGAGTGGCAGGTCGATGTTCTCGGCCACGGTAAGGTCGTCGAGCAGGTGATAGCTCTGGAAAACCATCCCAATATTGCGCTTGGCCAGTTCCGCCCGGTCCTTGCGCTTCATTCGGTGCACAGCCTCTTCGCGGAACCAGTATTCGCCCGCCCACTGGTCGTCGAGCAGAGCGAGGGCGTTCAGCAGAGATGACTTGCCCGCGCCCGACGGCCCCATGA
Source organism: uncultured Acidobacteriaceae bacterium (assembly GCA_963814165.1). Classification (GTDB taxonomy): domain Bacteria; phylum Acidobacteriota; class Terriglobia; order Terriglobales; family Acidobacteriaceae; genus DASRAA01. Next base: position 24,990 of record CAWFBW010000005.1, on the reverse strand, counting down.
CGGTGAGGAACTGTCCTTCGGGAATCGTGAGGTCGATGCGGCGCAGCACCCAGGTTTCCCCAGCTGCCGTCTTGTAACTGCGTTCGAGATTTTTGAGTTGGATCATGATGGTGACTAGTTAACTGGTAGCTGGTAATTCGTCTGCAATGACCGTGGAGCTACAAGTCCGACCACGGCGGTTATAGCAAGCACGCGCGGAGTGAGCTTTCGCCGATAGGCGTCCAACTCTTTGCAACCAGTCACCAGCTACCAGTGACCAGTTACCAGCTACCTATTGTGTCTCCTGCATCAGCCGGCGCAGCTCGTCTTCGGCGACGACTTTGCCGTCGAACAAGTGCACTTCGCGTTCGGCGTGCGCGGCAAAGCGCGGATCGTGCGTCACCATGCAGATGGTCGCGCCCTTCGCGATGCAGCTTCTGGAGCAACTCCATCACCGCTTCGCCGTTGCGCGAGTCCAGGTTTCCGGTGGGCTCGTCAGCCAGCAGGATCGACGGTGACCCTGCCAGCGCGCGCGCCACGGCGACACGCTGCTGTTGACCTCCAGAGAGCTGCGACGGATAGTGCCGCAGCCGGTGCGCCATGCCCACGCGCTCCAGCGATTCCAGAACGCGCTCCTTGCGGTTTGCAGCCGGCATGCCGTCGCGATAGGTGAGCGGCAGCTCGACGTTTTCGTACACCGTCAAGTCACCAATCAGGTTGAAGCTCTGGAAAATGAAGCCGATCTCACGGTTGCGGATCCGTGACCGGTCGCCGAAGTCAAGGTTCTCCACCGTCGCTCCGTTGAGCTTGTACCTGCCATCGGTCGGCGTATCGAGCAGGCCGATGATAGACAGCAGCGTCGATTTGCCGCAGCCCGAAGGGCCCGACATGGCAACGTACTCGCCTTTGTTGATCGTCAAGTGAACGCCGCTCGAGCGCGTGGGTCTCCACTTCGTCGGTGTAAAAGACCTTGGTCATATTTTCGATTTCGATCAAAGGTGTTGCTGCTGTGCTCATGTTTTTTCCGTTCTATTGTGGATTCTTCAATCTTTCGCTCTTCGTTCTTCGCCTTTCGCTTTTCGCCAGAACGCCTACATTCAGTTTCCGTCCTGGCGAACCGCGAAGGGCGAATAGCGATTAGCGTCTTCTACTCCAGCTTCACCCGGTCCGTGTTGTCCCATCGCGACATGTCGGAGAGAATCACCGTATCGCCTTCCTTCAGGCCCGAATCGATCTGGATCTGGTTTACCGAGGCGCGTCCCGTCTTCACCTGCGTGCGCGACGCGCCATTGCCTTGCTTGTCCAGCACGAACATCGAGATGGTGCTGTTCTCCTGGCCAAATGCCGGACGACCGACATAGAGCACGTTTTCCAGCTTCTCAAGATCGATGGTGCCGTCAACGCTCAGGTCCGGACGTGCGCCTTTCGGCAGCTCGCCTGTCAGTGATACGTCAACCGTGACCGTTCCGTTCTGCACCGCGGGATCGACGCGGCTGACCGTTCCGGCAATCACACCGTTATGCGTATCAATCGAAGCCGGCTGTCCGATCTGTACGTCGCGCGCCTGTGTTTCGGGAATCTTGAGCGCCGCCATCAGGTGGTTCGGCTGGACGACTTTCGCCAGTTCAGCTCCGGGCAGCACATGCTGCCCAACTTGCAGCGGGACTTCCACCAGGACGCCCGCAGACTCCGGAGCGTACTTTGAGGCGGCCTAACTGTTCCTGCTTAAGCTGTGCCAGGGCGCGCATCTGCTCGACCTTCGACTGCGCGACCGCAAGCTGCGAGGCGATGGCCTTCTGGTTGATCTTCAAGCCGCTCATCTTCTATTTGATTGCGGGTAACCAGCTCGTCGGCCTTGCCTTGCGACGCCTTGGCCGTGAGGCCTGAGACCACGCCAAGGTCGTACAGTGCCTTGTCGGTCTGCGCCTTGCGCTGTGCCTCGTTGTAGTCGGCGTTCACGGTAGCGGCTCCCGCGCGCTGCGTCATCAAGTCGCTCTCGAGCCGCACTTTCAGGCTCTGGTATTCCGCTTCCGCGGCCTTCACTTGCAATTGCGCGTCGAGCGCTTCTTGTTCGAGTTGCGGGTTGCTCATCTCGACCAACACGGTGTCAGCTTCGACGTTTGATCCGGGCAGCTTCAGGATGCGAATGACCGTAGCTTCTGTCTCAGCCGGAATCTGCCGCACATCTTCATGGCTGGGGATGAGCGATCCGAGTCCGCGAACCTGACGCAGCATGGAGCCGCGCTTGACGGTATCAGTCCAGATGGTGGCGCGCTCCACGCTGGGCGCAGCCGGCTTGAGCCGGGCCACCCCTACGGTCAGCAGTATGAGTACGATGAGTCCAACGCCACCCCAAATCAGTTGGCGGCGGCGTTTCTGCTGCTTATATTCGGGCCGGGCGATATCCATTGCAACTTGGAAAGAGCAAGCGCGTGACCACTCTGCCTTTCTGCAAGCTATTGAAACTAATACGACTGGCGGATGGGCTAAACGGGCGCAACAGGCCCCGACTGTCCCTAGGCGGAGAAAACTGTCCGAATTCGGACAGGACCATGGAGAGAAAGATATTAACTTACACGGATGCAATGAGTTAGACGGTTTGTTGTAGTTCGCTCATACGAATCGTTTAGGATTGCACTAGCCATGATGTGGCTCGGTCAAACCTTATTATTCTGATGGCAACCGCTGTTCAGCAAACCACGGGAGTCGCAACGCAAACTCGCCCGGCGAGTAATCGCCTGTTTTCGCTCGACGTCTTTCGCGGAGCGACGATTGCGGCCATGATCCTGGTGAATAATCCGGGCAGCGACTTCGCCTATGCGCCCCTGAACCATGCCCACTGGAACGGCTGGACCCCGACCGACCTCATCTTCCCGTTCTTCCTCTTTATTGTGGGCGTGTCGCTGACGCTGTCGTTCCGTGCGCGCATGGAAAAAGGAGGATCGCGGCGCACCCTGCTGATCCACACCGTCCGGCGCAGCGCCCTCATCTTTCTGATAGGGCTGTTCCTGAACGGGTTTCCTCATTTCCACCTCGCGACCTGGCGTGTGGCCGGAGTGCTGCAGCGCATCGCCCTCGCCTATCTTGCGGCTGCCATCGTTACTCTATTTGCTGAATCGCGCGGCATCACTCTTTGGATCGCGTGCCTGCTCGATCGGCTACTGGGTGGCGATGCGATTCATTCCCGTACCGGGGCTGGGCATGCCCGGCAGTGATATGCCGGTACTGGATCCCAACGCAAATCTCTCTTGGTATGTCGACAAGCTTTATCTGCCGGCGCAATTTACGAGAAGACCCGCGATCCCGAAGGCATCTTGAGTACTCTTCCCGCTATCGCAACTGCGCTGATTGGAGTGCTCACCGGCGAGTGGCTACGGAGCGCCACTAATTCCACCAGGAAGGTTGCCGGCATGCTGGCATTCGGCGCGCCGGAATCGTGGCGGGACAAATCTGGCACCTCTGGTTTCCCATCAATAAGAAGCTTTGGACGAGTTCTTTCGTGCTGTTCACCGCCGGCTGCGCTCTCGTCGCCCTCGCTATCTGCTACTGGGTGTGTGATGTAAAGCAGCGCCGCGGGTCGTGGACCAAGCCGTTCGTAGTCTTCGGCACCAACGCCATTGCCGCCTACGCGCTCGCCGACCTGATTTCGGCCACGCTATTCAATGTGCACGTCCACATGGGGAACCGATTGGTGAGCTTGCAGGAATACCTCTACCGCGCCCTGTTCGGAGCAATTTCTCCGAAGGAACTCGGCTCGCTGCTCTACGCCGTACTTTTCGTCTGCCTCTGCTGGCTACCCATCTACGCCATGTACCGCAAGCGCATCTTCCTCAGGGTGTAATCATCTCCGTGTCATTGCTTTCTATCCTGGCCCGCATGCAGTAAGCTATGTAGCCTGAAAGGCACCCTTGGCCATTGAACTGCTGTAGTAAAAGCGAATAGTTAACGCAAGAGACTTCGCTTGCTCGGATCGCATTGATATGCCAGAGCAATCGTTCCATCCCGGGGACCAGCTTGGCCACTACCGGCTATCCAAAAAGATAGGCAGCGGCGGACAGGGAGAGGTCTGGCTCGCCCGGGATCAGCGTTTTGACCGTGATGTGGCGCTGAAGATTCTTCCCTCTCACGCCCTGGCTGACTCGAGCGCCCGCGATCGATTTCGCCGTGAAGCCCACGCCGTGGGCAAGCTGAACCATCCCAACATCGCCACCGCCCACGATTTCGACACCAAGCCGGTCGATTACCTCGTCACGGAATATGTGCCAGGCAGCGGTCTCGACCAGCGACTGGCGGGTGGCTCGCTTCCAGAAGAAACTGTCATCGCGCTGGGAATCCAGTTGGCCGCCGGCTTGGAAGCAGCCCATCGCGAGGGCATTATCCATCGTGACCTGAAGCCGGGAAACCTGCGTATCACGGATAACGGCACACTGAAGATTCTTGATTTCGGTTTGGCGGAGATGTTTGACCCCTCGAAGGACGCGGCGTCGATGGAGACCGTCACCATCAACATGACGCTCACCGGCACGCTGCCTTACATGGCGCCGGAGCAATTCTCCGGCATCTCAGACCAGCGCAGCGACGTGTGGTCAGCCGGAGCGGTGATCTACGAGATGGCCACGGGCCACCTTCTGTTCCCCGGGGCAAAGATCCACGAAGTGCGCGACGCCATCCTGAACAGCCGGCCCAAGCCACCGCGGGAGGTGAATCCGGCGGTATCGCCCGGGCTGGAGCAGGTCATCATGCACTGCCTGCAGAAGAAACCAGCCGACCGCTACCAGTCGGCAACGGAATTGCGCGAAGACTTGATGCGGCTGGCTGAAGGACGCAAAACCAGAAATGCCGAGAAGTTGCAGGGCAGGCGGTTCGCGCAGGCGGCGCTGGCGATCGTCTTGATCGTGTCGGCCGCGACCGGAATCTACTACTGGCCACAGATTCGGAACAAGCTATGGCCGTCGGCGCAAGAAGCCTCTGCCCCGTTCCGGCTGATGGCCATCTTGCCCGTTGACACTACCGGCCAGGATCCGTCTGACAACGCGCTGGTTCGCGGCATGGCCGAGACAGTGACCGCGCGCATCGCTCAGGGGATCAACGGACAGAGGCTGCAGTTGATTCCACCCAGCGAGTTGATCGCCCGTGACGCCCACACCACGGATGCAGCCCGCCGTGAATTTGGCGTGGATCGCGTGCTCGAGGTGGCGGTGCAGCGCTCCGGCGACAAAGTCCGCGTCACCTGCAGCCTGATCGATTCCAAAACGCACCAGGTGCTGAACGCCTGCACCGTTACTGGAAAGGACGACGACCTCTTCGCGCTGCAGGACACGCTGGCTGGCGAAGTCATTGCCATGCTGCCGCAACCTGCCCGCAACGAGCAGGCGGAGCCTGAGGTTGTCCATGCGGCTGCTCCAGCCGGATACGAGTTCTATCTGAAAGGCCGCGGGTACTTGCTCGAGTACCAAAAGCCGGAAAACATCGACGCTGCCATCCAGGAGTTCGAGCATGCCCTGAAGGTGAGCCCCAACTACGCTCCTGCGTACGCCGGACTCGGCGAAGCCTACTGGCGAGGGTTCAACGATCATCGCGGCGATGAATGGCTGGGAAAGGCAAAGGCGAGTTGCGAGAAGGCGGTGAGCTTCGACACGAAACTGGCGGAGGCACATACCTGTCTCAGCGATGTCTTTCGCTCCCATGGGAAGTACGACGAAGCTCTGGATCAGATTCTGACAGCGAACAAGCTTGATCCCCACGACGTCTTCACCCTGATCGCGTTGGGTGACACCTATGACAAGTTGGGCAGGACTTCAGAAGCGGAAGCCACGTTCCGCCAGGCGACCATGCTGAGCCCGAATTATTGGGCGGCTTTCAACTGGCTGGGGGTCTTCTATTCCAGGCATGGTCGCTATGCCGATGCCGCAGTCCAGTTCCAGAAGGTGACCGACATTGAGCCTGACAACTACCGGGGCTACGACAATCTAAGCGCCATGCGGATATTGCAGGGAAGTTATGACCAGGCCATTCAATCGCTGAACCGTTCGATCCAACTCAGACCATCGATGACCGCCAACAGCAACTTGGGATCAGCCTACTTCTGGATGCATCGCTATCCTGATGCGATCACCGCCTACGAGAAAGCGCGCTCGCTCGACGACAAGGACTACCAGAACTGGGGCAACCTGGGAGACGCACTGTACTGGTCGCCGAGCCGGCGTGCAGAATCAGCCGCAGCGTACAAACAGGCGATTGCATTAGCGCAAGCGCAGCTCAAGATCAATCCCAAAGATGCCACTGCCCGAGCATTTGCCGCGCAATACTATGCGATGCTCGGCGACCAGCGCACAGCGACGACCGAAGTGTTGCAGGCAGTCGAACAGGCTCCCCATGATCCGGACGTTCTGTTCCGCGCAGCGCTGGTTTACAACCATTTCGGAAACCAGCGGCAGACTCTGGAGTGGCTGCAAAAAGCCGTGGCCGCGAACTTTTCGCGCACCACGGTGCGCGACACGCCCGACTTCGATCACCTGAAGTCCGACGCGGCTTTCAATGCAATCATCGCCGGCGCATGAGGTCCGCGGAGCGACGTCCGTTCTGACCAAGTCACGGCCTACGCAGAAGTCCCACAGCGGTCATGGCAGCGATGGATAGCGGACGCGACGACGGCCCGGGAACCATACATCGGAAGTCAGGCCGGAGGATCAAAGTATCCCCCACGGCCTCAATCACACCCACCCTGCTCACATTTTCTACGGAGTGACATGGACCCCCGGGTCCCAGTTCGTGCATTTGACTCCGCCTACAACGACACTTGCGTAATCATAGTCACTCGCAGTACCGACGGGCGTTCCGGAAGATCCGGTCGGGCCCGGGGGAGTAACGGATGCGAAATGAAAACCAGCGAACGGCGAACTGTTCTTGTCAAAGTCTACGACGATTTCAAGCATTGTGGGTCTCGGAACCGGGGAGGTGGACGATCTTCCTTCGATGCCTTGCCATTCGACGCTATCGCCGTCGTACGAGTCAGTTTGCGGTCGTAGCACCGGATATGCGAATCGAACGCCATCGACCTGTTGCGTACACTTACCGTTGTCTTTTAAGACGATTCTTACCGTAAAGTGCTTTCCGGCCTCGGCCTTCAACGCGCCGTGTGCTCCTGGTACTGGCGGCGCGACTGCGGCGTGGCGGGTCAACCAGAAAGTGGCGAACCCACCGCCCAACAAAGTCCCCACAATTCCAATAGCTCCTACTGTTATCAGGGACTGCCTGAAACTCGCCTTCACTTCGTCGCTCATATTGTATCTCTTCCCGTCCCGCCATCCGTGCGCGGAACTCTCGATCTAGGATGATGCCCGGGGTAAAGTAGGACCCGTCAGAGTGCCAACAGTAGCACGCCTACAGGAGTTGTCAAGTAGTCGTTTTGCAAATAGATGACCACTCCTTTGTAGTGCATTTGTTACTAGCTTAGACGTCAACTCATTGCTCTAGGCTCCGTCCGTAGGTTCCCGCCCAGACTCCATCGGCATTCGCAAGCCGGCAGCTATCCGGAGTGATTGCCCCGACTATCCGAACGGATAGTTTCTCCCGCTGGCAAACTCCTGGCTGACCGCGAAGCGTCCGCAGGGCCTGCGTATATTCAGCTACTTAGCTCGAGTCAAAGGTCTTGGGCCATTTTGGCCACCCGCTTGCTCTATCTCATGCCGTAAGACGCAAGCCAAGAGGCAATCGCAACAAGCCCGAAGGCATACCGGATTACAAATTCAGCTTGGGTTCCGCTACAGGAGCCCCCAAGGAGGAGTTATGAAGCGCAACGTGTTTGGGGCCCTGATGACGCTTATCGTGGCCTGCACCATCGCAATCCCCGTGGCACACGCGCAGACGTCGATGAGAGCCAGTATTCCCTTCGCTTTCAGCGTGGGTGACAAACAGCTTCCGTCGGGCGCTTATGAAGTCCGCGATGTCGGTCGCGCAACCCTGATCGCCACTCGCGACGGCGAAAACAAAGTACTCGGCATTTACCAGTACGCCGGGCCGGCCAAGGTTGGTGAGACCAAGCTGGTTTTCGACAAGGTCGGAGACCGCTACTTCCTGCGCCAGATTTGGACTAGCGTCCACGGTCAAGGCTTGGAGTTGCCAGCGTCGAAGCTCGAGCAGGAAATCGCCTCTTCCAGCCGCGAGACCCTCGGTGGCGGAGCAGAGACTGTGATCGTAGCGTTGCGCTAACCTGCCTCAGCGATCACACCAGAACCCGGAGCCTTCCACGAGGCTCCGGGTTTTCTTTTTGGGTTCGCGCCCGCCCGCCTCGCCACCTTTCGTTGGACAATTCATCCCGCCCAGTTAGAATGCAGTGTTCGCCACTTTGTGCTTTTGGTGGAGGCTCCTTCATGCTGGTCGGTGTTCCCCGCGAGATCTTCCCGGGGGAGCGGCGGGTCGCGCTTGTGCCCGCAGTCATTCCCAATCTTAAAAAAGCTGGACTGGAAGTCATCATCGAAGCCGGCGCCGGGGCCGAAGCCGGTTACCCTGACGCCGACTACGCGGCCAAGGGCGCAACGATCGTGCCCGATCGCGCTTCGGTCTTCGCGCAGGCCGACATCATCCTTCAGGTGCTCTGTCACGGCTCCAATGACCGTACCGGCAAGGCCGACCTGCCCCTGCTCCGCAAAGGACAGGTGCTCATCGGCTTTCTCCGTCCGCTCGGCGAAGTAGCAACCGTCCAGGACATCGCCGCCACCGGCGCCACCTCGTTCTCCGTCGAGCTGATGCCACGCACCACCCGCGCGCAGAGCATGGACGCGCTCTCCTCGATGGGCACCATCTGCGGCTACAAGGCCGTTCTTCTCGCAGCCGACACCCTTCCGCGCCTCTTCCCCATGCTGACCACCGCCGCCGGAACCATCACTCCCGCGCGCGTGCTCATCATGGGCGCTGGCGTCGCCGGATTGCAGGCGATCGCCACCGCCCGCCGCCTCGGCGCCGTGGTTTCGGCCTACGACTTGCGGCCCGCGGTGAAAGAGCAGGTGCAGAGCCTCGGCGGACGCTTCGTCGAATTGGCCATCGAAGCCAAAGACGCGCAGGACGCCGGCGGCTACGCCAAGGCGCAGGACGAATCGTTCTACCAGCGCCAGCGCGAACTGCTCGGACAGGTCGTCGCCCAGCACGACGTCGTCATCACCGCCGCCGTGATTCCCGGCAAGAAATCGCCCATCCTCGTGACCAAAGAAATGGTCGAGGCGATGGCGCCGGGCTCGGTGATCGTCGATCTCGCGGCCGAACGCGGCGGCAACTGCGAACTCACGCACATCGAAGAGACCGTCGTCGAACACGGCGTCACCATCATCGGGTCTATCAACCTGGCCAGCACCGTGCCGTATCACGCCAGCCAGATGTACTCGAAGAACCTGACCAACTTCCTGCTCAACATGGTGAAAGACGGGCAGCTCAATCTGAACATGGACGACGAAATCGTGCGCAGCACCCTCGTCACGCAGGGCGGCGAAATCGTGAACCCGCGCATCCGCGAATTCTTCTCGCTGCCTGCATTGGTGGCGCAATAACGAACCATGGACGACAAACACAAAGTGCCTACGCTGTTCGCCTTTCGCGATTCGCTCTTCGCGCTGCCGCTTGTTGTGTTTTCGCGAATGGCGAAGAGCGAAAAGCGATCCGCCGATTTCCAGTTACTAGTTACCAGTCACCTTTTCTGCTTCGCGCCTCAGAGCGATTTCGCTGTAGGAGGTTCCACTTGCACGACGGACCTGATTACCAGTCTGTACGTCTTCATGCTCGCCGCGTTCATCGGATTCGAAGTGATCCGGCGCGTCTCGCCGCTGCTGCACACGCCGCTGATGTCGCTCACCAACGCCCTCGACGCCATCGCCGTCGTCGGCGCCATCATCCTCGCGGGTGAAGGCAAGAGCCGCCTCGCGACGATCCTCGGCACCATCGCCATCGTCGCCGCCACCAGCAACATCGTCGGCGGATTCATCATCACCGACCGCATGCTCAAGATGTTCAAAGTCGAGCAAAACGCCCGAAGCCATGACCAACCTCGTCGGCGAGTGAATACGTCATTGAAGTCCTCTACCTTATTGCGGCGGCGCTGTTCATCCTGTCGCTGAAGTGGCTGAGTTCGCCCGCCACCGCGCGCCGCGGCGTCTTCGCCGGCGAAGCGGGCATGCTGCTGGCCATCGTCGGCACGCTGTTCTACAACGGCATCGTCGATTTCAAATGGATCGCCATCGCGCTGGTGCTGGGCACCATCATCGGCGTGCCCCTCGGCAATGTGGCCATGACCGCCGTCCCGCAGCGGACCGCGCTCAGCCACGCCTTTGGCGCGCTCTGCGTCACGCTGGTCGGCACCGCCGAGTTCTACCTGCGCGCGCCCAACATCTCGAAGTTCATGATGAGCGTGCTCTCGCTCGAAGTCATTCTCGGCGCGCTCACCATCACCGGCAGCCTGATGGCCGCGGGCAAACTGCAGGAAGTCCTGCCGCAGCGGCCCATCACCTATAAAGGACAGAACCTCGTCAACCTCGCTTCCTGGCCATCGCCGTCATCATCGCCGTGCTGCTGGTGCTGGACCCCAGCCGCGCCGTACTCTTCCCGCGATGGTCGTCATCCCGCTGATCTTCGGCGTGATGATGATCGTCCCCATCGGCGGCGCCGACATGCCGACCGTCATCTCGCTGTTGAACTCCTACGCCGGACTCTCCGCAGCGGCCATGGGCTTCGTGCTCGACAGCAAGCTGCTCATCGTCGCCGGCGCGCTCGACGGCGCTTCGGGCTTCATCCTCTCCGTCATCATGTCGAAGGCCATGAACCGCTCGTTCACCAACGTGCTCTTCGGAGCCTTTGGACAGGTCCAGGCCTCCGCCGCCGCCGGCGAGGAAGCGCGGCCGGTGCGCAGCGCCACGCCGGAAGAAGCGGCGGCCATTCTCGCGGCGGCCAACAAAGTCGTCATCGTTCCCGGATACGGCATGGCCGTCGCCCAGGCGCAGCACAAAGTCCGCGAACTCTACGACGCGCTCACCAAGAGCGGCGTGGACGTCACGTTCGGCATCCATCCCGTCGCCGGCCGCATGCCCGGACACATGAACGTGCTGCTGGCCGAAGCCGACATCCCCTACGACAAGCTGCTCGACATGGACGAGGTCAACGGCGACATGCCGCAGACCGACGTGGCGCTGGTCATCGGCGCCAACGACGTCACCAACCCCGCGGCGCGCACCGACACCGCAAGCCCGATCTACGGCATGCCCATTCTCGACGTGGACAAGGCGCACACCGTGATGGTCATCAAGCGCAGCATGAGCCCCGGCTTCGCCGGCATCGACAACCCGCTCTATTACCTCGACAACAACCTCATGCTCTTCGGCGACGCCAAGCAGTTCGTGGGAAACATCGTGAAGGAGCTGTCGGGCAATAGCGGCGGACATTAGGGGTGACTGGTAGCTGGTAACTGGTGACTTAGCCGAAGTATCCCGAGTCGTTTCCCTCGGTGGAACGGAATGAGCTAGGGTACCCCCTCCCCCCCACCTTTTTTGCAAATTCCTCATTCCATTGGGGATAGGCCCACCTTTCCTCGTAAAATCCTCTGCGCGTAGGACTTACGAGCAAATTCCTCATAACAAAGGAGTTAGGCTGGGCCGCTTCGGGCCGGACGGGTGTGTGGCCGGGGTGGTGGGTGGTCGATCGATGAAAAGTACAACAAGCCACAGGGCGTAACCGCCTAGTCTGTACGACGATGAGGTTGGTGTCTGAGTGCCGTCTTTTGGAGACGACTATCCCCTCCTCGTTCTGGGAGGGAGTTTAGGTGGATGGGAGCTGGGCGGCTAGAGCATCTTCACGATTGCTGTACCCGGTATCCGCAGTGCCGGAACCAGGCGGCAGCGTTCTCGGCGGTAATGGTTTTGAGAGCTTCGGTGATGGCCTGATCGAGCGCTTCGGCGGTGCGCGCTTTGGCAGCACGCAACAGCTGCTTGAGTTTCGACCAAGCCTTCTCGATGGGATTGAAATCCGGGGAGTAGGGCGGCAGGTAGAGTAGTTCGGCCCCGCTGGCGGCGATCAACTCGCGTACGCCTTTAACTTTATGGGCGGACAAATTGTCCATCACCACTACGTCGCCAGGCTTCAGTTTGGGGCACAGCACCTGCTCCAGGTAGGCGAGAAAGACATCCCCGTCGGTAGCCGACTCGACGGTCATGACCGCCTCCATGCCGCGCAGGCTCATGGCGCCTATCGTGGTCAGCACTTTCCAGCGGCCCTGGGGTGTGGCTTCGGCGACCCGTTCGCCGCGCGGAGCTCGTCCCCACAGCCGCGTCATCTGCGTGGTCACTCCGCTTTCGTCCAGAAAGAACAGCTTCTCCGGCGCTATCGAGCCGAGCTTTTCGGCGAACTCCGCACGCCGCTGCCGGTTCGCTTCCGTGTCCTGCTCTTGCGCATGGAGCGATTTTTTTTACGCCCCAAGCCCAACTTTTGCAGCCACCGCCAGAGTAACGATTGGCTCAGCCCCACGCCGCTGGCCTTCTGCACCCGCGCTTGCAGCTCCCACAGCGTTACGTCCGCTTGCTCGCCTACTTCTGCTCGGATCTGCTTTTGCACTGCCTCTGTCACCCGGCTCACACGGCCGTGACGGGACTGCGAGGGACGCTCCACCTGCCCACTCCGCCGTTGCTGCTTACGGATCTTCTTCACGTAGTCGTAGCTCACCCCAAAGCGCTCAGCCAGCGCCTTTTGACTGAGGTCTTCCCGGGCATAGGTCTGCAGTATCCGCCGCCGTAGATCATCGGAGAATGCTTGTCCCATCCGTTTTGCCGCAGAGAACGCCGCCAATAGCAGCTTAACCAGCCATCAGCATTTCGGGTATAGCGATCTTGGATCCGCCCTAGGTGTCAAATTGATGGGGTGAAGCATTCGCTCTCGACCATCCCCGAGAGCATACTTACCCGAAAGGTGGGGGCACGTCGCCAAGCAAACCGTGCGATTGAAAATAAAGTACTTACTGGTACAGCAATAGCACCTAAGTGCAACATTTTGCACTTCGACGGAAATCTTCTTCCCCGATATGGTCTTCATGCTTCGTCCGTAAGACTGGGCGGAACCCATGTTCCAAAAGCAAGAGGACCCCGAGGAGACCGAAAAGCTTGAGGACGAGAAAGAAAAAACAAAGGACAAATAGGCAGGAAGCTACGCGCCTTCGATGTCGAACCGACCCTCCGGTTCACCGAGAAATAGTCGCTCGTAACTTCCACTCGCCCCACTGCCTGTAAGCAGGCGGCAATCAGCAATCCTGCGCGAACGCGAACCCCTACAATATCCGCACCTTCTCATTCGTCTACACCAGTAGATGAACGAAGCAGCGAGCCTGGAGCGTATGGCCCTCGAGCAGGACCGGCGGATCACCGAAGCGGTCAAGCAGGAGCAATCCCGGCTGCGCAACTTCATCCGGCGGCGCGTGCCTGACTCGCGCGATGCGGAAGACATTCTGCAGGACGTGTTCTACGCGCTGATCGAGGCCAATCGCCTGCTCATGCCCATCGATCACCTGACAGGCTGGTTGTATCGGGTGGCGCGCAACCGCATCACTGACCTCTTCCGCAAGAAGCGGCCGGAGAGCCTGAGCGAAGCGATGGGCGGCGAGGACGAGTCGCTGACGCTGGAAGACCTGCTGCCTTCGCCTGATGCGGGACCCGAAGCGCTTTACGCACGCAGCGTGTTGCTCGACGAATTGGAAGATGCGCTCGACGAGTTGCCGGATGAGCAGCGCGAAGTGTTCGTCGGGCATGAGATTGAAGGCCGCAGCTTCAAGGAGATGTCTGCCGAAAGCGGCGTAGGCGTGAACACGCTGTTATCGCGCAAGCGGTACGCGGTACTGCATCTGCGCGAGCGGTTGCAAAGCATTTACGACGAACTTACGAAAGCATGAGGTTACGAAAATGACGAGGAGAGGGAAATTATTTTTGATTGCTCCGTTTGCGATCATGGGGATAGCGCTGTTCATCTTCCTGGGCGGCTGGATCGTGATGCACTTGTGGAACTATCTGCTGCCCGCGCTCTTTGGCTGGCGCATGATCACCTTCTGGCAGGCGCTCGGTCTGCTGATCCTGTGCCGCATCCTCTTCGGCAGCCATTTTGGCAGCCATGGCTGGCGCGGCGGTCCGAGTTCCAGTATCCGGGAGCGCATGCGCGAACGCATGGGGAAACGCTGGCCGGAGATGACGCCCGAGCAGCGCGAAAAAATGCGCCAACGCTGGGCCTCCGCCTGCGGGTTCGAACCGCCAGCAGAGGAGCCCCCCAAGCCGTAACCGCCAGCAACGTTTGAGGACTCGGCCATGAGCTACAATTCCGCTGACGGCTCGAGAGTCCACGGCAAATGCACTTCAAAATCATCGGTCCGGTGACCGGAATTGAGACCATCGCGATCGGCAGGAGGATTCGCGAGCTGAGACGCCTTCGCAAAATCTACGGTCCGAGGCCGATGGCGGAAGCGCAAGGGCCTCGCCCGCGTATCCGGCTTTCCGATGGTACGATTTGCCACGCCGAGATTCACTGGTACGAGGCGCATGGAATCGGCGCGAAGGAACACAAGATCAAGCGTATTCTGGATTCAGAGCTATGAAACGTACAGAGCCACAGTTCGTCGTTTGCGTGAAGAACAAGCAGCATGGCGCGTCGTTGGAGCTCAGGAAGCTGTATCAAGTGCTTCCTGACGAGGGTGCTGCCAAGCATCGCCAGATTCGCGTAATTGACGAGTCGGGAGAGGATTACCTATATCCCGAAGACTATTTCGTCGCGGTCGCCCTGCCGCAATCGGCAGAAAAGGCCGTCCTGCGCGCGACTGACCTCGCCCCGGCGAGGTGATTGACATGAATTCTGAGAGCAGCAGAGTAGTGGATGTTTCCTTCGATCAGGATGCGCTAAGCGTTCGCCTCAAAGATGGCCGTACCATCTCAGTTCCGCTCGCGTGGTATCCCAGGCTGTTCCAAGCCACCGCCGCGCAGCGCCGCAATTGGAAGATTGCCGGAGGTGGATACGGAATCCACTGGCCGGAAATTGACGAAGACATCAGCACTGAGGGACTCCTCCGTGGGGCGCCAGCACCTCAACAAAAGCCATCAGCCTGATCCCGCTGCTATGATTCTCGGGTGACGCACATCGGCATTTCGTTCCATGAAATAGCGTCGCGTGCGGCTGCTGTCCTATACCGCGATGGGTGCGGTGGAACAGTTCCTTATTCACGGTAGTCGGAGGATTCATCGTGAGCGATCGCGAAACAAACGGAGCCTTGATTGCTATTCTTGAGATTCTGAAACAAGAAGCGGTGTACCTGCAGCGCCAGCACGGATGGCTGATTGCGGTTGCAGAAACGATTGAGCAGAATCCGGAATTCGCCTCGCTCCTAAAGCAGCACCCTTTCTACGATTCCACACCTCGTCCCTCGTTTCAAAAGGTGGCAGGGCTTACTGAGAAGATCGACGAGCTGATTCAGCAGTTGAAACAGGAGTAGGCTTCGTCCTGTGGCCCATATTTGCCTGCGGTTGGCAAATGTGGGTTACTCTCCCAACTCACGCGCCTAGATCCATCCGGCGTCGATCACGAAGCTCTGATTGGTGATGGCAGCGCTATCGTCCGCAGCAAGAAACAGAACCAGCCGCGCGACTTCCTCGGGGACGATCATCCGCTTGAGTGCCTGGTTGCTCAGGACCTCAGCTTCATAAGCTTCCGTCAGCCATAGCCGTTTCTGCCGCTCGGTCAAGACAGCGCCCGGCATAACGCAATTGACGCGGATGTTGTCTGCGCCGAGCTCGTGGGCCAGCGTACGAGTCAGGCCGACAATTCCGGCTTTGGCGGTGATGTACACGGGGACGTTGGTCGAAGGTATCGCCCAGGCGATGGAACTCATGTTGATGATGGAGCCGCGCGCCGCTTTTCTCATCGCGGGGATGAGTCCCTGGGCCATGAAGAACTGCGCCTTCAGGTTGATGGCCATGGACTGGTCCCAGTAGGCGGAGGTCACCTCGGCAATGGAGTGTCGCGTGTCGTTGCCGGCATTGTTGACCAGAATGTCGACCGTATCGAACCGCTGGAGAATCTCTGCAATCGTGGATTGCAGCGCGTCAACGTCAGTCAGATCGCAATGCATGTAGGTCGTCGCCGCGGCGCCTGCGGATTCCAAGCGCTGGATTAACTGCGCTGCGGCGGCATCCTGAATATCGAGGAAGATGACGGTGGCATGCTGCATGGCGAAGGCCTCAACGATCGCCTCGCCGATGCCGCTCGCGCCTCCGGTCACGACAACGACGCGATCGCGCAGGCTGGGGTAGGTCGCAAAACTCGTGCTGGTTTCCATCGATAGAGATTGTAAGTGAGATGGAAACAGGGCGGGCCGATGCTACGTGAGGAGGCCGCAGAAACCCCGCTCAAGCTTCGCTTGAACGGGACACCGACTAGAACTTTAGGTTTTTGCGAAGGGGTGTTGACCGGGCCATGCGCCGGCAGTTTGGCTTGCGAGTAGAATCGGTATGAAACAGTAGCCGGGCAGCTAACTCATGCCTCACGAAGCAGATGATCGATCTTGTTCAGAAAGCCGTAACCGCTAAACGTGAATCGAGGCAGGTGGAATTCAAGGTGATGTTCGACCCCGCCTCTGGAGAGGAATGGTGCGAACTCGTCAAAGACATTGTCGCGATGGCTAACTCCGGTGGCGGGATTATTGTCTTTGGTCTCGATAGCTTCGGAAAGCCAGCTGCCACGAACTGCGTCGCCTTGGGACATATTGATCCAGCCGACATAGTGAACAAGGTCGGCAAGTACGCTGGTTCAACACAGCTTGAAGTGGAAGTTCGCGAGGTTCGAAGAGACAACATCGCACTGCTAGCATTCGTCATTCAGCCTGTGTCAATTCCGATTGTGTTCCAAAAGCCAGGCACATACGACGTTGGCTCGGGTAAACAACGAACGGCGTTTAGCTTGGGTACGGTCTATTTTAGGCATGGAGCAAAGAGCGAACCCGGCACCACCGATGACATTCGAGTTGTTATTGAGAGGCAGCTAGAAAATATTCGCAAGTCATGGGTTAAGGGAGTGCGGAAAGTGGTCCAAGCTCCTGCCGGGTCACAAATTGTCGCTGTCAATCCAGCCCACTCCGCCACGCGATCGATCTCTGGCACGGTGCGTGCAGTAAAAGACCCAAAAGCAATGCCAGTTCGGTTTACCCGAGATGCTGGAGAGGGTATTGGGACATTCGTTCACGAAGAAATATCCGAGGGAATATTTGACGAGATTAATAACGTAATTGATGCCAACCGCGCGCTAGCGCGAGGGCAGCGCCACTTCTTCTTGGGGCCGCAGATTTACTACCGGATATACGCAGAAAGGCATCACGTCGAGCAAAAAGATGATGATATTGGCCTCCTTCTCCACGGCGGAGTTTGCGAGATGTATGCGCCGGCGCTGTTCTGGACTTCAGCGTTACCCGATGTGGGCATTGCGGGTGCATTCGCGGAGCTTTACTTTAATCCCAAGAGTCCTGCAATTCATTGGCTAGTTCGAATGGCTGTTCTGCTTGGTGATGACTTTTGCGAATGGTTGGCGGACAAGTGGCAACAGAAGTGGCGGCGATATCCTCAACCGCCGTCATTCTACTTCACCTTTTTGGAAATTAGACCGCGCGTCAAAACCACAGATCCACGCCTCTTAGCCGCGCGCATTAGAGCGAACGCACAACTCGAGGTCGATGGCGTCGTTGTCTCCGTTGCCGAACTACTCGAGAAGCCTGAGCTGGCTAGCTCGCTTCTCTCAAAGGCGTGCATGCTTGTGTTTAAGGGAGCGGCAGGAGACGTGCGATCGACCGCAAGAAATCTAGACTACTTCGCATACGGCCTACAAGTGCATGCGAAGAGAAAAGCCATCGCAAATGCGATTATCAAGGCGATCGGGAGTCGGATGCCGGGGGACGCCACGGAGGAAGCCGCGGCAGATGGAGTAACGTGATCAACTCCTTTCGACAAAGGAAACGGCCCGTGATGTTCACGTGAGGCCGTTATTTGTGTCGGCGACGACATACTCCCTCGTTCGCATCCGATGTAATCGGCGAGCCTGTTTGCACTACCTCGGTTTGCAGCATGCCTCGCGCAATCCCATCGAGATCAGGAAACAGCGTGCGATGGTTTATCCCGTGCCGCTCTAGAAAGAACAGCACGTCTTGCTTGATCCCGTGGGGAATCCGCCACTTGACAATACAATCGATGTCGAAATCTTCGCTCTTGTACTGTTCAGGGTCGTAGTCTTGGAGTTCACGGTCGGGATCGTGCTGAATCGTGAAATTACCCGACTGAGCGGTTATGCGAGGGGATACATAGGGAGCGTAGACTATCTTGACACCTCGTATCCGCAACAGCGGCTTGTCGTCTTCGAAAAAATCATAAAACGCGCGGTGTGAATGCTGTCTCCTGATGAAAGCCCAGACCGCACCATCAGCGCCGAACCAGTTATCTTCAGCGCAAGCATAGTAGACTTACCAGCGGATTCTTCGTCCAATCCAGCAGCCGAACAGGCACCCCGTGGTGGCGCGCAAGGAACAACAGTTCCTTACCATCGATCGGCCCAGTGAAAGGCCTGGCATAGCGCCTAAATCGATGGAGGAGATACAACTCGCGGTCTCTATCGTAGCCGTCAGTTTCCAGCCCCGCATATTTTAGGCGCCTCGCTACCGTTGGCCGAAGCCCCCAACAATAGTTGGCCTGACCGCGAAAATAGATGCTGTCGAACCTACGTCCTTGTAGAAGGGAATTAGTTTCCCTAGTAAGATCTTCGTTTGACCGCAGATCGTCGCGTTTCTCAAAAAATCCCATGTGGCCCGCCAAGTAGCAAGAACGCCTCACGCTCAAGACCGGCACTAGAGCGTCAAGCGATTATCGTGCCATTTGTACCACTGGCGTCAAGCGGAACGGTGGAAATCACTCACTGCCCCCAGGGTCGCCAAAAGGAAACGGCCCAATTTTCTCACATGAGGCCGTTATTTATGTCGGCGACGACCTACTTCTCCCGCACTTTCGGCGCGATCGGCCGGGGCTGAAGCCTGCGCATCGCGGGTAGCGGCGATGGCGGCCAGGTTCTTCTGCATCGTGGCGAGGCGCTTGCGTCCCGGCTTCGAGCCTTCGACCAGGCGCTCGAGGTTCGACATCCACTCGGGCAGGTTCATCTGCTTGCGGAAGCCGGCGAGGTGGGGCTGGATCTTGGCGTACTGGAAGTACATCTCCTGGCAGGTGTCATAGACCAGCGCGGCATCGAGGGCGCCGTGGCGGACGAAGGCGGCGACCATGTCCCAATAGCCGTAGACCTGGAGGACGAAGCCTCCCTTGCGGCCTCCGGTGGTGACGATCGAGACCAGCTCGTCGGCCGAGGCGGGCAGGAACTCTGAGCCGCCGATGTAGGAGCGGGCTTCGCGCATCACGGTTTCGCGGCGCAGTTCGTAGAGCTTGAGGATCAGATCGGCCTGGTGGAGCGGAGATAGCTTGGATTTTCCGGACATGGTGGTCGAGTTTAATCCTTCGTGAGGTGTGAGAAAAGCAGATCCCTCGCCCGCCGCGGCGGGCTCGTGATGACAAACGAGAATTCGACGTTGACGCTAGGTTTTCTCCAGACGATCAGGATCGCGGGGCAGGGCCGAGGCCAGGGCGAGGGCTGCTCCGGCGTAGAGCATGTGTCGGCGACGTAATTTAGCCCTTCATTGATCTGCCGGCGCGCCGCGTGCGAGGAGCAGGATCGCCAGATAGGGGAAGACGGTGAGAACGGTGATTAATGCGCCAATCGAAGCGGCGGCCATACGAGGTCTCTTGTTCAGGGCCAAGGCGATTCCAGCGGCCAGCAGGACCGCTCCCGCGACGTAAGCCCATACGCTGGGGAATGGAACCCAGGATGGCATCTTCAGCTCCAAAGGAACGCCGGGCGCAAACTGTGGATGAAGGAAATGTTGTACACCGTAAAAGACCGCTGCAATTGCGATGACGAGGCGCGCAAATAGAAGCATCCACTTCGAGAGTTGCGGAGACGCGGCGCGACTGTACAGCGAGGCGAGGGCCCATGCGCCTGCACAAAAGGAGAGGTCTCTTAGGAAAAAGGTCCACGCCATTCGATTATCGGGATGCCTAAGCACACTGCGCGAGTAAATCATGCAGACAAATAGAAAGAACATCAGTCCGAGTAGGGTGGACGACAAACGCATGAACTTCTTGAAAGTAAGACTGGTAGCTGCGGCAAGCAGCGCGCACCCGATGAAATAAGGCCAGAACCAGCGCGCCGGCATGTAAGACGGGGCCATTTGCTGGATGAACTCGGGGCCGCGGAAATGTTCGGGCGCGAATATCGCGAGTGGCACGGCGATGAAGACCGGGCCCAGGAGGATCAGCTTGTCGCAGGCGCGAGCCGCGCCGAGCTCTTTGCGGAGTATGAAAATTCCGGCGGCAAGATAGACAAGCCCGGCAAGAGACATCCAGAAATTGGTTGAGGAAAGCACTACACCCCTTTCGCGAAGGCGCTGTGGCAGGGATTATATCCCGGTGGGGAGGGCGCGAGCGGAGGACGGGTAGATGCGGGAGATCGGCGCGAATTTCGGAGGCAAAAAGGAAGAGGCCGCTCGCGTTGGCAAACGGCCTCTATTTATGTCGGCGACGACCTACTCTCCCACACACTTTCGCGTGCAGTACAATCGGCCCTGCGGGGCTTGACTTCCGTGTTCGGGATGGGAACGGGTATTTCCCCCGCGGTAAAATCACCGGCTTCGTTGACGTGGACGCGATACTCCGCGCCGCTCGGTCCCTCAGCGTCGTTCCACGCAGGACCTGTTACGTCGATCTTGGAAAGAACTTTCGCCGGCCTCGTCTAAAGCCCCGATTTCCCTTGCGGGAAACGTAAGTGAAAACCGCCTTCGCGCGGGCGATCTCTCACAACTGAATAGCATCAGGAACCTTCACTACTAAGGCGCGGGTGCCGAATTTTCGAACAAACGACACCCAACACGCTCCGCTTCCGTGGCCGGCGATTTCTCCGGCCAGGCCCACTCCGCCGAGTTCTGCGGGGATGGGTGGAGGTGATGCCAAGTAAATTTTATGGTCAAGCCGAACGGGCGATTAGTACTGGTAAGCTTCACGCATTACTGCGCTTTCACATCCAGCCTATCAAACACGTAGTCTTCGTGTGCCCTTCATTTCCCTTTTGGGTTGGGAGATCTCATCTTGAGGAGTGCTTCACGCTTATATGCATTCAGCGTTTATCACAACCGAACTTCGCTACCCAGCCGTGCCATTGGCATGACAGCTGGAACACAAGAGGTTCGTCCATCCCGGTCCTCTCGTACTAAGGACAGGCCCTCTCAAATCTCCTACGCCCACATCAGATAGGGACCGAACTGTCTCGCGACGTTCTGAACCCAGCTCACGTACCGCTTTAATAGGCGAACAGCCTAACCCTTGGAACCTTCTACAGCTCCAGGATGCGATGAGCCGACATCGAGGTGCCAAACCGCTGCGTCGATATGAACTCTTGGCAGCGATCAGCCTGTTATCCCCGGCGTACCTTTTATCCGTTGAGCGATGGCCCTTCCATACAGAACCACCGGATCACTAAGGCCTGCTTTCGCATCTGCTCGACTTGTAGGTCTCGCAGTTAACCACACTTATGCCTTTGCACTCGACGGCTGATTTCCAAACAGCCTGAGTGTAGCTTCGCGCGCCTCCGTTACAATTTAGGAGGCGACCGCCCCAGTCAAACTACCCGCCTTACTATGTCCCTTTCCCGGATTACGGGAAGAGGTTAGAACCACAGCACTCACAGGGTGGTATCTCACCGTTGGCTCCTCCGAACCCAAGAGTCCGAAATCAAAGCCTCCCACCTATCCTGCGCAGCGAAAACCATAGTTCATAGTAAAGGTATAGTAAAGGTGCACGGGGTCTTTCCGTCTAGATGCGGGTAACCGGCATCTTCACCGGTACTACAAGTTCGCCGAGTCGCTCGTTAAGACAGTCGCACGATCGTTACGCCATTCGTGCAGGTCGGAACTTACCCGACAAGGAATTTCGCTACCTTAGGACCGTTATAGTTACGGCCGCCGTTCACCGGGGCTTCAGTTCGAAGCTTCACCTTGCGGCTTGACCTCTCCCTTTAACCTTCCGGCACCGGGCAGGCGTCAGCCCCTATACGTCGTTTTCGACTTTGCAGAGACCTGTGTTTTTGTTAAACAGTCGCCGTGCGCGTTTCACTGCGGCCCCCTCGCGCTTTACACCCTACCGGGGCACCCCTTCTCCCGAAGTTACGGGGTTAATTTGCCGAGTTCCTGAACGAGCGTTCTCTCGAGCGCCTTTGGATATTCTCCTCGTCTACCTGTGTCGGTTTGAGGTACGGTTCCCTGCTGTTCTCCTTAGAGGTTTTTCTTGGCAGCGTGAAATCAGTGCGTTTCGTCCATACGGACTACTCCTTTGCGTCTCACCGTTGAATGTCTCCCCGGATTTGCCTAGGAGAAACCGGCTTACACGCATCGAACCTGATAGCCATAACAGGCTGCACTTATCCTTCTGCGTCACCCCATCGTAATAACGACCAGCTGGGAGTTCCGGAATATTAACCGGATGTCCATCGACTACGCCTTTCGGCCTCGCCTTAGGGACCGACTAACCCTGAGCGGATTAACCTTCCTCAGGAAACCTTAGACTTTCGGCGCGGAGGGTTCTCACCTCCGTTATCGCTACTTATGCCGGCAGGGTCTCTTCTCTACTCTCGACGGATCCTCTCGGTCCCGCTTCAATGCGTTGAGAATGCTCTCCTACCACGCGTGGCTTGACGCCACGCATTCGCTGCTTCGGTGTTCAGCTTGAGCCCCGTTGAATTATCGGCACCGGACCGCTTGACCAGTGAGCTATTACGCTTTCTTTAAAGGATGGCTGCTTCTAAGCCAACCTCCTGGCTGTCTGGGCGTTCCGACTTCCTTTCCCACTTAGCTGAAACTTGGGGACCTTAGCAGGCGATCTGGGCTGTTTCCCTCTCGACAACGAAGCTTAGCCCCCGCTGTCTGACTCCCGTACTAGTTGTCCACGGCATTCGAAGTTTGGTTGGATTCAGTAAGCTGGAAAGCCCCCTAGTCCATTCAGATCTCTACCACCGCTGCAAATCATACGAGGCTAGCCCTAAAGCTATTTCGGAGAGAACGAGCTATCACGGAATTTGATTAGCCTTTCACCCCTACCCTCAGCTCATCCGAGCTTTTTTCAACAAACACCGGTTCGGTCCTCCAGTGGGTGTTACCCCACTTTCAACCTGGCCAAGGGTAGATCATCCCGCTTCACGTCTATTCCTGCCAACTGTACGCCCTATTAGGACTCGCTTTCGCTACGGCTCGCTTACGCTTAACCTTGCTGACAAGAATAACTAGCCGGCTCATTATGCAATAGGCACGCGGTCAGGCATTCCCTTGCGGGCATAGCCCTCCCACTGCTTGTAGGCACACGGTTTCAGGTACTATTTCACTCCCCTCGCTGGGGTTCTTTTCACCTTTCCCTCACGGTACTGGTTCACTATCGGTCAGAAGCTAGTATTTAGCCTTACGGAATGGTCTCCGTAGATTCCCGCAGGGTTTCACGTGCCCCGCGGTACTCAGGTATCCGCTTCGAGTCCAGTTCGTTTTCGCCTACGTGGCTATCACACTCTATGGCTCCCCTTTCCAGGGAACTTCGACTAACGACTGGATTGGTAACTCTACTGTTGCGGACCCTACAACCCCGGCCACACCCGAAGGTGAGACTAGGTTTGGGCTGTTCCGATTTCGCTCGCCACTACTCTCGGAATCACTGTTGTTTTCTTTTCCTCCAGGTACTGAGATGGTTCACTTCCCTGGGTTCGCTCGTACCCGACTATGTATTCATCGGGCCGTTATACGGTTTTACCGTATAGGGTTTCCCCATTCGGACATCCCCGGATCAATGCCTGCTTGCGGCTCCCCGAGGCTTATCGCAGCTTGCCACGTCCTTCATCGCCTGCTTCTGCCAAGGCATCCACCATGCGCCCTTAGTAGCTTGACCACAAAATTTACTCAGCTCACAGCCGCCTTGCGGCCGCTCCGTGCCGAGCAAATTTTATGGCGCTTATGTCTGCTCATCGCTCCGACGCGGTTATTGCGGACCGCGGAGACCCCAGCAGAGTCTAAGGCACTCATAAAATCACTCTTCTTACTCGCCTTGTAGTTATTTACCCAATGCTATTCAGTTGTCAAAAATCATCCGCCTTGCGGCGTCCCACCTGGGTGGGTTGTCGAGTTGCTTGCGTCATCACTGCCCAATGTTCGGCGCCAAGCGACTCGCGCTGTTTGACCGTTTACAGATAATGACGGTTGTCGCTACTGACGCCCAACATCAAGCTGGGCAATTACCTTTGAGGCCGATCCGGATCGATGCCACGTTCGATCTTCGCATCCGCTCCTGATGCCGGAGGATCAGCACCACAATCGCAATCGCACCACCCACAACAATGGCCGTAATGGTATCAAAAACGGCCCCAAGCTGGTAGTGCTTCCATCGCAGTTTGCCTCCGCGGCAATACCTTTGGTGGAGCTGACCGGGATCGAACCGGTGACCCCCTGGTTGCAAAGCAGGTGCTCTCCCAGCTGAGCTACAGCCCCGTGTAGCTGCCAGCCACCAGCTTTCAGCCGCCAGTTGTCTACTAGCCACTAATCACTAGCCACTGTTTTGGTGGGCCTGGGTAGAGTCGAACTACCGACCTCACCCTTATCAGGGGTGCGCTCTAGCCAGCTGAGCTACAGGCCCGGCCTAGTCGTCCCGAGCGCCTCTTCAGTTTCGAATCAAAAGTTTCGAATCAAAAGTTTCGAATCAAAACCTTGATGATAAAATGATTCGAGGACAAGGGTTGAACTGCCGGCAAGCTAAGCTTGCCGTGACCATCGTTGATGCGAACGAGAAAGAGATGTCCGAGTGAGGTTCCCAATCGATCTCTCAGGTGAAAGACTTTGGGGTACATGGC
>CAWFBW010000004.1:0-143125 GCA_963814165.1 uncultured Acidobacteriaceae bacterium | reverse complement strand
CTGGCCAACTCTCTCTTTGCCGAAAACCGAGGTAGTCCGCAAATTGGTGTTGCGTAAGTTTTCGATTCCTGGCTGATGCGCAAGCGATGATAATGATAATCACTTTCCGGGGCCGGATGGGGTATGAAGGTAGATGCTACTACTCGTGACATTTCCAGCAACGTCGTAGCTGCGTTGTTGCTGGCGTTGATGGCAGTGGCTGGCGGGAGGCGCAGCGCTGCGGGAGTCGGTCACTATTGATGAGGTGGCCCATATCGGCGCTGGTGTGAGCTATCTTCAGAAGCTAGATCTGCGCATGAATGCCGACACCCCCCGCTGCCGAAATGGTAGCCGCGCTTCCGTTAGTCTTTCGCGGAGTCCATACTGACTACACTCACCCGTCGTGGAGGCTTCAGCGAAAAGTTTTTTCCCGCGTACTTGGGGCAATGGGTGTTCGGAGCAATGGCTGCTGGACAAATGGAATGAGCCGAGGGCGGTACTTGTTGGGCACGGCTCCCCATGCTGCTGCTGACGTTGGCTCTGGGTTGGGTCGTCTACGCCTGCGGACGTCGACTGGGCGGCACATGGGGCGGGTTGTTGTGCCTCAGCGTGTATGTCAGTACACCTGCATTTCTCGCCTTTGGACCGCTTGTCCACACCGACTTGGCAGTAACGCTGTTTTCCCTGCTCGCTCTGTGGACCTTTGCAGGAGTGTGGTATGAGCCAGCCGCAAGAATGCTCTGCTTCTCGGGCTTGAGCCTTGCCGGAGCATTGCTCTCGAAATTCACGGCAGGGATTTTGTTCGTCGCCTTCGCTGCATCTGCGCTGAGCCTTCGCTGGCGCGCCGTGCCCGAACAGCCGCAGAACAAAGCTGAGGCCCGCAAGTGGCGCCGGGTTCGATGGCGGACGACACTGAAAAGCGTTCTTTGGGCGGCGCTGTTCGTCTATGTCTTTTATTGGTGTTCTCCTGGAATCAGCCCACGAACGCGCTCTATCGTATCGGCGCAGGTCCGGCGGCTCTCTTCCTCCGCCGCATTAATGCCTCCCCTGCTGTACCTGCGCGGAGTATTTTGGGTTCTCATCACCAGCAAGCGCCCGACGTTTCTTCTGGGACGCGGATATCCGCACGGCGTCTGGTTCTATTTCCCCGTCGTCTTTGTTCTGAAATCTCCACTGGCATTTCTGGGCTTACTGTTCTTTCGTTAGCAGCTGCGCTAAGCCGCAAGTGGCTTGGTCTAACCGTCGTTAGAGTGCTTCCCTCAGACGTACGCTTGCACTGGCGGGTCATTTGGGTGAGCTTGGTTGTGTTTACTGGGTGTGCATGCTTAGCCCGCTTGATATAAGCATCCGGCATTTCAGTGTGCCTTTAATTTTGCTGATCCTGTTGCTCGCGCCGTTTCCAAGAATGTTGGCCGAACTGCTCGGGCGGTCGCGTGCAGGAGTTGCCGTGGCGGCTGCGGTGGTTGGGAGCGCTCGTCGCCGGTTGCCTTTTCACCACCCTGCGTGCCTATCCATATTACATGCCATACATCAACGCTCTCAGTCTGGGGCGCCCCGCATATACGCTGGTAAACGACTCCAACGTGGATCGGAATCAGTCTCTTCCTGAAGTGAGGCGCTTTGCCGAACAACACGGCCTGAGCAGGATTGATCTCGACGAGTACGGGTTTTCCGATCCCACTGTCTGGGTGCCGCAAGCGCAGCTCTGGAACTGCCAAAAACCGTCCGATGAGGACCCGGGAAAGTGGGTCACGCTCTCCGCAAACCTGATTCTGGATGGGCACAACTGTGAATGGCTAATGCAGTACCCTCACCAACCTCTGGCCGGCGGGAGTATGTACGCCGTGCATTTGCCTCCACGCCCTTGCGCTGGCCGGTAATGCGGGTGGACCGCCCCTGCCTTCGGCATTTCGAGAGATTGGCGG
This sequence comes from uncultured Acidobacteriaceae bacterium, assembly GCA_963814165.1. GTDB lineage: Bacteria > Acidobacteriota > Terriglobia > Terriglobales > Acidobacteriaceae > DASRAA01. Next base: position 141,221 of record CAWFBW010000004.1, on the reverse strand, counting down.
CGCGCCTTTTAATTTACGCGCCCTGTTTCCCTACGCAAACCAGCATCCTGACGAACTCCCAGAGATCCATGGAGTGGATACAAGCAGCATTTAGCGGCTACAACAAGCTGCAAACGTCTCCTCCGCAGCCTCCTTGGGACATAACCTGTTCACTGTTGTCGTCGCCCAAAATAAAAGGCAACTTCACGGCCCGGCAAACCGGGCGAGCGAGGCTCCGTCTTTGCGGGCATAGGAGATGAAGACGCGAGGCCGCTCAGACGGTGGCATTGGGGCGACAGGCCATTATCGCTCTAGAAGCTGGCGCCGCCAACTAATTGTTCACGATGTCGGCCTCAGACTCGACGTGAGCGCAGACTGCCGAGAATAGCCGACAGTCCCTTTTGTTCGCTGCGAGCGTGCAATCTGTCATGTTCGGCAACGATTACTGTTGACTCGACCGTAGACCCGGAATATAATTCCCTCGTTAGCGCACGTCATTGCCGCCACGAAGTCTCAAAACAACCGGTGGAAACAGCCTTGTGTTACTGGCTAGGCACAATTGAAAGGTCAGGTGCCTGCCAGAGAACGGACCCACCATGTTCGCGGCGGCGTTACCTACTTCCGAATACAGTCACCTCTTCTGCGAATTACCTGCGAGCGCGCGGAATCGTTTGCGTCCGTTTCTTCGGCCAGTCGGACTGGGGTTGGGCGAAGTCGTGCTGCACGCGGGCGAGCGGATTCGCTATGTTTACTTCCTCACCAGCGCCATCGTGTCGCTCCTCTACACGGCCGAGAACGGCGCGACCGTTGAAATGGGAGTAGTGGGCAACGACGGCATGGTGGGAGCAGCGGTCCTCTTCGGTGGAGACTCGACCTGTAGCCGCGCCGTGGTGGCCGTCGCAGGAGACGCGATCCGCATTCCTGCTGACGTCTTGCTACAGGAATTCGAGCGATATCTTACGGTGCAACATGTACTGCTGCGATACATGCAGGCGCTGATCACCCAGATTTCTCAGACTGCGGTGTGCAATCGGCTGCATTCGATGGAGCAGAGGCTTTGCCGATGGCTGCTGTTGTGCGATGACCGGAGCTGTCGTCGAGAACTCCTGATGACCCAGGAACTAATTGCCCATATGCTGGGCGGGCGGCGCGAGAGCGTCACCGTCGCCGCCGGAAATCTGCAGGACCTGGGCCTGATTCAGTACTCTCGCGGGCACATCACGATCCTCGATCGCCCCGGGCTGGAGTTCAACGCCTGCGAGTGCTATCGCGTGGTGGCAGATGAAATCGCTCGCCTGTACCACCGGGAACCGGCACGACGCATTACTGAGTCGTATCCGGCCATTCGAGAAGCCGGCTGAATAGCCTGCGAAGCTGGTCGAAATTGTCCGGTTGAGTAAGGTACAGATGCGGTTCGATCTCGACCTCGGTGCCTCCTGCAATGAACCTACGCTGAACACAACAACTGGGACCCCGTGTCCGACAGAGGCTTGTTTGCGAATCCGATTCGCCCTCGTGGCCGGATCCTCCTTATCCGTTCCCGCGCTCAATAGGACAAGATCAGGATTCATCTCTTCGGCCGCTCGCGCTGCTCCGGCCGCGTCCTTCGCACACACCACCCGATAACCTCCTGGCCGTAGCAGGCGCTCGTTTCCCATTCGGACTTCTTCGGATTCGTCGATAACCAGGATGACGGGATGCCGAGCAAGATCGTGCTCCATCTTGTCCACCTGTGGCTCCACTGCCGGAATACCGGGTTTCTTCTCCGCTGTCGGTGCGCTACCCCACGTTTACGCGACAACAACGAAAACACTTTTGCGCGTGCAGCGACCGCACAGGTCGACGGCGCGGGGGCCCCGGTCGGCAGTCAACGGACTTTCGAGCAAAAGTTGACGCAATGTGTGGTGGCGCACTGACAAAGCCACGGTCCTGTGGCAATTTTGTCGGGGATGCAAGCTCCATTCCCCAGCAAGAGGTATCATCCGCCATTCTGCGCAAGACCCTGCTCGCGTCGCAGCTTAATTGGAAGGGTGAAACCCATGGCTGAGCAAGCAGCAGCACACAAGGCAGTAGAAATTGAAAAGGAACGCAGTGATTTTAGGAAGTTACTGCTGGAAAATCCCAACTACTTCGGCCACCTGGAAAAAAGTTCATTCAAGGCCGTCAAGAAGATCGTAGCCAATACGGATATGAACAACTGAACTGCGTTGGTTATAACCCCGACAGCCAGTTCCTCGAAGCGACGATTTCCATCAAGCGCCCGTACGGATACGGCGGCGACCTGTGCCACTCCGGATCAATCGAATATGTTCGGTTCTTTCTCGACTACGGCACGGGCTGGGTCGATGCCGGCCTCGGCGGGGTCAACGTACACGACATTCCCGACAGTACCGACTGCGCAAAACACGCCACCAAGCCGCTCACGTATGTGGCGTCGTTGAAGCTAAGCCCGGAGCTGGTGAAATGCTGTACCCATCCGGTGCTACCCAAGGTCCACGCCATCCTCTCCTGGAACCTGATGCCTCCGCCGGGACCGGCCAATGTGGGATGGAATCCGCCGTGGGGCAACTCGCTTGATTGCAATGTCCAGATCAGGCCCCATCCCTGGAACCTGTATTGCATCCTCGAGGAGATCGGCGGCAGCCTGAACCAGAAGATCAAGATTCCGCCCCTCTTCGAAAGCGTGCAGTACAAGCCAATTCCAATTCCCGATCCCGCCCCGCTGGAACTGAACGAGCTGGCCGCCATCTATACCGGCAAGAATGCGAAGGCGGAGAAAATCGACGTCGAATCGCACCGCTTTGGCACAGCCAGTCTGCACGCAGCGCTTACCAGCGGCGCATTCAATGAGCAGTTGATTACGACATCGGCGCAGGTCTGGAAAGGGGCGGGCCTCGACCTTTCCGCGGCGCTGGGCGCACTGCAGAAGACGAATGCCGATGTCAGCTACGAGCAGATTGAGTGTTTAGGCATCGACGACGCCTGGCCGGAGCGGTTGGTCGCCACCTTCCGCATCAAGAGGCCCTATGGGTACTCGGGGAACCTCTGCCAGGCAGGCAGCCAGGAGTACATCGCCTTTTGGGCCGATTGGGACAACACCTGCAAGTGGAGGTATCAGGGAACGGTGGCGGTGAATGTTCACGACATCTCCAGCATTCCTTCACACGGACTCTGCTATTCCGCGATTCTTCCGGTCGATCTGTCGGACAAGTACAGGACATGCGAGGAGCCCAGGATCGCTAGGATCCGGGCGGTGCTGTCGTGGGCGGTGCCACCGTCGACGACCAACCCGGACGCGCTGAACTATTGGGGCAACCGCCTCGACGCTCACGTTCAGCTCAATCCCGGCCAGCCTGATGCCAGCATCCGGAATATTGGCGGCATTGCGCTTGAGGACATCAACACCAGCACCGACGGCATGACGAAGACCGTGGCTTTCGGCGGTGGGTCGGTGTACTTCGCGCACTACCACTGGGCTCCGGCCGACGGATGGGGCCTGAACCGGGAGTGCCCGTTCGGCGGGAACATCGTGGTCGAGGGTCTGTTCTTCAAGAACCAGTACTACCGCATCCTGGCACAAAAGGTCGGAGATCCGACGACGTTGACGACGCTGGATCACGACTTCTGGGTGGAGCGGGTCGGCCCCGGCTTCGACCACCAGGTCGCCAGCGGCGGATGGTTCCAGTACCTCGATCCGGCGGTGGAGTTCGACCGTACGCTGGCCGTCTGGTACTCGTCCAGCTTCGGCGACGACTTGTGGGAGATCAAACTGGAAAGAGCCACGGCTCCGAACCCAGCCAGTATTATCTCCAGCACTCCGTGGTACCGGGTGCAGCTCGATAACACTGCGCCTCAGGGCCCGACACCGATCAATCCGTTCCCGGTGCCGTTGACGATGGACATCCACATCACCTCCGGCGGAGGGGATTGCAAGGACGTTACGCAAGGAGACCTTGTGGTCGGATACTTCATCGCGGATGACGTGCACTTTGGCGGTTGGGGGCTGTCGACTGAACCCAACACGGCTTCGACGCCGTCAACAGCCGGTTGCGACTGCGCCGCCACCGTCGCCGCCACCCGCTCCGTTAGCGAACACGAGTCCGGCGCCAGGACCGTCGGGTCACTCGTGGTCGCTGGACACCAACAGCCCGGTGAAAATGAAACCGTGCGGTTACGTGGTGCGGCTGGATGTGTCGGACCTCACCATCGTGAACAGCGTGCCTGGGCAACATAACGGGAACGCTATCGAAGTGGGATTCTGCCTGCGTGCAAAATCGTAGGTAGAGACTTCGAAAGTCGTAAGCAGGAAACGGTGGGCATCGAAGAATATCCCGATGCCCGCTGTCCTGAGTTGACGAATTGCGCAAGTCGCATGAGTGAGTGCGCGGCCAGCGTATTTGTCGAGCCACTCCTTTTGGCGGTATCGTGCCCAGCATGAGCGATTGGGTCAGAATTGTTCTTGCGCTGCTGGCCACTTGGCGGGTAGCCCATTTGCTGGCTGCCGAGGATGGCCCGGCGGACATGATCGTCCGGATTCGCGGCTGGCTGGGTCAGAGCTTCGCCGGGCGCCTGATGGATTGCTTCCAGTGTCTCAGCTTGTGGGTCGCGGCGCCGATCGCACTCTTTGTTTCGCGCCGCCCGATGGAGTGGTTCGTGGCGTGGCTCGCGCTCTCTGGTGGTGCGTGCCTGCTCGAACGCTTGGATCATGAGCCGGTCGTCATTCAGCCACTTTCTCGGTCGGAAGGAGAGCCGAATCATGTGTTGCGGTCAGAGGCGGGCAGCAGCGAGGAACAGCCCGGCACCATCGAGCCAGCAGATTCATTCTCAGAACGTCATCATAGCGCGACACCGGGCGGGTCGCCGCAGGATGGACGGCATCGGCAGATCGTTCCCGGCAGAGTGTCGCCGGCGATGCAAGGTTCCCGCGGCTCGGTGCTAATTCGATATATCGAGGACGTCGCCATTCGGGTGGAAAGGCGAGACGGGACGTAGCTATGAATTCTCGGGCGACCGGCCCGTGCAGCCGGTCGATGCGCGGGATGCGGTGGCGCTGCTGAACAACGTCACTTCCGGCGCGCCTGACTCTTTACCTCCCTTCAAATTTGTAGGTTTCGCACTTCAGAGTATGTAGCACGATCAAGCTATGGCGCTTAGCATACCTTGATTTTTTCTCGTGAGCGCTGGGTTGTACGTTCGATTTCTTCTGCGCTATTTCGTCCACGCCGCGCTTACCAGTGCGTCTAGCCGGTCCTGTCTGCCCTTCACCCACTTGGCGTAATGGCGCTCAGTGGTCTTGATGCTCTGATGCCCGAGCAGCTTTGAGACTTCCTCCATTGGGACGCCATGCTCCAGAAGCCGCACAGCGAAGGTGTCTCGGAGCCTGTGGCTCATCATGCTCCCGCCCGCTTTGATTTTGGCGTCACGAAACAGCGTGCGGAAGGCCTGCTTGCCAATGGCTCACCGCCGTGCGTGGCTCACCGTTGCCGGTCCAAAAGACGTAAGTGGGGTTGCCGTTGAGCACGGTTAACAACTCTTGCGCCACATCGGGAGGGATGACCACGCTTACGTCAGTGCCGGTCTTCTGCCGGGCGGTGACGATTCGATAAAAGCCCTCTGCTTTATCGTGGATTAGATCATGGCGGCGGAGCGTTGCCGCGTCCACGATGGCAAGGCCGGAGTGCCGCATGAGACGAACAAGCGCGCGGACCCGGAGGGCCTTCTTGGGATTCGGGAAGCTGACCGGCACGGTGTCAAGCAACCGCTTGTACTCTTCATCCGTGAGCGGCAGCGTGGGGACCTCATCCACCTTGACGCGGGACAACTTGGGTATGCGAACCATCCACTGCGAATCAAAACAAAAGCGGAGGAAATTCTTTAGCCGCGCTTGGACGGAGGCCTGCGTGTTGCCGGAGGGGTAGAGGTCCTCCCAATCGGCCTTGTACTCAATGAGCAATTCCCGCGTGAGTCCCGCCGCCGTGAAGATGCCCTTGCGCTCGGCGAAGTCCCGGAGCCGGGCTAGCTCCCGCTCGTAGCGCCCCAGCACGTCTGCCGTGACGCCTTGGCTCTTCTTGTCGGCCATGAAAATCTCAACGGCATCAGCCAGCGTACGGGGCGCGGTATTTTGCGCGGGAGTGGGCTGTCCGGTGAGTTGGGCCTCCAACTCCCGCTTCTTTTCTTCCGCCCCGGCCCACGATCTTGAGCCGGTCCGTAGCCGGTGTTGCTTGCCGTTCTGTGACCAGCGGATGTGCTTCTTGCAATTGCAACGTTTGGTGAATTCATCCCCGGCGTACTTACATCCGGCAGAGTGGCGGACGAAGATGGTGATCAGCGGCGCGTCCATTGAGGCCCTCCATTACGCGGAAGACCGTAGCACAAAAATAGCTCAGTAATCTGTGACGCATAAACAAAGCCATTGTTTACATCACTTAAAGGATGGAGGCGCGGGTGGGAATCGAACCCACGCATAAAGGTTTTGCAGACCTCTCCCTTACCACTTGGGTACCGCGCCGGGTTGTGCAGGCTAGAGCGAAAACCCCCGCCCGTGGCGAGGGTGAAAAAATCTGGAGCGGGAGACGGGAGTCGAACCCGCGACTTCGACCTTGGCAAGGTCGCACTCTACCACTGAGTTACTCCCGCTCAGTCTTTTGATTATAACGAAATCGTGAATCAAGCGGCAACCCGGGAGAGCCGCCAGTCGCTAGCTAAGAACAACTGCAACCTTGGACTGACACAGTTGAGTGCTCGCTATTCGCTCTTCGCCTTTCGCTGTTCGCTTGAAAAAGGATCGACGCGAACGGTACTCGGCGAAGAGCGAAAAGCGGCTCTGCTCAATCGTGCTGCGCGCCCGTCCACTGCGGATCGAGGTCCGGCGGCACGATCGCTCCATCGCGCATGTGGATGATTCGGTCGCCGTACTCGGCTGCCTCGGGGTTGTGCGTGATCATCAGCACCGTCTGGCCGAGTTCCTTATTCGACTGGCGCAGCATGTTGAGCACGATCTCGGAGTTCTTCGAGTCAAGATTGCCGGTAGGCTCGTCGGCCAGCACGATGGCCGGCTTGTTCACCAGCGCCCGCGCTAGCGCCACCCGTTGCTGCTCGCCGCCGCTCATTTCCGACGGACGGTGCATCATGCGCTTATCAATCCCCAGCAACTGGGTGATGCGTTCAATATGCTCGGGGTCGTGAATCGCCGAGGCCCCCGCGATGTCTTGCGCGATGTCAATGTTGCCCTGCGCCGAGAGCGTGGGCAGCAGGTTGAACTTCTGGAAGACGAAGCCGATCTTTAGCTTGCGCATCTTGGTGCGCGCCGCGTCCGACAGAGAAGTAAAGTCCACTCCATCAATCGATACGTGGCCCTTGTCGGCATTGGTAAGCCCGCCCAAGATGTAGAAAAGAGTGGACTTGCCGCTGCCGGAGGGCCCTACAATGCTGACGAACTCGCCGGACTCGACGGCCAGTGAAACGCCTCGCAACGCCTCGACATCGACTTTGCCGATGCGGTAGGTTTTGCGCACGTCTTCAGCTTGAATCATCAGCGCCATGCGAAACTTTAATCCTACACGATTCGCCTTAGCGTGGCGTCGTCGGAAAGGCAAGAGAATCAGGGTGCAAGTGGGGCGAACTCGCCATCTTTGATGGCCCGCAAATGGCAATAAACCATGGCCCACGCAACGGAAAAGAAAGCCAGCGGAACCACTGTGACGAGCTCCGAAATGACGATTAGAGAAAGGCTCGTGGCTGATTGTCCCAAGGCCCTGATCCAAACCATCTGCACGACCTGATCCAACACCGCGCTGATGATAGAGAATTCCACCGCCAATCCGAAGATCGGCCACCGGTGGAAGCGGGTCAGAGCGGCGCTTTGCGACAGGCTCTCACCCGGCCCAGTTCCTTGTACGGCGCATGCGGCGATCGCAACCGAGTAGACCGTCATCATAATCAGACCGGGGATGAGGAGCGCCAGCAGGCCGACGGCCGAAATAGCCGCAAGGGCGAATATGGTGAGCACCAAAGGCACAATTCGGGAGGCAACTCGCTGTAGGGTGGAGTTGATAGTCGCTGGTTGGCGGTGGAACTTTTGAAAGACAAATAGCGCCACTAGCGCCTGCCCCAGCATACCAATCAGGATCATCCAGATTATCGAGAGGGAGACGGCAGAGATTCTCAGCGCACGCCCGCTGTCTAACAGAGCGTGGAGCAACGCCCAATCGGATGGGATGATTAACGCAGTTTCGACGATTATGATCGAAACAAATAGCCGGAAGTCTTGCCTGAACATCTTCCAGGCGGCACTCCAGACACTGGACATCCGGAACTGGGGAAATTCGTGCCAAGATACGCCAAGGCCTGAGCTTGCTGCACTCATGAAACCTCCGCACCATCCAGGATTGCGTGGTGAGTCAGACGCATTTCGATGCTACATATCTGGACTATGAATGTCAGTGACGGCTCTCACGTGTCGTTGTGCATCGTCAGCGCGCCATTTGTAGGGTATCGGCGTTTCCTCTACGGCGTCTGCGCGCCTTGAGCGTCGACATACAGTGCGTAGAGCGACTGGCTAGCCGTCATAAAAAGTCGATTGCGCTTGGCGCCGCCGAAGCAAAGGTTGGCGCATGTTTCCGGCAAATGGATCTTGCCGATCAGCTTGCCGTCAGGCGCGAAGACCTGCACGCCGTCAAAACCTTCGCCGCCCCAGCCGGTTCCTGCCCAGACGTTCCCATCCGTGTCGCAGCGAATGCCGTCAGCCGTGCCCGCGCCAGTGTCAACGAACAGGCGGCCATTGGCGAGGCGCACGCCGTCCGCCACGTCGTACACGCGAATCTGCTTCGGGTAGCCGGGATGGTGCGACGAGCCGGTGTCCACCACGTAGAGCCGCTTTTCATCGGGCGAGAAGCAAATGCCATTGGGCTTTTCCATGTCGCCGGCGACAACCGTCAACTCGTGGCGCTTCGGGTCAATGCGATAGACATTGGTGGGCAGCTCGAACGGCGCCTTGTGTCCCTCGTAATTGTTGAGGATGCCATAGCCCGGATCGGTGAACCACACCGCTCCATCGGAGTGCACCGCGAGGTCATTCGGTGCATTGAGCGCTTTTCCCTGGTAATGGCTGGCGAGCACGGTGATTGCGCCGGTGTACTCGGTGCGGGTGACGCGGCGCGAATCGTGCTCGCAGGTGACGAGCCGTCCCTGCCGATCGCGCGTGTTTCCGTTGCTGTAGTTCGATGGATTGCGGAAGACACTGACCTCGCCGGTGTCTTCGAGCCAGCGCAGAATGCGGTTGTTGGGAATGTCGCTCCACAGCAGGTAGCGGCCATCGCCGAACCACACCGGGCCTTCGGCCCAGCGGCAGCCGGTGTAGAGCCGCTCCACCGCCGCATTGCCCACTACGTACTTGGCAAAGCGCGGATCGACGATTTCGATGGCCGCGTCGGGATAGTGAACCGGCGTCTTCGCGTCGGAGTTGGAGGCAAAGGCCAAAGGATCCAACGCCATGGCCGCGGTCGCGGCAGTGGCTGCGTTGAGGAACGCGCGTCGTTGCATAAACAATCTCCCAGTCTGCGGGGTAGTGATACGGCAAGGCCAACCATCGTACCACTGCGCAACCGGGAGAGAGCCTCAAGCGGGCCGGCGAGTTTGCGTCAATTCATCCGCAGCCCCATGAACTCGCGGACGCTGGCCGCCACATCTTCGGCCGACGGCGGATCGTAATTCGACAGCACGATCATCGTATAGCCACCGGGCATCGCTGACTCCATCACTCCATTCACTCCCGGCGAGCCTCCGGCGATTCCCATGCCGATCATGATCGCAAACGGCTTGCCCGGAGCCACTGGAGCGGCCTCATCAAATGCGGGATTCAAAATCTTCCGATCACGCACCGCAATGGCGAACTTCAGCAGGTCTTCCGCCGTAGAGTAGCCTCCTCCAGCCGACGAGCCTCGCGCCGGCAGCGAATATACGTTTTGCCGCCACGCCACGGTTTCCACTGCGCCCCGCTTGGTGTAGCCCGTGGCGCGATTGCTGACGATCTCATCCACCTGCGAGAAGTCGGTGTTGTCCATGCCCAGTGGCTGGAAGATGTTCTCGCGCACGTAGTCGTAATAGCTCTTGCCGGTTAGCTTCTCGATCACCGCGCCCAGCACGATGTATCCGCCGTTGGAGTATTTCTGCTTGGTGCCCGGCTCGAACTGCAGCGGCTCGGAGGCGAACAACGGCAGGAAATCAGAGATGGTGCGGTACTGGTCTTTCGCGGACTTTTCAAACGTCGGGCCAAAGAAGTCGCCGATGCCCGACTGCATGTTCACGATCTGCCTGCGCGTAACCTTTTCCGCCGCTTCCTTGTTGGGATAGTCCGGCAGATACTTGATGAGCTTGTCGTCAATCGACGCGATCTTGCCCTGCTGGATGAGCTGGCCGATCGCGACCTTGGTAAAGACCTTGTCGATCGAGCCCAGGTTGAATTTCGTGTCAGTACCGTTGGCTACGCCGTAACCCTTGCTGGCCATACCGTAGGCCTTCTCGAAGATGGGTTTGCCATCTTTCGCCAGCAGAACTGCGCCGGAGAACTTGTCTTCGGCGGCCAGCTTATCCATTGTTTTGGAAAGCTGCGCCACTAGTTCAGCTTCATTGACCGGCTTGGGTGGTGCCCCGGGCCCCGGCCCGATGAGCGCCTGCGCTGACGCCAACGTGCACAACGCGACCCAAAGAACAACCAACTGTCCCAACCATTGCATAATCGTTCCTCGTGTTCCGGAGAATGTTACAGCCCGACTGAACCCTTGGACGCATTCACGACGACGGGGTGAGCAATGCATCCATATGCAGCCTACGATTGCGAGTATTTTGTCCGCTCGCGGGGTTTGTTTGCCTAACCGCGTGAAGCCTGCCGTCGCTTTTCAACGACAATCTCCCGCCTTCTCGCGCCAGTTTCCGGAGGACATGCCTTGGGCCCCAGCTCTTTAGTGACGCAAAACCTATATGCCGAAAGCGTGAACCCGCAGTGGGTGCGCCTGCTCGACCTGCTGGGCATGAATGTGCGTTATCAGCGCTGCGAGGGCTGCGAGCTGTACGCTGAAGACGGCACGCGCTACCTCGACTTTCTCTCCGGTTACTGCGTCCACAACACTGGCCACAATCACCCGTATATCGTCGAAGCGCTCAAGCAGGAGCTCGACCGCTCCGGCCCGGCGATGTTGCAGAGCCATGTTCCGGAACTCGCGGGCGAACTTGCACAGCGGCTCTGTGCACTGGCCGGTGGCGGACTCACCCGCGCATTCTTCTGTAGCTCGGGCAGCGAGGGTGTCGAAGCCGCTATCAAGTTCTCGCGTGCTACCACCCGGCGTGACGGGTTGCTGTTTTGCGAGGCCGCGTTCCACGGTCTGACCTGCGGAGCGCTGTCGTTGATGGACAACCCTTTCTGGAGCGAAGGCTTCGGCCCGCTGCTTGCCGGTACCACAGCTATCCCGTTCAATGACCTTACCGCGCTGGAAGAGCAGCTCAAGTCGCGCAAGTATGCCGCGTTCTTCGTTGAGCCGGTGCAGTCGGAGGGCGGCATTCGCGTGCCTTCTCCGGGCTACCTGCGAGAGGCGCAGCAGTTATGCCGGCGATACGGCACGTTACTCGTGCTCGACGAAGTGCAGACCGGCCTGTACCGAACCGGACGTTTTTTGGCCGCGCACCATTTCGAGGTGCAGCCTGACATTGTGGTACTTGCCAAGGCCCTCAGCGGAGGACTCGTCCCCGTCGGCGCAGTGTTGATGAAGAAAGAAATCTGCGACGCCGTGTACGGTACGCTGCAGCGAGCCATCGTGCACACCTCAACGTTCAGCGAAAACGCGCTGGCCATGCGCGCCGGACTGGCCACGCTGGATGTGCTGAAAGAAGAGAATCTGGGCGATCGGGCAATCGTGCTGGGCAACAGGCTTCGCGAACTGCTGAATTCCGCTCTCTCGCCCTACGAAATGTTCGCCGGAACGCCAGGCCTCGGCCTGCTCAGCGGTATCGAGTTCCGCACGCCCACGAAGCTCAGCCTGCGCATCTCGCTGCAAGCGTTCCGAGCGATTCACCCTGCGATGTTTGGACAGGTGCTGGTGATGCGGATGTTCCGCCAGCAGAAAATCCTGACCCAGATGTGCGGCAACAACTTCATGGTGCTGAAGACCGCGCCGCCGCTGGTGGCGAATGAGGCGACGCTGCAGACCTTCGTGAACGCCGCCGAACAGATCGTCTCCGAGATGCACCATTCAACTGCCTTCTGGAGCGAGTCGCTGGCGCTGGCGCGCCGCGGACTGAAGATGGCTTGATGCGTTGGAGCGTGACGGCCGCTACTTCGAGGTCAGGATCTCTCCCACGGCTTCAATCCTGATCTGCACTGTGTTCGACACTTTCAGGAACAACGTACTGGGATTCTTCATGCCCCACTGTTCATAGGGCACGTCGAATTTCGTTTGCGCATCAATGGCAGTTCCCTTCAGCGTGATCGGCAGCGTCAGAGTCAACGGATGTGTTCCGCCGTGAATATTGAAGTCGCCCGCGACTTGCACAGTCGAACTCTCGCTCCCGGCCACGAAGCCGCTCACATGTTTGGGAGTGAACACAATCTCCGGATAGCGTGCGCTCTCCAGCACATCGTTTTTCATCTTGGAGTCGCGCATCCCGTTGCCGCTGTTGCCGCTGGTCGCATCTACTACGATCTGTCCGCTGGCGTCACCGGTTTGCTCATCGAACACGATGGTGCCCGCCTTCAGCGCAAAGGTTCCTTCGACCGTGTGCAGCACGTCGCCCAGCGTCCAAGTGATGCGCGTCTTTGCCGCATCCAGCTTGAGCTGCGTCGATTGCGCATGCGCCGCTGCGCATGTCACGAAAAGCAAAAACCCAGCCAGCCGGAATTGCCTGGGTCTCATGATCTCCCGCGCGCTACGCATACAGAAGTTCCCATCCCAGCCGGATCGCCCGGCCTACGCCGAAGTCGAGCGCCGATTTTCCTCCGGTGTGAATGGCCAACATGCTCTCGAAGGCGTCATGCTGCCGTTCCAGCGCGCCCAGCACGCGATGCCGGAAACGTTCCCGCCCGTCGAGGGTCAGCAGCAACCGCGCCATGGTGCGGGGCATGCGCGTGATCCGGCTGTGCGCCGCCTGGTATTGGTCCATGCGATTGCGGCGCATTGCCGCCGCCAGCGCAGACGCCTGGCGAAACGCAACCGACAGTCCTTCGCCAGTGATGGCATCCACCGACCCGGCAGCTTCACCGATGAGCGCGACGTTTCCGTGATGCACCTGCCGCATGCGCCGCGAAGCCGTCACCGCGCCGATGGTCCTGCCCGCAATCTCTGCGTGTTGCAACCTCGTAGCCAGCTTCGAAAACAGCGGCAGAGCTGCGTCGAAACGCATGCTCAGGTCGCGAGTGATGAACGCCACGCACACCTCGTCGTCGCCGATGGGAGTCACATACATCTGCCCGCATTCGGCCCAGTGCACTTCGACAAAGTCGGTCCAGGGGGCAACCTTGTAGTGACGGCGAAATCCGTAGCGCATCTGTACAGCGGGTACAGGGAATAGACCGCTCTTCCTGCGCAGCAACGAATTCTGCCCGTCGGCGCAAACCAGCCAGCGGAACAGCACCCGCTCGCCATCGATTTCAATCGCATTGCCAGAGACGCCCGTGACCCGCGCTCCCCAATTCAACTCCACGCCTTGAGCCGCAGCATTTTGAACCAGCAGTTCGTGCAGTACCACCCTGCGCACTCCGAATCCCGTGCCGTTGGCAAAAGTCGCTTCAACCGAATGTGCTTCGTCCAGGAAACGGATGCCGCGAAATTGGTACGCCTGTTCGGCGGGAATGCGCACGCCCAACCGCGCCAGCGCCGCCAGGCCATCCGGCATGATGCCTTCGCCGCAAGCTTTGTCGATGGGCGGGCGCGCGCAGTCAAACACGCTCACTTCCAGTCCGGCCTGCCGGGCGGCAATGGCGGCGGCCAGTCCTGCTGGTCCTCCTCCGGCCACAATCACTTCACGCATGAGTCGCTTGGCTCCCAACGATTACCAGCGCAGCAGCACCAGCTCGGCACAGAAGCCCGGGCCCATCGCTGCCAGCACGCTATAGCTGCCGGCCGCTGGCCGACGCCGGTTCATGAATTCCTCCAGCACCATCAATACCGATGCCGACGATAGGTTCCCGGCGCGCGCCAGGCAGTCCCAGGAGACTTCCAGCGCGCCATCCGGCAGGTGCAGTGCTTCCGCGGTAGCCTCCAGCACTTTCGGTCCGCCGGTATGCATGATCCATGTCGCGATGTCGTCGCGCTCCAATCCCTGTTCCGCCAGGAACGCGTCCACGTCGTGCGCCAAATGTCTGCGCACCATCTCGGGCACGTCGGTGGAGAGCACGATCTTGAACCCGTCCGAGGAAATGTCCCAGCCCATCACGTCTTCGGTGCCGCGATAGAACGACGAGGATGTCGCAAGTACCTTCGGGCCGCTAGCGTCCCGTTCTGCGCCGCTCACGATGACCGCCGCCGCTCCATCACCGAACAGGGCCGTCGAAATCAGGTTCGCGGCCGAGTGGTCGTGGCGTTGCCAGGTGAGGGAACATAGCTCCACCGCCACCAGCACCGCATTTTGCTCGGGATAGGCGCGCACATAATCAGCAGCGCGTGCAATGCCTGCGGCGCCCGCCACACATCCGAGCCCGAAAATCGGCACGCGCTTGATTTTGGCCCGCAGATTCATACGATTGATCAGCCGCGCGTCAATCGACGGCGCCGCAATTCCCGTCACTGAAACGAAAAAGATGGCGTCGAGATCTCTCTCGCTTAATCCGGCCCGCGTCAGGGCGCGGCAAATGGACTGCTCCGCCAGGTCTTCTGCAACGTTGATCCAATGATTGTTGCGCTCGCCCCAGTCGGTCAATTCGTCGTAACGCTCGATGGGCAGCGCCAGGTGGCGACCGTCCACCCCAACTCGCGCCAGGAAACGGTCCAGATATTCCGGCCGATCCAACTTGTCGTTCCAATGGCTTTGCAGGGCCGCGGAGATCTCAGATTGCGGGTAGTATTGCCGCGGAAACGCGGTGGCTACGCCGGCGATTCGCATTCGTTGACCGGAGCCCTTTCTTAAAGTTGATGACGTGTTGAAACACGAAGTTGGCAGGTGAGTTGCGTTTAGATTGAAGAGGCTCCCACCAACGAGGGATTGTTTCGACTAGCGCGCATCGCAACCTGCGTGCGATCGTTTCGCCGCTCGAGGCAGCTTTCTGCTAGGTATTTTTCGGCGGGGACAGAATGAGGTAGGAATAAAGACCAGGCGGGAGACCCACAGGTACGTCTCCCGCCTGCACTGCTCGATTGCTACAAGCCTGGCTCGATGCTCGCAACGATAATGGTGTTGCTTGCCGCGTCCAGTTTGCCTGTCACTTTCACGCTCTTGCCCTCGAACTGCTTTGCCCTGTCCTGATCGTCAAGGGTGTACGAGGTGCGAGTCGCGTCGTCTTTCAGCACGTACTTGCTGCCCGACTTCGCGACCTTGCCGGTGAACGTTTGCGATTCCATCGCTCCGCTCATGGAAGGCGACGCCGAACTGGATGGGCTCGTCTGCGTTGCCGATGGCGGGTTGGCGGGGTCCTGCTGTGCAGCGGAACTACTCTGCGCTACCGACCGGTTGAATAGCTATCGCCGTGGACAGCACGGCGAGTAGAAGGGGGAACTTAACTCGATTCATCACTTGACCTCCAACGGAGATATTCCGTTTACGGCGATGAATAGTGCAGGTCGCGTGCCATTCAGGCTTGTATGCGTAACTCTCTGAATCTAGGTATCTCTCAGGAAGTCGTGGCCTATGCGATGCTCGAGGCTTACATGATTCGCGTCAAAATTACCCCGTAGTAACGCTCTGCGCAACATTCGCACCGTAACCCGGCTTCGTTCAGTTACTCCCCAAGCTGCTCGCATCGCGCTACAACAGAACTATGCCGAAGTCCTCGCTCGAAGCCCGACACGCGCAACTCGTAGCGCGCGCCGTGGACTGGCTCCGCCGCTCTTACAAGTGCGGCATCATTCTTTCCGAGCAATACTGCGCCACCGGCGAAGTACCCGATGTCATCGCGTGGAAGGGTTTCTGCAAGTCCGTGCTGGTGGAGTGCAAAGTCTCACGGGCAGACTTCCTCGCCGACGCCTCGAAGCCATTCCGCCTCAACCCGGACGAGGGTATGGGTTGCCAGCGCTTCTATCTGGCGCCGTCAGGAACAATCGCGCCAACCGAATTGCCCAAGCACTGGGGCCTGCTCGAACTTCGCGGTCGCGAGGTTGCCCTCACCGTCAAGCCCGCGCGCGTTGATCTCCGAGGTGATGTTGGATTGATGAAAGAAATGAACCTGCTGCTGGCCAGCCTGCGGCGGGTGGAAGTGCGCATCGAGCCGCAGACCATCACAGACTTCTTGAAGTGGAAAAACCGCCTCGCAGAGTATAACGGCGGACAACTCCCTGAAGGCGTTACCGCTATTGCCAACGAACCGAACCCGCATCTGTTGATCTGACGACTGCCAACCGGCTGCTGGCGACTGTTTTTCACTTGCACTTAAACACGCGTCCGGGTTTGCCCTGCGTCAACACGTACTCACCCTGACTTTCGTTCTGGGGACCGCTGGTGATCGTGAGTTTCATGGTGCCGTTCTGAATCGAGCCGGAAAAGGTTGCCGACGCAGGCGGCGGGCCGTCGCGCATGACCGGGCCGGGATGTTCACGCATAAACGTGCCAGTAGTCTTGAAGTTGCCCTGAGCGTCCAACCGCAAGGGCTTGCTGATCTCCCCATTGGCGCAGTCAAACTCCAGCGTTGCACCCTCCGCAGTCACTTCCAGTACCACGTGATCGCCTCCCCAAACGGTGCCCACCGGGCCTAGTACGGAATTGCCTGCCTGCGCTTGGGCTGCCGGAAGAAGAAGGCCAAGCAGTAACAAGACAACTATGGTGACCGTACAGTTTCGAAAGCAAAGAAGTTTCATCAGCATACCTGTACCCTAAGATCTTAAACGCTCTACCCGCCATTAGATCATCAATCAACGACATCTCAGCACTCAACAGCAACCGTGTCCGACACTTAGGTGACATAACAGGATAAGACTTTAGTTTAAATACGAGATTACTAATAAAAATTCTTTGGGGAATTACTATGTCTAGAGTACTATCGTGCTCGGTTACTCATTGCCGGATCTGGCAAGCGGTTAAGTTGTCACCTCGCGGAAAGGCAATATTTTGTCCTGCTCTACAGGTGACGCGCAATTTCGGCGCAGGAACTCGTTCTCGCGCCGCAGTTGTTTTTTGGCAGAGAGAAACCAATTCAGTACACATTGCGCCCCACAAGGCACAAGGATCAAGAGAGGAAACCATGAAGCGTGTCTCCCTGCTTCTACGGTTCGTGCTGGCAGTGTCCGTCGTTCTTCTGCTGAGCACTGGCCTGTTTGCTGACCAGAACCAACCGAACGGCAGCACTTCCGCTGCGACCAAAACCTCCGTGAAAGCCAAATCGTCAACTTCCCAAGCTAAGGCAACCTCGCAGTCCTCCATGCGAGGAGCGCCGTCGGGCAACCGTCATGTCCAGAGCAGCCTAGTGGGCAAGTCTGTTCCCGCACCTAACGCCGCAGACGAAGCAAAATCGTACCGCCTGGTTCCCGCAGTTCCCGTTCAGCCGAGCTCCTTCGACGGAGATGTTCGCGACCTGCCTCAGATTCCTGCGGTCGAAGGTCCCGAACTTGAACTGTTCGAACCGACGCCTTCCACCAGTAAGATGGCGCAATCCGCGATGACACACTCCCCGGCGCTTTCCTTGGCGCCCACAGCTCAGGCTCCCGCGCCCATCATGAATTTTGATGGTATGAGCTATCTGGACAATTATTGTAACGGCGGACAGTGCGGCGCCGGGCACCCTCCCGACACCACTGGGGCCGTTGGCTTGAACCATTACATCGAGGCCATCAACGAGTCATTCGCCATCTACGACAAGGCGACCGGCACGCGCTTGGCCGCGTTCACGGAAAACTCGTTGTGGATGGGCCAGGGTATCGGCACGCCGTGCAACGTAAACAACTTCGGCGATCCTATCGTGGTTTACGATCAGACCGCCGACCGCTGGATTCTCACTCAGTTTGCTTTCGCCCTCAACGGCAGTGGCAACCCAATCGCGCCGTACTACCAGTGTATGGCGGTATCAAAGTCCGGCGACCCGGTTTCCGGCGGCTGGTGGTACTATGCCCTCCGCATCGACCAGTCGCCCGTTCCGACCAACACCCTCAACGACTATCCCAAGTTCGGTAACTGGAATGACGGCTGCCTTTACATGTCTGCCAACGGCTTCCTGAACGCCAGCACCTACAGGGGACAAATCGTCGCCAGCTTCAGCAAGAACGACATGTACAACGGACTTCCCCTGAACTTCGCTCTGGCCTACCTGACCGGTTCGGCCAATTTCTCGCTGAATCCGGTCACCATGCTGGGTAAAGGCAGCAACCTACCATCCCCCACGACTCCGGCTTACTTGGTCGGTGAATCGCAAAGTGTCTTTGCGTTCAACGTTCGCACTATAACCGCAGGCTCGTGTACTGGTGGAGGTTCGATCAGTGCCGCGACTGTGGTTTCGCAGACTAGCTACACCGTTCCGGGCCAGAACATCGTTCCACAGCCGCCTCCGGCAACTTCCAGCAACCTCTTGGACAGTCTGGGTGACCGGATGATGCAGTGGAACCAGTACCGCAAGGTTGGCTCCGCGGAATCCATCTGGGTGAGCCACACCACCCGCAACAGCAACAGCAGCAACACCTCACCGCAGTGGGCGCAGATCAATGTCACCGGCGGCACCATTGCCACAACCCCGATCCAACAGCAGATCTTCCGTCCCGATACGACTGTCTATCGCTGGATGAGCAGCATTGCCGCGGACAATGGCGGCAACGTGGCGCTCGGCTACAGCACCTCAGACGCTACCGCGACCTTTCCCAGCGTTGTCTATTCGGGACGCTTGGCAAGCGATCCGGTCAACACCATGCCTCAGGGCGAGACCACCATCGTCGCGGGACAAGGTTCCGGCGTCTTTAACTGCGGTGGCGCAGTCTGCCACCGTTGGGGCGACTATAGCAGCATGACCGTTGACCCTACCGACGACTGCACTTTCTGGTACACCAACATGTACTACAACAGCCAGGCCAACGGCAGTCTCGGTAACCACCAGACGCGCATTGCGTCGTTCAAGTATCCGTCCTGCACCTCGATCCTGCCAGTTGCCGCGATCCTCAAGTCGCACAGCGGCAACTTCACTCAGGGACAGGTGGGCGCAACCTACTCCATCACGGTCACCAACAATGGGCCGGGCTTCATGTTCGGGACGACCACCGTCACCGACACGCTGCCTTCTCCCTATCTGGTCGCCACCGCCATCGGCGGCTCCGGCTGGTCTTGCACGCTCGGGACGTTGACCTGCACCCGCGCTGACTCGTTGGCGCAAGGTTCCAGCTATCCGGCCATCACCGTAACCGTCAACGTTGCCAGCAACGCTCCCGCTCAGGTCACCAACTCGGCGACCGTCAGCGGCGGCGGCACCGGCAGCCCGGTGACGGGGAACGACCCCACCACCATCGACCCGGCGACGACCGTTTGCGGCACCGTGCAGTTGACTACTACCGCAAGTCTGGTCAAACTGAATGATGGGTCGTATGAGGCCACCGTGAAGGTGGTAAACAACGGAACGGGAACGGCGCAGAATGTGAAGCTGACGGCCGCCACCCTCGGCATCCCCAGCACAACAACCACCTTGCCGCTGACGATCGGCAATCTCGTCCCCGGCGGAGGCTTTGCGTATGTGACGGTCGATTTCCCGGCCAGCGCAGGCACTTCCGGATCGAGCGTTGCGGAGAAGTACACGGGAACGTACACCGCCTGCCCGACCAGCGGAAGCTGGGGTGCTAGCATCAGGGCCACACTGCCGTAGGCATTGGGAGCCCATTACAAAAGGAAACGAAAAACGATGAAAAGCAAAAAGCTAATCACACTCTCCATGTTGATACTGACGGCAGCTCTGCTGCTGTCAGTATCGGCATTCGCTGACTCCATCACCATCACCCTGGCCAACCCGGTGCAGTCGTCGTTCGCTCCGAATACCGTAAGCTTCACGGCGACGGTGGCGGCCCCGAGTACCAATTCGGCTGATATTTACCTGAATGGCGACAGCTTCAACGTGGACGCTCCTCTGACCGTGGACGATTCCGGGTTCTTCAGCTTCCCGCTCTTCCTGAGTCCGAGCGGTAGCTACACGGGAGTGCTGTTCACGGTGGATGTGCCAAGCGCCACACCCCTGGGAGCGTACTTTGGCTACTTCCAGATCCTGGGCGGCAGCGACGGCAGTCAGCTAAACCCGATCAGCAATGTGGCTGATTTCGAAGTGGACGTGCGGGCTTCTGGTGTGCCTGAACCAGGCACGATGCTGTTGCTCGGCTCCAGCAGCCTCGCGCTGTTCGGCACCCTGCGCCGCAAACTCCTGTAGTCCGACAGCTTCTTAGAATCTCGGACGAATCTCCCTCCCCGGGTGCCCGCCACAGCGGCGACGCCCGGGGAGTTTTGTGTGTGGGGCTGACGCTGCCAGGCGCCTCCGCCACGTTGCGATGGTTCCAGCCTCGGGGCATGACCTCACAGTGTGCCGGATAACTCATTCCTCTGGTAGAGAATGTCTAGTCCACCCATGTTGGAAACGGCAAGGGTTAGCCGTGCCGTGCCGCCTCGCTCCTGAATTGCTTTGTCATCCCGCAGCCCGCTTCGGGCGGAGTCGAGGGATCTGCTTCTTCCACGCCCGGCGAGAACATCCGTCCCCAAATACAGAACGGCCGCAGACCGAAGCCTGCGGCCGTCGCAAATCAATCAAACGCGGAACTACACTGCCTGCTTCCTCGGTGTCCCCTTGATCGCGAAGAACACGATGTACAGGTAACAAATTGCGGGCAGGATAAACGCATGATGGATGCCGATGCGGTCAGCGATGATTCCCTGAACCCACGGAATAATCGCTCCGCCCACAATCGCGGTGTTCAGCATTCCCGAGCCCTCGCCCGTCAGCGGCCCCAACCCCTCGATGCCCAGCGTGAAGATCGTCGGGAACATGATGGAGTTGAAGAAGCCGATGGCCAGAATACTGACCATCGCGATATTTCCGTTGGATGCCATCGACAGGCAAACCAGCGCCGCCGCGATGAACGCATTGGCGGCCAAAACCTGACGCGGAGGCATCTTCTGCAGCACCCACGAGCCAATGAACCGGCCCACCATGGCGCCGCCCCAGTAGAACGAAAGATACTTGGCCGCCGTCTCCAGATTGAGGTTGGCGATAAACGGCTCGTGCAGGTAGTTCACCAGGAAGCTGCCGATGGCTACCTCGGCGCCTACGTAAGTGAAAATGCCGATAGCGCCCAGCACGAGGTTGGGATGCTTCCAGATGCTGTCGTCCTTCACCACCGCGTGTCCGCCCTCGGCGCTGGTGATGTGCGGCAGCTTGAAGAGGCCGATGACGATGGCCAGCAAAATCAGCGCCACCGCGATGATGATGTACGGCATCTTGACCGACGACGCCTGCTCGATGCGGTAGGCGGTCAGTTCTGCCGGAAGCAAGGCTGCGATCTGCTCGGCAGTCTTCGGCGCGGTGGCGAGGATAAGCATGCCGCCGATGGGCGGCGCAATGAACGTGCCAAACGAGTTGAACGCCTGCGTCAGCGTCAGGCGCGAGGACGCCGTTCTGGCGGGTCCCAGCAGCGCGACGTACGGATTGGCCGCCACCTGCAACACCGTAATTCCGGCCGCGAGGATAATCAGCGCCGCCAGGAACAGCGGGAACGATGGCACATTCGCCGCCGGAATAAACAGCAGCGCGCCCACGGCCATGGTCAGCAGCCCGGCGACCATCATGGGCTTGTAGCCGACGCGTTCGGTAATGAAGCCCGCCGGAATCGAAAACACCGCGTAGGCCCCGAAGAAGGCCATCTGCACCAGCATGACCTGGGCGTAATTCAGGTCGAAGATTGCCTTGAGGTGGGGAATAAGAATGTCGTTCAAGCAGGTGAGAAATCCCCACATGAAGAACAGCGTGGTCACCATGATCAGCGGGCCGCGGTAGCTCTGCCCATTGTCGGTGGCGGTGTAGGTCTGCGAAGACTGCTGTGTTCCGATAGCCATGTTCACCTGTCTGCTGAGATATGCGCCGCAGTATTCCTCAAGCGTGGGAATCTTAACAGGAATTCCGCGAGTGGTTTTCGACCCCCTCGCTGACCGTCACCGGTCACAGCTCGGAGCGTGCACGCCCACACGAATGCTAGTTGAGGCTGCATGTAGAAGCAACCGCCAAATCGGTTCTTTTCAGGGTTCCCCGGGCAGGTCTTCACCGCAGGACGGTGGCCAACAAGATGGTGTAAGCCACGCCGACGGTCACCACGGCAACCTCGGCTACGAGGACTATCCGCTTGGTGTGGTGACTAGCCTTGGACAAGCGCACAGCCGCGCCACCTGCGAGGACGATCGCCAGAATTGCGATACAGGCGTCGATTCGTTGATGCTCTTCGCTGCTGGCAAGTATCTGGCGGCAGTCACGGGAATCGATGGGCCTTCGCGGCAGCGGCTCCCCAGAGTATGACAAAGAGTCAGCATTTGCGGTGTAACACTGGCCGGACTCGTAGGCGGTGTAGGAAAAGTGAACGACAGCGCCGCCAAATGTCACAACGGCAAGCACCAGCACAATCTGCACCGCAGTTTTGGTCGCCGACCTTCGCCTGTGATGGCTTCCATTGCCCATGCTCGAATTCTCTCACTTCCAGGTTCGGCGCAGCGGATGGGCTTCGGTGTTGAACACCACTTTGTTCAGGTCGAGTGTCGATTTGGGAGCGTAAAGCAGGTAGAGATATTTCAGGGTTTCGGCGAGGAAGAAGCTCTCCATCGCATCTTTCTTTTCCATGGTGATTACGCTGCTCAGTGCCGCGAAGCCCGACTCCGTCCGGCAGTTCTTGACCAGCGAATCGTAATAGGTCTGCCCCATCTGCAAGTACCGCGAGTCGCCAGTGAAGAAATAGACGTAATAGGTGGACTCGATGATCTCGGGCCGCAATTCGTACTTGGGGATCGTCGCCTTCATCGTGGCGTAGTCGAAGCTCTCCGGCTCGATGCCGTAGGCGGTCCACATCTTGTAGCAGGAGTCGAGCAGCTTCTCGGCGCGCGGCATATCGCCAGAAAGCGCCAGCACCGCGGGGAAGAACGCATCCAGCGCCCCAAACTCTGTGGCCGCCCGCTTGCCAGTGTTCATGTCGGCGTGGCCGTACCACAGGCCATCGTGCGACTCATCGGCCAAATACTGATTGATGCTGGTGATGCTCGCCTTCCACATGCGCAGGCAGTCTTCATCGCCGAAGAGCCGCCACGCCTTGAACAGATACTCGTAGTACGAATCGATGCCGCCGCTGATATGCGAGTCGGTGTCGGTCCACTTGCCGGTCTCGACGTTGATGCTTCCGCCGACCAGCCCAATGGCCGAGCGCCGGTTGTAAACCTCCACCAGCGCGCGCTTGGCCTTGTCGTAATACACCGGCTTGCCGGTCAGCTTGCTCAACGTGCCGAACTCCAGCAGCAGCGTTCCCGCCTCGGCAGGATTGGTTTCAACGCCGCGCACCGCGCCGGTCTTGAGGTTTACGTAGACGTACGGAAGTCCGGTCGGCGAGTTGAACGCAGGCAGCAGGCGCTTGCCCAGGTCTTCGGCCAGCGCCAGCAGACGCTTGTCGCCCGTAAGCTGGTAGCTGCTGAGCAGTCCGCCGAGCATGCGAATCGTGATCTCGAAATTCTTGACGTAGATGTCCTGGTCGAACGATAGGTCCTTCACGACGAGTTCGCGCGCCTGGTCGGCCTGCTCGGTCAACCCCATCAGGATGAGCGTGTCGAGCGCATCTACCGGCGTCATGTAGAGCGATGTGCCGTACCAGTCCTTGAATCCCTTGCTCAGCGGACGCAGCTCGTCGTGTCCCCAGGCATATTGCCGGTAGCCTTGCCAGGCGTGAAGAAGTTGCCCGCGAACGTTCGCCGCCATCTCAGCCTTGCGCGCGTCGGTCCACGCGGCGGAAGTTGCTTTTGCCGGCATGGCAGTTGGCTGTGTCGTTTGCGCGCGCGAACCGAGTGCCGCAAGCATGATTGCGAAGACGGCCAGCAGAACACCGCGGTTGGTCATGCTCGTCCCCTATTTCTCAGTTTCGCCGATGTAATCCAGCGTTTCGCGCATGCGTCGCACGGCCTCCAGGTCCACGCACTCATACGACGACTTCGGCGCGCCCGGAATGCTGCCGAAGGTGATCGGCCCGTTGGAAGTCGACGGATCGCACCGCGAGGAGAACGCCGTCAGATGGACCTGCGTGCATCCGGTGGCTTCCATCAACTGGTGCACATTGTGCGGACGAATTCCTCCGCCGGGCAGAATTTCGATGCGACCGTTCGCGTGCAGAATCAACTGGCGCAGGCGATGGTGCCCGTCGGCAGCCGTTTTCTTTTGGCCGCTGGTGAGCACTCGGGTGAAGCCGAGATCAGCGAGTTCGTCGAGGGCCCGGAGAGGATCGGACACTACGTCAAACGCGCGATGAAAGACTGTCTGCTTTTCCCCTGCGAGTTCCAGCATCTTGCCGCACCGCGTCGTGTCGAGGCTGCCATCCGCGTGCAGAATGCCGAAGACGATGCCGTCGGCCCCGTGCTCCAGCAGCAGCGTCGGCGTCGCGCCGCATGACGTGGAAGTCTTCGTCGGAGTAGCAGAAGCCTCCCGCGCGCGGTCGCACCATCGCCATGATTGGGATGCGAACGCGCTTCTTCGCTTCGATCAGCGTTCCCAGCGACGGCGTGAGTCCGCCGGTGGCGATGGCCGCGCACAACTCGATGCGGTCAGCGCCGCCGCTCTCGGCGGCCAGGCAGTCCTCCACGGTGGAGGCAACAATCTCCAGCAGGATGCGGGACACACTGACACCTCGATTCGATCGAGATTACGATAGACCGTGGCGGCCTCTTCGTCGAGTGGTCCAGACTTGGCGCGAAACGTCGATGCACCCAGAAAATCACGCGTCTCCCGCCCTCAAGTGTTAGGCTGGCGGCGATGAAAAAGCTGCTGACGGTACTCGTCATACTCGGTTTGCTACTGGTTGTTGTGCGCCTGATTGGTCCATCGATCCTGGAGCGACAACAGAACCACACACTGCAACCCGGCCCATATCATGTGTCGGCTGCAGCCGAGGCTCTGCACAAAACGCTGCTGGTTGCCGACATGCACGCCGATTCGCTGCTGTGGGGCCGCAACTTGCTGCAAGCGAGCCGCGCCGGCCACATCGATTTACCGCGACTGATCCAGGGCAACGTCGGCATTCAGGCGTTCACCGTGTTCAGCACCATTCCGCGCGGCATCAATATCGACCGCAACGAAGCCACCAGTGACCTGGTTCCGTACATCGGAATTCTGCAAGGCTGGCCGCTGAAAACCCTCGGCAGTCCGAAAGAAGTTGCTCTTTACCAGGCTGGCCGCTTGCAGAAGTTCGTGGATGCCTCCAACGGTCAGATGGTGTTGCTGCGCACCCGTGGCGATGTGGAGAACTTCCTGAAGCAGCGGCAGGCAGGGTCGCACGTCGTAGCCGCGTTTCTCGGCACGGAAGGTGCGCAGCCTTTGGAGGGCGACCTCGACCAACCTCGATGCGCTCTACAACGCCGGCTTTCGCATGATGTCGCCCTCGCACTTCACCGACACCGCCATCGGCGGCTCAGCGGCAGGAGCAGTCAAGGGCGGACTCACTCCTCTGGGCCGCGAGTGGGTGAAGCAAATGGAAGCCCGTGGCATGCTGATCGACGTGGCGCATGCCTCGGCCGACACGCTGCGCGACGTGACCGCGTTGGCTACCAAGCCGGTCGTCGTTTCTCACACCGGCGTCAAGGGCGTATGCGACAACAATCGCAATCTTACCGACGACCAGCTTCGCGCCGTCGCCGCTACCGGCGGGGTGATCGGCGTCGGTTTCTGGGACGTCGCGACCTGCGGCACCGATGCCGCGTCGATCGCGCGAGCCATTCGCTACACCGTCGGCGTCGTCGGCGCTGAGCACGTTGGACTGGGCTCCGACTTCGATGGCGCTGTGATCGAGCCGTTCGACTCAAGCGGCATGGCACTGATCACCGAAGCATTGTTGCAGCAGGGAATGTCGGAGGATGACATCCGCCTCGTGATGGGCGAAAACGTGGCGCGGATTCTGTTAGAGGTCTTGCCGGAATAGTGAGTCTCAACAGCGGAGTGGGCGGCCAATCCGTAATCGTCCGTCGGGAAACTGTGGACCCTTAATCCCCGTCTCGCACCAGTCGTATCGCCCCAGACCCGCGCTGCCGCTGCTTTATCTCGTCCCATCGCACCCACGCGATGTAAACCACGATCGCGATATTGACTAACAAGACCGCCCAATGCACCGCGGCTCGGATGGCGGATGAGCGCGATGAGTTCGAATGGAAGATAGATCGCGCCCGATACAATGGCCAGCCACTCGGCCCATGCCCGCTGTCGCCACAGTCCGTACGATTCCACGAAACGCAGGCTGGAATAGCTCAGTACGATCGCTACCACGTACAGCAAGTTGGCATCGCTCATGCGCTCGGCCGCGTGAAGTAAGGCGAGGGAAATGCGGCGGTCGGGATCGATGTGCAGCACGTAGAGCAGGTTCAGCGTGGCGTCCTGCAGGTCAACGTCGCGGCGAATCACCTCGACAAAAACAAATCCCGCCACCACCACCAGAACGCCCTTGAGCGCCTCCACAATGGCAACCGTGCGTAGCCCCCGATGGTGGTCGTGGCGTTTCTGCGGATCTCCGACATTGTGGGAGCGGGTCATTTTCACGGAAGCGGCAGCATGCGACTACGAGCCGAGCGTCTTGCTCAAAAGTCTAACCCGAAACCGCGCGGCGAAGCACGGGAATCGGACTCGACGCCCCGCGAGTAGGCAGTGGCGGCGCGATCAGTGCAGCTTCACGTACTCGTAATCCACTGGATTGTTGTTGATGCCGCGGTCGGGCGGCGCGATCCACGCCGCCATCTTGCCCGGCTGGTTCACGCCCTGCATCAGGCTCATGATGTACGCCTGGTCACCGTCGCCGGGCAGCCATTCGTGCTTGTGCGCGTCAAATTGCTCCGCTGTGATGGGCACACCTTCAGGAGTGGTGGGCACGCCCGCCCAGTTGCCGATGTTGCGGCGGAAACGCGTGCTCGGCAGCGAGAGGCGGAACGTGTGCCCGGCCTTCTCGATCACGCGGTTCCAGCGTTTGACGCCGATTTCGCAGTCGCGCACGTACGACGAGCGCGTGACCTCGTTCATGGCGTTGCGCATGGGGATCTGCTCGCGTCTTGGTGCCGCCGCTGCCGTCGGGCAACTGCAACTCATAGAACTGTTCGCTGGCGATGTGGTCTTCGTACTGCGCCTCGTCCGGACGCCCCTTCAACCCGTTGGCGAAATAGGACGCTGCGTTCGATGAAGTTTCCGAGCCGAACAAATCCAGCGAGGAAGTGAACCAGAAGTTCAGATACTTTTGCACCGTCGGCAAATCAATCGCTCCCGCGTTGCGGATCGCCTGTGGGTCATCGGTGTTCAGCTCCTGCATGACTTCGAGCGTGCGCCGGACCACGCGGTTGATGCCGGTGTCGCCTACGAACATGTGGTGCGCTTCTTCCGTCAGCATGAACTGGCAGGTGCGCGCCAAAGGATCGAAGCTCGACTCCGCCAGCGACTTGAGCTGGAACTTCCCGTCGCGGTCGGTGAAATACGTGAACATGAAGAAGCTGAGCCAGTCGCGGATAGGCTCATTGAAAGTCCCCAGAATGCGTGGCTTGTTGGCGTCGCCCGAATGCCGCTCCAGCAACTCCTCGGCTTCTTCGCGGCCGTCGCGCCCGAAGTAGGCGTGCAGCAGATACACCATCGCCCACAGGTGGCGGCCTTCTTCCACGTTCACCTGAAACAAGTTGCGCAAGTCATAAATTGACGGCGCGGTGTGGCCCAGCATTCGCTGCTGCTCTACCGACGCGGGCTCCGTGTCGCCCTGCGTCACGATCAGTCGCCGCAACGTGGCGCGATACTCGCCGGGAATCTGCTGCCAGACTTCCTGCCCATAGCTGTCGCCGAAGCCAATGCGCCGGTCGGGATCGCGCTCATTCAGGAAAATGCCCCAGCGATATTCCGGCATGCGCACGTAGCCATACGTCGCCCAGCCCTTGGCATCCACCGAGGTCGCGGTGCGCAGGTACACGTCGGCCACCTGAAAGTCCTTCGGTCCCAGATCTTGCCACCACTTCAGAAATTCCGGCTGCCAGTGCTCCAGCGCGCGCTGCAAGGTGCGGTTCGAGCCCAGATCGACATTGTTCGGAATCCGGTCCTGATAATTGATGCTCATTACACTCTCTCCCAATTCGGGTGCCCCAGGTTCGCGCCCCGCTTTTGGGGCGCTAACCTGGGTTCGAACAATCTTTGCCAGCCTACACCCTCTCCCAATTGAACTTCGCCTTCGATCCGCTGCCGAACAACTTCAGCGCGCCATGTTCGCCGGTGGAATTCGGACGGACGAACACCCAGTTCTGCCATGCCGACAAGCCGCCCGAAGACTTTCGTCTCCAGCGTCTCGTCGCCGGGGAAGCGCAAGCTGGCCTCCATGCCGGTGAGTGCGTCAGGCGAAAGCGATGCGCGCTCTTCGATAGCGATGCGCACTTCGTCTTCCCAATCGAGATCGTCGGGTGCAAACGTGACCAGGCCGAGTTCCAGCGCCTCTTCTGGCCCCAGCGCTTGGCCTTGCCGCTCCTCCAGTTGGACCAGCCTTGCCGGGATCGCCGCAGAACCGTGTTTCCAGGCGGCAGCGTCCGTTCACCGCCGGCAACATGTCGAAGTTGAATGCATCGAGCGCGATCTTCGGCGATTCCTCTTCTTCCGGCAGCGCCAGCATGTAGCTGCGGTCGGCTGCCAGCGCCAGTTCCAGCAATATGCCGGCAAAGCACGATCCCGGCTCGATGATCGCGTACAGGCTGCGCGACGACACATCCAGCCGCGCCAGCGTTCGCCGCAACAGTCCGATGGTTTCGCGCACCAGCCAGTCGTGGCGATGCTCCAGCATCACCGCATCACTTGCCAGCACGGCCTCGATGACTGCCGGTCGTCTTCAGCAGCACCAGCCCGAGTTCCAGCTCATTCGTCCGCAGCATCAGGATGGCGTCGTCGAGCTCGCGCGCCATGGCCAGCGGCCACCACTGGTCGCCGGCTTCGTGAATCTCTTGCAGCGTAGCTCGGCTGCTTGCCTTCCGGCGCCCGCACCGTCAGCGTCGCTGTGCGCGCCGCGCGATCGAACGTCACATCCACGTACTGGTAGTGATACCCGTTCTCGTCGATCGTGCGCTGCAGCGGATTCAGTTTGATCCCTTTCGCGTCCGCTGAACGCGTCGAACGCGCCACCAGCTTGTTGCGCGTGCGAGCGCACCAACTCGCCAAACTTCGCCGGCGGTGCAATCTCATCCACCAGCCCCCACTGCTTTGCCCGCTCGCCCTTCACGCCGTCGGGATTGGTGCAGAAAACATCAGCGAGGTCGCGGCGCACTTTGCGCTTGTCCACCAGCCGCGTCAGTCCGCCTGTGCCCGGCAGCACGCCCAGCAGCGGAACCTCAGGCAAACTCACCGCGCTGGAGCGATCATCCACCAGCAGAATCTCGTCGCAGGCAAGCGCCAGCTCATACCCGCCGCCCGCGCAGGTCCCGTTGATGGCGGCAAGAAACTTCAGCCCATCGTGCAGGCTGGAGTCCTCCATGCCATTGCGCGTCTCGTTGGTGAACTTGCAGAAGTTGACCTTCCACGCATGCGACGACGTGCCCAGCATGTAAATGTTCGCGCCGGCACAGAACATGCGCTCGCGCGCGCTGGTCAGCACCACGCACGCCACCTCGGGATGCTCGAAGCGGATGCGCTGCAGAATGTCGTGCAGCTCGATATCCACGCCGAGGTCGTACGAGTTCAGCTTGAGCTTGTACCCCGGGCGCAGGCCGCCGTCTTCGTCCACGTTCATGGCGAGCGTGGCCACGCGGCCGTCGATGGTCAGCCGCCAATGGCGATACTCCCCGCTCGGCCACGTCGAACGTGACACATTCCGAATCATTCACTTTGAGCATGCGGTTAAGTATCTCCTCAGACGAGCGGCCAAGCGGTCAAACGACACAACTTGAATCGCGGTTCCCCACTTCAGATAGATGCATTATAGTGCAGGTTTGACCCAAAAGCCCAGCAAGCATGCTGCAAACTTCTACCTGCCACTGCTTCCTGCCAGCATCTCGCCGATCTGCTCGACACTTTGCTTTATTCCCGCCGCACTGGTGTCGATCACTGCGTCGGCCTTGCGATACAGCGGCTCGCGCGCATCGAGAATGCGCTGCAAGTCTTCCATCGACTCGCGATTGTCGGCCATGGGACGCATGTCTCCCTGCGCTACCACCCGCTGCATATGATCTTCGGGAGTTGCTTTGAGCCACACGGTGTAGCAGGCGTGTCAGCAGGCGCTCAAAGGTCGCAGGCTCCGAGACCAGGCTGCCGCCGGTAGCCAGCACGAATCGTGGATTTTGTTCAACGACGTCATCAAGGCAGCGGCGCTCGAGGCGCCGAAATCCGCTCTGTCCGTAAAGCTCGAAAATCACGCTAAGCGATACACCCGCCGTCTTGCTCAATCAGGCGATCCAGTTCGTAGAAACGGAACTCCGAGCTGTTCGGCCAGCTGGGCGCCGACGGTGGACTTCCCCGCACCGCGCAGCCCGATCAACGCGATTCGATCGCGCCGCTTGGCTTGATCGAATCCGCCAAAGTGCTTGACCAGCAGTTGCCGGGCTTGCAGAAGTTCAAGCGTCGGCAATCGGCGCAGGAACTCGACTGCATGAACCAGGTCCACGGACGGCTGAGGTCCGTCGACCACCAAGGCTTCCAGCCGAATGTCGAGCGCCCGCGCAATGTCGCGCAGCAGCAGGATTGAAATGTTGCCCTGTCCGCCTTCCAGTTGCGCCAGGTAGCGTTCCGACACACCGGAATCGCGCGCCAGAATCTTGCGAGTCATGCCGCGGCTAGCGCGGGCTTCGCGCACACGATCGCCCAGCAATTTCAAAAAGCCCGCGTCGGCCGCAGCGTCGTGACTGGAGTTCACGCGAGACGAACTTGCGCCATCGTCAGACATACGTAGCACTACACCTTGCAGAATGCCGCCGTGTGCGCGGCAGTGCAGGCATTATACTTCCGATCGACACGTATAATACGGCGAATGTCAGAGTTAGTTTCGATGGCCAGAAAAACTTCGTCCTCAACGTAACGAGCGTAGCGTGGCGCTGAATCTCACCATTCTGGTGGGCACCATGACCGGCACCGCCGAAATGGTGGCGCAGGAGGCGCAGACTGCGCTTGAGGCCGCTGGCCACGCCGCCACCATCCGCATGATGGACGACCTCGACGCCGGTGTTTTCCCGGGTGGCGGCACATTTCTCATCTGCACCTCGACCTACGGCCAGGGCGATGTGCCCGACAATGCGCAGGAGTTCTTTGCCAGCCTCGAGCGCGACCGGCCCGATCTTTCGGCGGTGACCTACGGCGTGTTCGCGCTCGGCGACATCACCTATCGCGACACGTTTTGCGAAGGCGGAATTCGCTTCGACACGCTGCTGACCGAACTGGGCGCGCGGCGCGTGGGCGAGATCGTTAAACACGACGCCAGTTCGGGCACGTTGCCGGAAGAAATCGCCGCGCAATGGGTCGTGTCTTGGGCGGAAGCGATGGAGGCGTCGTTAGCGTCGTTCCGCGAACAGCGGGGCGACGTAGCGGCGGAACCATGAGCGCAATAGACCCGACGCTCGAAGCAAAACTCGGCGAAGTTGTGGTGGACGGCCGTCGGCTCGAAACGCTCTGGCTCGAGCCGCGCGACGCCACCGCGCCAACCATCGTCATGCTGCACGAGGGGTTGGGCTCCATCGCGCTGTGGAGAGACTTCCCTCACGCGCTGGCCGCGCGCACCGGATGCGGCGTGCTGGTGTACTCGCGCTACGGGCACGGCGAATCGGACAAGCAAGCAGAGAAGCGCCCGGTCAGCTTCATGCACCACGAAGGCGAAGTCGTGCTGCCGGAACTGCTCGACAAGCTCGGCATCGCGCACCCCATTCTGCTCGGCCACAGTGATGGCGGCTCCATCGCCCTGATCTTTGCGGGCAAGTATCCCGAGCGGGTGCGGGCCTTGATTCTCGAAGCGCCGCACGTGTTTGTGGAAGACCTGAGCATCAAGAGTATTGCGGCCGCAAAAGTCGCCTACGAGACGACGAATCTTCGCGCCAGGTTAGGGTGCTACCACGCGCATGTGGACGCGACCTTCTGGGCATGGAACGACATCTGGCTCGATCCCCGGTTTCGCGCCGTGGAACATCGAGTCGTATCTCGACGCCATTCGCTGCCCGGTGCTGTGCATCCAAGGCGAACAGGACGAGTACGGCACGCGCGCCCAGGTGGACACCATCGTTGCGAATGTGCCGGGCGCTGAATTGTCGATGCTGCCCGACTGCGGGCACTCGCCGCACCGCGACCAGCGTGAAGCGACTCTGGCGAAGATGGCGGAGTTCATGGCGAGAATCAAAAGCAAGCACGCGATCGCCACGGATGACACGGATCTCTTTTTGAATTCTGAAAGCTGACGGCTGGTAGCGTAGAGCGAATAGCGAAAGGCGCAAATCATGGCGGAATGGGTAAACACGTTTAAGGGCGCGGTGCTGGCCTCCGAGTACGACTTCACCAGCCACATGAACTCGCAGATGTACGTGTCGCGCTTCGACCAGGCAACCTGGTTCCTGCTGCGCGCCATCGGCGTGACGCCGGCATCCATCAAGCAGCAAAACCTGCGCATCGCCATCGTGCGCCAGAACTACCAATTCCTCGAGGAATTGCGAGGCGGCGAACTGGTCGAGATCAAGAGCGGTTTCGTCGCCGTGGGCGAAAAGTATTTTCGCTTCCTGCACCAGATGTTCGACGCCGAAAGCGGACGCATGATCGCCACCTGCGACAGCGTGGCGGTGCGCGCCAGCCTCGATACGGGCAAGAGCGTGCCGCTGACGCTCGAGTTACAGGAGAAAGCCAAGCAATACCTGGTTACCCCGAACGTGCCGCTGGATGAAAACCTCGGGTGATGCGAAAGCAAATTGACCTCGTGACCTGAGATTCCGCATAATTATCGCGTGGGTGTTGGAGTTCACCCTTAACCGCCCCCTTACCGGGGAAGATGACTCCTACCAGGGTTCGCTTGGGGGAGTTGTGCCTGCCGTAACTCTCACGCGTTTCCAACAGAATTAGAAGTTCCAGGGTGCCCCAGCTTTTTCTGCCATTTTGCGGAAGGCCGGGCGACGAACGGACAGGACTACACAATGCACAAATATCTCTTGGTCGGCATGGGCGGTTTTGCCGGTGCGGTCTCGCGCTACTGGGTGGGGTTGTTTGTCACCCAGCGCCTGGGACTGCGCTTTCCCTACGGCACGTTTCTGATCAACGTAAGCGGCTGCTTCCTCATCGGCTTCTTCATGTACCTGCTGGCCGAACGCGGCGTGCTCGACGCCCATTGGCTCTTCATCATCGTCATCGGGTTCATCGGCGCGTACACCACGTTTTCGACTTTTGAGTACGAAACCATGCGCGTGCTCCAGGACGGCGAATTCGGCGTTGGGCTGTTGTATCTGGGCTCCAGCATACTGGTCGGGTTTGCCATGGTGTGGTTGGGAGCGCGGGCGGCGAGGCTTTTGCCGTAGCAAACGGACATTGGGCTTTCCCCGTTGCCGCTTGGGCGCTAAGATTGAGTCATGGCCGAAGAGAAGAAAGCCTCCGAAGATACTGCGGCACAGAACCCGAAGGCCGCTGAGTATGTCGCCGACGCCCACCGCCGCCTGACGTCCATGCGGGGGGACTTGAGTATGCATCCTGATCTCGAGGCCGCCATTGAGCGCCTGGAACTGGCGCTGAGCATCCTGACGACCAAGACCGGCGGGATGCTGTAATCAGCTAAACAGCAACTCTTTCGCACGCTGCGACGCCTTCACCACCGCTTTAATCAGCGTCACGCGCAAGCCGCCCTCTTCCAACTCGAGAATTCCATCTACCGTGCAGCCCGCGGGCGTGGCCACTGCGTCTTTCAACAACGCGGGATGGTCTCCGGTCTCGAGCATCATCTTGGCCGAGCCCATCACCGTCTGCCCCGCCAACTTCATCGCGATATCGCGCGGCAGGCCGACCTTTACCCCGCCCTCCGCCAGCGATTCCAGAATCATGAAGATGTACGCCGGCCCGCTGGCCGACAAGCCGGTGACCGCGTCCATATGCTTCTCATCCACGCGTATGGTTTCGCCCACGGTATCGAACAGCCGGTGTACCACTTCCAGGTCGCTGGGCTTTACCGCCGTGCCGCAGCAGAACGCGGTCATCCCCGCGCCCACCCGCGACGGCGTGTTCGGCATCGCGCGCACCACGGGAATCTTCGCCGCGATCCGCTGCTCGATGTACGACGTCGGCACCGACGCCGCGATCGAAATAATTAGCTGGTCCTCTCGAAGTTCCGGCTTGATCTCCTCCACCACCTCGCCCAGCGTCTGCGGCTTGATGCACAGCAGGATGATGTCGGCACTCTTCACTGCCGCGCGGTTATCGGTGGTGACCTGCACTCCAAACTTCGCGGCAAGCGCATCCACGCGTTCCGCGTGATTCACGGTGGCGATGATGTTCGCAGGCTGGGCCACATTCTGGCTGCAGAACGCCTGCAACAGGATGCTGCCCATCTTGCCGAGTCCAAGAATGGCGAAGCGCAGTGGCTGAGCGGATGAAGGCACGGTGAGTTTCCCGTTGAGACAAAGATTCCGGCTGTCCGGTGTACGAGCGATTGTAAATTGCGCGGGTGGTATCAGGAAACGAGTCTGAGTGTGCGGTCGAGCCTTCGCTCACAGCTCTACGCTTACCGTAAACTGATAGTTCATCTAAATAGAAACTCAAGGAGCTTCCATGAAAAGTGGAACACGCCACATCGCTATCGTTGTACTCATCTGTACAGCCACATTCGTTTTCGCGCAAGAAACGCCGACCGCCGTGAAAGATCCCAAAGCACAGGCATGGTCGGTGCTCTATACCGGACTTAGCGACACCAGCGTCGAAAAGCGCACCACGGCGGTACAAGTGCTCGGACTGCTGCCCGACGATCCGAAGGCCTATGAGGCCGCCGTCAAAGCTCTGGCCGACCCCAAGCCCGAAGTGCGCGCCGCCGCCGCTCAGGCGCTGGGCAGCATGAAAGCCAAGGCCGCCATTCCCCGGCTGCTTGATCTCTATTACGACAAGGATCCCAGCGTCATCATCGCCGCGGCGCACTCGCTGATTGAACTGGGTGATAACCGCGGTTACGGACGTCTATTACGCCATCCTCACCGGCGAGCGCAAGAGCGGTGCCAGCCTGATGGACGAGCAGAAGAAGATGCTCAGCGATCCCAAGAAGCTGGCACAATTCGGCTTCGAGCAGGGCATCGGCTTCATTCCCTTTGCCGGACTCGGCTACGGCGCGTTCAAAATGGTGACCAAAGACACCACTTCCCCGGTGCTGGCGGCTGCGGCGCTCACTCTGGTGAAAGACCCCGACCCCAAGAGCGGCGAGGCGCTGTCCAATGCCGCGACCAACAACAAGAGCTGGATCGTGCGCGCCGCGGCGTTGAACGCTATTGCATTGCGGGGCGAGACCTCGCTATTGCCCGCTGCCGAATCGCAACTGGATGACCCCAAGGAAGAAGTGCAGTACTCGGCAGCGGCTGCCGTGATTCGTCTGACGGACCTGCGCGCGCATCGTGCTCCCGCGCACAAGGCCCCGGCGAAACCCGCGCCAAAGAAAAAGTAGAGTTGAAATCCGCATGACCGATCGCCGTATCTTCTGCTCGCTGACGGTTGCGCTCAGCCTGCTGGTGCCCATTGCCGCCGCCGCGCAGCAACTCCCCCGACTGCAGGAAGAAAACCTCGCCGGGCAGCAGGTGGTGCTGCCCGACGCGGCCACCGGAAAGGTCGCCCTGCTGGTGTTCGGCTTTTCCCGCGCCTCGCAATACTCGACGGGCGCCTGGATGAAGCGCCTAAGGAATGACTTCGGCACGAACCCGGGTGTATGGCTGTACCAGTTGCCGGTCCTCGAAGACGCGCCGCGACTCATCCGCGGCATGATCACCTCCGGGATGAAGAAAAGTGTGCCGGAGAGCGAGCGCTCCAACTTTATTCCCGTGATGCACAATGAAGCCGAGCTCAAGAAGTTGGTCAATTACAAGGAGCCCAACGATGCCTACCTCGTCGTCCTCGACCGCGGCGGCAAGGTCGTCTATCAGGCGCACGGAGGTGCAGACGCGGCCGGTTACGGCGAACTGCAATCCAAGCTGCAAAGCCTGCTGAAGTAGCACTACTAACCCGCCCCCGCCGATCACACGTTTAGGCGAGTTACTCCGGCGAATCCATGCGCTATAATCTGCGGTTTCACCCCGATTCGCACGCATTCCGTCCCGGAGGCCTCGCCGTTGACCCGCCACTTTGCTGTCGCTGCACTCGTTCTAGGTCTGCTGCAACCCGGCAACGCTGCCACTCCCCCCGCTAACTTCGACGGCTACTCTCCGGCGCACTCCGCCGCCGAGCGCGATTGGGAAGCGAAGTTCCGCGCCCTGCCCGATCCCAAGGTCCTGCGCGACAACATGCAGCGCCTCAGCGCGCGTCCCCACGCCGTCGGCCAGCCCTACGACAAAGACAACGCCGAGTGGATGCTCGCCAAGTTCAAAGAGTTCGGCTTCGACGCGCAGATCGAGACCTTCTACGTGCTGTTCCCCACGCCGAAAGAGCGCAAGCTCGAGCTGCTGGAGCCGACCAAGTTCGTCGCCAAGCTCCAGGAGCCGCCGCTGGCCGTCGATCCCACTTCTTCGCAGACCGCCGAGCAATTACCCACCTATAACGCCTACTCGAAAGACGGAGACGTCACCGGCCCGCTGGTTTACGTGAACTACGGCGTGCGCGAAGACTACGAGCAGCTCGAACGCATGGGCGTTTCCGTGAAGGGCGCCATCGTCATCGCGCGCTACGGCGGCGCCTGGCGCGGCATCAAGCCCAAGGTTGCAGCAGAGCATGGCGCGGTGGGCTGCATCATTTATTCCGATCCGCGTGATGACGGCTTCTTCGAAGGCCAGTATTTTCCTGACGGCCCCTTCCGTCCTTCTGACGGCGTACAGCGCGGCAGCGTCATGGACACCGACTATCCCGGCGATCCGCTGACTCCGGGCACCGGCGCGACCAAAGACGCCAAGCGCCTCGAGATCACCGAGGCCAAGACCATCACCACCATTCCCGTGCTGCCGGTTTCCTGGGGAGACGCGCAGCCGCTGCTGGCGGCGATCGCCGGGCAGGTGGTTCCCGACGGCTGGCGCGGCGCTCTGCCCATCACCTACCACGTCGGCCCCGGCCCGGCGAAGGTGCACTTGGTGATGAAGTCGAACTGGGACATCAAGCCGATCTACGACGTCATCGCGAAGATTCCCGGCAGCGACGCGCCCGACGAGTGGGTGATTCGTGGCAACCATCATGACGCCTGGGTCAACGGCGCCGAAGATCCGATCTCCGGCATGACCGCCGTGCTCGAAGAGGCGCGCTCGCTGGGCGAGCTGCTGAAGCAGGGATGGAAGCCCAAGCGCACCATCATCTATTGTGCCTGGGACGGCGAAGAGCCCGGCCTGCTCGGCTCCACCGAATTTGTCGAGGAACACGGCGCCGAGCTCAACCAGCATGCTGTCGTGTACATCAACTCCGACTCGAACGCGCGCGGTTATCTCTTTGCCTCGGGTTCGCACACGTTGCAGACGGTGGTGAATGCGGTCGCGCGCGACGTTCAAGATCCTGAGACGAAATTGACCGTGCAGCGGCGCGCGCAGTTGCGCCGCATCGGGCGCAGCCTCCAAGCCCGACGACCGCGAAGCCGCGCGCGGCGCCGACCTCCGCATCGGCGCCCTCGGCGACGGCAGCGATTACGCTCCCTTCCTCGATCACGCCGGAGTCGCCGCGCTCAACATTGGATTCGGCGGCGAGTCGCAGGGCGGCATCTATCATTCCATCTACGACGACTTCTACTGGTACACGCACTTCGGCGATCCCGAGTTCGTGTACGAACGCGCGCTGTCACAGTTGGGCGGAACCATGGTCATGCGCATGGCCGACGCCGACCTCCTGCCCTTCGATCCCTCGGCTTCAGCCGACACCGTGAAGCGCTACGTCAGCGAGCTTAAGACCGAGCTCAAAGACAAGCAGGACAAGACCCGCGAGCGCAATCGCCAGATTGAAGAAGGCGTCTTCACCGCCACCGCCGATCCCAACAAGAAATACGTGCCGCCTGCAAAAGAACAGGTGGCGCCCATTCCTGAACTTCGCACCGCTGGAAAACGGCGTCACTGCCTACGAACTGGCAGCCAGGCGCTACAAGGCCGCCTACAGCAAGCTGGCCGACGCCAATCCCACAGTGTGGGACTCCCCCGACTTGAAGGCCATCAACCAGCAGCTCATGCAGACCGAGCGCACCTTCATGACCACCGAGGGATTGAAGGAGCGTCCTTGGTTCAAGCACCAGATCTACGCCCCCGGAGCCTATACCGGCTACGGCGTCAAGACCATTCCCGCCGTCCGCGAAATGATGGAAGAAGACAAGTGGACCGACGCCGACGCCGGCTCCGTCATCGCCGGCGGCGTGCTGATGAAGCAGGCCGCGCTGGTGGACTCCATCGCCGCGGAACTGGAGAAAGTGGTAGGCAACGCCCCGCCCGCAACCAAGACGGCAAAGAAGCATGGACGCGCGGAAGAGTTGCCGACCAGTGGAAGATAGCACGGATCATGGCCGACTCTTGTCACTAACGGCCGGCGACAAGAGTTGGGTGCCCTAGCGAACTGTCACTGTGGACGAAACAGCGCCCGCGCGTTCTCTTCGTCAACGGCAGTGGCCACGTCGACTTGCCCGGCTGCCTCCAGCTCTGCGACTGCCGCAGCGGCTTTCGCAGGTGTGAATCCAAAGACTGATTCGAGGTCAGATTGAACCTCTCCGGTGCCTTTCGCGAGCAGCGAGTATGTATGCCCACCCCTTGGTTGGGTACAAACTGCATCTGCACGCTGCCATTGTCGAGCCGATGCGCTAAAAACCGCCCTTCAATCTTAGCCATTTCAGTACCTCCACCTGTCGATCCTCTTACGCGCGGTATAGGATATGTCCTTCGGGGGTACAAGTAAAATGACGGCCGAAATTCCTGAAGCGAGGATGCCGGAGCGGGTCCTGCGCGCGCAGCTAGGCCCTCCCCTTGCGATGGAAGACGGTGATCGCATTTCGTTTCCAAACGAAGGCGTGGCGTCCGCGTGGGTGGATGGAAATGCTTCGCGGATTGGGTCCTTACGACTGTACTCCTTCAAAGATGAGTCAGTATCTGCTGAATTTACCTACACCACCGCGATTCTGTTTCAGAGAGACCGCATTCGAGGTTCGAAAGAGATTCAGGAACGGATTGATGAACTCTATCGGAAGCTGGCGAATCCGATTACCTACTCAATTACTGAAGCAGGACGCAGCCTATTAATCCGCGAACTTCAACAATTGGTCGAAGATCGCGCTAATTTGTCGAACGCGGAACGCAATCTTCCCGAGCACAAGCATATTTGTTCAACTTGCAATAGCAGTTTCACGCACGATTCTGAGGGCGAGTGCCCGGAAATTAAGGACAAGTATTATTGCGAAGCGTGCTACCCGACCGCGCTGGTGCACAAGCATTATTGTCCCCTCTGTGCCGAAAACTGGGACCATTACTCGGCGCCTGAATGCCCTGGTTTGGACGTCTTCCAATGCCCTAGGCACACGGCCCCTCCCGCTCCAAACGGACACGGTTTATTGGCCGTAGCCGGAATGGTGCAACTGAAGCTCATCCTCTACGAACAAGTGATCGCACCCCTCCGCGACCCCGCTAGTTTCGAACGATATGGATTGACTGTTCCCAACGGGGTTCTCATGTTCGGTCCTCCCGGGTGTGGCAAGACGTACATCGCAAGGAAACTTGCGGAGGAATTAGGCTATTACTTCAAAGAGGTGTCTGCCCAAGACATAGGTGACACGTACATCCATGGAACCGCCACCAAAATTGCCGAAGTATTCAATCAAGCTGCCCAAAATGCGCCTGCGATTCTGTTCTTAGATGATTTTGAGGCAATGGCCCCTAACCGGGCGCAGTTGGCTGGGCATAGTGATTACAGAGTTGAAGAAGTCGGGGAGCTGCTTAGACAACTAGATTCCGCCAGCACCCGCCGCATTCTGGTACTCGCAGCGACCAACGAACCGTGGAGAATCGACTCAGCGGTGCAGCGAGCGGGAAGATTAGACAAGAAGTTGCTCGTCACGGCGCCTGATCTCGAGGCCCGCACCGACATGCTGCGGTTTCACCTTGAACGTAGGTTCAGGGAAGCGAACATTAATCTAGCGTTACTGGCTAAACAACTCGAAGGATATGCCGCGAGTGATTTGAAACTTCTTGTCGACGATGCTGCGATCAGAGCTAAACGCGAGAACCGACCTATAGCCGACAAAGACCTTTTATTCGCTACGAAATCTATTCCTCCCTCGATCCCGAAGGAGATGATGCGTCGCTACGACCAGTTTCAGCAGAGGGGAGCGTAGGCATATAGCGCATCGCTCCGTTCAAGCGCGCAGCGGTCTTGAGGAGGTCCTTTCAACCCCTCCGTACCAGCTGGTTACTTTAGTTTCTTTGCCGCCGCAGATTTTCCGTGACTTCCACTCCCCTTCTGCGTTATCCAAGAGACTAGGAAGTTTCACCTAGAGGGGCGGAACTCGCCGCGCCGGATAGTCGTCATTCCGGCGGCGGCCAACGGTTCGGGTCAGTCCCGATCACCGTTTTCGAGGGTTCTTTGAAATACGAATCCGTACGCGAAGTAGATGCCTGTGCAAAAATTTGCAGATATAAGTCCTTACACGTCACTTCAAACGCTGTAACCCATTTGTAAATCAATGACATACGAACAATTTCCGTCCAAGCTGTTGAAAACAAATGACGCGTGAAGCGAAAATTTGGCGAAAATTGGCAAATTCGACACAGGCTGATGCCTAAGCAGCACACTCAACGACACAGGCGCGTGGGAGCCAAACCCGCCTACTGTTTCTCGTAAACGTACTTCGCGTGTGTCTTCTTCTTTTTCGTGCCTTCCCACGAAAAGTAGTTCATTTCGAGCGTGCGGCTTTTGCCATCCTTTGCGATCTGGATCTTGCCATTGCTCACGGTTTTGTCGCCCATCATGTTGGCAGGCAATAGTGTGCGCTCGCCTTTCGCCTTATATGCGCGGTAGGTCACATTCGGATCGCCCGTCACCGGATACGGTTTCGCGTCGAACTTGCCGGTCCATTCGGTGTGCGTCGGTTTGCCTGCGGCATCCACGCCATCCGTGGTGATCTTGATGTCGCTGCCTACCGCGGAGTAAACCACAGTCGTGTTCTTGCCCACGCCCGCAGGAATCTCCGATTTAGCTTCATTGAGCTTCCACGTGCCCATGCTGGCATTCTGGGCAAAGCTGACAGTGAGGGTGAGCACACACAACGCGAACATCACGACGAGAGAGCGTGTCTTCATGAAGTCTCCTGTTGAGTTCGACCAGCTGGGTACACCGTGCTACCCGCAGCGGAGGGTGGGGCGGGGTATTCGTCACACCAATCTACAACACTGGAGGACCGGAGTTCACTCCCCGGTCAGTGCCTTGTACTGCGCCTTGGTCAGCGGAACTACCGACAGCCGTCCCATCTTCACCAGCGGCGACTCCGCGAACAGCTTGCTGGCCTTGATCTGCTCGAGTGAAATCGGCTTGGTGAGCGGCTTTCCGACTTTGATCTTCACCGCCGGCTTCTTCGGGTCCGCAGCATCAACAGAGACGACGGACGCGGTCCCCACCGCCAAACTCCGGCCTCCGGTTTCGTAGATGACGAGTCGCGCGCCCGACTGCATCTCGCGAAGATGCTTCACCGCGGTGGTGTTAGTGACGCCATCCCAGGTAGTTGTCTTATCGCGCTGTAAGTCCTCGAACGAGTACTCCGAGGGTTCGGTCTTGAGCAGGTAGTCGAGAGGCATGGGGAACTCCGTACTGTTGTATCGTCTCACAAAAAAACTCCCGCCTCAGGGACAAAGCTGAGACGGGGATTTCTGTGATCTACGGGCTGAAGGTCTACTTGTAAGTCACGTTGCTGCGGAGCAGCACATCGCGGTGGGTGGTGTAGTCGACCATGGAATACATGGCAGGGCCACGCAGTGGGCTGGCCTTTCCAGCTTCCCGCAGACCGGCGTTTACCTTGTCCAGGCACTCGGAATTCGAGCACAGGTAGTAGATGAAGAACATCCCGGGCGCTTCGGTGTGAATGGCCTCGGTGTCGATTTCCCACTCATAGATCGTGCCGTCCGCCAGCATCTTCTCCATCAGCGGGCCAACAATGTTCTTCGCCACAACTTCAATCGCGTCATCTGGAGCGTCCGCCTTCAAACGATACACCGAGCCGTGTCCATACAACCCCTTCCACGATCCGGACTTGTAGTTGTAGTAGCGGCTCACGTAGATGGTGTCCGTGTGTTTGGTGGCACTCTCGAGTGCGGGCGTCGTCGAATTTCCCGATTTGTAGAATTCGTCGAGTACGTTCATCAACCCGGCCATGGACATCGACGACCACCAATCATCGTGGGTCATCCCGTCGCTTTGATGGACGATCGTGCGCTCGTTGCCATAGCCGATGATCGTTCCGTTGGACAGTGCTTTTTGCAGGATGGCATCGTCTGCCGCAGCGGACTTATCCATCTCCGTCCACTGCGCCCGCGGGATCGCCCAATTCCCCACGTAGGAGTACATCGGCGGCTTTTCCTTGACTTCGCTCTGGGCGCTCATGGGGATTCCCCAAGCCGCCACCAGCACCACAGTGCACATCACTCCGAGTGCCTTCGTGACTTTCTCTGTCATTCTTTATTTCCTCCCCTGTTTAATTTGAAGCCGTTTGGCTGATTCGTTTATCGCATTTGCCGCACACGTCCGCATGGCAGCGCACGAAGGGTAGTGCTCATCCCGATGAATAGTTGGTAAGGATAAGTGGAGTATGGTTGGAATTGGCGTGGAAAGCAATGAGGCCAACGTGGATGCTGGCCAGCCCACGTTTCAGCGGATTCAGTGGCTCAGTTCACCACCTCGGTGCTATGCGAGCCTTCGAGTCCGCGTCGTTTCTCATGCTGGAACCGTTGCGGCTCGCTCGATGAAGCCTGGGTACAGCACTGCCATTAGCGGTCAAATCCCTGCCAAGCTGTGAAGACTTCGGCGCCAAAGGCGGCAGCCAGTGCGGTCACACGCGGTCCGGAGTAGCCGTAGATTTCCGTGCGGACGGGAGTAGCGACCTGAATGAGTTGCGGCATGAACTGCGTAAACGCGGGACCGTCGAAATGTGCGGTGATTGCCGCTATGTCGGCATAACCCTCGACCAGGCGACAGCGCTTGCGGTCCGCACTCAGCAGAAAATGGTAAGCGATCGTCCCGGATTCCTGCTCGCTGACGGCAACCATCTGTTGCGCGATGTCCTCGAATTCGGCAAGCTTGCCTTCATTGACCTCGAGTTCGACAAGTAGTCGTATGCGGCCCGTGCTCATGCGTGTCTCCTTTGGTGATTTTGTCGGAGGAAATGAAAAGCCGTTCCAGCCCGGTAATCGTGCTGGAACGGGGTACTTATGTCATACATTTATGGTAGATGTCGCCTACTGCTTGTCGTACACATACTTCGCCTTGTACTTCTTGCCGTCGGGCAGTGTGCCCTCGATTTCCAGAGTGCGGCTCTTGTAGTCCTTGGCGATCTCGATTTTGCCCATGCCTACGGATTTTCCGCCCTTC
Source organism: uncultured Acidobacteriaceae bacterium (assembly GCA_963814165.1). Classification (GTDB taxonomy): domain Bacteria; phylum Acidobacteriota; class Terriglobia; order Terriglobales; family Acidobacteriaceae; genus DASRAA01. Next base: position 97,222 of record CAWFBW010000004.1, on the reverse strand, counting down.
ATGTTGACAATCTCCAGGATGCGGTCGCCCTTGGCGGTAACGGCGCGCGCGTCCATGGAAGACGAGCCGGCTACCGGATAGGACTTGCCGTCAAACTTTCCGGTCCACTCCGAGTGCGCTGGTTTGCCTGCACCATCCACGCCATCGGTGGTGACCTTAAACATATCGCCCCCCGCCTCGGAATACACGACGGTGGTATTTTTGCCCGCGCCGGCGGGGATCTTCGACTTGGCTTCGTTCAGCTTCCACGTGCCTAAGTTGGGGTTCTCGGCGGCGTACAGCGCTACTGCGAACAAACACACGACGAGTGACACTACGATTTTTCTGATAGTCATTGAGTCTCCTAATCGAGTTTGAGGAACAATATTTCGGGATCAGAGGGTGCCGCGAAAGTGTACTTCAGGTCATTAGCAGGAGCAAGAGCCATTTGGGGCCGCAGTTCGTGGCGTCCTGAAGGAGGGATTGCGTTCTCAAAGGTTGGATTCAGGATTATCATCGTATTGCCGCCCCAATGCGGCTGTGACGGACAACCGAACGGCTTTCTACGGAAGTCAAGCATGAATCCCGTTCTATATCCCATAATTCCTCGCACGGCGGTGATTTCTTTTGTGGCTGTCTTGAGTGCGGTGGCTTTGGGCCAGGCACCGGCGCCGGTAACGGCTCCGCCGACCACAGCGCAAGCAGCGCCGTTCGACAATCGAGTTTTTGCCCAGTTCGACAAACTGGTACACGTGAAGCGTGTCAAGGTGGGCGATGTGGTGACTGCGCACCTTACCGAGCCGGCCAAGATGCGCGACGGCACCGAACTCCCCAAGGGCACCAAGCTCGTCGGTACTATCACGGAAGTTAAGGTCAAGTCGGACAATGAAGGGCCGTCAAAGCTAGGACTGCTGTTCACCAAGGCGGCGCCAAAGAATGGGCCGGAGATTCCGGTGGAGTTGGCATTGGTCACACTCGCGCCCCACAACCAGATGAATAGCGTAGACACGCTGTCGGGCGGTAACCCGATGTCGAGCACCAACCGCGTGGCTGCCGGCACCGCGAATGCGACGCTGAACGATAGGACCACCGAAGGTGAGCCACTCAGCCGTGGCCTGGGCGCGCGTGCCCCTGCATCGAAGACCAACGTAGCCGAGCCCGAACTGGAGCCAGGTAAGTCGTATTTGCCGGACGTTGTGCTGGTGTCGTACTCGATGGGCAGCCCCGGCACCATCCTGGAGGCGAAGTCGGGCTCGATTTACATTGATTCAGGCGTGCGGATGCTCTTTCTCCAGAAGTAACGAAGCGATGAGAGAACACGGCCGGTGCACCGGCCCGGCCCTTTTAGTTCCTCTTGGTGGGTGACAGGTCTTCGAGAATGGATCAGTCCGCCAATGCGATCACATCAATTTCCACAAGCACGTCCTTAGGTAGCCGCGCCACTTCAACTGTCGAACGCGCGGGTGGCTCTGCTGCGAAGTGTCGGCCGTACACCTCGTTCATGGCTGAGAAATCGTTCATGTTTTTCAGAAAGACGGTTGTCTTGAGCACGCGAGACAAGGACGTGCCAGCGGCGTCCAGTATCCCGGTAATGTTCTGCAAGACGCGCTCGGTCTGGGCGGCGACGTCGCCCTCAACCAGCTGCTGGGTGGCAGGATCGAGAGATATCTGGCCGGATAGGAATACGAAGCCGTTAGACTTAATGGCTTGGGAGTAGGGCCCGATGGCTTTCGGGCCGCTGTCGGTAGCGATGACTCGACGCATGAGACCTCCAAAAGGATTGGAAGGGAGATTGTCGCACAGCGTGGATGCGCAACGAAGGAGCCATCTCGGGAAATGATTTCAACCACGTATCGGTACTCGAACCCGGCGTGCTATTTTTACGTGTCAATATTGCAAAAGGCAACAAGTTACGCGAACTTGCTGAAAATGCAAAGCGAAATAAATCTCTAAAGTGGCGTATAGATATGGCCTGAAAATGCTATATTGGATCTTGAAATTGCAAAGTGGGAATGCGGAATGCGTGAATTCCAAGTGTTGGACTCGGCTCGATGCCGGGTTTTCGTGTTTTTGGACGGTTTTCCCAGAATGGCACGGACGCCGCGCACCCGCAATCGGCCGTCGGCTAGAGCAACTTCCTAGGCGACCGTAGTACCGAATAGTCAACGATTTGACAGACTGTAAAATGGCGGTGGGGTTGAGGATGCACCCCGGTGGAGCGCAAGCGGGCATGGATCTAACCTGGGTGACGGATCGAATCGCAGTGGGCGGCGGGATCTGGCGTGAGCAGAACATGATCGAGGTTGTGGCACTGGGGATCACCCACATCATCGATATGCAGATTGAATTTGACGATACGCGACTGGCTGAGCCTTACGGGGTCAAAGTGCTATGGAATCCCACGGAAGACGATTTCCATGCAAAGCCGGCAGAATTGTTCCAGCGGGGCGTAGATTTTGCATTGCACGCCCTTGAGGACCCGGGTGCCAAGTTGTTCATCCACTGTGCTGCGGGGATACACCGGGCACCGATGATGGCTCTAGCAGTGCTAGGAGCGCAGGGCTGGTCACTGCTCGATGCTGTGAAGGAAATTGAAGAGAAGCGAGACGTCGTGGACTTCGCTGATGTGTACGTTCGCAGCGTGCGGGGTTTTATGAAGAGCTATCAGCCAGCGGAACGGTAGGGCGTCGATTCCAGGTTCGTGAGGATGGCCGGGGATTCCGGCGGTGATAGACGAAAAAGAGAGGCACACGATATGCGCAACGCATACCGCCCGATGGGGCGGTTTTTTTGTCTGCTTATTTGGTGGGTCGCAACGGTTGCAATGGCGGCGCAGACGAATGGACCTGTGATGACCGTCGTTAGCGACACCGTTTACCGGGCGGACGGCGCGGGAGCACAGGGTACGGTATTAATTTCCTGGCCGGCGTTCACTACGTCGGATGGCAAGGCGGTGGCGGCTGGCTCGGTCAGCGTCCAGTTGGGCAGCGACGGCAGCTTTGCGGCGAGCCTGGCTCCCAACACTGGGGCGCAGCCCGCTGGAGTGTACTACAAAGTGATCTATCAGCTGGTGGGCGATTCGGTTGAGAAAGCATGGTCCGGGTCGTATTCGGTGGTCAGCGACAGCCTGCCGGCGAGCGACGTGTGGCCGGGTGATTCGGTGCAGGTGAGGGCACCATCGAGGCAGGCCAATTTCAGCGCCATCGTACGGGAGGTCGATGTACAACTGGCATCGCTGGCCCTGGACCGATCGGAATACCAGATTCGTTTTGCCAATGATGCCGCGGAGCCGATCGCCGCGGAATTCGCGAAGACGAAGCTGCCGGACCCGCTGCCGACGCCATTTACGACGAGCGGCCCTTCGTCGTCACTCTACCTGGCTCCGCTGACGGCCGCACAGGTGACCAGCATTATTGCAACGCAGATTGGGGTTGACACGGGCACGGCGCCTCCTACGGGCGGAGGGTTCGAGGTGCGGCGGTCGGACGGTGGCTGGGGTGCGGCGAGCGACGGAAATCTGGTTGGGCGGTACACGACGCAGACGTTTTCATTGCCCCGGTTGTCGCGGGTACAGGAATACGTTCTGCGCCAATACGACAACTCATCGCCCGCGAAGTATTCACGGCAGTCAGCGCTGGTGCATGTGGACTATCCGTATTAGGCAGCCGCCGTTCGGCGGCACGTTATTCACTTAATTCCAAATTCAAGGAGCAGGAAATGAACTTTTTTTCAAAGCTGTTGCAAGGAATCGCGTTCGCACCGGCCATCGTGGCCGGAATTGAGGGACTTTTTGGACAGAAATCCGGCGCGGACAAGAAAGGCACCGCAATGATGCTGGTGCAAAATACCATTGGCGCTACGGACGCTATTGCCGGGAAGGATATTGTTGACGCCGGCAAGTTCCAGGACGGCCTGAGCAAGGTGATCGATGGCGTGGTGCAATGCCTCAACTCGTCGGCATGGGCGAAGGGGAAGTAGGCGTGAGGGAGCCGCTCCCGCGGCTGCCGGTTGAGGGGCGCGGGAGCGATGCCGTATCGTGGATTTAGATAGGGTTCACGAGAATGAGACGACTGCTGATGACGATTGGCTGTGCGGGTATGTTCTGCTGGATAGCATGGGCACAGGAGCCTCCCAAGCAGGCCACGGTGACAAAGAGCACCACGGTGATTGGGTGCCTTGCGGGGCCTGATGCCGACGATCTGTACACGCTCACCAGCATGCAGCACCGCCTGGGAGTGGAAGTGGTCGGTGGCGAGGAACTGAAAAAGGGCGCCGGAGCGAAGGTGAAGCTGACGGGCGCCTGGGAAAGGTTGCCCGGGGTGGACGGAGCGAAGGGCGACGAGGGGCGGCGATTTCGGGCCACCGACATTGCGGTGATGGAGGAAAAGTGCCAAGCCCCTGCGCCGGTCACGCCGGTGAGCAAGAAGAAGCAGGCGCAGCAGAAATAAGGGCGCCAGTTTCGTCGGTTGAGCTTCGAGAGAACGCGGGTTGGCCAGCGGGGGCCGGCCCAGATCGCGCCGGTCAATCCCGCGGTATGCGTTATTTGCCGGCCAGCAACTGCTGTGACAGGTAGGGGCCGAGTCCGAGTTCCTTGATGGAGTAAATTTGGGCTTCGAGGAAGTCGGCGTGGCGCTCCTCATCGTGCAATAAGTTTTCGAAGAGGTCCTTGGAGCCGGCATCGCCCGCCTCGGAGCAAATCTTTGCCGAATCGTTGTACATCTTGATGGCGGCGTCTTCGTCGCCAAGGTCGAACTCGAGTTGTTGCGAGACGGTGGCACCGATTTTCGGAGTCAACGGGACGGTGACGTTCGGCGTCGCGTCAAGGAAGATGACGCGCTCGATGAGGTGCTCGGCATGACGCATCTCCTCGATAGCCCGGGCCTTGGTTAACGCGGCCAGGCGGTGGTATCCCCAGCTCTCACACATCTCCGCCTGGACCATGTACTGCACGGCCGCCGACATCTCGTCGCTCAAAGCCGCATTCAAACGTTCGATGACTTTTTCATTGCCCTTCATGTGTGTCTCCTCGTAAAGAACAAGACTCGCTTGTCGTAGAGGAGATTGCAGCGAAGTGCATCACAGCAGCCTGTGACGAATGAGAAGTGCCGGCTATTTCGAGTCGCTATGGTTTTCGGTCAATTCCAGGAGCTTATTGACCGTGTTCCAGTTGCGGGCGGTGGCGGGCATTTTGAGGGTGCGGTCGAGGACGGGAGGCAATTTGGATTTGCCCATGCCATCGGGGAAGTAGATGTAGAGTTCGCGACCGATGGCATGGAGTTCTTCGGGGCCAACCTTGATGGCCAGAAGCTTACTGCGAACTTCTTCGGCCGGCGAAGCTGCCAGAAAAAACACGGCGAGCTTTGCAGGTTCGAAGTCCGGCCGCTTGGCAAACGGGGCGCGACTGACAATCTTGCGAAGGTCGTCCGCCGAGCGCAGGATCGCCTTGGGACGAAAGCCGAGCTGCTTCTCAATGGCGGATTCGAGGCGGTCAGCCAGCTTTGCGACATCGCTCACGGCGGTGCCGAAGACGACATTCCCGCTCTGAATGTAAGTTTGCGGATTGCGGAGCCCGAGCGAAATACAGATCGAGCGCAGATGTTCCATGCTGATCTTGTTGTGCCCACCCAGGTTGACGCCGCGCAGCAAGCCAATTACAACTGCCATACTATCCTCACTTCTGCAATGGAAGATCGACCGTCTTGCTGGACGCCGCCGAAGTGCGGGCGGCGTCGAGAATCTCGGTCGCGATGAGGTTGGTTTCCAGCGAGGTGAGGCCGTCGGGCTTGTCGCCATCGAGAATTACGGCGCGAAGTTCGGTGAGCGGATCGTCGTAAGGGGCGGCCACGTCCTTTGCCTTGCGTGTCTGTTCGTCTTCGCCTGGAAGGCGCACGCGCAGGTCGTCACGCGCCACCGTAATGACATATCCCTTCTGGCCGTACACTTCGATATCCTTCCGATCGAATGGCCAATTCCACGAAGCCTGAATAATCGAAACTGCCTTGGGATACTTGAGGACAATCACCGCTTCATCATCGACCTTCGGATAAACATCGGGCTTGATGGTCTGGGTCACGGCGATCACCGAGTGCGGGCGCTCGCCATTCATCAGCCAGGTGGAGAGATCCGCGCCGTAACAGCCGAAGTCGAAGAGCGCGCCACCGCCGTCGAGCTTGGGATCGGTGAGCCATGCCAGGAACTCAGGTTGAACGCTGATTTCTTTTGGGCCGCGATGGCCGTCGTGCACGACGATCTTGCGAATACCGCCGAGTGAGCCTTCGTTCACCAGATCGTACGCGGCGTGATTGCTGCGATACCAGGTGGTTTCGTAGTTCACCAGCACGTGGATTTTGGCGCGCTTTGCCGCATCGGCGATGGCGAGCGCATCAGCGTAGCTGGCGGCTAGCGGCTTCTCCATCATGACGTGAACGCCGCGGCGGGCGCAGGCTTCGACGACCGCACGATGATCGTAGGTCGAGGTGTAGACCAGCACCGCCTGCGGATGCGTCTTCTGCAACGTGTCGTCGAGGCTGGCGAAGTAGAGCTTGGGGTCGAGGTTGAATTGCTTCGCATATTTGTCGAAGAGCGAGCGGCTGGGATCGGAGATGCCGACGATTTCGATGTCAGTGCGATGAAGGTTGTGCTGGAAGAACCCTTCGACGTGGCCGTGGACCAGTCCGACGATAGCAACGCGCAGCGGAGGAGAAGCAGGCTGGGCTAGCGAAACGTTTGCGACCAGAAGAACAACAGCGATGATCAAGCAGAAACGGGGAAGCACGGGACCTCCGATGATGTAGAAATAACATACGACATTTCCGAGGCGACTCGGTATTCCTTTGGCGCAATCGCCCGCAACTGTGGCAAGCTGTTGCTCCGAGGTTTTCCATGGCGCAGTTTACAGTCAACCCCTCCCGTTTCGATCCCTACAAGAACTTCAAATTTCGAGTGAAGTGGGACGGCCGCTACGTCGCCGGAGTATCGAAAATCAGTGCGCTGAAGCGCAGCACCGAAGCCATCGAGCATCGCGAAGGCGCGCGCTGTGGACTGCGCGCTACGCTACAGCAGGTCGCGAAAACTTTCTTCGATTCGGGATCGATTGCCGCGCTGGGACTGAGCGGTATCGAGAAACGGTCTCGTAAATAGCGCGCGAGCTGAAATTCGAGTTCCCTCAGGGGCTAAAGAGGCTGCTGAAAAAAGAACCAAGGTAGTAATTTTGGGGCGTTTTCGACCCAATCTTGGCCCGTAAGCTATTGACTCTTGGTTCGACAAATAGCCGAGTTTACTCGGTTGACTCTTTTTTCAGCAGCCTCTAAAGGCATGCCCTTCCAAGTCGGGCTTGTGAGCCCAGCTCTAGTGTCAGCGGAATTCTCCCTAAGGAATCAGCGGGAACTTCACTGCTGCGTTCACCACGGTCTTCACGACGGCGAGGGCGGCGTTGATGGCCTCCTGTGCCGCGAGCAACGACAGGCCTTTCAGGGTGAGCAGCACGCTGCGCGACGCGCTCTTCTGCATGTCAAACAGCAGGTCGGCCTGCTGCTGGTTGATCTGGCCTACGAGCAACATCTGCTCAATCGACACCATGGTCTCCGCGATCTTTTTGAATTCGACGGAGGCGAACCCCTCGGCGTCAATGGCGTGGGTCTTCAGGATCGGCAATGCGGAGGCGAGCATCTGTTTGCCCAGCGCTCCGGCGTCGAGTGACATTTCGTGTTCTCCTGCGTGACGTACTTTCGATCACTTAGTTGGGGCTGAGGCATCGGGCGCGGTCTTGCCGTGCTTCAACGCGAGTTCAAGCCGCAAAATGCTTTCCACGCTGATCGTAAGGGCCGACTCCGCCGCGTCAATCGCGCCTATGGGGAACGGCCTGTTCATGCTTTTGTCGAGCGCTTGCAGGTGATCGAACTGCCCCTGCAATTCCTGGAGTTGCTGTTCGACGATCTGATTTTGCGCCAGGATGTGCGCCCGGGTCTTCAGCACTACCATGCGCGCATTGATGTCGTTGTAGAAGTTTGGGTCGTAAGGCGTGCTCGGGTCGGCCTTCAGCTTGCCGAAGTACACCTCGGCCCGCTGCTGAACGTCGCTGACGCCGGTATCGATGGCCTCGTCGTAGTCGCCGATAAACTTGACGGCGCAACCGGTAGAAGCCAACGCCACGAGCCATACGACGGCGATGGCGACGATCCAGCGCACGCTGGCGACCGGGCGAAGGTCTGAAGGATTGTGCTCGACTCATCGGCGCCTTTCCGGATGCACGTTTAGGGAGTGCCTGATTCTACACCGATTCCGTGGAACCGCAGCGCCGGAGTTTACTTCTGCTTCGCAATCCAGTTGGTCACGCGCGTGTGCAGCACATCCAGCGGCAGCGGCCCGGCGCTCAGCAGCTCATCGTGGAACGCCTTTATGTCGTACTTAGCGCCCAGCTCTTTCTTCGCCTGCTCGCGCAGGGCAAGAATCTCCATCTGCCCCAACTTGTAGCTCAAAGCCTGCCCGGGCCACGCGATGTAGCGGTCCACTTCCGTCTGAATGTTGGGTTCATCCATCGCGGTGTGGTCGCGGAAGTACTGCACCATCTGGTCGCGCGTCCAGTGTTTGTAGTGCACGCCGGTGTCGACGACAAGCCGGATGGAGCGCCACATCTCGTTGCCCAAACGCCCGTACTCGCTGTAGGGGTCCTGGTAGAAGCCCACGTCTTTGCCAAGCCGCTCGGAGTACAGCGCCCAGCCCTCGGAGTAAGCAGGAATGTAGTTGTACTTGCGGAACGGCGGAATGCCGGTAAGGTGCGACGAGATGGAAAACTCCAGGTGATGCCCGGGCACGCCTTCGTGATAGGCGATGGCCTCGGCATTCAGAAGCAGACGGTGCTCAGGATCGTATTCGTTCACGTTGATGCGGCCGGGGCGCGAGCCGTCGGCGGTTCCAGGAGAGTAGTCGGCGGGAACGGAGTCGGGCGCGCGAAATGCCTCCATCGGCACCACATCGAGCTTGTTCTGCGGCAGGCGCCCGAACAGTTCCGGCAGCTTGGTGTACATCTGATCGGTGTAATGCTGGTAGAGATCGAGGATTTGCTTACCCGATGTTCCGTGCAGCTTCGGGTCCTGGCGAATGTGCGCATTGAAGCTCTTTAAGTCGGCAAAGCCCTGCTGCTTGGCGATGGCCAGCATCTGCGCGTCGAGTTCGGCCACCTGCTTCACGCCCATTTCGTGGATCTGCTCGGGCGTGAGATCGGTGGTGGTCAGGCTCTTCACGTCGAACCGGTAGCGGGCATCGCCATCGGGCAGCGACCACACGCCCATCTCGGTGCGACCCTTGGGAGCGTAGTCGTTCTTCACGAAAGCGGCGAACTTCGCGTAGGCGGGATTGATTTCCGTCTTCACGGCCTTGATGACTTCATCGCGCAGGCGTTTCTGGTCGGCAGCGGAAATGCCGGAAGGAAACTTCTGCACCGGCTGGGTAAACGGACTTTTGTCTTCGGTTGCGTCGGCGACGCTTTGCGCCTGCACCGCCACTTTTTCCAGCAGGAACTTCGGCGGCATCAGCCGGTTGGCCATGCCGAGCTTCATGTTGGCCGTGACCTGCGCCATCGCCCGCGGAATCTGGTGGAGGCGCGCAATGTAGTTCTCGTAGTCCTTCACCGTGGTAAAGGGCATCTGTGACGGCATGGACGCGAAGCCGAGGTGCGGTCCACCGAACTGGCTCACCGGCATCTGCCAGTCGTTGAACTTTGCACCCTCGATACTGTCGCGCAGGCTGCGCACCATGAGCTGCTGGTTGAGCGCCTCGTCCTCGGGGAAGCCAGTGTTGTCGATGGCCTCAAACAGCTTTAGCTGCTGCCTGGCGTGCTCGGTTTCCTTCGCGACCGCCCGCGGCGAATAGTCGCCCAGGCGATCGTTGTAGCGCGGGTCGCCGACGTAGGTCGCAAACTCGGGCGACGTGCGCAGCGTGTACTCCCACTCCGCCTGGATGGCGTCGCGAAGCTGCGCACGGCGGGCATCGAGGGCTTTGTCAGGTTGGGCGGAAAGGGTTAATGCAAACGAGAAAGCCATGGCGAGGACGATCAGGAATCTCATCCGTTCGGAACCTCCGGGCGCGGGAATCCAGCCTACTGGAAGAATGGAGCAAATGGCAAAGGCAATGCAGCCGAAGCCAGATCGTCAGAAATAGAAAAGGTAACGACTATAGACCCGAGTGCGTCGGGTTTTGCACTCGACGACACAGGACAATGGCGCCAGCCAGGCGGGCGCGCCCGGAAAAAGAAAGAGCGGCGCGAACGCCGCTCTTCGAGCTTGGCACGGTGTTTCGTGCGGTTAACGGATTCGCTTACGCAGCCGGGTAAACAGCAGGCCAAATCCGCTAGCTGTCAGCATGAGTGATGCCGGTTCAGGCACTGCGGAGTTGCCGGTCGAAGTCAGCACAGCCAGATCCCAGCCATACCAGTCGCCAGTCGTGGTGAGCATCGTGGTGTTGGCGCCGGCCTGTGTCGAGACGCTCATTTGCAGGAGGCTGGCGTAGCTGCCCAGGTTGGCATCGATTGGGCCGCCAACCACACTCCCGTTGAACAGCACCTGCTCGCCGGTGCTGCTGCTATCGTCGGCACCGGTGGCGACCCAAAGGGTCCCGGTACCGCCGCTAGCAAGGTTGAACATGGTGCTGGTCGAGATGCTGCCACCGACATTGTCCTGTGCGCCTTCGTTGATCAGGACGACCCCGTTCGGCAGGCCGCTCCACGAGTAGACAACGACGAGTGAGTTGCCATACTGCTGGCTATAGGAACCGGAAGATACGGAATACGAACCGTTTCCGGTGACGAACGAAGTTACGTTCCAGGCGTAAGCTTGGTAGTTAGGGTCCGAGATGTAGGACGCTGTCGGTCCGCCAAGCGAGTTGCTGGCGAATGTCGCGGTTGGAGAAGGTGTGTTGAAATAATTGTCGGCGTAGTAGCCGGCATACAGGATCGTGGCACCCGACGGAATGCCGGATACGGTGAACGTGCCAGAGGAACTACTGCCGCCGGGCTGAGCGTAACCCACCACCACCGCACCCACGGTTCCCGAGAACGAATGCACGGTTGTTAGCGTGTCAGCGAAGCTGAAGCAGGTCAGCAAGAGCAGGAATACGCACAAAATCGAGAGTCGTCGCATACTTTTCTTATTCCCCCACAGAATTCGATAGACTTTACTGCTAGTTCTCAGGAGCAATCGGAATGCCATCTTCGGCACAATGGTTTCAAGGAGTTGCGCCCGAGGGGGCGCGAGATTGCTGCAAGAAATTGCACCAAAGCGGAACTTATTTGTCCAAGTGGCCCCATCGCTTGGCCGGCGGCGGCAGTATTACCAGACCGGTAGAGCCATTCCAGAGGTCGTCGTCAGGCGTCGCAGACGTTCTCCGACCTCTGGCGGATAATCGAAAGGTTCGCGGGACTGCATCGATTGCAGGTCGGAGCCGAATTCCATGAAACACGCAATTCTGGGAGCGGGCGCCATCGGCGGGGTGATGGCGGTGGGGCTCAGCGCGGTCGGTGAAGATGTCACCGTCATCGTGCGGGCTGAAAGACTGGCGGAGCATCCGCTGACGTTATCGCTCGAACATCCTGCAGGCACCATGACTGCGCCTGCGAAAGTCGCCGCCCGCGTGATTGAGCCCGTCGATGTACTTTGGATCGCCACCAAGACCTATCAACTGGAAGAGGCGCTGGCGTCGGTTGAAGCCGTGCCTGGCATTGTCGTGCCGCTGCTTAACGGAGTGGACCACGTCGGCGTGTTACGCGCGCGCTTCGGACATGATCGCGTGGTACCTGGGACCATAGCGGTCGAGGCGGAACGCAGCGCGCCGGGCCGTTTCATTCACCGGTCGCCGGTGCGGCTGAACCTTGCGGCTAGCGGAGAGCCGGTGCTGAAAGACTGCGTCGAGCGGCTGCGTGGCTTGGGCTGGACGGTCAGGTTCATCGCCAGCGAGCCGACGTTGCTGTGGACCAAGCTCTGCTTCCTCGAGCCGTTCGCGCTGGTGACCTCGGCGTCAGGATTGAATAACGGGGAGATTCTGGCCGATCCCGAGTGGAAGGCTAAGATTGGACTCCGCCGTTCGCGAGGCCTGCGCAGTCGCCACGAGAGAGGGCGCGGAAGTCGATGCTGACAAGGGTGCCGCGCCTTTTCCGGCATGCCCGCCACCATGCGCGCTTCGATGGCGAAAGACCTCGACGCCGGAAGAAAGCTCGAACTCGACGGCATCGCCGGGCCGGTGTTGCGGGGTGGCGTGCGGCATGGCATCCCGACGCCCACGACGGCTAGTCTGGTAGCGATGATCCAAGCGAGGGAGCGGGCGCGGGGCGATGAAGCTTCGGCCGTTTCCGCCGTATAATCGTGAGATGCCCACTCGCCGAAATTGCGTTCTGTGAGGCTTGCGAACAACTTTGTTCGCGAAACTGAGTGGGTCGAGCCATCCATGGATTTCAAGCTAGCCAGTCCCTATCAGCCTGCCGGAGACCAGGGCCGCGCCATCGAGTCGCTGACCCGCGGCCTCTACGACGGCGAGAAGCACCAGGTGCTGCTCGGCGTCACCGGCTCGGGCAAGACCTACACCATGGCGAAGGTCATCGAGCAGATGAACCGCCCGGCGCTGGTGCTGGCGCACAACAAGACGCTGGCGGCGCAGCTCTATCACGAGTTCAAGTCGTTCTTCCCGCACAATGCGGTCGAGTATTTCGTCTCCTATTACGACTATTACCAGCCCGAAGCCTACATTCCCGCCGGCGACATTTACATCGAGAAAGAAGCGACGGTCAACGACGAGCTCGACAAGCTGCGGCTGGCCGCGACCGCGTTCGCTGTTCGAGCGCCGCGACTGCATCATCGTCGCCTCGGTGAGCTGCATCTACGGCCTCGGCTCGCCGGAAGCCTATTACGGCATGCTGCTGTTCCTGGAGAAGGGACAGAAGATCAAGCGCCAGGACATCGTGCGCAAGCTGGTCGAGATTCTGTACGAGCGCACCGAAGGCGACTTCAAGCGCGGCACGTTTCGCGTGCGCGGCGACGTCATCGAGACTCTTTCCCACCTACGACGACAACGCCTACCGCATCGAGATGTTCGGCGATGAGGTGGAGTCGCTGGCGCAGATCGATCCGCTGTTCGGCACGGTGAAGCAGAAGTACGCGCGCCTGCCGATCTATCCCAAGATCGCACTACGTGATGCAGCCGGAGCGCAAGAACGCGGCGATCGACACCATCCTGGAAGAGCTGAAGTGGTGGGAAGCGGAACTGGAGAAGCAGGGCCGCATCATGGAGGCGCAGCGCATCCATCAGCGCACGCGCTTCGACCTCGAGATGATCAAGGAGATGGGCTACTGCCACGGCATCGAGAACTACTCGCGCCACTTCACCGGCCGGCTGCCGGGCGAACCGCCGCCGACGCTGCTGGATTACGTGCCGCGCGACTACCTGCTGTTCATCGACGAGTCGCACCAGACGGTCCCGCAGGTGCGCGGCATGTGGCACGGCGACCGCTCGCGCAAGCAGAACCTCATCGAGTACGGCTTCCGCCTGCCCAGCGCGCTGGACAATCGCCCGCTGACGTTCGAGGAGTTCGAGCACCGCGTCAACCAGGTCGATCTACGTTTCGGCCACGCCCGGGCCGTATGAGCTGACCAAGTCGGCCGGCGTGGTGGTCGAGCAGATCATTCGCCCCACCGGCCTGATCGATCCGGAAGTCGAAGTTCGTCCGGTGAAGGGCCAGATCGACGACCTGCTGCACGAAATCCGCGAGCGCGCGAAGCGCAACGAGCGCGTGCTGGTGACCACGCTCACCAAGCGCATGGCCGAAGACCTGGCCGAGTACTACAGCGAGGTCGGCGTGCGCTGCCGCTACATGCACTCGGAGATCGAGACGCTGGAGCGCATCAAGATCCTGCGCGATCTGCGCAAGGGCGAGTTCGACGTGCTGATCGGCATCAACCTGCTGCGCGAAGGGCTCGACCTGCCCGAAGTTTCGCTGGTCGCCATTCTCGACGCCGACAAGGAAGGCTTTCTGCGCTCGGCGGGCTCGCTGATCCAGACCATCGGCCGCTGCGCCCGCAACCTGGAGCGGCCGCGCCATTCTGTACGCCGACAAGCATGACCGACTCGATGCGCCAGGCGATCGACGAAACCTATCGCCGCCGCGCCATCCAGGCGGCCTACAACGAAGAACACGGCATCACGCCGGAATCGATCGTGCGGCCGCTCGACATGTCGCTGGTGGCGGTTGCCGCTGCCGACTACGTGGACCTGACGAACGAGGCCGAAGGCATGCCGGAGTTCAAGTCGCAGGCGGAACTCGACGCGTATCATCGCGAAGCTGGAAAGCGACATGCGCGAGGCCGCCAAGCGCTTCGAGTTCGAGCAGGCGGCGAAGTTGCGCGACCAGGTGCGCGACCTGCGCAGCAAGGAATTCATGTTCACGTGAGTTGAGCCTTGAACGCCGCAATGAAACAGGCCGGATGCGATCGAGCATCCGGCCTGATCATTTCTGTGTGCGTTACTGCGTCATAATCATCTGCGGGCGTTGCAGCGGGCAAGTGGTGACCGCGGGATCGCAGTTCGGATCCTGCTGCGGCGCAGGCATGCTGACCACGACGGCGTTGTTCGACGTCTGGATGATGCTGATCGTTCCGCTTCCGGCAGTTCGCAGCGTAGATCTTGGTGGACGACGGCTCGCTTGCGACCCAGACGGGATTCTGCCCGACCGGAACCGTGCCGACGACGCCGAAGCTGCTGGAGCTCACCACGCTGACATCGTTGGAACCGGAGTTCGCAACGTAGAAGTTGAGCCCGTTGGGCAGGGCCGCCACGGAAACAGGAGCCGAACCCACCAGAGCTGTCGCCAGGGTCTTGATGGGCGGGGTCACGCCCAGCGTCACACTGGTGGCATCGAGCACTGTGACGGAGTTGCTGCCGGTGTTGGCGACGTACAGGCGATTGAGGTAAGTGTCCAACGAGATCGAGGTAGGGCCAACTCCGAGCGGGACCGAGCCGCCGACCGTGTCGTTCGCGGTGTTGATAATGTCCAGGATGCCGGGAGTGCTTCCGTTGCCCTGCGTCACAACGAAAACATAAGCGCCATCGGCGCTGGCCACCATGGCGACCGGATTCAGGTCCAGGCCGTTGGCCTGGGTGATGGTCGAGGAGATGCTGCCTGTCGTGGGATCGTACACGGAAATTGTGTTATCGCCCTTGTTCGCAACATACACCTTGTTGTCGGAGACGGTGCTGGTGGCGGGCAGCTGCACGATGGGACCGGGGTTCACCCCAACACATACCGTGCTGGTAGCGACGAGGGAAGCCGTGCTGATCACGCTCAACGAGCCGGTATGGGGACAGACCGAGTTTGTGCCGGAATTGGCGACATACATCGCTGTCGAAACTGTGGAAGCGAGCGCCACCGGTTGAGAGCCCGGGAACAGGGAGACGTTGGTGACAACGGTCGTACCCAGAAGGCTGTACTCGCTGACCGAGTCTCCATCGCGATTGGCAACAAATATGGCGCCCTGCACCACGCCCTGAAAGGCCTCGTAAACCGACCCAGTGCCCATGCTCAGAACCTGCAGGTTGGTGTCGCCGGAGACGTCTATTGTCGTGACGGTACCACTGCCCAATGGGTTGTAACTGACCACGGCAGCTTCGTGCTGTGCTTGCGGCTGTCCGCCGTGCGAGAGGATTGGGTTGGCGACCGGACGATACTGCCCGCCGCAACCAAGCTCGATCGAGAGAAACACGAAAACGGGTACGATGATCGCGAGTTTACGCAAAAACTTCATCCAGCCTTCCTGCCGGGTAATTCCACTGACGAAACCTTAGGGCGAACCTTATATTGTATAAGCAAGCACTCGTTGGGGTACAGAAGGCGAGTCCCACAGAGTTGTCGAACCCCAAGCCGGTCGCTTCGTTGCGCGAACAAAGTAAAAGCCCTGCGCGAAGACAGGGCTTGGAAAGTTTGAGTCAACCGGAGCGCTATACGTTGAATGAAGAACCGCAGCCGCAGGTGCTCTTGACGTTCGGGTTCTCGAACTTAAAGCCAGCGCCTTCCAGGGTCTCGACGTAGTCCACGGTGACGCCCTTGAGGTACATGAGCGATGTGGCGTCCACGAAGACCTTGAGGTCGTCGAAGCTGAAGGTCTTGTCCATCATGCCGGCGCCGTTCTCAAACGACATGGAGTACTGAAACCCGGAGCAGCCTCCGCCGACTACGCCAACACGGAGCCCAGCCGGAATCGGGTCCTGCTGCGCCATCACTTCCTTGACCTTGGCGATGGCAGTGGGGGTAAAGTTGATGGGCTTGGTCTCAACGCCAGGGGTGGTCGTCGCCGGTGCAGTGGTTGTGGTTGCCATCTCTCGTCTCCTGAAAAGCCTGAAAAGATTATAACAAACCCCGCGATTTGAGGGGCCCATGAACGCCGCGCGAACAGATGCCGAAACGAGCGGCGCAATGTTTAGATGCCCGCAGCAAATGCAAGGACGCAACCAGAGTGGGTAGACGCCACGCAGGTGGCATCCGGAAGGGTACCCAACCCCCGCAATGAAATTACTTGCCAAGTGCGCTGGACAAGGGGCATATAATATTGGGCGTGAGGGCCCCCGGGAACTGGTGGGCGGTTTAGACAGACCCATCCAGAAACGAGGGGCCGGTTCAACGCGAACCGAGGTGGCGTATGTCCCCGATGATGATGTTAGGCGTGATTTGGGCTGTCATAACGACGGCACTAGTCATAGTCCTGATCTATCGCAGCACTCTCAGCATGCATGAAGACGATCAGCTGTTCATCGACGAGTCAACGGCCAACTTGCGTGCGGAACAAGAGGCGTTGCTGAAGCGGATGAACAATATCACGCCGGTGGTCCGCATTCTTGGAGCGGCTTCAGGACTGCTGATTCTCGTCATAGCCGGCATGTGGGTCTATGCCCAGATTAACCGGCCCTTCTAGCGGACGGGCAACTCGTGGCTGGATGACCATGTTCCATGGTTGTCCGCGGTTCTCGCGGTCCGAGCAGTGTGCGGGAAATACACTGCCCGCTTCCTTCTCGTCCCATCGAGTTTCCGGAAGCTGCGCTCCTCCAGATGCGCGAACTGAACCACGCGTCTGTTAAAATTGATCCACCCATTGAGCGCGTTGATGGTTTCGTGGGGAAACCAACGCCGATTCACTTTGGCCTGACCGCTCACTCTCGACAGGTTGAGTTGGAAGCTTCTGGATCGATCCGCAGACGCGGATGGGCTGCCGATGCGGACCTGCGCCAGGGCGTACGCTGAAAAAAGAAACTGTCCAGCAACCAACGCATCACTAATTAGTACGGCATTTAGAAAAATCGATTTTTCCCGGCGTACTTCGGAGAGTGTCGCTCCATCCCTCCGAATGAGTTTGTCGGAAACCAGTTCGAGGTCACCGTGGCTCTGCATAAGTCAGTCAATCCCGTAATTGAGTTTCCGGTAAAGCCGGAAGTGGAATATGAACAGGAAGTGGCCGAATGGCTTGAGGCCTTCGACCAGGTAGTGGACGATGAAGGCCCCAACAAGGGCGCCGAGCTGTTGGGGGCCCTCGTAGCGCGCGCCCGCGTTACCGGTGTTGATGTACCCGTCCAACTCAATACACCCTACCTGAACACCATTCCCGCGTCGGAAGAAGTACCTTACCCAGGCGATCGCAAGCTGGAACGCCGCATCAAGAGCCTGATTCGCTGGAACGCCATGGCCATGGTGCACCGCCAGAACAAGAAGGACCCTGGCATCGGCGGCCACATTTCGACCTACTCATCTCTCGCCACGCTGCTGGAAGTCGGGTTCAATCACTTCTTCCGCGCCAGTTATGGCGATGAGCCGGGTGACTTGATTTATTTTCAGGGCCACGCTTCGCCGGGCGTGTACTCGCGCGCATTTCTCGAAGGACGAATCAGCGAAGAGCAGGTCAAGAACTTCCGCCACGAACTGCGCGATACGCCGGGGTTGTCATCGTATCCGCACCCGTGGCTGATGCGCGATTTCTGGCGCTTCCCGACAGTCTCGATGGGCATTGGCCCGCTGAACGCGATTTACCAGGCACGGTTTATGCGCTACCTGGAGCACCGCGGGCTGATTGCCAAGACCTCGCGCAAGGTTTGGGCGTTCGTGGGCGATGGTGAAACCGATGAGCCCGAGACCTTGGGCTCGCTTTCTCTCGGTTCACGTGAGAAGCTCGACAACCTGATCTTCGTGGTCAACTGCAACCTGCAACGGCTCGACGGCCCGGTGCGCGGCAACGGCAAGATCGTGAACGAGCTCGAGGCCAACTTCCGCGGCTCCGGCTGGAACGTGATCAAGGTCATGTGGGGCGGTGATTGGGACCCGCTGTTTGAAGCCGACAAAACGGGCCTGGTGCTGAAGCGCATGGAAGAGTCCGTCGATGGCGAGCTGCAGAGCTACAAGGCCAAGGGTGGCGCTTACATCCGCAAGGAGTTTTTCGGTAAGTATCCGGAGCTGCTCAAGCTGGTCGAGCACATGAGCGACGACGAACTGCATCGCCTGACGCGCGGCGGGCATGATCCGCAAAAGGTTTACAACGCGTATCTGCGGGCCATGCAGCACACTGGCGGGCCGACGGTCATCCTGGCGCAGACGGTGAAGGGCTACGGGCTGGGTTCGGCCGAGGCGCGCAACGCCACGCACTCGGAGAAGAAGCTTGCCGACCAGTCGCTGTCGGCGTTTCGCACGCGCTTTGAGATCCCAATACCGGAATCCGCGGCTCGCGACGGCTCGCTCTACCGTCCGTCGGAGGACAGCGAAGAGCTGAAGTACATGCGCGAGCGGCGGCGTTTGTTGGGTGGCTATATGCCGAAGCGAGCGCCGAAGCCGTTGCACTTCGAAGCTCCGCCGATTGAGGAATTCTCGGAATCGCTGGCGGGTTCCAAGGGACGCGCCGTCTCGACGACGATGGGCTACGTTAGCATGCTGCGGCAACTGCTGAAGGACCCGAAAGTCGGAAAGAACATCGTGCCGATCATTCCCGACGAAGGCCGTACCTTCGGTATGGAGTCGATCATCCGGCAGGTTGGCATTTACGCCAGCCAGGGGCAGCTGTACAAACCGCACGATCAGGACATGCTGCTCTACTACCGCGAGGAGAAGGACGGGCAGATCCTCGAGGAAGGCATCACCGAAGCCGGCTCGATGGCGTCGTTCACCGCTGCAGGAACTTCGTACTCGAACTACAACGTGGTTACCATTCCGTTCTTCACCTATTACTCGATGTTCGGCTTCCAACGCATCGGCGACATGGTGTGGGCGTTTGCCGACGCGCGCGGCAAGGGATTTCTGATCGGCGCCACCGCGGGCCGTACGACGCTGCCGGGCGAAGGCCTTCAGCATCAGGATGGCCACAGCCTCGTGCTGGCGAGCACCGTTCCAACCTGCCATGCCTACGATCCGGCATACGTGTACGAGATCGCGATCATCGTGCACGACGGCATGCGCCGTATGTACGAGTTGAACGAAGACCGCTTCTACTACATCACGGTGTACAACGAAGACTATCCGATGCCGGAGATGCCAAAAGGCGTCGAAGAGGGCATTCTGCGCGGGATTTACAAGTTTCGCGCAGCCGCCAACGGCGAGGCGACGGTGCAGTTGTTCGGCAGCGGCCCGATCCTCAACGAAGCGCTGCGGGCGCAGGAAATTCTCGCGGAGAAGTACGGAGTTGCCGCCGACGTGTGGAGCGTGACCAGCTACAACGAGCTGCGGCGCGACGCTCTCTCGACGGAGCGCTGGAACCGGCTGCATCCTGGCGACGCGGAAAAAAAGCCATACATCCTCACCGCGATCGAAGGCGCGCAGGGGCCCATCATCGCCGCGACCGACTACATGAAGGTCGTGCCCGATCAGCTTTCCCCATGGCTGCGTGAACGGCTAGTCACGTTGGGTACCGACGGCTTCGGACGCAGCGACAACCGCCAGTATCTGCGGCGGCACTTCGAGATTAACGCCGAGTCGATTGCGACGGCAGCGCTTTCGCGGCTGGCGCGCGAAGGCAAGTTTGACGCGCAGAAAGCGCAAAAGGCTTTCGAAGAGCTTGGGGTCGCAACCGAAGGGCAGGACCCGGCGGGCGCGTAGCATTTGCTGGGGTTAGCCGGGTGGAGGACGCCTAGAGGCTGCTGAAAGAACCAAGGTAGTAATTGGGCGTTTTCGACCCAATCTTGGCCCGTAAGCTATTGACTCTTGGTTCGACAAATAGCCGAGTTTCTCGGTTGACTCTTTTTTCACAGCCTCTCAGGCGTCCGTCGCAAGCCTTCAATTCACAGGGCCGCTTTAGCGGCTGAGGTAAAGGTCGCGTTTTAAATCACCAGTACTGCGGCGCCATCAATGGCGTCACGCTTCACTGCCAAAAGCGCCTCATTGGCCTGATCCAGCGGAAACGAAGTCACCTTGGGGCGCATGCCGATCTCGGCCGCGATCTGCAGAAAGTCCCGCGCATCCAGCCTCGTCATGTTGGCCACGCTGCGGATCTGGCGCTCGCCCCAAAGCAGGCTGTCGTAGTCGAACTCCGGAATGCGGTCGAGATGGATAGCATTGATCGCCACCACTCCGCCTTTGCGCAGGCTGCTGAGCGCTGCCACCACCACATCGCCGCTGGGCGCAAATGTCACAGCGCGGTCGAGCTCGACGGGCGGCTTGTCGGTCTCAGCGCCCACCCATTTTGCGCCCATTGACTCCGCAAGCTTGCGATGCGATTCGCCGCGCGTCGAGACATAGACCTCGCACTTCCACGCGTGCAACACTTCGATCGCCAAATGTGCCGATGCGCCGAAGCCGAAAAGTCCCACCCGCTCGCGCCGCTGAACGTCGGCCACCCGCAAGCTGCGAAAGCCGATGATGCCGGCGCAAAGCAAGGGGGCGGCATGCAGATCATCGAGCTCGGCGGGCAGCGGAAAGACGAAGTCGGCGCGAGCGGCAGCAAATTCGGCATAACCGCCGTCGACGGTGTATCCGGTGAAGGTGGGCTCGTCGCAGAGGTTTTCCTTGTCGTGCTGGCAGTACCAGCAGGTTCCGTCGGTGCCGCCGATCCACGAGACTCCGACGCGCGTGCCCAGCGGCAACTCCGGCGTCGCACCTCCTACCACGTCGCCAACAATCTGGTGGCCGGGAATCAACGGCGAGCGGCGTACTGGCAGCTCGCCCTCGGTGATATGGAGATCGGTCCGGCACACGCCGCAGGCGCGGACCTTTAACAAAACCTGGCCTGGCGCGAGTTGCGGTTGCGCGATCTCCTCCAGCCGCAAAGGACGATCAGCAATTGGCGCAGGGTGGGCGAGCACGGCAGCTTTCATGGCGAATCTCCCTCCTCACGGATTGTAGAAGCCTCGCCATCGCCCGGGCGTTGGATATCACAACCGGGAGTGACTCATCTCCTTGAGTTCGTTATCCTTGAAGCGGGAAGATGGCACATAAGTGGTTGCACCGCCGTCGTAGGCGCTATAACCAAGTGAGGAGAAATTTATGCCACATCTTCCTTCCCGTCATTCCCGGTGGCTGGTGATCTCAACCGGCTTCGTGTTGCTTGCTGCCGTCGTGCTTCTCTCGTCGTTTTCCGATCCCAAGACGGTTACCGTGAATCCCGACGCTCTCAGCATGTTTGCTCCGCTGCCGCAGCAGATGGCTTCCTCCGCCAACCCGGTCACCGACGCGAAAGTGAAGCTCGGGCGGATGTTGTATTACGATCCCAGACTGTCAGCCAACCAGAAGATTTCGTGCAATACCTGTCATCCGCTGGCCGACTATGGTGTGGAGCACGATCCGGTGTCCACCGGCTTCCACGGTCAGAAGGGCACTCGCAACGCTCCCACCGTGTACAACGCAGCGGGCCACTTCGTACAGTTCTGGGATGGCCGCGTGCCTACCATCGAAGATCAGGCAAAAGGCCCCATCACGAACCCGGTGGAAATGGCGATGCCTTCCGGCTCTGTTGCCGTGCAGGTGCTGAAATCGATGCCGGAATACGTGGCGCTGTTTGAGCAATCTTTCCCGAACGAGAAAGACCCCATCACCTACGACAACATGGCGCAGGCCATTGGGGCCTTCGAGCGCGGACTAGTGACGCTAGCGCGTTGGGATGCGTACCTCAAGGGCGACAAGTCGGCGCTGTCGGATGCCGAGAAGTCCGGCTTCAACACCTTCGCTGCCGTCGGATGCCAATGGTGCCACAACGGCCCTTACGTAGGAGGCGAGGCGTATCAGAAGCTGGGTGTCATGAAGCCCTGGCCCAACCAGAAAGACAAGGGGCGCTACCAGGTGACGAAAGACGAAGTGGACATGATGGTGTTCAAGGTGCCGTCTTTGCGCAACATCCAGAAGACAGGGCCTTACTTCCATGACGGGTCCGTGGCCACACTCGACGAGGCCGTACGCGACATGGGAGTTCATCAGCGCGGCGTCACCCTGACTCCGGCGCAGGTGAAATCGATTGAAACCTGGATGAACGCGCTGACGGGTCCGATACCTAATGCCTACATTCAGCCGCCAACCCTGCCGCAAAGCACGCCACAGACGCCCGCGCCAGCCGGCAAGTAGCCGCGCCCGGCAGCAACATCTCGAAAGCCCGAGTCAATAGCTCGGGCTTTTGCGTGGATAATGATAGCGCGGACCGGCGCGACGCTCGCCCTGAGTGCTTCTTTTAAGCAATTCGGTAGTATACTCATCCGAACTCAAGAGCCGGTTTTGCCATTCCAGCACACTTTAGGAGCGAATCATGCAACCTGATTCCCGGGCCGCAGGGCCGCTGACCCCCGCCGTTGTTTTTGAACTTCTGCAGGCCCACCAGAAGACCGCCGCCCTTCGCGCGGCGATTGAACTCGACATTTTCCGCGCCGTCGGACAAGGCCCCGGCGACATCGCCTCCATCGCCAAACATGCCAAGGCGTCCGAACGAGGCATTCGTATCCTGTGTGACTATCTCGTGGTTTCGGGCCTGCTGGTGAAAGATGATGGGCACTATCGCCACACACCTTCGAGCGCGGCATTTCTTGATCCGACCTCCCCTTCGTGTCTAGCGACGGTTGCCAGGTTCCTGTCGCTTCCCGAGATGTTGCAATCCTACGAACATCTGGCCGACATCGTTCGCAACGGACGGACTAATCTCCCGGGCGAGGGCACCGTCGAGCCCGAGAATCCCGTGTGGGTGGAATTTGCCGAGAGCATGGCGCCCATGATGGCCCCGATGACAGGACCGTTGGGAGCGATCGTTCTGGAGGGCCGCAGTGGACCGATGCGCGTGCTCGACATCGCCGCCGGTCATGGATTGTTCGGCATTGAAATCGCGAAACAGAATCCGCAAGCTCACGTGACCGGGCTCGACTGGGCGCCGGTGTTGCGCGTGGCACTTGACAACGCCAAGAAGGCTGGAGTGCAGGACCGCTACGACATGTTGCCCGGAAGCGCTTTCGATGTGGATTTCGTTGGTCCCTATGACGCCGTGCTGCTCACCAACTTCCTGCATCATTTTGACGTCGAAACTTGCGTGGGGCTTCTGAAGAAAGTGCGCGCCTCGCTAAAGCCGGGCGGTATTGCCGCCACGCTCGAGTTCGTGCCCAATCCAGACCGCGTCTCGCCACCGATGCCGGCGGCGTTCGCCATGACGATGCTCGCTTCCACGGTGGCCGGCGATGCCTATACCTTTGCCGATCTGGCCGACATGCACAAGCAGGCGGGGTATGGAGAAGTCACAGCTCATCCGGTGCCGATGAGTCCGCACACCATCGTCCGGGCAGTGGCTTAAGAGGGACCGATGGATCGCAGCCAGGGTTTCTTGGTGTCGTTGGCCGTCTTGTCGTGACGCTGCAGAACCGCGGATGCTATGATGCGATTGCGCGCGGCGGAGCATCTCTGCGCGAAGCCGGGCGGGCGTAGAGCACGGCGCCAAAAAGGGGTAAACGTTAGACCGTGCCGAGCGAAAAACAGGTGAGATGGTCGCAACTGCGGGTTGGCCTCACGGTCATCTTTGCCATCGTCACCCTTGCCATCCTGATTTTCCTAATGACGGGCACGACAGGACTTTTTACAAAAAAGATCATCATCCGCACATACGTGGACAACGCCGGCGGCATTCGCGTAGGGGCGCCGGTCCGCTTGGAAGGTGTGGACATCGGAAACGTGACCGGAATCCGCGTCGTTCAAGACCCGAAGCGCCAGCTTGCGCCCGTTGAAGTGTTAATGAAGATCTCGATGAAGTACGCGGAAAGTATGGGTCCGGGATGCGAAGCCGCGCTCACCACCGCGGGTGTCCTGGGTGAGGTGTTCGTCGATCTTGACTGTCGGCAGTCCAAGGGCGGCTCGCTACAGAACAATGCCGAGTTGCCGACCCGCGACACGCCGCAACTTGAGGACGTGGTGCGCGCCAGTCAAGGCACTTTGCAAAACCTCGACGTTCTGGTAAAGCGCCTCGACAGTATCGTTTCGTACATACAAAGCGGCCAGGGATCGATTGGCAAAGTCATTTACGACCCCTCCCTATTCAATCGCGCCAACGACATGCTCAACCAGTTGCAGTCGATCGTTTCGGCGGCGAATTCTCAGAAGGGAAGCATTGGCAAACTGCTGAACAGCGACGAGCTCTATAACAAGGCCAACACCGCGGTTGACAATCTGAACAAGGTCATTGACGAGATTAACCAGGGCAAAGGCACGGCGGGTAAGTTCATCAAAGACCCCGCGCTGTATGACAACGCCAATCAGACGCTGGCCAAAGCCAACCAGTTGATGACCGACATCAACGCCGGCAAGGGCACCCTGGGCAAACTGGCGAAAGATGAGGCGCTCGCGAAGAAGCTCGACGACACCATCACCCGCCTCAACTCCATTCTCGACCGCCTCGACAAGGGCGAAGGCACCGCCGGCAAACTCATGGTCGATCCGTCGCTCTACAACAACGCCGACAAGATGCTGGTTTCGACCAATGAGCTGATTCAGGCCATCCGCAAGGATCCCAAGAAGTACCTCACGATCCACCTGAAGCTCTTCTAGCGCGATTCGCCACGAAAGTCTCTGCTTACATCCCACAAATTTCCCAGCATAAGCTGTTTGTAGTAGTGTGTTGGGTTGGGGATTGACGTTCCACCGTCTCCTTCCGGCCGCACGCCGCGGAGAGTGCGCACGCGAGCACTACCCGCGAAGCACCTGCCCGCCGCCCGACGACAATTCATAATGCGAGGCTTACTCATGCCACTTCGAATTCTTTCCGTTGCCATCCTTCTGTGCGCCACACTGGTTTCAGCTCAGACTTCCGAGACTTCACCCGCCCCAAAACCCATTGTCAGCTTTGACTTGACGGCCATCGACAAGAGCATCGACCCTTGCGTTGACTTCTACCGCTACTCTTGCGGCAACTGGATGAAGAATAATCCGGTGCCCCCCGACAAGTCGCGCTGGGGACGCTTCGATGGATTGGCGGAGCAAAATCTCTACGTGTTGCGTGACATTCTGGTGCAGACCCAGACCCCCGGCCAGCACACTCCCACAGAAAAGAAGGTAGGCGCCTTCTATTCTTCCTGCATGGACGAGGCGACCATCGAAACCAAAGGCACAGCCCCTCTGCAGCCAGAACTGGCGCGGATCGACGCCATCAACTCGAAAGCTGGGTTGATGAAGCAGGTCGCTTACATGCATCAGCGCGCGACACCGGCGATATTTGCTTTCTACGGCCAGCCCGACATGCATGACTCCATGGCTACGATCGCGTATATCGACCAGGGTGGCATTACGCTTCCCGATCGCGATTACTACATCAAGGACGACGCCAAGTCCGTGGAGACGCGGCAGGAATACTTGAAGCACGTCCAGAACATGTTTGAACTCGCGGGCGATAAACCCGAGGCCGCTGCCGCCGAAGCCAAGACCGTGCTCGCGGTCGAGACCGGGCTCGCGCAGGCCTCAATGGATCGCACCGAACTTCGCAATCCCAAGAACCGCGATCACAAGATGACCGTGGCCGAAATCGCTGCGGCCGCGCCCAACTTCGACCTCGCGGCTTACTTCGCCAGCAACGGCTCGCCGAAATTCTCCTCGCTCAACGTCGGCAACCCCGAGTTCTTCAAGCAGGTCAACGCCCAGCTCAATAGCGTCTCACTCGCAGACTGGAAGACCTATCTTCGCTGGAAGACCATTAGCAGCTACGCTCCATTTCTGACCAAGGCCTTCGTCGAGGAAGACTTCGAGTTCAATGGCAAGTACATGTCAGGCCAGCAGCAGCAGGAGCCGCGCTGGAAACGCTGTGTCAAGGCCACCGACAGGAATCTAGGGATGGCGCTCGGCCAGCTCTACGTGGACAAGATGTTCGGCGCCGAGGGCAAAGAGCGGACCCTGACGATGGTGAACGCCATCGAGAAGGCCATGCATCAGGACATCGCCGACCTGAGCTGGATGTCGGACACCACCAAAAAGCAGGCCTACGAGAAGCTGAACACGATCGTCAACAACATCGGCTATCCGGACAAATGGCGCGACTATAGCAGCGTGACCATCGTCTCCGACGACTATGCTGGAAACGTAGAGCGCGCTGCCGCTTTCGAAGTCAACCGCCAGTACAACAAGATCGACAAGCCTACTGACCGCAAAGATTGGAGCATGACTCCGCCGACGGTGAATGCCTATTACCGCCCGCCGATGAACGACATCAATTTCCCGGCCGGAATTCTGCAGCCTCCGTTCTATGGGGCCTCGATGGACGATGCCGTGAACTACGGCGCGATCGGCGTGGTCATCGGTCACGAGCTGACGCACGGCTTCGACGACCAGGGCCGCAAGTTCGACGCGCAGGGCAACTACCGCGACTGGTGGACGGCGGAAGATGGCAAACAATTCGACGAGCGCGCCGAGTGCACCGCCAACGAGTATTCGAGCTTCGTGGCTGTCAAAGACGACAAGGGCGAAGTCAAGCTGAACGGAAAGCTCACGCTCGGCGAGAACACCGCCGACAACGGCGGCCTCAAGCTCGCCTACATGGCGCTGACCGAAATTCTCGGCAACACGGCAGTAAAGCCGATTGACGGCTATACGCCGCCGCAGCGCTTCTTTCTGGCGTACGGCCAGGTTTGGTGCCAGAACGTCACCGACCAGGAAGCCCGCAAGCGCGCCCTCACCGATCCGCACTCGCCGGGCGAGTGGCGCGTCAATGGGGCCGTGCAGAATTCCGCGGCATTCCAGAAGGCATGGGGCTGCAAAGAAGGTCAGCCGATGGTCAGCGCGAACGCCTGCCGCGTTTGGTAGGAATCGATTTTGAGCGGAAGTCCGCCCGTACGGGTTGCACTGGCGGGACTCTCCTTGAACTTGGGTTGCAGCAACTGAAACGACTTTTGAACTGCGGGCCCCGCTGCCGCGTACTCCATATGGGTGCAGCGGGAGCTGTCCGCCTAATCTCCGAGTGAGGTATCCATGAAACGAACTCTCTTACTGGCTGGCATCATTTTGTTGGCCGCGACGTTTGCCCTGGCACAAAACTCACCCAGCGCTCCGGCGAAAGAGCCGAAGAGCTTTGACCTCACCGCGATCGACAAATCCGTCGATCCCTGCGACGACTTCTACCACTACGCCTGCGGCACGTGGCTGAAGAACAATCCCATCCCACCCGATCAGTCGAGCTGGGGACGCTTCAACGAACTGCACGAACGCAATCAGACTGTCCTGCGCGGCATTCTCGACAAGCAGTCGGCTGACAACCCGCAACGTGACGCGGTCAACCAGAAGATCGGCGACTACTACTACTCCTGCATGGACGAAGCCGCTATCGAAGCCAAGGGCACTGCGCCGCTCAAGCCCTACATGGACAGCATCAACGGCATGAAGAACAAGTCCGACGTCCCCGCAGTGCTCGGTGGGCTGCATCGCGCCGGCGTCAAAGTATTCTTCGACTTCGGCGCTGAGCCTGACTTCAAGGACTCCAAGGTAGACATCGCCACCGCCGGACAGGGCGGATTGTCGCTACCCGACAAGGACTACTATTTCAAAGACGACCCCAAGTCGGTCGAGCTGCGCCAGAAGCTGGAACAGCACATCGCGAAGATGTTCGAGCTTTACGGCGAACCGGCTGCCAAGGCCGCTGCCGATGCCAAGACCGTCATGAAAGTCGAAACGGACCTGGCGAAGGGGTCGCTCAACCGCACCGAACAACGCGATCCCACCAAGCTCTATCACAAGATGAGCGTGGCCGATTTGCAGAAGATGACGCCCGACTTCGCCTGGAACCAGTACATCACCAGCATTCAGCCGCCCACGTTCGACAGCCTGAACGTCGCCATGCCCGACTTCGTGAAGGCGATGGACGAGCTGATCGCCCACAACGATCTGGATACGGTGAAGACGTACATGCGCTGGCAGACCTTGCGCGCCGCGGTCCCCATGCTTCCCAACGCGTTTGTCGAAGAGAATTTCAACTTCTATGGCAAGACGCTGCGTGGCGCCAAGGAACTCCGTCCGCGCTGGAAACGTTGCGTCGAGTACACCGACAACGACCTTGGCGAAGCGCTGGGCCAGGCCTACGTCGCTGAAACCTTTCCGCCTGAAGCCAAGGCGAAGACGCTGCAAATGGTCCACGAGTTGGAAGCCGCGCTCAAGACCGACATCACCGACTTGTCGTGGATGACGCCCGATACCAAGAAACAGGCGCTCGAGAAGCTGTCACGCATTGATAACAAGATTGGTTATCCCAACCAGTGGCGCGATTACACCAATCTGAAAATTGTTCGTGGCGACGCCATGGGCAATTCCGCGCGTGCCAACCAGTTCGAGTTCAACCGGCAGCTGAAAAAGATAGGCCAGCCGGTGGACCGCAACGAGTGGGGCATGACTCCTCCCACCGTCAACGCCTATTACAATCCGCTGGAAAACAATGTGAACTTCCCGGCTGGCATCCTCCAGCCGCCGTTCTATGACTACAGGGCCGACGATTCCACCAACTTCGGCAGCATCGGCGTGGTCATCGGTCACGAACTCACCCACGGGTTCGACGACGAAGGCAGCCAGTTCGACGCCGACGGCAACCTTCGCGACTGGTGGACTCCCAAGGACAAGGAACAGTTCAACAAACTGGAAGAATGCTTCGTCAACGAATATGACGGCTTCGTCGTGGTTGACGACGTTCACATCAAGGGCAAGCTGACCCTGGGCGAGAACACCGCCGACAACGGCGGTCTGCGCATCTCGCACATGGCGTTGCTCGACGTGTTGGCCAGCCATCCCGAGAAGACGGTCGAAGGCTTCACTCCCGACCAGCGCTTCTTCCTCGGTTACGCGCAAATCTGGTGCGCCAACCAGACGCCGGAAGCGATGCGCTTGCAGGCGTTGTCGAACGAGCATTCGGCGCCGCAGTACCGTGTGAACGGCGTGGTGTCGAACTCGGCCGATTTTGCCAAGGCCTTTGGCTGCAAAGCCAACGCGCCGATGGTTCGCCATCCCGCTTGTCGCGTGTGGTAGCACAGCAATTCCCTAACTAGCGGACGCCGTCGGAGCTCTCCAACGGCGTCCGTACTTTTCGCGCTTGAGAAATGGCTTCGCGTATCCGTGTTGACAATATCGCCGCGTGTCCGGGGCCAGCGCAAGCTGCGTTATAGTGAAATGTGGTGTTGTTGATCCCGTCCCGTTCCCGGTCTTTCCGCATACTCCTGGTCTTCGCAGCCTTGGCACTGCTTGCGTTGCCCGCCTGCAAGCGCGCCAGCGTCACCAAGCACGAGTACATGTATGTCTCGGGGGGCGAAGTCAGCCTCCGCGATCGTGTCGCCACGATGTACAACAAGGTCGGCACCGTGAACAACGGTGACCGCGTTGACGTGCTGGAGCACCAGAGACGTTTCATGCGCATTCGTACCGGCCAGGGCGTCGAAGGGTGGATCGCGGAGCGCAACCTCATCTCGCAAGAGGTTTTCGACGGCTTCCAGAAGCTGGTGCAGGATGCCTCCGGCATGGTGGCCCAGGGACATGGCACGACGCGCGCCGAACTCAACATGCACATCACTCCTTCCCGCGATGGCGAGCACCTGTATCAGCTGAAAGACGGCGAGAAAGTCGAGGTACTCAAGCGCGCGACCACCGACAGGAACGCGCCGAAACCCCAGAAGCCAGCCGCCGCGCCCCCGCCGAAGGCGCCACAGAAGGTCAAAGAAGAAAAGCCCGCGCCCGCTGAGACTGCACTGCCGCCGACGCCAGCACCGCCGGGCGCGCCCCTCGTGACGGCGGCAGATAAAGCGCCCGTCGCCGCTCCTGCCTCGGACACGAGCAAAGACGCAGAGCCTCCCAAGCCAGTCATGGAAGATTGGTATCTGGTGCGCAACTCAGAGGGCCGTGTCGGCTGGGTATTGATGCGCATGGTCGATCTTGACGTGCCGCTCGACGTGGCGCAGTATGCCGAGGGACAGCGCATTATCGGCTACTTCGTTCTCAATACCGTGCCTGAAACCATCGACGGCGTCGAAAAAGAAGAGCCGCAATACCTGATGCTGCTCAACCAGCCTACCAGCGGCCTGCCCTACGACTACAACCAGATCCGCGTGTTCACCCGCAACCGCAACAAGCACCGCTACGAAACCGCTTACCGCGAGCGCGACATGGAAGGCTATTTCCCGGTGACGACGGGTCACGCCGTCTTCGACAAGGAAGGCGACCTGCCGACCTTCACCATTCGCAAGATGAATGCTGACGGAAAAATCGTAGATGTCACCTACAAGATGAACGGCCCCATCGTCCGCCGCGTTCTCACCCCCGAGGAACTGGCCGACCAGAAAGCCCGCCGCGAAGCCGACCTCGCCGCCCGGCAGAAGGCCCGAGCCGACGCCAAGGCCCAGAAGTCCACCAAACAGTCGTCGTCAAAAAAGAAGCACCACTGAGTTGGTTCGCTTTTGTTGTTAACCGGCGACTGGCTACCGGCGACTGGCAACTCTTTTCCCGCATCGCTACGGGGATGTGAACATGCACTCCACCTGCCCTTGCGCCGAGTCGCCCTTGTGCGCAGCGGTAAAGTGAAAGCCCAGTTGGCTCTTCACTCGAACCGGATTGCCATCGACCGTGTACGGACGAAAGTGATACTGCCGCATCGCATCTTCACTGGCTGCCACCAACAACGGATTTCCTGATACCAGCTTTCTGCTGACGATCTTTCCGCTCTTGTCCACAACAATGTTGAACACGACGTCGCCTTCTATTCCCTTCATCAAGGCAGCCTTGGGATATTGCGGTAATACTTTGTGGTCCACCATTCCGATCATTTCCGAGGCAGGCACCGACACGGTTTGTTGACTGGCCGCAGGGACCTGCGATTGGGTACCGGCATTTTCTTGCGCAATACACACTGCGAGACTGCACAACAGAAACACAACGGACATCTTGAGCCTTGACATAGCCCCTCCAGCGGAATCCGCGACATCAATGTGTTCGATGTTCCCGCTCTGTAATCAGATGCGCGGCCTGGGTGGAAGTTTGGCCATAACCCCGTACTCGTTTGCGTTGCTGGGGTGATTTCCGTATTTGCGGGTGCCCCATCCGGCCTGATTTTGGCCAGGTGGGTCCTCTTACTCTTTTACTTTTGGCAGATGTGGCGCTGTTGCCAATACCCGTGCTAATCCATCATCTCTTCCGATTCCCGACCGTGCGGATATCGTCTCCCGGCCCTCCGGCCGTGCCACTGCATTCAATGCTGGAACGCGTGCGCGACGTTCTGCGGTTTTCCTTCAACTGGTCGCAGACGGGCCGGAGAGTTAACCTACGATATGGCCTGTTCACGACCGCTATTTAAGGACAGCGAACTGCTGGTTTATCTGCTATTCAAGAATTGACATGAATGTGTGTGAGTGCCGATCCTTTCGACCAATCGGAAGGTACTCTTTCGCACTCGAACAAGCCAAAGCATTATTCGCTCTGGAACAAAGGGCTGGCTACTGCGACGGATCCGATTTGGAGATAGACGTAACGAAAACCCCGGGGTCATGGCCTCGAGTGCTACGCGTCGTGACTTGTCGGTCGCGTTTCGCGATTGGAACACGGGATTCTTTGTGGATGGTGACTCAAGCGTCTACAAGAAGCACTTCGGCAGAAAAGCCCGGAACGCTGGCCTGAAGTTCCGACGACGGTGCGCGCCGACGCCGACTCAATCTGTGCCGTTCGAGTGTAGTCAAAGAACGAGGAAGCAGTTAAGTAGAAGGAAGAAGGCCGGAGTTTTCGCCTCCGGTCCGCAGTCAGCGACGTGGGGAAAGGGATTACAGTGTCCGTTTGCGGCGCAGTGCTCCAGCGAGGCCAACAAGTCCGGTCCCAACCATAAGGATCGTTCCTGGTTCCGGAGTGGGGTTGATAATCGCTTGCGTCACGAATATTCCGTCCTCGGGTTGATTCGGAAACATGCCGATGTTCGTGCTGACAAAGGTGCTTCCATTCCAGTGGATGTCAGTCATTTGACCAGTGGTTTCTCCGGTCACTACCAAGTCGCCCTGCAGCCCGGCAAACTGGCTGGCACCCGCATTGATAATGTCGACGGGGTAGTTGGCGGCGTAGAAACCTTCCAACGGGCCACCGCTGCCCAAGTTCAACGGAACCGAACTGAGGACTTCGGCGCTTTGCACGGTAGTCACAAGAGTCACGGCGTGAGTAATAGGATTGATGGCGTTGATCTGGCCCGATCCTTCGGAACCCACGAGCAGGTAGCCGGCAAAAGGTCCAAACGCAGAGGTGGCAATAGCCAGGCCCTCTGAGTCCTGCCCGAGGTTGGCGAGTTGCGTGAACGAGCCACTACTGGCGACGCTGTAGATTTGTCCGCTGGACGTGGCGACCAGCATGTTGCCCCCGAAGGTGCCTACATCGTCAAAACTGATGCCCCGAATATTACCCCCGGGGAGAGTGACAAATACGTTTTGGGTGGAGCCACTGTTAGACAGATGGTAAATGCTGGAGCTGACCTCCGAGCCGGCGTAAATGTCCCGGCTCGGAAACCCACCTAGTCCCAGCGAGGAGCCCAGGGCTATTTCTCCTGAAAATCCGGGTATGGGACTCCCAAACAGCGCCACGTTGCCGCCGGTCAGGTCGGTCGAATAAAGCTGGTTGTTGTTCGATCCAAAGTACACGGACCCAACGAACTTGTTACCCGCATAGGTGTAACCAATTGTCGCTGTGTTTCCCAGAACCGAGCTGAGGCTCGATGAGCTGACGAAGGTTGAGAACGTTACCGAGCCCGTAGCGGCTGGCGCTGCCAATAATGTTGCGATCAGCAGGCAAAGAGCCAGCCGGAACCATTGAGCAACTGCAAGGGACTTCGACATGGGAGATTCTCCTTGGATAAGTGCATGGCAACGAAAAACGCACCAGCAGCCCGCAAAGAAGGCGGAAATCGAAAACACTATATACTGATTCGCTGCAATTGCAGTAAATAAATCTTCTCACCAATTTGAGCCGCTCATACGCCACCAAGGTGTTAGCACTTAGTGCCTGCTTTGTTTCATCGGGAAAAGAGAAACTATTAAACACTTCAACCCAGAGTACGAACGTTTATTTCAGTCTCTCAGTCGATCCCGGAGCATTTTCACTGCTCCTGCCTCTTCGCGTTCAATGAGTCGACTTGCGGTCCATTCGATCCGTTGTTGGCGAGGGGAGCACAGCGACAAATCACAATTGGTTGCCAGCTCGAAATCTGACTTCTCCTAGCCAGCTTCCCGGATCGCTGTTGTGCCATCGCCATCTCACATGTAATCCGGGTTGTTTCACCTCTCCCATTCCTGTCGTGCCTACGCGATGAACGCGGTCGTTCCTCAATTCCGATCCGTGTACATCCGTGCAATCCGCGACCGCCTTGCTTCCCGCCTCTTCTCACTTCAGGAATTTTTTGGTTACTAAAGTTTTTTCTCCACCACGATTTTTCTTCACGTCTTTCCCCAACTCAGTTATTCCTGAAACCAGCCTCCGCCCCCACCGGGCGTGCGCCTTTTTGTTCAAGCTGTCTAGCGGTAGAAATCCGCAACGGCCGCGACTACGCGCTCCTGCTCGTCTTCTCGCAGTTCTGGGAAGATTGGCAGCGCCAGGGCTTCGCGGGCGGCGCGTTCCGATTCAGGGAAGTCTCCGGCTCTATAGCCCAGGTAGGCGAAGCTTTGCTGCAAGTGCAGCGGGACAGGGTAGTAGATTTCGGAGCCGATTCCCCGTTGAGTGAGGAGAGTCCGCAGTTCATCGCGGCGGTGCGCCCGGATGACGTACTGGTGGTAGATGTGAAAGGCTTCGGGGCGGGTCTGCAGCAGGGCGATCGGAGTTTGCGCATCCACGGTGACCGCGTTTGGCTTGACGAGGCCGGTTGCGGCGAACAGTGATTCATATCGCGCGGCGACTTCACGGCGGCGGGCGTTCCAGTGGTCGATGTGCTTCAGCTTCACGCGCAATACCGCTGCTTGTATCGCGTCGAGGCGGCTGTTCCAGCCGATCTCCTCGTGGTAGTAACGCTGACGGCTGCCGTGATTGCGAAGTCGGCGAACACGCGCCGCCAACTCCTCGTCGTCGGTCGAAACTGCACCCGCGTCGCCCGCCGCACTGAGGTTCTTGGTGGGATAGAAGCTGAACGCTGCCGCAGCGCCGAGCGTTCCGGCCTTCTTGCCCCGCCAGTTTGCGCCGAATGCCTGCGCCGCATCTTCAATGATGGCGATGCCGTACTTCTTGGCGATCGCGGTGAAAACATCCATATCGGCGCACTGGCCGTAGAGGTGGACGGGCATGATGGCCTTCACGGCCACTGAAGTCGCAATGGCCTGTTCTACCGCCGCCGAATTTAGATTGAAGGTCGCAGCTTCGATGTCGGCGAATACCGGCGTCGCTTCGCAGCGCGTGATGGAACTGGCGGAAGCAAAGAAGGTGAAGGGGCTGGTAACGACACGGTCCCCGGGTTTCACGCCCGCAGCGGCCATCGCCAGCCACAGCGCGTCGGTGCCCGAGGCGCAACCCAGGCAGGCGCCTGCGCCGAGATACGCGGCAGACTCTTTCTCGAAGGCATCGAGTTCAGGACCGCCGATGAGGTATTGGGTGGTCAGAACACGTTCGACGGCAGCGGTGACATCGTCTTTGATGGACGCGTATTGCCGCTTCAGGTCGAGCATGGGGACGGGTTCAAGCTTGGCTGCGGTCGTAGTCGAAGTGACAGTAGATGCGGGCATGGGAACCCTTCATTCTAGACCAGATGATTTTTTGGCGTAGTCGCAGTGCAGGTTTTGTGCCGCCGTCTGAAGCCGGCTCATGCATCAAAAACAAAGCGTGGACGCCGAGCTGAAGCTCGGCTCTACCCGTCCGCACATCGGCTACAGAATTTCTTAAACTGCTCTAGCAGTGAAGTAGACAGCGGAGCGTTGCCGGACCGTCGAAATTCCAGTGTCGCTCTGGTATATTCGCGTGGCTGCAAAAACAATCTCACAGGAGTTGTGACAAATGAAGGTCCAACAAATCGCGCGCAAGTCAGCCGCAAAGTTGAGCGTATTGAGTTTAGTGGGATTAACCGTATTACTGGGGCTCACGGCTTGCAACTCTGCGTCAACGCCGGCGCCGGACACTCGGGCTGCGGACGAAGCCGCCGTCCGCAAGGCCGATGCGCTTTGGGTCAACGCCGCGAAATCGCGCAAAGTTGAGGACTGGATGGCCTTCTATTCCGACGACGCCGTAATCCTGCCTCCCAACGGCAAGACAGTGAACGGCAAGGAGAGCATCGGCAAGGTGATTGGCGAATTGTTCGCCATGCCGAACGTTGTCATCGGGTGGGAGCCGACGAAAGTCGAAGTGGCGAAATCGGGAGACATCGCTTACCTGTACGGGACTTATCAAATGTCGTGGGACGACGCCAGCGGCAAGCCGGTCAACGACAACGGGAAGATGGTCGAGATCTGGAAGAAGCAGGCCGACGGAAACTGGAAGTGCATCGTGGATACCTGGAGCTCGGACCTGCCGCCCGCAGCGGCAGCGCCGGCTTCCAAGTAGCGCTCAACGCTGCAGTTGGACCTTGATGCTGACCTTGCTTTCGCCGGAGACCTCGACAGGCGTGCCATTCTTCAGGAACGGCTGGAGCGTGGCGGGATTGGCCCAGTCGAGGTCCCAGCCGTTCTCGAGCGCGATCGCCGTGTAAGTGCCGGGAAGTACTTCGCGCAGATTGAAGGTTCCGTCGCTGTCACTCTGGTCGCGGCGAAAGAGTGTGAGGTTGCTGGCGGGGTTCGCGGGTACGAGAAGCACCATCGCTCCCGCGTAGGACTTGTCGTCATGCACCACCGTGCCGGTAATGTGCGTCAGCTCGTGAGTGGCAGTGATCGCGAGTTGTACGCTGCCTCCGCTGATGATCAGGCTCTGCCCGCTGACGCGCGCCCCGCGGGCTTGCAGGGACCTGACCTGGAAATCTTGCGCGACATTCAGCAGCACGTCGTAGGTTCCGGGGCGAATTTCCATTTCGCTGAAGTCGAACGTGCCCTTGGGCGTGACTTCAGCGGCAAAGGTCTCAGTGCTGGCGCGATTGGCGAGCACCACATACATCTTGCCAGGCGGGCGCTTGCGGGCCGTCGAACGACAGCACTCCAGTGACCGAGGCGAGCGGCGGATTCTCCGCAGCATCCAGCTCAACGGTGCCCGACAGGTCCATCTCCTTGTACCATCCGACGCGGCCCTTGCCGCTGGCGTCGGGCATTTCGATGACGTAGTGGCCGGGCGCGATGCCGGTGTATTCGTACACGCCCGAGCTTGCGCTGTATCCCTGCGACGACATCACCGGGACCAGCGTCCCCTCGAAGATGCGCTGCGAAACACGCGGGAACCCGCGACCGCCGGATCTTTGCCCCTCCGCATCGCCGGTCCTGATGCGCAGATGAACAGCGGGCACTGCTCGCACGGCAACGTCGGCGGTGACGCGATCGCCGGCGTGCAGGACGATTGGGGTAGCGCCCGACGATTCCTCCGCCGACGGGTAAAACGTCATGGGATAGGCGACTTCGAGTGGCGCGCGTTCCTCTGCGATGCGAGCGGCATTGTCAGCATCGGGCGCAGGCTCGCCGGGATTAGGATATTGCGCGTACCAGGGGCGCGCCGACACCGCCACGAAATACGTTCCGGGCGCGAGGTGGCTGAAAAGGTAGTGGCCGCGATCGTCGGTGGCAGCATTGCTGACCTGCGTCGTCTGCTGGCGGCCAGCATCGTGGGTGCGCTGATACAGTGCAACGTTGCCGCTGCGAACAGGCTCACCGTCATCGTCGGTGACGGTGCCTTCGATATGGGCGTCACGCACCAGGTGAAACATGATGTTTTCGGAATCAAGATTGGGACCAACGGCGACTCCAATGAAGTAGTCGCCTCGTTGATGCGGACCCTGCGCCCGGTATCCGAGTGCGCTGCCGATGAGCGTGTACTTGCCTGCCGGCAAACCGGTGAAGGCAAATCGGCCGTCGGCGCCGGTATGCATCTGGTGAGAAATCTCGGGTCTTTCCGAGACGTAAATGGACACTTTTACCCCGCTCAACGGCTGCCCGGTGATCGAGTCCACCACAACGCCCGACATTCGGAAGTCGTCTGACGATTTCGCGGGCGGGGAGGCTTGGGCCAAGGCCGCCAGCGAGAGCACCACGACACACAGGAGGCGCGCGATCAATTGACGTCCTCCCCGGTGTGGATCAGTTCCAGCGTCACTTTGGCCCGCTGGTTGGGCGAAAGCGAAACGTGTACGGCCTGCGAGAGGTAGTTCTGCATTACGTCTCGGTTCGCATATTCAAGCCCTTCAGCGTGGTCGAAGGCGTAGAGGAGGTAGTCGCCCGGGGCGAGTCCATCGATGCTGAATTCCGGGGGCGGACTGTTCTTGTCTCGAGAAGGGTACCAATAACCGCGCGCGGGAGAAACCTTGGTGGAACGCTCCGGCACGGCGATGATCGTGGCGTTGCCGGTGAACGAATCGGGCGCGTGAACGGTGCCCGTGAGCGATGCGCTGTCGTTGCGCAACACGATGTTTATCGACAGCGGAGGGGCGCCCGGTGTGAGCACGAGGTCATCCGTCAGCAGGTCGGTCTGGCCGTATTCGGCGGAAGCCACGTACCAGCCTTCGCGGGTGTCGATGACAGCGGTGTAGCGACCGGCTTCGACGTTGCGAAGGGACAGGGTTCGAGGATTGTCGGGGCTGTCAAAGGACGCGTAGGCTTCGTTCGTACCCGGTCCGGCGCCGGTAAGGCGGACCGTTACCGGCGGGCCTGCGTTGGCTGAACTTCTGAAAGCAGCTGCATTCTTCGGGCGCTGGGCCGCAGGATCCATTTGCACCACGACCGGGATAGACGGAGCGGGTGCCAAGGCAAGATGAAGGTTATGGAGGTCGGCAGTGAGAGTGGTGCGGGCTTCGGCCCGCACGGTCTGGTTAGGGCCCAGTGAAGAAAAAGCTTTGATTACATAGTTCCCCGCGGCAAGGGGATGCACGTCGAAGCGCCCATTCTCCGCGCTGAACTGTATACCCTGGTCAACCTGCACGCCCGATTGGTCGAACACCTGCAGCGCGACTCCCTGATTGGGTGCGTACCCGCTAACCGTTCCGGAAATTGCGTACACGGGCACTTCGCTGAGCGTGAGGTTCGCCTCGCTCTGTTCGCCGGCGGCGAGCTGCAGCGGCGAAGCGGAAGCGAGGTCGGGTACGCCGGGATAGTACGCTCCAGCGTAGCCGGCCTTGGGCGGCTCGTCGGGCTCAAGCACCGTGTCGGGCAGCGGAGTATAGGGCGCTGCGCTGAGATAGTAGTCTCCCGGACGAAGATTGGCGAAGCGGTAGCGACCGTCCTCGTCGGTCATGGCAATGCCCTTGAAGTCCCAGCGGCGCCGCCCCTCGCGAATCTCGATGTAATTCAGATGAAGTGAGACGTGCTCGAGCGGAACCCCGGAGGTGGTGGTGACTTTGCCGGAAAGGATGGCTTCGGGCGTCAGTTTGACGATCGTGGAGTTCGATTTGGGGCCGACCTCCACCGGGGGCGCACCGCCGCGAAGCAACTCCTGCTGGCTGAAATAACCGGGCTTTTGCGCTGAGACCGAATAAGATCCTGGCGGAATGCCCTCCAACTGAAAGCGGCCATCGTCGCC
Organism: uncultured Acidobacteriaceae bacterium; assembly: GCA_963814165.1. GTDB lineage: Bacteria > Acidobacteriota > Terriglobia > Terriglobales > Acidobacteriaceae > DASRAA01. The sequence goes on along the minus strand of CAWFBW010000004.1, from coordinate 58,188 downwards.
GCTGAAGGTCATCCGCCTTTGGCCGGAGTAGACCTGCACCAGTGCCTTGCGGATGGGCTCGCCAGTGACGGAATCAACGACCGTGCCGGTTAGAGTGAACCTTTCGATCGAAGCCGGCGTCGTAGCGGTTGATGGGCTGGAGTACACCTGAATCGTATCCGGAGACTGCGCCCGCGTTTCGATGGTAAATCCGCTAATGCCCGTCGCGAAGGCGAGCGTTGTGAGCAGGGTCGTTAACGCCCAGCTAACCGCGCGAATCAACTGCTGATCGTCGCGCCGCATCGTGCCAGACAGGAGAGACATGTCGGATTTCTAGGGCTGCAGCCCCACATACACTATAGACACCACTTTGATGGCTGAGTTTCCCCAGCTCAGATCACTTCCGGGAGCGTTTGCTGGCTCGAACGATAAATGTCTCCTGGCTGTTCAGAGCACTCTTCTTCTGCCAATTTGCGTCGCGGACATATTTGCCATCGGGCTGCATGTGGCGGGCTTTCGCCTGGTCCTTCAAGTACGTGCCCAGGATGTCTTCCTTCAGAGTGCGGACCAGGCCTTTGTCCTCGACCGGGAAGAGCACTTCCACGCGACGATTGAGGTTGCGCGGCATGAGGTCGGCACTGCCCAGGTAGATTTCCTCGTCGCCGCCATTGCGGAAGTAAAAGATGCGGCTGTGTTCCAGAAAGCGGCCGACGATGCTCGTGACCTTGATGTTGTCACTCACCCCCGGTAGCCCGGCGCGCAGGCAGCAAATGCCGCGCACCAGCAGGTCAACCTTCACGCCAGCCTGCGATGCCTGGTAGAGCAACTGGATCATTTTGCGGTCCACCAGCGAATTCATCTTGAGGATGAGCCGCGCCGGCCGTCCCGCTTTCTGATGATCGATCTCGCGTTGCAGCAGTTCCTCGAAACGTTGGCGCAGCGAGTTGGGCGCGACCAGAAGCTTTCGGTATTTCGATTTCGCAGAGTAACCGGTCAGAAAGTTGAAAAGGTCACTGCAGTCGGCGCCGATGTCAGGATCGCAGGTAAGCATGCCGACGTCGGTATAAAGCTGAGCGGTCACGGAATTGTAATTGCCGGTGGCGAGGTGGGCGTAACGGCGGATGACGTCGCCTTCTTTGCGCACGATGAGCGCCGCCTTGCAGTGTACTTTCAGCCCCATCAGGCCATACACCACATGAACGCCGTATTCTTCCAGCTTGCGGGCCCAGCCGATGTTGCTTTCTTCATCGAAGCGGGCTTTCAATTCGAGCAGCACGGCAACCTGCTTGCCGTTCTCCGCGGCTTCCAATAGCGCATCCACCACAGGCGCGTTGCGGCCTACGCGGTAGAGCGTGATCTTGATGGCCAGCACGTTGGGATCGCTAGCGGCCTTTCGCAGCATGCCGACGATCGGCTGAAAAGAATCGAAAGGCTGGTGAAACAAGATGTCTCCGCGGCGGATGGTCGCGAAAATATCCTCGTCTTCCTCCTGCAACAGTGGTGTCGGCAGTGCCGGCACGAACGGCGCATACTTCAAGTCGGGCCGATCGAGGCGAGCCAGGCCGCGCACCCGGACCAGGGACAGCGGTCCATTGATCTTGTAAATGTCGTCGCGGTCGAGCTCCAGGTTGGTCACGAGGATTTCAAGCACGGAAGCTGACATGGTCTCGTTGATTTCCACCCGGACGACATCGGCAAAGCGCCGCTGGAAAACGCCTTCTTCCACCGATTCCATGAGATCGCCGGCTTCGAGATCCGTAATATCAGCATCGGCATCACGCGTGATATGGAAGGGATGCGCCTCCACAATCTCCATTCCAGGGAAGAGTGCTGACAGGTTGGCAGTCACCAGTTGCTCGATCCAGACAAACACCTGTTCTTTCTGGATGACCTTGCCACGGCTCTTGGACTTGGCGGCAACTGTTACCGGAACCAGTTGCGGCAGCGTGTCGGGTATCTTGACCCGCGCAAAATGCTCGATTCCCTGGGCATCCCGCAATACCACGGCCAGGTTCAAACTGAGGTTCGACATGTGCGGGAAAGGGCGGCCAGGATCAAAGGCCAGCGGAGTCAGCGTTGGGAAGATAGTGTCCTGGAAATAGGTGTTTGCGAACGCCTGCTGTTCTTCCGAGAGGTCGGCGAAGTTCTCGATGCGCAGCCCCGCTTCCCGCAGGGTGGGCACGATGTCCTTGCTCCAGCACTCGTGTGCAGAGCGGTTCAGGCGGATTACCGAGGCTCGAATGGCGCGCAACTGCTCAGCGGGCGTCATGGCGTCGGGACCGCTATCGATGACGCCTTGTTCAATTTGCCGTTTGAGTCCGGCGACGCGCACCATGAAGAACTCGTCGACGTTGGAGCCGACGAACGAAAGAAACATCACACGGTCGAGCGGAGGGTTGGAGTCGTCCTGCGCCTCTTCCAACACGCGTCGCTGAAAATCCAGCAGGCTCAGTTCACGATTGATGAAGAGGCTGGGATCGTCCAACGAAATGCCGCGATGCTCGCGCGGTGCCGGTTTGGTGTGTGTTCCTGTCTGAAGGCGGGGACGGCGTGCCCTGGCGGGCGCTGTTTTTGTAGAGGTAGCCATGTTTTGCCGGATTTGCGAATCGGGGGCCTTAAAGCGACGCAGCCCCACGCACATTGTAGTGTGCCAAGGGTAGTATTGCCCACAACCTCACCTGACGAGCATTACAATTTGTCGACTATTCAGAGAGCTTGCGTCCGGAGCTTCGAGGAAGCACGTTCACCAATGCGATCCGGAGCATTCACGAAATGAAGCCGCAACGGCTTCCATGTAGTGCTGGGAAGTTTGGAAAAATCACAAAAGGCAAAGTCCCTCCGGGACCAACGAATTTGCCTCGCCCGGTGACTAGTAGTGTAACTATCTGATAAGACGGGTTTTATCTTGGCTCGTTTAGGCATGCGGGGCAACATATTGTCGTCGTTCGTGGCTGGATCTGAAACCTCCCCCTCAGTTTCCATGCTGACCAACTCCTTTCCTCGGACCCGTCTTAACCGGGATCTTGGAGAGGGCGCCTAAGTTTTTTCGCAATGGAGCAGGAGGATGAGAATGATTTGGATGAGAAGACTCGCGTATGTGGTCGGAATAACATTTCTATTAAGTCTGGCCGCCTATGCGAATCAGACGTACAACGGAACGCTGTTCTACACCACCTACAACGGTGGCCAAAATGTCTGGAAAATAGCGTTCAACTACGATCAGAATACGCAAACACTGATGCTAGGAACGCAGACGAAGCTCGCAAGTACGCCGGGTGCGGACGGAATCATTTTCGCGCCAAACGGACACTTGTTGATTGGCGGGCAAGGCACCGGACAGGTGTATGAGGTTGATCCATCAAACGGATCCTACATCGGGGTGGCGCCGGGCAGCAACGGTCAGAACCAAAACTCGTATCACCTGGCGCTCGATCCCAGTGGCACTAAGTTTTACACCAGCGACTTCGGCGGGCCGCCTGACACGGTCCCGCTTCCGCTCGCCCAAGGTTCAACGACCGCCATTTCGGGCTCAGAGAATGGCATTACGCAAGTGGCGTTCGCGCCGAATGGCAATGTGTTTTACGTGAATGGGAACCCGAACGGTTTCGGAAACCTGGGCCTGTTTAACCTTTCAACTGGGTTCACGAACCGTCTTTACACTGGCGTACAGCCGGCGCACGGCCTGATCTATGATCCCTTCACCGGGCTGATGACGTTCTTCGGCGACGGCGAAACAGGGACGATGGATCAAATGGGTCTCAATCTGCAGGTCAGTTCTCCATTGACTTGCGATTTCGATCAGGGCGCGGTCGACGGTTACGGCCACGCGCTGGTTGCCGGTTGCAATGAACTAACTTTTATTGATTACAGCCTGTCGCACGACATCACGCATCCCGACCTCGTCATCGTCAATGGCGGCTTCGACTATATTGATGACGTGGCGCCGCTGGTCGGACCCGGTCGCAAACGCCGGAGCCCTCGAGCCTGTTGTTGTTCCGTTCGGGAGTGATCGGACTTGCTGGCTTGGTTCGGCGCAAGCTGATGTCGTAGTTCAAGTCAATCCAGATCCACTTCGATGCCGGAGCCGAGTGCTCCGGCATTTTTATTCAGACCCCTGCAGTTCGCGGCCACGAGTCTCGGGGAGTAATGCCGTGGCCATTGCCATGGTGACATACGCGATTGCAGCGAAGACCGCGATGGCAGATCCCAGTCCCATGCGGGCCCCAAGGTAGCCAACCAGCGTCGGGAACAACGCCCCAATACCGCGTCCCACATTGTAGGAGAACCCCTGGCCGGAGCCGCGCAAGTGCGTAGGGAACAGTTCGGTGAAGAATGCGCCAATCGGGCTGAAAGACCCGGATGCGAAAAACCCTAGAGGAAAACCCAGTACCAGCATGACAGCATTCCCGATGGGGAGAGAGGTGTAGAAAATCACCGCCAGCAGGGAGCCCACGGCAAAAGCCAGCAGCGTGCGCTTGCGTCCCAGGCGGTCCGTCAACCATGCCCCCACCATATATCCGCAGAACGAGCCTGCGATCACGATGGCCAGATATCCGCCGGTATTGAGTACCGACAATCCGCGAGTGGTTTTCAGATAGGTCGGCAGCCATGTGGTAATGGCGTAGTAGCCGCCCTGAGCTCCAATAGCGAGGAGCGAAGCGAGCAGCGTGATGCGCAGCAATTTGGGGCTGAAGATGTCGAGAAATCGGGCGCCGTGCCCCTGAACTCCTTCGCGGGCCTGCGTCCGGCGAAAGATCTCCGGCTCGGGCACGTGCCGCTGAATATAGAACACCAGCAGCGACGGCAGGATGCCGATCCAGAACATGATGCGCCATGCGACCGAGGCCGGCAGGAACGAGAAAAGCGCGGTGTAACACAGCGCCGCGACGCCCCATCCGACGGCCCATCCACCCTGCACTGTGCCCACCGCCTTACCGCGATGCTCGGCTCGGATGGCCTCTCCCATCAGCACTGCGCCGACGGCCCATTCTCCGCCGAAGCCCAAGCCCTGCAGGCTACGCGTAATCAGCAGTTGCCAAAACGAAGTGGTGAAGCCGCTGAGGAACGTGAAGACAGCGAACCACAGGATGGTGATTTGTAGAATTCGCGCACGCCCGAAGCGGTCGGCCAGAAGTCCCGCCAGCCATCCGCCCGCTGCGGACAACAAAAGCGCAACCGTACTGAGCATGCCCGCCTGCCCCTGGCTCATATGCCACTGCGCGATCAGAGCGGGAATCACAAAGCTGTAGATCATCACGTCCATGCCGTCGAGCGCCCAACCGCCGAAGGTGGCGATGAGGGTGGCGCGCTCTTCAGGGGTGAGGGCGAACAGCCAAAAGCGAGGAGTCTGTGGACGTGAGGTGCGGCTCGCAGTCATGGAGGTTGGCGTCAATTGCGAATGATACAGAAACCCGCAGTTCAGGGCGCTGGATTCGCCCCGGAAACGGGTTTGACACCTCTCCGGCTTTGCACTATTCATCGGAAAGGACGGCAGGTTTATGCGCCGAAGCTCCTATGCAACTTATTCCGGCCAGCGATTCGTCGTTACTCGTAGTTTTCGGCGATGCCATCTCGCCGGAGATTCAGACGCGTGTGTTGGGAATGTTTCACGCATTTCAGGCTCGGCGGGATGCGCGCATCCGCAACCTGCATCCGGGATACGTTTCGCTGCTCGTGGACTTCGATCCGCTGATCATCGCGCATGAAGACGTGGCCGCACTGGTGGAATTGGTTGGGGCAGAGGCATCGGCTGGAGTCGTAGAGTTCGGCAAAGTCAGGGAGGTCCCGGTCTGCTACGACGCGGAATTCGGGCCAGATTTGCAGGACGTGGCTGCTTACACCAAGCTGCCAGAGCGAGAAGTCGTTCGACTGCATTCGAGCGCAACCTACGACGTGTGCTTCCTCGGATTCACCGCGGGGTTTGCCTATCTGTCCGGCATGCCCGATGCACTCAGCATGCCGCGCCTGGCCACACCGCGCCGAGCTGTCGCGGCAGGCAGCGTGGGAATCGCCGGTGGGCAGACGGGTATCTATCCCAGTGTGACGCCGGGCGGCTGGAGGTTGATTGGCCGCACGCCGCTGCGCATGTTCGATTCCCGAGCGAGCCAACCGACGCTGGTCGTACCGGGCGACCGCCTGCGGTTCGTGGCGATTGACCGCGACGAGTTCGAGCGCCTCCTGCAGGACCGCGGATGACGATTCGCGTCCTCAAGCCCGGTCTATCGACCACCGTGCAGGATCGCGGGCGCTTTGGCTACGCCCATCTCGGAATATCGCCCTGCGGCGCTGCCGATGCCCTGTCGCTTCGGATCGCCAACCTGTTGGTCGGAAACGATGAGTACGCGCCGGCGCTGGAGATGACTTTGCTGGGTGTGACCTTGGAGTTTGAGCGGAACGCGGTTGTGGCAGTGTCGGGCGCAAGCTGCGATTGCAAAGTAGGGCAGTACCGTGTCGCTCAGAATGCGGTAGTAAATGTTCCCGCAGGTGGAGTCTTACAATGTGGGAGTATGGTCGGCGGTGCACGGGCCTACCTGGCAATTCAGGGAGGACTGGATGTCCCGTTGGTGATGGGCAGTGCTTCGACGGATGTACGAGGTGGTTTCGGGGGAGTCGCCGGGCGGAGGTTGCAATCGGGTGATATTCTCCGGACCGGGACGGCGGGCGGGCAAGGACCGCGGCGCTTGCGCTCGCAAGCATGGGATAAGCTGCCGTGCTCTAGGCCGATTCGTGTCACGCGAGGCGCGCAGAACGACTGGTTCAGCCCCGAAGAATGGGACATGTTTTTCGCTGCTCCATACATCGTGAGTGAACAGACTGACCGTGCGGGGCTGAGGCTGAGCGGACAGCGCGTCAATGTTCGTGAGTCGAAGCAACTCCTGACCGATGGAATTCCCTTGGGTGCCGTGCAGATACCTCAAGACGGCCAGCCGATCATCCTGTTCGTCGATCAGCAGACAACGGGCGGATATCCGAAAATAGCCAATGTTATAGCGGCTGACATGCCCCGCATCGGGCAACTGCGGCCCCGCGACGAGGTGCGGTTTGCGGAAGTGCCTCTTGCCGGCGCGATTGACGCACTGCGAGCTCAGGAACAATGGATGAGAGAGATCTGGCGGAAATAAGAGAGTCGATATGAGCGAATTGTGGATCGACATTAACTCTGACTTGGGCGAGTCGGAGCAGTCGCTGGCCAATGGTACCGACTTCGAACTGATGCGCTATATCACCTCGGCGAACGTGGCTTGCGGTGGACACGCCGGCGACGAGCACACCATGCGCGAGACGGTGCGAATCGCAAAGCAACTGGGAGTTGCTGTGGGTGCCCATCCCGGCTATCCCGACCGCGAGAACTTCGGCCGTATCGAGTCGCCGATGTCTGCCGCTGAAGTCGAGGCCACGGTGCGCGACCAGATTGCCGCATTAGCGGAAATTGCGGCGCTGCTCGGCGTGCAGCTTGTGCACTGCAAGCCGCATGGCGCGCTCTATCATGCTGCCAACAAGAGCGCGGAAGTTGCGGCTGCCGTCGGACGCGCGGTGCTGGAGAGTGACGAGCAACTCGTCATGGTCGGACAGGCAGGGTCGGCTACGCTCACATTGTGGGAGTCGATGGGCTTATCGTGTGCGGCCGAGGCCTTTGCCGACCGCGCCTACGAGCCGGATGGCATCCTGCGCAAGCGCACTCTGCCTGGCGCATTGCTCGACGATCCCGCGAAGGCTGCCCGGCAAGCCGTTGACATTGCCACCCGCCAGATTGCCATCGCCACAGACAGCTCCGAGCTCAAGGTCGCGGCGCAAACCGTCTGTATTCATTCGGACACTCCGGGCAGCGTCGCGATTGCTCGGGCGGTGAACGAGGGCCTCAAGAAGGCAGGAGTACGGCTTCGGGCGCTGACTGCATAGCTAGCTATCTTCTTCCAGCAATTTCTTCAGCGTTGGTTTGTGCTTAGGCGGCTTGGCCTTGCGCTTCTTTGGCGACGGATCAGCCCGGGTTGGCGGAGGCGCCCCAATCTTCTCTCTCGCGGCGGCCTTCACCGCCTTGGAAGCCTTGAACGGCTTGCGTTTGGGTAACTTCGACGGCACAGTGCTCCTCAGAACGGATCACTGGCATCTTACCAGCGCCAGACATCGCGACGCGTGCCTCCGACTGCGCCCCGGCCGCAAACACGAATCCCAGCCTCGCCACGGCCGCGGCACTGGTTGGCGCGGCGGCCGTGAAACCGGCTGGGCGGAGGATGGATATCAGTACGAGTAGCCGTCGGGCTGCGCTACGGCACCGACTTCTATCGTGGTGTCGACGTAATCGCGCCCGGCTACAATCGCCTGCTTATCCAGAGCGAGCAACTTCTTGTTCTTCACCGTGCTTTCCAGCACGGCGACGGCGGTGTCGGTAGGCAGGCAGCCGGTTTCTTCCAGCAGCGCGCCCAGCATCACCACATTAGCTACCTTCGCGGAACCAAGCTGGTCGGCCATCTGCGACACCGGGATGCATACCGCGCGCGCATGGGTGACGGCGAAATCATCCGGCAGTTTCTCGGCGTTGTACAGAATGAGTCCGCCGGGCACCACGGTAGAGGCGAACTTGCGCAACGAAATCTCGTTCATCGCTACCAGCACTTCCGGCCGGGAGATGAGTGGCGACCCGATTCGCTCGTGCGACAGCGTGACGAAGCAGTGCGCGCTACCAGAGCGCATTTCCGGTCCGTACGATGGCAGCCAGCTCACTTCCATTTGTTCGCGCAAACCCATCTCAGCCAGCAACTGGCCCATCAGCAGGACGCCCTGACCGCCAAATCCCGCGAAGTTCACTGTGACTTCACGCGTGTGGTGATGGCGTGACGCCGTCTGCTCACCGTCGCCGTCTTCCACTCCGAGCGCCTGCGCCACGGTCTTCACCGGCACTTCGGCCGACGCAGGCAGTTCCGGTTTGCGATCACGGAAGACTCCCAACGGGAATGCCTTCGTCAGTGTCTCAGCCACCCACTTGCGAGCTACCAGTGGGTCCATCTTCAGGATCGTGGGACACGGCGAAAGTATCTCGACCAGCGAGAACCCGCCACCGTCCTTCTGAATCTGCAGCGCCTTCTTGATGGCTTTCTTCGCCTTCATGACATTCTTCATGTCACTGACGGCGACGCGCTCGATGTAGGTGGGCGTCTCCAGAGATGCCAGCAATTCGGCAACGTGAAGCGGCAAGCCCTCGTTGCTGGGGCGGCGTCCCCAGGGAGAAGTTGTGCTGTACTGGCCAACTAGCGTGGTGGGAGCCAGTTGTCCGCCTGTCATGCCGTAAATCGAGTTGTTGACGAAGAACACGCAAATGTTCTCGCCACGATTGGCGGCATGAATGATCTCGGCCGTACCGATGGCCGCCAGGTCGCCGTCACCTTGGTACGACATGACAATCGATTCGGGATGCGCGCGCTTCAGCGCGGTTGCAACAGCCGACGCGCGACCGTGAGCAGCTTGCACATTGCCCACGTCGAAGTAGTAGTAGGCAAACACCGAGCAGCCTACCGGGCTGACCAGGATGGCGCGATCTTGCAGTCCGAGTTCGGTCAGCGACTCGGCAATCAGCTTGTGCACGACGCCATGTCCGCAGCCGGGACAATAGTGGGTCTGCTGCTGCAGCTCCGCCTTGCGTTCGAATTTGTCGTAGAACGCGGGCGACTTTTCATGGACCACTTCGTATTCGCTCACAGAATCCTCCCCACTAAACCAATGTCGCCATGTGCGACGTAACTTGTTCGGCGATCTCCTCGACGCTCGGCACATTGCCGCCCGCACGGCCGTAGAACTCCACCGGCACGCTGCCGTTGAGCGCCAGTTTCACGTCATCCACCATCATTCCGGTGCTCAACTCGACGGCCATGACCGTCTTCACGTGCTTGGCTATCTCGCGCAGCTCTCGCGACGGGAACGGCCAGAGCGTGATCGGCCGGAACAGCCCCGCCTTGATGCCCTGTGCGCGTAGCTGGTCCACCGACGACCGCAGGATGCGCGACACAATGCCGAATCCCACTAGCAGTATCTCCGCATCATCGGTCAGGTAATTCTCGCTGCGGCTCTCCAGTTCCTGTGCCAGCGCGTACTTCGCTTCCAGTTTGCGGACATGAGCTTCCAGCGCGTCGGGCTCCAGGAAGATCGAGCTGATCAGGTTCTTCTTGGTCTCCGGCGTGCCTTTCACTGCCCAATCCTTCTCGGGCTGGGGAACGTCGCGCAGCTTGATCTCCAGTGGCTCCTGCATCTGTCCGACATAGCCGTCGGTCATGATGACCACCGGATTGCGGTAGCGGTCCGCCAGCTCGAAGGCCAGCACGGTAAGGTCAAACATCTCCTGCACGGACGCAGGCGCCAACACGATGTTGCGGTAGCAGCCGTGGCCTCCGCCCTTCACGATGCAGTTGTAATCGCTCTGCTCGGGGGCGATGTTGCCCAGGCCGGGGCCACCGCGCACCACGTCAACAATCACACAGGGCAGCTCGGATCCGGCTATGTACGACATCCCTTCCTGCATCAGGCTCATGCCAGGGCCCGAAGACGCCGACATCACCCGGATGCCGGCAGATGCCGCACCGTACACCATGTTGATGGCCGAGACTTCGCTCTCTGACTGCAAAAAAGTACCGCCTACTTCCGGAAAGAGGAGGGCGGCATATTCGGCGATCTCACTGGCCGGAGTAATGGGATATCCGTAGTAGGCCCGGCATCCCGCCAGCACCGCAGCCTTCACGACCGCGACGTTTCCTTTACACAGTTGCCGCATGGGTCACCTCGTTGCCTGCGCCAGCCAGCTTTGGCGGCGGGACTAAGCGGTACACAGTGATGGCGCCCGGCTCGGGGCAGCAGTAGAAGCAGGCGCCGCAGCCCGTGCAACCTTCGCCGGTATAGGTCGCCGGGTGCACTCCGTAGTGGCTGAGCTCCGGCGCCAGTTTCAGGCATCCGGGCGGGCACGACTCTACGCAGAGCCCGCAGCCCTTACATTCCTCGACGTCAATGGTTATGTCACCGCGCGGTGGTAATGCCATGTTCACCTCGTGCTTCGAAGGTTGCTAACTCGTTACGCTGAAACCAGCGCTGTTTCTCGCAGTATTCCGTCAACTCCTGGCGGAACTTGGGGTGGGCGATCTGGATCAGCGCGTGCGCGCGCTGGCGGATCGTCTTGCCGTGTAAATAGGCGATGCCGTGTTCGGTGACCACATAGTGCACGTCGGCGCGGCCGGTCAGGACACCGGCGCCGTGCGCAAGCCGTGGCACGATGCGCGACAACGTCTCCTCTTTGGCCGTGGACGCCAACGCAATGATCGGCTTGCCCCACTTGGAGCGCCCTGCCCCGCGGATGAAGTCCAGTTGCCCGCCGAAGCCGCTGTAGAAGGCCTGACCGATAGACTCCGCGCAGACCTGGCCGGTGAGATCGACTTCGATGGCGGAGTTGATCGCGACCACCCGGTCATTTTGCGCGATACGGAACGGGTCATTGGTGTAGGCCGACGGATGAAACTCGAAGAATGGGTTTTCATCCACGAAGTCGAACAGCTTCTTGGTCCCCAGCATGAAACCGAGGATGATCTTCCGGGGCTTGAAGTTCTTTCGCCGCCCGTTGATGACGCCGGACTCAACCAGGGGAATCGCATTGTCCGAGATCAGTTCGGTGTGGACACCGAGGTCGCGGCGGTCCATCAGGTTCGGCAGCACGGCATCCGGAATGCCGCCAATGCCCAATTGCAGTACCGAACCGTCTTCGATGAGCGAGGAAACATGCGCGCCGATCGAGCGATGCAGGTCGGTGATTACGTTTTCCTTGATCTCGCAGAGCGGCCGCGAAACTTCGACGATGGCATCGAGTTCGTTGACGTGGATGAAGCTGTCACCATAAGTGCGCGGCATTTGCGCATTCACTTGCGCCACCACTCGGTGCGCGTATTTGGCGGCAGTTAGGGTTGTGTCCACGCCCACGCCAAAGCTGCAATAGCCGTGGGAGTCGGGCGGAGAAACCTGGATGAAGGCGACATCGATCGGCATCTCGCCGCTCTCGAACAGCGCCTCAACCTCACCGAGGAAGATGGGTGTGTAGTCGGCGCGGCCGTCGTGTACGGCTTCACGCACGTTGCCACCGACGAACAACGCGTTGTGGCGGAAGCTCTCCGACATTTCGGGAGCGCAATACGGCGACGTGCCCAGCGTAAGCAGGTGGACAATCTCCACCCCTTTGACGAATGGCGCACGCTCCATCAGCGCCTCAACCAGCGCCTCTGGCTCGGCGCACCCCGGATGGATGTACACCCGCATTCCCGACTCCACGCAGTTGACCGCCTCGCGCGGAGTCATCAATTTGCTTCGATATGGATCGATCCAAGACATGAAGTCGTCCTCGTTCTAAACCGTGACTTTTTCTTCCATTACCTGGTAGCCGTTGCGGGCCCGTTCGTGTCCCAGCGTCGCGTAATAAATGGCGCGATTGAAGAACTGGTCCAGCATCTCGAGCAATTCCATTTCTCCAAAGATCTCCGCCGGTTTTTCCAGCTCAGCATGCTTCTGCAGGTAATCCCACAGGTTCTCCCTTACCAGGCAGATCATCCACACCACTTGGCTGGCAGGAACGCCCTGCTCGGCGCGTTCGGCGCCAATCTCCAGGTACCGCCGCTCCACGTCGACCTCGGTTTTGCCCAACAGCCATTCACCGAGATGGCGATACACTTCGTAAACTCTCGCTCGCAACTCCGTCTCCGGAACATTGGAGTACGCCGAACACTTCTTGTCGTGGCAGTAACGCTCGTGCAAGCTCCGCGCGAGTCCGTCCGAGTGGGTCTCAATCAGCTTCACCAGCCGATATGCAAGCAACATCTCTAGCCTTCTTTCGTTTCCGCAGATGCCTGAGGCAGGCAGAGCATGGCACCAGCGGCACCCATACTTTCTTACAGTTAAGTGTCGGCTTTTTGCCGGTTTTGAGCCGTGACTCCAGTCACGTCAAAAAGTGACAAGGGTCACTCCCGGTGCAAATCTGTAACAAATGATTCACTGGCTGGAGGAAGACGGCACGACCATTGGTCTTGTGGGGGCGCACTTCGCTTTTCGCCTTCCGCTCTTCGCCAGAAAGCTGCTGACATTGGCTCGCGAAGACCGCCCCGCACGCTGGCTGGCATTGTTGCCCGCCCGCCGCGCCCGCCAGCGAATGCCGCAAAGCCAAGAGCGAATGACGAATAGCGAAAGGCGAAAAGCGGCCTTCTCGCCATGACATTTGTCACAGGCCCAGCCTGACAATCGGCACTAACAGCCATTCCCGAAATGGAAGAACATTGCTTTCAGAACGGGGAATTCTAGTCAGGAGTGAACGATGGCTGCTGCAGTTGCTTCGATTTCAAATCTCGCCTCTTCACGTGGCGTAGGCGTGGCACAGTCCCGCGGAATGACCAAGAGCTACGGCCCGGTCACGGCCCTGCGCAACGTAAATCTCGATCTCCGTAGCGGCGAACTGCTTGCCCTGCTAGGTCCCAACGGTGCCGGCAAGACCACCCTGGTACGTATGTTGCTTGGGTTGGCAAGCCCGGATTCGGGCACTGTATCCGTCTTCGGTGCCGATCCGCGCCAGTCGCATGTGGGAACGCGATGCGGCGCCATGCTGCAGGTCGGACGCGTGCCCGAGACCTTGAAGGTGCGCGAGCACATCGACTTGTTTTCGTCCTATTATCCGAAGCCGCTGCCCCTGGCGGAGACGTTCAAGATTGCCGGACTGGAAGACTTCAAGGATCGGCTGTTTGGCGAACTGTCCGGCGGCCAGAAGCAACGGGTACTCTTTGGCATCGCCATTTGTGGTAATCCGGACCTCTTGTTTCTGGATGAGCCGACGGTTGGACTCGACGTGGAAGCCCGCCGCCTGATGTGGGCGCAGATCCGCAGCCTGATCGCCCGCGGCAAGACCGTATTGCTCACCACCCACTATCTGAACGAAGCCGACGCGTTGGCCGACCGCATCATGGTTTTGCAGCATGGATCGATCGTTGCCGAGGGTACTCCGGCGGAGATCAAGGCCCGCGCCATCGGCAAACAAGTTCGCTGCGTGAGCCGCTTAACAGCCAACGAAATTCGGCAAATCCCGGGCGTGATAAGCGTGAAAGAAGACCGCAACGCCTTCGAACTGCAGGTGAGCGCCGCCGAGCCGGTGGTTCGCGAGTTGTTGCAACGTGATTCATGGCTTTCGGACTTGGAAGTGACGAACGCCGGATTGGAAGAGGCTTTCCTCGCGCTCACCCAGTACCATTCATCGCATTCAGATCGGAGCAATTAGTATGGCAACAACCACATTCCCCGCAACCTACGCCGTGCCGCGACTCTCACCGGGCCGGCTGATCGCGCTGTATGCGAAAGAGGCGAAGTACGAGATTCTGAAGTACCTCCGGATTCCGATCTTCTCGCTTTCCACCACCATCTTTCCCGTCATGTTTTACGTGTTGTTTGGCATCGTGATGGTGCCGAGCGGTTCTCGCCGGGCCGAGACAGCCACTTACTTACTGGCCACCATGGCGTGCTATGGCGTGATGGGCGTCGCCATGTTCAGCTTTGGCGTCGGTATCGCCATGGAACGGGGCCAAGGCTGGCTGCAGGTGAAGCGGGCTTCTCCCATGCCGCTGGCCGCGTATTTCCTCGCTAAGATCGCCAATGCCTTGGTGTTTGCAACAGCGATCTCACTGGTGCTGCTGGCCGTCGGCGAAGCTTTCGGCGGAGTCCGGTTGGGGTTCTTCACTGCCGCCAAATTGATCGCCATTCTGGTTGCCGGATCCATTCCGTTTAGCGCGATGGGTTTGGCCCTGGGGTACTTTGCCAAACCGAATTCGGCGCCGGCGTTGGTGAACCTGATCTATCTCCCGATGTCGTTCTGCTCGGGACTCTGGATTCCGATCTTCATGCTGCCTCATGTATTGCAGAAGGTGGCGCTTGTGCTGCCGCCTTATCACATGAGCCAGCTCGCTTTGAGTGTCATTGGAGTCAATCCGCATCCCACGGCGGCCTGGGGGCACTTGCAGGCCCTGATCGGAGTAATGCTGCTCTTCCTCGGTCTGGCGGCCTGGGGCTACTGGCGCGACGAAGGAGCGTCGTACGGATGAAGACGAGTTGGCCCGGCGAGGATCGTCCGCCATCACCTGTCGCCCCGATGGCGGGCGAAACTGCAAGGCCGAGGATTCCGGGTTCACCCGACAAGCCCGTACTGAACGGACCGGGGTGAACCGGGGATCCTGAATGAAGAAAGGAACTGATAATGACGAGCAGGACCCTGCAATGGGTGGTATGGGCAGCGGCAATGGCGCTGTTTACTATTTTGACGTTGACGGCTCGCTGGCTCGACCTCGCTCTGGCGCTCACCATTAGCGGCGCAATCTGGTATGGGATTGTGCCGGAACCGTCTTCCAGCGACAATAAAGCCAAAGCTGCGAAAAGCCGATGAAAACAATTCACAAAATCTGGTACGCGATCTATCCCACCAACAACGAGCATAAGTGGGCTCCGCTGATGTGGCTTCCGTTCATGCTCTGGTTCTTCCTTGACCCTTATTGGAAGCACGCCGGCGCAATTCATTGGACCTGGAACACGCTCGCCGGACTGCTCTTTATCTATCTCTACATGCAGGCATTCGCCCGTTCTCTGAGGGCGAAGTACATCTGCATAGCAGCCATGCTGCTGATGGCCATAGTTTTTCTCCCTCTTAACACCGGTTCGATCGGCTTGCTGATCTACTCGGCCGCGGTCATTGGGTTTAATCCCAAGCTGCGTTGGGTGGTGCCGTTGCTGGCGGTTGATGTCGGGATCCTTTTGTTTTATGCCCATCGGCTGAATCTGGACTTGGCAAACTGGGCTTCGATGCTGATGCTGATTGTCCTGGTTGGATTGGGCAATCATCACTGGGCGTCCAAAGAATGTGCCCGGCAGGAGTTACGCCTGGCGAACGATGAGATCGAGCATCTCGCCAAGGTCGCCGAGCGCGAACGCATCGCCCGCGACCTGCATGATGTCCTGGGTCACACGCTCTCGCTGATTACTCTGAAGTCTGAATTGGCCCGCAAGCTGGTCGATCGTGACCCCCAGCGCGCAAAGCAGGAGATGCAGGATGTCGAGAACGCATCCCGCGCCGCGCTGGTCGATGTACGAGAGGCCATCCGCGGCTATCGCAGCGATGGCATTTTCGCCGAGCTTGCTCGTGCTCGCGCCGCACTCGAGACTGCCGGCGTCTCCGTCGAGTGCGATACCGACGCGGTGCAACTCAGCCCGGCGCAGGAATCTGTGCTTTCGCTGGCCCTACGCGAGGCAGTCACCAACGTAGTTCGTCACGCCGAAGCTCGCCGTTGCAACGTCACCCTGAAGCGCAGCCAGTTGCTCTGTACTCTCGAAGTTGCTGACGACGGACGCGGCGCAGCAGGTCCGGAAGGCAACGGCCTTCGTGGCATGCGAGAACGCCTGGAGGCCGTCGGAGGCTCCCTCCGCCTGCTTACTTCGAACGGAACTCGCCTCATCATCGATTTACCTCTCGCCTCGGCTGCCCCTGCTCTGCGAAACTGAGGGCATGCCCGGCGCAAAGCGCGACAAGATCCGAGTCGTCATCGCCGAGGACCAGGCCATGGTCCTCGGCGCCCTCGCCGCGTTGCTGGAAATGGAAGACGACATCGAGGTTGTCGCCCGCGCCCGAACCGGCGACGAAGCTTTGCGACTGGTGCAGCAGCATCGGCCCGATGTCCTGGTGACCGACATCGAGATGCCCACTCTCACCGGACTCGAAGTAGCTGCCGAACTGAAGCGGCGCGGCACACATGTCCGCGTCATTATTCTGACCACCTTCGCACGAGCCGGATACTTGCGCCGGGCGCTCGAAGCCGGGGCCTCCGGTTACTTGCTGAAAGACATGCCTGCCGAGCAACTTGCCGATGCCGTCCGCCGTGTGCGCGCGGGATTGCGCGTCATCGATCCCCAACTCGCCGCCGAAGCCTGGACCGACGAGCCTGACCCGCTTACTGAGCGCGAACGCCAGGTGCTGCGACTCGCAGGCGAGGGCGTTGCCAGCTCCGACATCGCCACCGAATTGAGCCTGTCGGAAGGCACAGTGCGCAATTACTTGTCAGAAGCCATCAGCAAGCTCGGCGCTGCCAACCGCGTCGAGGCCGCACGAATCGCTCGCGCCAAGGGTTGGCTCTAGCGCCGAACCGGCGCGGGAGCCCGTAGGGCGTCATCTGTTTGGTGTATCGGTTTGTCCCTTTTAACCGTGGGCATAAGCCCGCGGTAAGCAGGCCAATGAACAATACGAGTCGGCCTTGGCCGACGCCACACTTACATGTCCAGTTCCGCGCGAATCATGTTGTCTTCCAGGCTCGAAAACATCTTGAAGCCCAGCTTCACGCACAGCGCCCGCATCTCCCGGTTCTCCGGCAGCATGATGGAAACCAGCTTCTTCAGCTTGGCCTCGCGGGCTACTTCGATCAAGCGCCGGTAGAGCTCGGTGCCCAGGCCCTTGTGCTGCGCCGCGTCGATGGCCACTGCCGCCAGTTCGCCCTCATCGCGTCCGTGGATCTTGCTCAAGCGTCCGACAGCCAGCAACTCTGGCTCGCCGGCTTCGTCCTTGCGTTCGGCTACCAGCGCCATCTCGCGATCGTAGTCAATGAAGCAGATGCGCGTCAGCCGCTCGTGCGCGGTTCGTTGCGTCAGCTTCATCGGCTGGAAATAGCGCAGGTACACGCTTCTTTCCGACAGCTTCTCGTGAAAGGTGATTAGCAGCGGCTCATCCTCCGGTCGAATCGGCCGGATTACCACGTCGTTGCCGTCTTTCATCGTCCATGTTGAAACCAACTTGACCGGGTAAGGATGAATCGCCGACTCCGGCAACTCGTCTTCCGTCATTTCCGGGTCGTGCAAGATGACGCGGGCATCCAGCGCCAGCAAATGCTCCGACGAAGCCAGCAGAGGATTGATGTCGATTTCCTTGATCCAGCGCTGCTCGACGATCAACTGACTGAAACGCACCAGCAATTCGTCCAGCGCCTCGATGTCCACCGGCTTGCGTCCGCGGACGCCTTGCAGGGCCTTGTAGATCTTGGTCTGCTCCATCATCCGCCGAGCTAGTGTCGAATTCAGCGGAGGCAGCGCCAGTGCCCGGTCCTTGAATACCTCCACCAACTGTCCGCCGGTGCCGAACAGCATTACCGGGCCAAATTGCGCGTCGAGGCTGCTGCCGATAATCAGCTCGTATCCATCGAGCTTGATCATGGGCTGCACCGTGACGCCCTGGAAGTGCTCAAGACCGGGCTTCTCGGAAACGAAGAGTTTGATCAGGCGAAAGGCTCGTCCGACATCGTCGGCGTTGCGCAGGTTAAGCTGCACACCACCAACATCGGTCTTGTGGGTAATGGTGTAGGAGTGCAACTTGACGACGACGGGATAACCAATTGCCTCCGCCGCCTGTACCGCTTCCTCCTCGGTGACGGCGACGCGGGTTTCCACCGTGGGAATACCGTAGGATTCGAGCAACTGCTTCGCTTCAAATTCTGTGAGCAGCGTACGTTTCTGTTCCCGCGCCTCGCGCAGGATGCGTGCCGCTTTGCCGCGCTTCAGCTCGGCATCGGCGTGTTGCGGCAGCGTCGGCGTCTCGTACAAACCCTTCAGGTTGTACGAATAGCGCCACATGTAATTGAAGGCTCGCACCGCGCTATCGGGGAACTGGAACGTCGGAATGCCCGCCTGGTTCAGGATCTGCTCACCCGCAGCAACTTCAGCGCCGCCCATCCAACTTGCGAGCACCGGCTTGCCGAAGCCCTTGGCATACGGCTTCAGCTTTTCGGCGATCTGCGTCGGATTCGTCATGTCCTGCGGTGTCAGAATCACCAGCATGCCGTCGATCGCCGGATCTTTCGCCGCGATCTCCAGCGACTTCGCATACCGTTCTGGTTCAGCGTCGCCCAAAATGTCCACCGGATTGTTGTGGCTCCACTGCGCCGGCAGAATCTCGTCAAATGCTGCCATGGTTTGCGGCGAAAGCTCAGCCAACTCGCCGCCTCCCGCAACCAAGGCGTCAGTTGCCAACACGCCCGGTCCGCCGGCATTGGTGAGGATGGCCAGTCGATTGCCCCGCGGGCGCGGCTGCTTCGCCAGCACATCAGTCATGAAGAAGATGTCTGCAATACTGTTCACGCGCAACACACCGCTGCGCCGGAACGCCGCTTCCAGCACCTCGTCGCTGCCAGTGAGCGACCCCGTATGCGAGGCTGCGGCTTTGGCGGCCTGCGCCGTGCGTCCCGCCTTGATCACGATGATCGGCTTGTTCAGCGATACTTCGCGTGCCGCCGAGAGAAATGCGCTGGCGTCTCCGATCGACTCCATGTAAATCACGATGCTGTGCGTGCGCGGGTCGGTGCCGAAATAGTCGATCAGGTCGCCCCAGCTCACATCGAGCATGGACCCAGTCGACACGAACGAGCTAAATCCCACATTCTCGCGCAAACTCCAGTCGAGAATTGCAGTCAGTAACGCTCCGCTCTGGCTGATGAAGGCCACCTTGCCCGGCCGCGCGATCGAATGCGCGAACGTCGCATTCAGGCCGCGGACCGGGTTCATCACCCCCAGGCAGTTCGGCCCAATCAACCGCATTTTGCCGCGAATGATCTGTGTGATGCGAGACTCTAGCTCTTTGCCGTGCTCGCCGTGCTCCTTGAATCCCGCCGAGATCACGATGCCCGCCGGGATGCCCGCTTCCACCGACTCCGCCAGCACGTCGGGAACGGTGTCGGCCGGCGTCGTCACCACCACCAGGTCCACCTTGTCGGGAAGCTCCGAGACATTGGGGTACGCCTTGATGCCCAGCACGCTGGGACGCTTGGAATTCACCGGAAAGACGGTCCCGCCGAAGGGGTTGCTCAGCAGGTTCCATAAGACGGACCTGCCCACGCTGCCAACTCTTTCGGTGGCGCCCACGACGGCGACGCTGCGGGGTGCGAATAGCGGGTCCAGGGGATGGCTTTCGGAACGGTACACGTCAGACGACGGATCGGCTTTCGCCCAGGGCTTGCTTTTTTCCACTACGGTAGTCATGGAGCTCCTTATAAGGAAGGTATGAACTTCTAGTTTATCGCCCTGAGCGACGCCCCGCACCACCCCGCACGCCCGATCGTGATGCGGCTCACAATTCATTCTGCTGTCACCGGCGGGCCCCGGTCCGTAATCCCCCGCAATGGTACAATCGTCTTTTCCTTCAAAGGTTTCTGCGGCGACACGCCCTCTGGATGGGACCCCGACTCTTGGCTAAGCAAACTGTCGAAGACCGCGTCATTACCTACGCCGACGCCGGCGTTGATATCGAGCGCGCCAACCGCACCAAGCAGCGCATCAAGTACCTGGCCCACAAGACCTTTAACCGTGGTGTTTTGAGCGAGATCGGCGGCTTTGGCGGCCTGTTCGCCATTGACCGCAAGAAATACCTCGATCCCGTGCTGGTCTCCAGCGTTGACGGCGTCGGCACCAAGCTCAAGCTCGCCTTCGACATGAACCTGCACCATACCATCGGCGCCGACCTGGTCAACCACTGCGTCAACGACATCGCTGTGCAGGGCGCCGCTCCCATGTTCTTCATGGACTACTTCGCCACCGGCAAACTCAAGCCCGATGTAGCCGAAAAGGTCGTCAGCGGCATCGCCGACGCCTGCAAGGCGAACGGCTGCGCGCTCATCGGTGGCGAAACCGCCGAGATGCCCGGCTTCTATTCCGACGGCGAATACGACCTGGCGGGCTTCATCGTTGGCGTTGTCGATCGCCCCAAAATCATCACCGGCAAAGACGTCGAGGTGGGGGATGTCCTGATCGGGTTACCCTCCACCGGCCTTCACACCAACGGCTATTCGCTGGCCCGCAAGCTCTTCTTCGACGTCGCCCGCTGCACGCCCGATTCCTACGTCAGCGAAATCAAGGGCAAGGTTGGCACCGAATTGATGCGCACCCACAAGAGCTACTGGCCTATTGTGCGCCGCATGCTCGACGCCGAAGCCGTCAGCGCCATGGCCCACATCACCGGCGGCGGCATCACCGAAAACCTGCCTCGCGTTCTGCCCAAAGGCACCGGAGCCATCGTCGAAATTCACTCCTGGCCGGTTCCGCCCATCTTCCTGCACATGCAGGCCATCGGCAACGTTCCCGACGACGACATGATGCGCACGTTCAACATGGGCATCGGCATGATCCTGGTGGTTCCGGCCAAGAAGTTCAAGAAGGCGCAGACCATCCTCGACCGCTGCGGCGAAAAGGGCTACACCATTGGCCGCATCGTCAAAGGCGAAAAGCGCGTCACCTACCAGTAGTTCAGCGTCAACTTTTCACATTTGTCATCCTAGTGAGGACGCGCTGAACAGGGCGCGTCCGAGTCGAAGGACCTGCTTTCCCTTCACACCCGACAAACCCGGGTGCCCCATCCTTTCGCGAAGCGAAAGGGTGGGATAAAAAAAACCCTCATGAGTTATCGTTATCCCCATGAAACACCTCATCGCACTTCTCCTTCTCGCCCCTCTCGCATTCGCCGCCGACCTCTCCGGCATCTGGTTCCACTCCTCCAAATCCCCCGACGGACACACCGTCAAAATGGCACTCGTCCTCACCCAAACCGGCACTCAGCTCTCCGGCAAGGTCAAGCTCCCCTGGGGAGACGTCGCCATCATCCAAGGCTCCGTTGACGGCAACCACTTCACGCTGACGGCGAAAGAAAGCACCTGGTTCAACCTCACCGCCGAGGGCGCACTCGAAGGCGAAAAACTCCGCTACACCGTCCACGAGAACAACGACAAGCCCTACGACGTCGTCGCCGAGCGCGTGAAGACCGACCCCTTCGTCATCGCCAACATCGTCACGCCGCCGCCCGTGAAAGACCTCTCGCCCAACGGCCTCGCCAAAACTCCTCCCATGGGCTGGAACAGTTGGAACCTCTTCGCCGGCAAGATCGACGACAAGACCGTCCGCGAAATGGCCGACGCCCTTGTCACCAGCGGCATGCGCGACGCCGGATACATCTACCTCAACATCGACGACACCTGGGAGGGCGACCGCGATGCCAACGGCGTCATCCAGACCAACAATAAGTTTCCCGACATGAAGTCGCTCGCCGACTACGTCCACTCCAAAGGACTGAAGTTCGGCATCTACTCCTCTCCCGGCCCCTACACCTGCGCGGGATACGAAGGCAGCTACGCCCACGAAGCGCAAGACGCCAAGACCTACGCCGCCTGGGGCGTTGACTACCTCAAGTACGACTGGTGCAGCGCCGGACGCCTCTACAAAGACGACGCCATGCAGGCCGTTTACCAGAAGATGGCCGAAGCCCTCCGCTCGACCAAGCGGCCCATCGTCTTCAGTCTCTGCCAATACGGCCGCAACGACGTGTGGACCTGGGGAGCCGAGGCGGGCGGCAACCTGTGGCGTTCCACCGGAGACATCAGCGACAACTGGAAGAGCATGATCGGCATCGCCGACCGCCAGTCGGCCATCGCCCAATACGCCGGCCCCGGCCACTGGAACGATCCCGACATGCTCGAGATCGGCAACGGCGGCATGACCACCGACGAGTACCGGACTCACATGAGCCTATGGGCGATATTCGCCGCGCCGCTGCTCGCGGGCAACGATGTTCGCACCATGTCCGCCGACACCCGTTCCATTCTGCTCAACAAGGAAGTGATCGCCGTGAATCAAGACCCGCTGGGCGCCGAAGGACTCTTGGTCGGCAAGATTGGCGAAGCCGACCTCTTTGCCCGCCCCTTGAACAACGGAGACTCGGCTCTAGTGGTCGTCAACCGAGCCGACACGCCCAACATTGTGAAGTTGCCTTGGAGCGAAATGCACGTCGCCATAGGCTCAAATGTCCGCGACCTCTGGAAGCACGAAGACTTCAAGGCCACCGCTGACCAGTCGTTCACAATTCCCGCGCACGGCTCGCTCATGTTCAGCATGAAGGCGCCGAAGTAGGGAAGGAGCTCGGTGGGAGCCCCGGCCTTCGGTAGAGCTGACCTCTAGGTCAGCGTCAAGCCGCTTATTTTCGAGTCGCCGAGCGGACTTTAGTCCGCAAGGCGTGAGGGGAAGTAGGTGGAAGCCCCGGCCTTTGGGCCGGGGAAATCAAGTCTCCAAGCGAAATGGGCTTTAGCCCCAGCTGTTTTCAGCGAGCGTACGCGGGGAAATTGAGGCTCGCCGATCATGCTATGCTTCGTGGAATGTCCGCCGCACCCACAGGCCAACCCACTCCCAGGCATGCCGCGTTCGTGCGCGCGACCCACTGGATCACCGCGCTCTGCTTCTTCGCTTTACTCCTCAGCGGACTCGAGATCGTGGTCTCGCATCCACGTTTCTATTGGGGCGAAACCGGCAACTCCGGAACAGCCACGTTGTTCAAGATTCCAATTCCATCGTCGCGGGCCACCGTGCCCACGGGCTACAACTACGTGCTGCCCGACCAGAATGGCTGGAGCCGTTCTCTGCACTTCCAGGCGGCGTGGGCCGCAGTGCTGACCGGGCTGGCGTACCTCGTGTGGGGTTTGTGGACAGGGCACTTCCGTAGCAACCTGGTTCCCGCGCGCGCGGAACGGTCGTGGCGATCGGTAATGCAAGTGATGGCAAACCACCTTCGCTTCAAGCGGCCCTCGGCCGACGAAGAGCTTTCCTACAACGTGCTGCAACGGACCGCGTACTTGGCGGTGGTGTTCATACTGTTTCCGCTGGTCATCTGGACGGGTCTGGCCTTGTCCCCTGGCTTCAACTCGGCGTTTCCAGCGGGGGTGAATCTGCTGGGAGGCCGCCAATCGGCGCGCACGCTGCATTTCTTCGTCACCATTGCGCTAGTGCTGTTTCTCCTTGTCCATGTAGCAATGGTCGCGCTATCGGGATTCAGGAACCGCATGCGAGGGATGATTACCGGCTCGGTTGACATACACGAGGAGCGCCCATGAGCAAAATCTCGCGCCGCGCATTTGTGACCACAGGAATCGCCGCCGCAGGCGTCGCCGGCCTTGCCACGGCCGCCGGCCTGGCTAAGCGCTACGGGCTGATTCCTCCAGACAGCGGCGGAATCTGGGGACCGGGCACAACGCTGACCTACGCCGCACAGCGCCTGATCACCACCCACTCAATGGCGCGCGAGTTTCCGTGCAGCATGATCTCGGAGAAGCCATTTGCGAACGAACACGCGCCTCTCGGTGATGAGTTCGAGCGCCACAAGAGCAGCGGGTTTGCCGACTGGCGTTTGGCCGTGGATGGAATGGTGGCGCAACCGGCATCGCTTTCGGTGGCTGATCTGAAGCAGTTTCCGGTGAGCAGCCAGATCACCGAGGTGGTATGCGAAGAAGGCTGGTCGTATGTGGCGGAGTGGATCGGCACGCCACTGTCTGAGGTGCTCAAAGCGTGCGGCGCGTCGCCGCATGCGCGCTATGTCGTGTACTACTCTATTCAGCCTGACTGGTGGGAGAGCGTCGACATGACCGACGCACTGCATCCGCAGACCATTCTGACCTACGGCATGAACGACGCCGAGCTTCCCGTCGGCTTCGGCGGCCCGCTGCGCATGCGCGTGCCCCGTCAACTCGGATACAAGAGCGTGAAGTTCATCACCCACTTGACCGTCACCGACTCGATGAAATCGTTCGGCAAAGGCCTCGGCTCCGCCTCGCCCGAGGCCGGCTACGCATGGTACGCGGGCATCTGAACTGTTTGGCTGGCCCGCATATCCCTGCCTTTGGGGATATGTGGGGCTTTACTGTCGCTCGAATGGTCGAGCAGATAAGGTAAGACATGCGACTTCTTGTCCGCGCTGTGGCTTTTCTGCTGCTCTCTGCTCCCATCGCACTGTGTCAGCAGTCCGAAGACTTGGTGGCGGTCCGATCGCAGATCGGATCCGGATATGGCTTCATCAACAGGAGCGGGAAGATTGTTCTCCCGGGGCCGTATCAGGGTGGCGCCTCGTTCTCAGAAGGATTAGCCCCCATAAATGTTGAGGGCGAATGGGCCTACATTGATACGGCGGGCCGAGTCGTGATCGCCAACCTGCGGGTGATTAACGCGGGAAGATTCATTGAGGGAAGGGCCTACGTCGAAGATTTTACCCAACACTATGGGTTCATTGATCGCACCGGGCGCATGGTGGTGCCCATCAAATACGAAGTAGCCAACAATCGCGACATCTTCCAGTTTGCGGAGGGTCGGGTTCCCGTGCTGGTGGACAGCAAGTGGGGATATCTTGACACACAGGGCGAGCTTGCAATTCCGCCGCAATACGATGAAGCTTCCGGATTCCAGAAGGGACTGGCATGCGTCAGAAGCGGCTCGCAAACCATGTATATCGACGCCAGCGGCGCCGTGGTTTTGGCCACTCACCTGTTTGCCGTGACTTTCCGTGGCGGGCCACTCGCGCCGGTAAGGGTCGGTGATAAGTGGGGATACATTAACAAAAAGGGCGAAATCGCAATCGCTCCTCAATACGAACAAGCGGCGCCCTTTGCAGAAGGTTTGGCGGCGGTGAAGCAGGGCGGGAAATGGAGTTTCATCCGCCCCGATGGCACCACGGCGTTCACCACTGATGCCGACTATGTTTATGAGTTCCACGATGGGCTCGTCCTGGAGCGTGACCGCGATGGAAAGTCCAACTACTTGACCAAGGATGGGACGAAACTCAGCCGTACCGGATTTAAAGCTGCCACCGATTTTTCCGATGGCCTCGCAAAGACCGCGATTGGATACATCGATACGTCTGGCAAGTTCGTTTGGAACGGGCCGTGGTAGAAGCGTTACGGACGTTTCAGGGTTCACGCCCCTCTTTTCGGCGCTAACCTGGGAACACGCCACTCACATCGCCACAGCCAAGTGGTTACTAAAGTTTTCCCACCTTCTCGATTTTTCTTGCACTCAGCATCGGCTCCGCGCTAAACGTGGAGAAGGGGAAGGGAATCGTGTCACTGCCTCCACCGCGCCCAGGCTGCGGGTGAAAGACGCTCTTTGAAAATCCGAATCGCTTTCATGTTCTCAGGAGTGACGGACGCTCCTTTGCACGCTTTTCTGGAGCTGGCTTCGGCGCTGGAAGACATAGTAAGATAAATGCATAGTAATATATAACAGTATACGGTAACCTATATCTAGCTCGTTGGTCGCTGATTTAAAAATACTTAAATAGTATGAGTTTGTGTAATAGTTACGTATAACAATAAAAAATAAGCGATCGTGAAATTGTTCTGTTGTAAACCACTAATACACTTTACAAACCATCTCCTTCAGCAATAACTCCTCGTCCGCCCACGGACAACCCCACCCCATGAGCGGACATCGACCACCGATGACCTCCCCGTAATCCGATTGATCCCAAAGCGAAAACCGGCTGGCTTCCCACGTGCAAATCCTCCTTTCGCATCCCCAATTCCGGCAGCGAGGTCGATCACCCATGCTTGCAGACATTCGATACGCATTCCGCCAGCTTCGGAAGGCCCCGCTGTTTGCCCTGATCACCATCGCTACCCTCGCGCTCGGCATCGGGGCGAACACGGCCATCTTCAGCGCCGTAAAGGCCGTGCTCCTCGACCAACTGCCCTACCGCGATCCCAGCCGCCTGGTCAAAGTCGCCGAGAGCGATCCCGATACGCCGGTCCCTCAGACTGTGGACTTCACCACCACCCACGACCTCCGCAGCCGCAGCCACTCGTTCGAGAGTCTCTCGCTCTTCCGCGATGGAGGCGGCGCCTTTGTCGAGCAGGGTCAGCCCGAAGTGCTGCAAGGAATGCGCATCGGATTCGACTACTTCGACACGCTGGGCACCAAGATGAAGCTCGGGAGGAACTTCCGGGAGGAAGAAGACCACCCGCAAACCCGGTTCGAGGCCATCCTGACTTACGGCCTATGGCTGCGCCGCTTTGGTGGCGATCCCTCCGTGGTCGGCCGCACCATTCAGCTCACTGGCCGCTCCTACACGGTGGTCGGGGTTCTTCCCGAAAACTTTCGGCCCTTCGTTCGTTCCGACCGTTCAGCACTGCCTGAGATCTACACGCCCCTGGGCTACGACCTCGCTCTCGATATGGCGTGCCGCGGCTGCCAGCATTTGCAGTTGATCGGGCGACTGAAGCCCGGTGTTTCGGTAGAACAGGCCAGGGCCGAGCTGAACACCATCATGCGGGACATCGTTCGCGAGAATCCCAAGGATTACGCGGCCCGCACGGTCATCGCCATCATGCCACTGCGCGATTACCTGGTGGGAAGCGTCAGCACCGCACTCTGGATCCTGCTGGGCGCTGTTGGTTTCGTGCTGCTGATCGCCTGTGCCAACGTCGCACACCTGGCAATGGCGCGAGCCGCCAGCCGCACTCGGGAAATGGCGGTCCGCAGCGCGCTGGGCGCGGATCGCGGCCGCCTGGTACGCCAGCTTTTGACGGAGAACCTGCTGCTCTCGATTAATGGGCGGAGCCGCCGGTTTGCTGCTCGCTTACTGGGGCATGGGCGCGCTTGCCGGCCTCAGCCCCAAGGAGTTGCCTCGCGCCCAGGAGATCCGTCTCGACCTCCCGGTACTGCTGTTCGCGTTGGGCGTCAGCGTTCTTACGGGGCTGTTATTCGGAGTCGTTCCGGCGCTGCGAGCGTCGCGGGTATCTCTCAACGAGGCGCTCAAGGATTCGGGACATACCACCGAGGGACGCTCGCGCCACGGTTATCGCGACCTGCTGGTTACAGTTGAACTCGCCTTGGCCTTCGCGCTCTTAATGGGAGCAGGGTTGCTTGGAAAGAGTTTGCTGAAGCTGGTGAACGTGAGTCCGGGATACGATCCGCATAACGTGCTGACCGCCGGAGTGTACGTGTACGGCGAGCGCTACAAGAAGCCGGAAGCGGAGCTGAATTTCTACGAACAGGTTATGGAGCGCCTGCGCGCAACACCCGGTATTGAGGGAGCAGCCATGGCCAGTGTTTTGCCGATGGCAAGTTCCGACCGTCGCGGTTTCCATATCCAGGACCGCCCGCTGGCGAATGAGTCGGAGGCTCCTTCACCCGATGCGTATTCGGTTTCGCCCGACTACTTCAACGTCATGCGTATTCCGTTGAAGCGGGGGCGGCTGTTTACCGCTGAAGATCGGGCCGGAGCGCCACGTGTTGCTCTGATCAGCGAATCATGCGCGCGCGCAGTGTTTCCGGGCGAAGATCCGATCGGCAGGCACATTCAGTTGGGTGGCCGCGACGACAAGAAGGAGTGGATGACCATCGTCGGCATTGTGGGCGATGTGCGCCAGTACGCGCTGGACCGGCCCTCGGCGATGGAGGTGTATATCGCCCAGGCACAGAACATGAACTTCGGCTTCAACCTGTTGGTACGGACCGCGGGCGATCCTGAACGGATGGAGGGTGACGTCCGCAAAGCCTTCCTGGCGGTCGACCCAACGCAGCCCGTTTACCAGGTGCAGCCGCTCGCGAGATACGTTGCGGATTCGACGGCAGCACGCCGATACACGCTGCTGTTGCTCGGGCTCTTTGGGACACTCGCTATCGTTCTTGCGGCTGTGGGAATTTACGGTGTGGTGTCGTACACGATGAGCCAGCGGACCCGCGAACTGGGAATCCGCGTGGCCCTGGGCGCCGCACGTGCTGATGTCATGCGGCTGGTATTGTGGCGAGGAGTGACCATCATCGCCGTGGGTTTGTTCTCTGGCCTGGTTATCTCGTTGAGCTTGACTCGCTTCTTGTCGTCGCTGTTGTATCAAGTACGCCCAACGGACGTGGGAACTCTGGCGCTGGTCGCGCTGATGTTGACCGCAGTCGGGTTGCTGGCCAACTATTTGCCGGCACGCAGGGCGTCGAGAGTGGACCCGATGGAGGCGTTGCGGTGTGAGTGAGAAATGAAAAAGCCCGGCGTGCAGCCGGGCCCGGTGGAGAGACAAAGAACGTTACTCTTCTTCTTCCACCACTTCACCGCGTTCGGCCTTAGCGGCTGCGATGATCTTCTCCTGCTGCAAGGCCGGAACGAAGTCGTAGTGATCCATTTCCATGGAGAAGCTGCCCCGCCCCTGCGTCATCGAGGTGAGGTCGGTGCCGTAGGTCAGCATCTCAGCCATGGGAACTTCAGCTTTCACGATGGTCTTGCCGGCCTTGTTGTCCATGCCCTGAATGCGTCCGCGACGACTGTTGAGGTCGCCCATGATAGAGCCCGCAAACTCGTCGGGTATGGTGATCTCGACGTTCATGATCGGCTCCAGCAGCGTGGGCTTGGCTTGCTCCATCGCCTTGCGGAAGGCGATGCGCCCTGCGGTCTTGAACGACAGTTCGTTGGAATCGACATCGTGGTAAGAGCCGTCATACAGGATCACTCGGAAGTCCACCACCGGGAAACCTGCCAAATGGCCGCGTGCCGCCGCTTCCACAATCCCCTTTTCGACTGCGGGAATGTAATTCTTGGGAATCGCGCCCCCGAAGATTTCGTTGACGAACTCGAAGTTTCCGCCATGGGGTAGCGGTTCCATCTTGATCTTGCAATCGCCGAACTGCCCGTGTCCGCCCGACTGCTTTTTGTGGCGACCCTGCACGTCGGCCTTGCCGCGGATGGTCTCGCGATACGGCACCTTCGGCGCCTTCAGGATGACCTCCGTGTGGTAGCGGTTCTTCAGCTTCGAGACGACAACTTCGATGTGCTGCTGTCCGGTGCCCGCAATGAGGAACTCCTTGGTCTGCGGATCGCGGAAAAAGCGCAGCATCACATCTTCTTCCATCAGCTTATGGATGCCGTTGCTCAACTTGTCTTCGTCAGCGCGAGTCTTGGGCTCGATGGCAAATGTGATAGCCGGTTCGGCAAACTTCTCTTGCGGATACTGAACGGGCGACGGCTTGTCACCCAGCGAGTCGCCGGTCAGGGTGTCTTTCAGCTTGGCGACCGCGCCAATGTCTCCAGCGTGCAGTTCGTTGACTGGAACGGCTGTCTTGCCCTGCATCACCGAGAGATGCGCAAACTTCTCGCTGCTGCCGCGAGTGAAGTTCTGCACTACCGCGTCGTTCTTCAGCACGCCCGAGAATACTTTGAAGAACGAGATGCGTCCCGAGAATGGATCGCTGATCGTCTTGAACACGAAAAGCGAGAGTGGTTCGGAATCGCTGACCTTGCGCACCGCCGGCTCGGCGTCACCCACGGCAGCGGCCTTCACCGTGCCGCGTTCCGCCGCGGTTGGCAGGTAGTCAACGATGAAGTCGAGCACTTCGTCGGTGCCCATGTTGCCCAGGCCGGAAGCGAACAGCACCGGGAAAATCTTGTCTTCACGGATGGCGTTGTGCAGGCCCGCGATGATGTGTTCTTCGCCGATGGTGCCGGTCTCGAAGAACTCCTCCATCAATTTGTCGTCACCCTCGGCGACGAGTTCTACCAGGCGCTCGTGTGCGGCCTTGGCTTCCTCTTCCATGTTGGCGGGAATTGGACCGATCGTCGCCTTACCGCTGCCGCCCATTTCGTAGGTGTAGGCGTGCATCTTCACCAGGTCGACGACCCCGGTAAAGCTCTTCTCCGAGCCTACGGGCAATTGAATGGGAACCACGGTGCGGCCAAACGCGGTAGTAAGGGAATCCATCACGCGGGTAAAGTCGGCGCGCTCGCGGTCCATGCGGGTGCATACAATCGCGCGCGGCAGCAGGAACCTATCGGCATAATGCCAGATGCGCTCGGTGACTACTTCCACGCCGCTGACGGCATCCACAACAACGAGGGCGCTATCCACGGCGGGCAGCGCCATCTCGGCTTCATGGATGAACATGCTGAAGCCGGGCGTGTCCACCAGGTTGATCTTGGTCTTGCCCCACTCGACTACGGCCGTGGCCGCAGTGATGGACATCGAGCGATTGATCTCCTCGTCGTCGTAATCGGTAACGGTATTGCCCTCGTCCACGCGACCGAGGCGCTGAGTGGCGCCAGCGGTGAACAGCATGGCGGATGCGAGCGAGGTTTTGCCCGAGTGTGAGTGCCCGACCAGGGCGACGTTACGGATGTTCGCGCCTTCGTAATTCTTCACCTGAGTCTCCTTGGAGAGATGAGAGCTATCCCACGGCCGCGCGACAGGTCGGGACTCCGCTGGTCTCAGGGGCACTCTTCCCCGGTGGCACGCACTTGACGTGCCTACAAACCCCGAGGCTGCCGATGAGGCAAAAAAGGCGGGAGCACCCGCCGCGGCGGGCGGCCTGCGCATGGTGATGCAGGAACAACGTTAACAAACTAATGATGCTAGCACACGGGGTTTGGGAGCCTCAATGCGCGTTCAGAAAGCTGACCAGCTCTCCGACATCTCCCGGTTGCAGGGTTGGCCAGGGCATGTTGGTTTCCTCGGAGCGCTTCATCATGCCGGGACCGTGCCGCCAAAGCCCTGTCGTAAACGTCACCGCCGTGTAGGCTTCGGCTCCCGCTTTCAACGGTGGACCGAGGTTGGTCCCTTCGGCCTTCGTGCCGTGGCAGGCGGCGCAGCCACGAACGGCGAAGACATGCTCGCCGACCTGCGGTGAGCCCGTCGGCTCGAAGTAGCGCAGGCTCGCGACGAAGGCCAGCAAGTCGGCCATTTCGGTTTCCTTGAGCTGCGGTGCCGGAACTCCGCTCTGCGTGGCCTGCTGAAGCATTGCCGGGGCGTGGTTCCACATCACGCTGCCAAACTCGGCGGTACTGAGCGGAATGTCGTGGGTGGGGCCGAGGTCGGGGCCGATGCTACCGCCCTGTCCGCGGGCGGAGTGGCATTGCATGCAGCGCTCCTGGAACACAACCCAGCCACGCTCGGCATTTCCCAGAAAGATGACCGGAGAACCTTCTTTCCTGGACGAGGCGACGCCGGCGAAGGCGATGAGATTGTTCATGTCAGCGCCTGACAACTTGGGCCACGCGCCCAGTGTCTGGGTGATGGGCGTGACCATGGGTCCGGCGTGGTTCAACATGGCCACGGTCCAAACATCGGGGTTGCCTCCGGCCGCGATAGCGGACAGTTCGGGTGCTTTCTTTGCGCCCTCTACGCCAACTGCGTGGCAACGGCTGCAACCTTTTTCGGTGAACACTTTCTCGCCAGCAGCAACGTTGCCGGGGCTGTCCGCATTGCTTGCCTGGTACAGGAAGGCAAGTATGTCGGCCATTTCCTGCGGATCCAGCGTCGGATACGGCTGCTTGGAGTGGCGAATTTGCCGCCACATGCTGGGTCCATGGTTCCACAACACGGAGACCAGCCAGCCCATAGCGGGCGGCGTAGGGCGGCTTCCGGTGAGGTCGGGCGCGATGCGTCCGCCGGATCCTTTGATGGCGTGGCAGATGCCGCATTGTTTGTCGCCATAGAACAGCTCGGCTCCTCGCACAGGATTCCCCACCAGGTACTGCGAACTTCGGACGGGGCGCGGCCGAATTTGCAGGTAGAGAGCGATCAGGAGGGCGACGGCGACGAAGACCGCCGGTATCCAGAACCAAAGCTGTTTGCGGCCACTGAGCATTGCCATGGAAGCAACTCCTCACCGCGCAGGCGCGGGCCACTGATCGTTCAACGAATCGAAAGCGCTCTAGTCATGCTCGAGATTCTTGATGTACAAACCAAGGCCCACGAGCGTTATTGCGATAGCCAGCACAGAGATTCCGAGACCGACGCGCCGGAAGCGCCATTCCTCCATCGCCTTTTCACCGGCGATGTGGGTTTGCCGCGCAATCGCCAATCCGGAATCCGTATCGTGTTTCAACTGGCTGCTGCTGAAGGAGTGAACGGTGACGCGGGCCTTCAAAAGCGCGTCTCGCGCCTGCTCCTGCTGCTGTTTCGCTTGGCTAACTTCCATGCCCTGCCGCTCGGCATGGCTCAGGAGTTCGTCAGACGCGGTGATAGCGGCGGACAGGTTGGTGAGCTGGTCACTCATCGCGACGGCTTGGTTTGCTCCATCGTCGCCCTGCGTGTGGCAATTCGAGCAGACCGCCTTGCCACCCATCCCGACCATTGCGTCCGTCGGGTGCTCGATGTCGTGATTGCTGTGACAGGTGACGCAACCCGGTAATCCGGCGGCGGAGAACGCCGCTTTGTGAGGGCTGGCGTCGAAAAGCTGTGCCTGGAAGACGTGGCAGTTGGAGCAGACGTTGGTCACGTTCGCCACCCCAGGAGGCGCAGCGCCGTGGTTGCCATGGCATGTCGTGCAGGTAGGCGCACTGAGATCGCCTCGCACGGTCATCGCCTCGTGGTGCACGCTCTTCTGGTAGTTTGCGTACTGGTCGGTGGGGATGCCGTAAGGCTTCATGTATTCCGCGTCGGCGTGGCAGTGCGAACACGTAGTCGCGATGTTGGTGGGATGCACGCTGGAGCGCGGGTCGGATGGCGCTCGCAGGTCGTGCACGCCATGACAGTCGGTGCACACCGCTACCTTGGTGTCACCCTTGGCCCATCTTTGTCCGTGGACACTCGTCTTGTACTGCTGGAATTGATCCACGCGAAGGCCAGGATTGTACTTCTTCATCTTTTCGGCGTCGGAGTGGCACGAGGCACAGAGTTCGGGAATCTGTTTGCGCTCGATTTTCCCTTTCCACCCAGCGCTGCGACTCATCGCTTTTTCGGGATCGTCGCTGGTGGCGTCGCCGCCATGGCAAGCCACGCAAGCGAGGCCCTTCTGCGAGTGAATGTTTTGCGCGAAGGTTTCAGCACTCACTCCGAGAGGCTCAGGCAGACCGGAATGGCAATCGAGACAAGAGTTCTTGGTCTGTGCGCTGGCGAATACTCCACCGCAAGCGGCTCCGACAATCAGACATAGTGCGAGGCCAAGAAGGCTTCTATTCGTATGACGATAATTATTCATGCCGCCTCACTTGGTCACCCATCCGTAAATCGTCATCGCAGCCATGTAGCCCAGGAACACGCAGGCGAGCCCGGCGATCCACGGCCGAGTCTTCACAGGCCTTTCACGGTCGAGAAATGGCAGCAGGAGAACCACCGCGCCGACCAGGCCAAATGCCAGGATGCCAAGCATGTCGCCGTCCATGCCGAGGATTTTGGCTGGAATGACCTTCAGCGTTTCGAACATGAACAGGAAGTACCACTCCGGCTTGATGCCGGCGGGGGCTGAGGCGAATGGGTCGGCCTTGACTCCGAGGCCCCACGGGAAGATCGCGGCCAACGCACCCAGTAGGCCCAAAGCCACGTACCAGGCCATCAGCTCGCGCAATGCGAAGTTGGGAAAGAAGCGAATTTCCCTGCGCTTCGCAGGACTGGCGGCCCATTCCTTTTCCACGCTCGGCGGCAGGCTCATGCCGAACCACTGAACCAGGAGCAAATGGACGCCGATCAGTAGCGTCGCGATTGCCGGCAAGATGGCGACGTGGAATCCGAACATGCGGGTCAGCGTGCTGCCAGTGATGTCTTCGCCGCCACGCAGGAACAGCAGCACCGGCCTGCCGATCAGCGGAATCTGCGCCGGAATCTCCGTCCCCACCTTGGTCGCGAAGTAGGACACCGTGTTCCATGGGAGCAGGTAGCCGGTGAAACCGAAGCCCAGCATCAGGAACAGCAAGAGAACGCCGCTGATCCACGTGAGCTCGCGTGGCTTGCGATAAGACCTCAGGAACAGCACGCTGAACAGGTGCGCAAATGCCATGAAAACCAGCAGGTTCGCTGACCAGGAATGCACTGAGCGAATGAGCCACCCAAACTGCACCTGCGTCATGATGAATTGCACGCTCTCGAAGGCTTCGTCGGCGCCCGGACGGTAGTAGAGCAGCAAGAGCGTTCCCGTCAGTACCTGAATCCCGAAGAGAAACAGCGTCATGCCGCCGAGAAAATACCAGTACGAATAGCGGTGAAGCGGCACCTTCTTTTTCTGAACCAGTGCCTTTAATTCGTCGATGTGGAAGCGCTCGTCGAGCCATCCGCGGATGCCGGCAGCCATGCTTGCCATCAGGCCTCCTGCTTCCGACGCACGAAGATGTCGTCGCCGCGGACCTGCACGTCAAAAGCTTCGAGCGGTCGTGGCGGAGGTCCCGATATGTTGCGCCCGTTCAGGTCGTACATCCCGTTATGGCAGGCGCACCAGATTTCCCGCAGGTCAGGCCGGTACTGAACCGTGCAACCGAGGTGCGTACACGTGGCCGACATGGCGTGGTACTCGCCGGGGGCAATCTCGACCAGCAATCCGGGACGGGTTCCAAAGCGGAAGGTCTTCGCGGTGTTTGGTTTCAGCTCCGAGACTTTCGCCGCAAGCACAGCATCGCCACCCATGTCGGCAACCTTTGGAGGTATGAAGTACTTCATGACGGGGTAAAGGAAAGACGCAGCCGAGGCCACTAATCCCGATCCCAGCAGAATGTTGACGAACCGGCGGCGTCCCGCGCTTGGCGGCGCAGAGCCTACTGGTTCGGCGTCAGAGGCGAAGTGCATCACTCCTCCTGGTACACGCCCAAAGTGCGCAGGCGACCTGACTCAGGCAGACTTCGCGCTCTCTGAACCGGCTTGCGGCGCAGATTTGCCGTCGATAACTGAACGCCGGCAGGCTACGCCACCCTCGAACGAATGTTCCGTTGAAGTTGAGCGGCAAGTTACCACCCGCGGATTCACTCAAGATGTGATGGAAGTCACCGTCGGGCGTGACGATTGACAGGTGGACTCGCTGGGGTGCCGCGGGCCGGCGGTTCTGCACCCGGCCCACAGCATGATTGCACTGAATCAGGAAGGTGCCGGCGCTCAGTGGATCTGCTGAATTCCAAGAACGCCGGTCGCGCTTAGTCGATGGGTTCGAAGTCGGCTCTGGTCGCTCCGCAATCCGGGCAACTCCAATCGGCGGGGATGTCTTCGAAAGCGGTTCCGGGAGCAATGCCGGCGTCGGGATCGCCCTCCGCCGGATCGTAGATGTGTCCGCAGACAGTGCACCGGTATTTCTTCGTTGCCATGGTACTGGTCCCCTTGGTAGCCCTAATCCTTCTCTGTCTTCCCGCGCACGATGATGTTCACCAGCTTCCACGGGTTCTTGCGAAGCTCGATCTGCAATTCACCTTCTTTGTTGATCACCAGTTGCGCCGCGGGATACAGAACACCGGCGCTCTTGCTTTTGTCGTTGTCGTCGATGTTGATCTGGCCGCCGGTAAGGTTGTACGCCATCGATTGCGTGTTGCG
This sequence comes from uncultured Acidobacteriaceae bacterium, assembly GCA_963814165.1. Classification (GTDB taxonomy): domain Bacteria; phylum Acidobacteriota; class Terriglobia; order Terriglobales; family Acidobacteriaceae; genus DASRAA01. Next base: position 22,126 of record CAWFBW010000004.1, on the reverse strand, counting down.
AGCTGCCTCGCCAAAGGCAATCTTGCGGTTAGTGACGAAGCGGATGGTACGGCCTGTTGTCGTTGGGATCGATATGGCGTAGGCAATGTCGTAACCCAGGGTACCGGGGATCTGAATCCGGCCCACCGATTTCATCTTCTCGAGTGCCTTGACCAATCCTTCGTCCTGGCCCGACTTAAACGCATCGCCGAGGGTCTTCTGGTCTTCCTTGGTGGACCAGTTGGTGATGATTATCTTCACGCTGATGTTCTTGCCCAATTGCGTGCTTGTGCCCAGGGCCGTTGCGTCGATGGTTTCCTGTGCGCTGGCCGCCGCGCCCATCGCGATGCTTAGGCACGCCACCAGACTTGCGATCAATCTGAATCTAGTCAGCACTTTTATTTTCCGCATAGATGTTCCTCGTAGTCGATGTGATTGTTAATCTGCGCAATTGGCTTCAGTCCGTTCCCGGATTTGCAAACTAAATCTCGCCTTTCTTCGCCAACCCGGTGATGCGGTCGGAGGCGCGAAAGGCCAGAGTTTGGATGGTCTCCGTGGGTTGTCCGCGTCCGCTGGTGACAAAGCTCGAACCATCGCACAAGAACAGGTTACCGACGTCGTGGGTTCGATGGTCCGAATTGATGACGGAACTCTTGGGGTCGTTGCCCATGCGGCAGGTACCGAGCAGATGGTACCCCATCGTGGACTCCTCCACCGGAAATTCCCACCGCTCCTGTGCCCCGGCGGCTTCGAGAATCTCCATGGCCCGCGCGTTGAAGAAGCGCCCGGTCTTCAAGTCGTCAGGATGGTCTTTGTAGGTAACGCACAAGGCCGGCAGTCCCCATGCGTCTTTCAGCGTGGGGTCGAGCGCAATGCTGTTGTCAGCCACGGGGAGCGACGTTCCGTGACCCATGATCATCATGGTGCGGTTGAAATTCTTCGAGAGGTACTTCTTATAGTCGCTGCCCCACTGGGGAGCGGTGGGCGGAACTCCACTCATGGCAAAGGAAATGGGCGTCCAGAGGAATCGCGCGCTGAATCCGCCGCCACCATAGAAGCCGAGTTTGGGATCGATTTCGTAAAAGTCATGCATAATGCGCGTGACTTCGATGCTCTTGTACTCATTCAAGGGATGCTCAAACGTACCTTGGGCGATCGTGTCGGTATTGAACATCAGGTACTTGCCCACGATGCCGCTTGAGTTCGCCAGCCCTTGGGGGAAGCGGTTCGACTTCGACATGAGCAGCAGGCGTGGGGTCTCCGCGCCATTGCTGGAGACGATGACCGCCTTGGCGCGTTGCAGGTGCTCCTTGCCGCTTTGGTCGAAATAGATGGCGCCGATGGCGCGCCCCTTCGCGTCCAGCTCGATCTGGCGCACATAGCTGTGGGGACGAATTTCGCATCGGCCCGTAGCGACCGCCTGCGGAACCATGCTGGGTAGCGGGCTCGACTTAGCGCCCATCTCGCACCCAAAGCCCTGGCAGAACCCGCAGTGAGCGCAGGCGAGGCGGCCCTGGTACGCCTGCGAAATCACGGCCACCGGTGCAGGGAAGGGGTAATAGCCGAGCTTGCGCGCTCCCTGTTCGAACAGCACGCCACTGGACTTAACCGGCATCGGAGGCAGCGGATAGGGCTTGGAGCGAGGTGGATCGAACGGACTAACGCCCGCCTGCCCAGATACTCCCAAATCCCACTCGGCTTTCGTGTAATACGGCTCCAGGTCGGCGTAGTTAATGGGCCAGTCGGCAAAGCCGGTGCCTGGGATCGTGCCTTTCTTGCTGGCTTCGATGAAGTCGATCTCGTGGAAGCGCCAGAAGTTTGCCGTAAAGTGTACGGTGCCGCCGCCGACCATGCGTCCGTAAAGTAGCGCCTGTTGCTTGACGGGTTTGTCGGCCGGGGTCTTGCGGAAGGTCATCGGCTGCTTCTGCGTGTTGTTGGTCAGCAACGCCTGCGCCTGCACTCGATACTCGTCGTGAGTGAATTGCTTTCGATCTAGCCAGGGACCCTGCTCCAGGGCCACCACGCTGAATCCGTTGCGCGAGAGCTCGCGTGCCAGCACGCTGCCGGATGCGCCGCATCCGATGATGAGGAAGTCAACCTGGTCGGTGAGCTTGTAACGGCGCTGTTGCGGCTCGGCGCTCATGCTTTCTCCTTCATGAGCTGTGCGTCATACCAGCCAAACGGAGGGGCGTAATAGAAGTGATCTTCGAAGCCGATGAGCTTCCAGCCAATCTGGTCTTTGTTGCCGCCGTCGGACGGATCGCCAAAGAATCCCGTCGCGGCATAAACCTTCAGCATCCCGAAGTCGCCGCTCTTTTCAAACCCCTTCATGGTTTCGATCTGCTGCGCCGGAGTGAGCGCGGCGAATGATTTTGCGCCTGAGTTCGTCTTCTTTGCCTGTTCGTTGAGAGCCGTGAGCGCTTTGGCGAAGTCCTGCTTGTTCTGCGGCTCGATCTCGCTGAGGGCAAAATCCACGAAGCGCACCACGTTGGCTTCTTTCGCGCCTGGTGTCTCGTCGGTGGGAAAAATCTGCGAGGCGAAGGCCTCGTAGTCTGCTGCCTGCTGCGGCGTGAAGAAGCGGAAGGGTTGGCCGTCGAGGTTGCGAGGTGCCGTCTTTGCGTGTTCGTGGGCCTGTGCCAGGATGTTCGGCGTCAGTCCGCTTAGATACAGCAGTCCCAGCGATGCTGTGGCCTGACTCAAGAATGTACGGCGGCTATCGTCCAATGATCGTTCCTTTCAAGGTCGAACAGCTTTTGGCTTCGGCTTGCAGTGGATCAGCGGTCGGGCTCTTCGTTCTAATGAACAAGCCCGGCCTTATGTTTGCGCACCGCGATGGCCTCGATCTCCACTAGAGCCCCCGGAGCCGCCAGTGCTGCCACCTGCACCGTGCTGCGCGCGGGCTTGCTGGGCTGCGATTTGGAACCGAAAAACTGCACGAAGGCCGAGTTCATGCCGGCGAAATCCATCTTGCCGTCTTTGGCCGGGTCGCCGGCCAAGAAAACGTGGACCATCACGACGTCGGCCATGGAGAGCCCCTGCCCCGCCAGTAAGTCGGAGATTTGCTGCAAGACGGACGTGGTCTGCGTCTTGGTGTCGCCATACATCTCCGTGCTGCCTTTCGGAGCGTCAGGCTTTGCGACTTTCGGGATATGTCCGCTGATGTAAATGGTGTCATAGCCTTCCGGCACAACAACAGCCGCAGCAATCGGGATGTCAGGATTGGACATGGGAACGCGTTCGACCTTATCGCCCGTCTGACCCACCGCGGCCACTCCTAGGCACAGTACTATTGCCAAGATTGCGCACAAGGCAACCACTCGCATCATTCTTGTCATGTATGTCTCCATCCTCACGAGGGATATGGACTCACATGTTAGCCCGTATCGTTGTCAGTACGCCACTCTTGAGCGCTTTCCGCCCCATTCAGTTGACCCATCACCGCGCGCGGCCTAACATTACCGCCAATGGACGTCGCCGCCAGCTTGGTTGGGCAGACAGTCTCCCATTACCGAATCATTTCGAAACTCGGTGGTGGGGGCATGGGTGCTGTCTACGAAGCGGAAGATACGCGGCTGGGCCGTCACGTCGCACTCAAGTTTGTCCCGCCTGAATTAGTGCACGACCGCAAAGCCCTCGACCGCTTCTTCTGGGAGGCACGTGCCGCCTCGCAGCTCAACCATCCGGGAATTTGCACGATCCATGACATAGAAGACTCCGACGGGCACCCCTTTATCGTGATGGAGCGGCTGGAGGGCGTCAGCCTGAAAGAGCGCATGATGGGTGGGCCGATGGAGTTGGAAGACATCCTCGACATTGGCATCCAGGTTTCCGATGCGCTGGCGGCCTGCCATGCCAAGGGCATCATTCACCGCGACATCAAACCCGCAAACATCTTTCTCACCAATAACGGGCGGGTGAAGGTCCTGGATTTTGGCGTGGCCAAGCTCGCTCCGGGAATGCGTGCCGGCGGCACCGAGTTGGAAGACCCGCTGACCATGGCGGGCGACATCTTCGGCACCGCAGTGTATATGTCGCCGGAGCAGGCGCGCGGCGAAGAGCTGGATGCCCGCACCGACCTGTTTTCGCTGGGCGTAGTTTTCTACCAGATGGCAACCGGCCAGCGGCCGTTTACCGGGAACAATGCGGTAGCGACGATGGCGGCGATCATGTCCCACAAGCCGGTCTCGCCGCTTAAGTTGAATCCCAAGCTTCCTCCCGAGCTCGAAGGCATTATTGGCCGCGCCATGGAGAAGGAGCGCGGCAAGCGCTATCCCGACGCGTTGGCGATGAAGGGCGACCTGCAGTCGCTGAAGCGCGAGACCGAGCCGGGCATGACCGACACTGCGCGCATGCGGCCTCTGCTTCCATATCGAATTTCCAGCAGCACCTTCCAGACCACCAGCCGCAAGTCGCTCTACATCCTGTTGGGTGTCATCGCGCTGCTGATTACTTTGCTGATACCGATGGGCGCGTGGTTTCTCAAACAACGTGCAAATACCCACGCCCGTACCAGCGTTGCCGTGCTGCCACTACAAAACACAAAAGGCGATGTGAGCCTCGATTTTCTAGGGTACGCATTGGCCGACGAGGTGGCCAACGCGCTGACCAGCACCCGTACCTTGGACGTGCGTCCATCCTTGATGTCGCGCAAGTACGTTGGCGAAGATGTCGATCCTCGCACTGCGGCCACGGAACTCCGCGTGGGGACCATCGTGACCGGCCACTTCATGCAGCAGGGCGACAACCTCATGGTTACGCTGGAAGCCGTCGAGGGTTCCACCGATAAGCTTCTCTGGCAATCCAACGTCACGGTGCCCGCCAATGATCTCATCGGACTGCAATCGGTCTTGAACAAGCAGGTGACCCAGGGGCTGCTTCCCGCGATTGGAATGGGCGGAGCACAAACTGAAGCCGGCACGCATCCCCACGATCCGGCGGCCTACGATCTCTACCTGCACAGTCTTGCCCTGTCGCACGATCCGGGGCCTAACAAAGACGCTATCGCCGTGCTGGAGCACGCCGTAACTGCCGACCCCAACTACGCTCCCGCATGGGAGGAACTGGGGCTTCGTGAATACTATGACTCGCAGTACTCCGATGGCGGGGAAGAGATGTTCCAGCGCTCGACACAGGCTTTCGAGCGGGCCGTCGCGCTGGACCCCAATCGAGTGGTGGCCGCGGGCCAGATCATCACGCATCGCGTGGAGCGAGGCGAGCTGGGCAAAGCCTACGAGGCCGCCCAGACGCTCGTGCAGCGCCTGCCGGAGAACGCCCAGGCGCACTTCGTCATGAGCTACGTGTACCGCTACGCCGGCATGCTCGACCCGGCAATGAAGGAATGTAACAAGGCAGTCGCACTCGATCCGGGGAACTACACCTTCCGCTCTTGTGCATGGGCGTTCATGGAAGCCGGCGACACCAGTCGCGCCGCCGACTTCATCAAGCTTGACGCGGGCTCCCAATGGGCAGATTACGCTACCCCCTCGCTACTGCTGCGCGAAGGCAACATCGATGCGGCGCGCGTGGCCGTCAGCAAGATGCCAATACAACCGCGCTACCACCGCGACCTCCTGGAAGCCTGTCTCGGTCTGCGTCCCTATTCCTACGCTCAGGACTTGGCGAAGGAAGCGGAAACCAACACTCCCGCTGCTCCCGACGCTGAGATTCTCTACTATCAGGGCGCGCTTTTTGCTGACTGTGGCTTGCGGCCTGCCGCGATGCGCATGCTCAACGCTGCCATCGAACAAAACTACTGCGCCTATTCCAACCTGCAACTCGATCCCATGCTGCGCAAGATACGTGAGATTCCTGAGTTCCAGAAGTTGCTCGAAGCCGCCAAGGATTGCCAGCAAGCCAATGTCTCGCCCGCCGGCGAAGCGCAAGAGCCGTAGCGGCACGCTCGCATGGCAGGAGCACGTAGCCGTCTCGCCCGCCATTCCAAGCTTGCACTAGATCATCTATGGGAGTATAAGTGTTTTCATTGCTCGGTAGATCATCTAGGGGGGGGACATTCTCGCATGCCCAAACGAGGCGCACCTCCGTTGGACGCCGACCTGCTGCAAGGCACGCTCGACCTGCTGATTTTGCAGACGCTCGTGCTCGGTCCCGCGCACGGTCACACCATCGCACACGTCATTGAGCACCGTTCCGCAGACGTTTTGCAGGTAGAGCATGGCTCGCTTTACCCGGCACTGCACCGCCTGGAAAGCCGCGAGTGGATTGCATCCTCATGGGGTGCTTCTGAAAACAATCGCAAGGCCCGGTACTACCGCCTGACTCCGAAAGGGCGGAAGCAACTAGCCCGGCAAACCAGCCGTTGGAACCAGCTGGTAGGCGCCGTCAACCAGATTCTGCGGCCGGCTGAGGAATAGGCCATGAGTTGGCGCCGTTTCTTTCATCGCCGTGAATGGGACCGCGAGCGGGCGCGCGAACTGGAGTCGCACCTGCAGATCGAAATTGATGACAACATTGCTCGTGGCATGTCCCCAGAGCTGGCCCGTCACGCGGCGCACTTGAAGCTGGGCAATCCGACGTTGGTGCGCGAGGAGATTTATCGCATGAACAGCGTCGGGTTTCTGGAGATTCTCTGGCACGACGTGCGCTTTGGCTGGCGGATGCTGCGGAAGAATCCCGGGTTTGCCACGATTGCGGTGCTCACGCTCGCGCTCGGCATCGGGGCCAACACAGCCATATTTAGCGTGGTGAACGCAACGCTGATTCGACCGCTGCCGTATCCCAACGCTTCGCGACTGGTGATGGTGTGGGAGACGAAGCGTACCGAGCAGGAAAAACAGAACGTAACTTCGCCCGCGACGTTTCTAAACTGGCAGCAACACAACACGGTTTTCGAAGGAATGGCCATCTGCTTCAACGACACGGGCATTTTGACCGGAGGAGGCGCTCCGGAACAGATCGCCATGCAAGATGTCGGGCCGAACCTGTTTTCGCTACTCGGCGTGAACGCGATGATGGGCCGCGTGTTCGTGCCCGCCCAAGACGGTGCGGAAGGTGCCGACAAGGTTGCGCTGCTGAGTTTCGAGCTGTGGCAGCGGCGCTACGGTTCCGACCCCGACATTCTTGGCCGCAAGGTCCTGATCGATGGCACACCGCGAACGGTAATTGGCGTGATGCCGCGCGGCTTTCAGTTCTTCGTCAAGCAGCAGTCGTTCTACCAGAAGCCGCCTGAAATGTGGGTCCCGATGATCTTGAGCGGTCAACGCGCCACTTCTCACGGCCGCTACCTGCAGGTTGTTGGATTGCTGCGCCCCGGCGTGACGTTGCCGCAAGCGCAAAGCGCGATGACAAGTCTTGCAAAGCGTCTGGAGGCGGAAGACCCCGCAGCCATGAAGAACTGGGGCGTGAACCTGGTTCCGCTGCGCGCGCAGTTGGTCGGTGAAATTGAGCCCGGACTTCGCTACTTGCAGGCGGCGGTGGGGCTGGTGTTGCTGATCGCGTGCGCCAACGTGGCGACGCTGTTCCTGGCGCGGGCCGCCGCAAGAAAACATGAAATTGCCATTCGCATGGCGGTTGGCGCCGGGGCCAGACGCGTCGTGCGGCAAATCCTGACAGAGACCTGCCTGGTCGCACTGCTAGGCGGAGCTGCTGGACTGTTGCTGGCGTGGTGGAGCACCAAAGCACTGCTGGGGTTTGCTCCAGCGAACCTGATCCCGCTGGAAGGCGTGTCGATGGACATTCGCGTGCTGCTGTTCACCATGGCGGTAGCGCTGCTGACGGGCGTGTTCTTTGGGACCGCGCCGGCAATTCAGGCTGCGCGTACGGCTCCGAGTGCGCCACTGAATGACGGAGGACGCGAAGGTTCGAGCGGTTTGCAACGCAGCCGCGCGCGCAGTGGATTTGTCGTGGCCGAGGTCGCGCTGGCGCTGATTCTGCTGACGGGCGCAGGTCTGCTGGTCCGCAGTCTCACCCGGCTCATGGCGGTCGATCCCGGCTTCGATTCGAAGAATGTCCTCACGGGAAGTGTGCTCCTGCCCAATGCCAAGTACGAAAAAGATGAGCGCCGCGCCCAATTTTACGCAGAGCTTCTGTCGCGGCTCCGGCAGTTGCCGGGAGTGCACTCCGCCAGCGCCAACGCTTTCCTGCCGTTTGCAGGAATCATCGCCGGAACTGGCGTCGACGTCGAAGGGCGGCCGCCGCTTCCGATGGCAGAAAAGCCGGTGATCAACGTTACTCTTGTCGAGCCGCAGTACTTCGAGACCATGGGCATCCCGCTGTTGCAGGGGAGGAGCTTCAACGAGCGTGAGGGCGTGGAGTTGTCGCACACGGTCGTCATCAGTCAGTCGATGGCCAACCAACTGTGGCCGAATGAAAATCCGATCGGCAAGCACGTCACCATCTACATGAAGCGCGAGAATTCACCGAGCGAGGTCATCGGGGTTGTTGGCGACGTAAAGCACGGTGGGCTGGATGCAGACATCCGGCCTACCGCCTATTGGCCATTTCCCGAGCTGTCGTTCTCGTTCATGACGCTGGTGGTGCGCACCAACGGGGACCCATTGGCATTGGCTCCGGCGCTGCGCGAAACTGTGGTGAGTCTCGACAAAGACCAGCCCGTTGCCGACATCCGCACGCTGGAGGGCCTGCTGTCGGCATCCATGGCTCGAACCCGCTTCGCAACCGTGTTGATGGCGGTCTTCGCCGCCATCGCCCTTCTGCTGGCCGTCCTGGGAATCTACGGAGTGGTCACCTATATTGTCGAGGAGCGGACGCGCGAAATCGGAATTCGCCTCGCACTCGGCGCGTCATACCGCATGATCATTCGCCTGTTGCTCAAACAGGGAATGATCCTGGCCGGGCTTGGCATCGTGATTGGAACGGCGCTGTCGTTGGCACTCACGCGACTGCTGGTGAACCTGTTGTTCGGCACGAAAGCGACCGATCCGGTCACGTTTGCTGGCGTGGTATTGGGCCTTGGTGGGGTTGCGCTTGCTGTGTGCTATCTGGCGGCACGGCGGGCAGCCCGGGTAAGTCCAATGACCGCTCTTCGTTCCGATTAGTCGCCGAGTGCCGGGCATGGTTTGGGGTCGGCCATTCAGAACTAGCGACCTGCGGTATACTGCGGCGACCCTCATGCCAGACCTCAGCTATGGTCGGGGCCCTGAGGCCCGCTGTGGGATCACGCTAGCCGAAGTGCGGGCGCAGACCTGCCAGAAACACACCACGGCCTGACTGCGGGCATCGTCAACATGAGCTTTGACCTTCTCGACTTCGCAACCCGTTACACCGCTGCCTGGTGCAGCCAGAATGCGGCCAGCGTCGCGGCTTTCTTCGCGCCCGACGGCTCACTCACCATCAATGACGGTTCGCCGTCGGTTGGGCGGACCGCGGTTACAGCCGCTGCGCAGGCATTTATGTCGGCCTTTCCCGACCTGCGAGTCATGATGGTCAGCATCTCCTTCGAAGGCGAACGTGCCATTTACCGCTGGACGCTCGACGGCCACAATACCGGCCCCGGCGGAACCGGCGCGCATGTTCGCATCAGCGGCCACGAGGAATGGCGCATTGGTGACGACGGCCTGATCGCCGAATCGCTGGGCCATTTCGACGCCGCCGACTACCATCGCCAGCTAACGGCGAGCACGCCTTGAAGCCCGGAATCGGCTCCTCATGACCGCACAGCAACGCCCCCACGGCATCACGACCATATCGTGCTTCTTCGGTTTCGGCGCATGCATGAGCAGCCTCGCCGCCCTCCTATTGCTGTTTCCCGGAAGCCCACTTGATGTGCTGTGGCGCATCAATCCTCGCGGGCACGAGGGCTTTGCAGCCATGGGAAGCTGGGCAGTACTGCTCATGGTGGCAGTTTCCGCCGCCTGCATTAGCGCGGCCATTGGTCTCTGGCGCTGCCAGCCGAGGGGCATCTGGACTGCGATCGTGGTCCTGGGAATCAACTTGCTTGGCGACACCCTGAACGCGGTCTTGCAAAAAGACTGGCGAACCCTGATTGGCCTTCCCATCGGCGGCGCGATGATTTTCTACCTTGCGCTGTATCTGCGGCGAGGAAATCGTATCTCAACTCCGGAGCAGAGAAACCAATCGAAGTAATCGCGAGACGCGCGTGCACCAAAGCACCCGCCTCCGAAAGGAAATCAGAGACTCATGTTGTCGAGACCCGGGATACTCTTGCACTTTGAAGGTGCGGTTCTCTTCCTCCTTACGTTGTACTTGTACCGCCTCACCGGCGCGGGCTGGGGATGGTTCTTCGTGCTCTTCCTGTGGCCCGACCTCGGCATGCTCGGCTATCTTGCCAATTCGCTGCTCGGATCGAGATCTTCCAACCTCGTTCACATTGCGGCTTTCCCTGTGATTCTGGGAGCAGCTGCGTTTGCGACACACCACACGTCCACGCTGTCCTTCGCCCTGATCTGGCTGTCCCATATCGAGTTCGACCGCGCTCTCGGCTACGGGCTGAAATATCCGACGTTTTTCAAAGACACACATCTGCAAAGGGCGGCGCAATCGGAGTGATGTTCTGGCGGTCCCCGGATGAAGTACGATGTCCCGTGACGCTGGATCGGGTGGAAGCCGTCTAAATCCCCTCACAGGAGCCGCTGCAATGACCGTGCGCCGATGGAACTGGCATTTGTACGCAGGGTTTCTGCTCTGCCTCGTTGGATTTGGCAGCTACCCGTTTGTCTTTGCGAGGTTCCCGTTGACTCGCGACGTAGCGTGGGTGAACTATATGCTTCTTTTGGCGGGCCTCATGGTGCTGTTTTATGGCCTGAAACGCGCCTTCCGTGATCCCGAGCATTACCGCGGGAAGATCGTCGGTCCGATACTCGGGTTGCTCAGCGTGGTCCTTGTCGGATTCTTCGGCTTCCTGACCCTCGGCATGACGAAGCAATTGCCGGCATCAGCGGGCGCGCCCCGCGTCGGACAGAAGGCCCCTGAATTCGAACTGGCCGACATCAACAACCAGCAAGTATCGCTGGCCAAGCTACTTTCGGCCCCGTTGCCGGGGAATGGCTCAGCGCCCAAAGGCGTTCTGCTGGTCTTCTACCGAGGCTATTGGTGACCGTTCTGCAACTCCGAGTTACGGGGTATCGAGCAAAGTCTGACCGAGCTGGAAAAACTTGGCGTACGGCCAGTGGCCATCAGCGTCGATTCGCCGCAAGAGTCGCGCGACCTGTGCCGCAAGGCCGGCTACACCTACACGTTTCTGTCCGATCCCAACGCGGAAGTCATCCGGCGATACGATATCCTGCATCCCGGCGCCGGCGTCAACGGACACGACATCGCCCGGCCCGCCGAGTTCCTGCTCGATTCGTCCGGCATAGTTCGCTGGGTCAATTTGACCGACGACTATCGGGTTCGCGCCCGGCCCGAGCAGATTCTGGACGCTGCCCGCAAGTTGCCGTAGTCGGGTTTATCCGAGCGGAAGACAGCTATCTCCGTCAACTGTCATATCACCCGCAATCGAGTTGAGGGAGCGAGCTGTTTTTCGTTGCGCTGCTCTCCTGCGAGACTCTCGCCCGTCAATTCCGTTAGTATTAACCTACATACTTCTGTACGCCGTGCCGTTCGGCGTTACCAAGGATCACCGGGAATGAATCGAAATCGGGCATCTCTGATCGCCCTTGCCACCGTTCTCTTGCTCGCGGCTGCAATCTCCTGCTGGGCTGGCGACACCTCCTTGCTGCGCCCTCCCAAGGGATCGAAAGTTGCCCTCCTGGTCTTCGAGGACTACCAGTGTCCCGACTGCGCCCGCGCCGCACCGTTGCTCCATGAAGCTGCCAAGAAATACGACATCCCGTTGGTGCAGTACGATTTTCCCTTGCCCATGCACAACTGGTCATTTCAGGCGGCGGTGAACGCGCGCTATTTCGATACAAAGTCGAAAAAGCTGGGGGATGAGTATCGGCTCTTCATTTTCGCTAATCAGCCCCAGATCACACCGCAGAACCTGCGTGGCATGACCGAGCGCTTCGCGGCCGACAATAAGGTAAGCTTCCCGTTCGTGGTCGATCCCTCCGGGGAACTTGCGGCCAAGGTCAAGGCCGACTACGCCATTGGCCAGCGGGTGGGCATCGAACATACCCCTACGATTTACGTCGTCAGCGACACGACTCGCGGCACTCCGTTTGTGGAAGTCGTTGATCGCACACAGCTTTACCAGTTGATTGATAAGGTGATCAAGGAGGCCGGGCCAGCCACGCCCGCGCCTAAGTCAGCCAGCGCAAAGACATCTGGCTCGAAGTCCGCCTCGGCCAAGCACAACTAGGCTCGGCTTGGCTTCACCGGAATCCGCCTGCTCGTAAGCAGGCAGCCCTGATATGAAAAACCGCCGTCGAGCCACACCTTAAACCGTTGTCTAACAGCGACTTTTCGCTTTGCTACCGTCTTGCCAGACCGATGGTGCCAGATTTACCGGACGCGGCAAAGCGGTGTTACTATCGCTTTTGGCGCCGAGCCGTCATATAGTAGAGGGAACGATGAAGATGAATACAACCGCCGAGCTCTCTTCGCATGATCGCATCTTGAGGGCAGCCAAGCTGCTCTTTGCCCAAAACGGTTACGAAAACACCAGCACGGTGGCCATCGCCCGCGACGCGGGTACCAGCGAGTCGCAGTTGATGAAGCACTTCGGCAGCAAGCAGGGCTTGCTAGTCACCATTCTGGACCTCGGCTGGAACTCGGTGATGGAGCGCATCAGGACGTCGAATGCCGCGGCTTCGCCCGCCGACCGCTTGGTCTATATGCTGACAGCTGCCACCATCGAGTTTGAAAACGACGACCAGTTCAAGGTCCTCGCGGCACTCGAGGCCCGCCGCGTGCGCAGAGACAGCAATGAAGTCATCATCAGTCGCGGACACCGCCGTTTCCGCGAACTCTTCGACCAGACGCTAGCCGAGATGCAGACCGAAGGCATGGTCCGGCCCGAGCTGAATCTCGATGCGGTTCGCGCCGCGGTTATGGGTTTCGCTGATGGCCTGTGGCGCGATGAAATCGTCGCCAGCCGCGCCGGAATGTCGTCCACCTACGGCTTCGAAGACATCCGCAAAGTGCTTGAGTTGTTGCTGGTGGTATTCCAGAAGCATCCCACGCAGCGCGCCAAAGCCAGTTAGATAACAACCGCTGCGACCCTCACCGCCCCGCCTCACGCGGGGTGTTGTCTTTTACGAATTCAGCTCCACCGTTGCCAGATATAATTCCGCTGCTACTACCCTGCGGGACCAACCGTAACCAGCTCAAGGAGTCGAGAATGGCATCTGTCCTTATCACCGGAACCAGCAAGGGCATAGGTTTCGAAGCTGCCCTGGCCTTCGCCCGGGCTGGCCACTCGGTCCATGCGACCATGCGCAACCAGGCCAAGTCGCCCGAATTGTCTGAAGTGGCCGCGCGCGAGAAGCTGCCCATCACCGTCTCCACCATGGATGTCGATTCCGATGAATCCGTGTCGGCTGCGATCGAAGAGATTCATCAGCAACACGGTCCTGTCAACGTGCTTGTGAACAACGCCGGTATCGACCGAGTGGGATCCATTGAAGAGCTGCCGCTGGCCGACTTCCGTGCTTCCATGGAAACCAACTACTTCGGTGCTCTGCGCTGCATCAAGGCGGTGGTGGCCGGCATGCGCCAGCGCCGTGCCGGATGCATTATCAATGTCACTTCCGTCGCCGGTCGCATCGCCAGCCCGCCCTTCAGCCCTTACGCCGCTTCCAAATGGGCGCTGGAAGCCCTCAGTGAAGGGCTGGCAGCGGAGATGAAGACATTCGGCGTTCGCGTCGCCATCGTCGAGCCCGGCATCATCGACACCTCCATGGCGCGCCGCATCTCGGAGCCCACCAACAGTTCGGCGTACACTCAGCGCGACCGTATGGCCACGGTGTTTACAAACTCGCTGCAGACTCCTGTTTCGCCCGCGGTGGTGGCGCAAAAGCTCGTGGAGATCGCCGAGAACGGTTCCTGGCAACTGCGCCATCTTGTCGGCCCCGACGCCGTGCCGCTCATCGAGTGGCGCCGTGGCATGACCGATGAAGAGTGGGTCGCTCTACACGCCGCCGACGACGAAGAATACTTTCGTCGCACTTCGGAGGGCTTTGTTTCAGAACGATCCTAGTGAACTACCCAAATCCCGGCACATGAGCAGGCCCACACTTGCCTGACATACGGCGTTGGCAGGTGTGGGCCATCCTCTTGAAACTAACATCTGCTTCTTAGAGTTTCCGCAGCACCTCGAAAACTTCCTCCGTCTCCGGCGCCCGGTCGATGGGGTGGACCTTCGCATAGGCAATCTTCCCCTTCTTATCGACGACGAACACCGCCCGCTCGCTGATTCCGGGCACTGGTTCGCCGGTTCGCAAAATGCCGTATTTGTCCGCCGTCTCCCCATGCGGGTAAAAATCGCTCGCGAGCGGCAGACTCAGGATGCCGATCTCCTTCTTCTGCCACGCTATGTGGCTCGGAATCGAATCCACGCTGATGCCGACCACCTCGGCGCCATATCCTTCAAACTTCTCCAGTTCGGCATTGAACGCCGGCAATTCGGCTGAACACACCGGCGTCCAGTCCGCAGGATAAAACACCAGCACCACGTTCTTCTTGCCGCGATAGTCGCTCAGCTTTACGCGCTGCTTGATGTTGCCGACAACCGCCGGCAATTCGAAATCAGGGGCTTCCTCTCCAACATTCAGGGCGGCCATACACTCCTCCGGGCAAAAGGCGATTCTAGAGAGGTCGGCCGCATCCCGCAAGTCGGGGCCAAACGATTTTACGGGATTGAAACTTCCACAGAGTTCGCGACTCTCACCTACCATTGGGTCGGTTCTGGTAATCGGCTTCGACGACAACCAATATCTCTAACGGACGCTCAACGATATGCTGTTGCACATCAAACACGAACCACCCGGGTCCTGGGAATCCTACGCCGCCGGCAAGCCGAAATGGCTGCGGCCCTTGTTCGCCGTCGAGTGGCCCCTCGCCTGGGTCGCCTACGCCCTCAGCCGCTGGTCGTTCTTGCATATCCTCGAATATCTGGGCAGCTTTTCGGTCCTGATTGCGGTTATTTTCTATTTCAGCGAATCCGGCGACCGTCTCAAGCAGAAGCACTACCAGGCCTGGCAGGTTATCAACACTGCGCAGCACATGAGCGGCAGCGGTGGCCGCATCGAGGCCCTGGCCGAACTCAACGCTGACCATGTTCCCCTCGTCGGGGTAGATGTTTCCTACGCTTTCCTCCAGGGTGTGCAACTCCCCAAAGCCCGCCTGCTGCGCGCCAACCTTACCGACGCCGATGTTCGCAACAGCAAATTTGATGGTGCCGACCTCTCCTATGCTTCGCTCAACGGCGCGAACTTTCGCCAGAGCAATCTGTCCCGGGTCAACTTCACCTCCGCCGACCTCGCGAATGCCGATTTCTGCGGCGCCGGTTTCGGGTCGTCTGATCTCGCCGACGCCACTCTCGACGGAGCCGACCTTGGCAACGCCGACCTCAGCGGTATCCAGTGGCAGCAGATCAAGAGCATCCGCACGGCGAACCTCGCCGGCGCAAAGAACCTGCCCGAAGGCTTTCTCCCCTGGGCGCTCAAGAACGGCGCGGTCCAGCTCGCGTCGAACCCGAACTGTCCCGCGACCAACACCAGTCCCTGACGATTGGGCGCTTGCGGGTATACTCACACGATGCGCCAACCCACAACCTCACGCGCCATTCATGTCGTCACATCGATCGCCGCCATCGCTCTCTGCGCCCACCCTGTTTTCCTCCACGCGGCGTCAAGCCCGCCTGCGGGCACGACACGTACGTACTACGTTGCCGCCGACGAAGTGCAATGGGATTACACGCCGTCTGGCCGTGATGAAGCGATGGGCATGGAGTTTGATGAGGTGGGAAAGGCCTTTACCGAATCCGGGCCTCATCGCATTGGCCACGTGTACAAGAAGGCGATTTATCGTGAATACACCGACGCAACTTTCTCCACGCTCAAGCAACGCACTCCTCAGGAGCAATACTTAGGCATTCTCGGGCCGATTCTGCGAGGGGCAGTGGGCGACACGATCAAGGTGGTCTTCAAGAACCATGCGTCCCATCCTTACAGCATGCATCCACATGGCGTCTTGTATCAGAAGGCCTCCGAAGGTGCGGACTACAACGACGGCACCAGCGGCGCCGACAAATCGGACGGCGCGGTTCCGCCCGGCGCCACCCATACCTATGTCTGGCAAATCCCTGAGCGGGCCGGCCCCGGTCCGAATGATCCAAGTTCCGTTTTCTGGCTCTACCATTCGCATGCCGAAGAATTGCGGGATGTCGCCTCGGGCCTGTTTGGGGTCATCGTTGTTACCCGGCGAGGCATGGCGCGTCCTGATGGCCGTCCGAAGGATGTGGACCGCGAGTTCGTCACCATGTTTATCGCCATCAACGAAAACGAAAGCTGGTATCTCGACGACAACATCCGCGACCACACCACCGATCCCAAGGGCGTCGACAAGAAGGAAAGCGATGGGTTCACTCCCAGTGGAATGGCCGGGACGATTGCGGGTACGGGCTTCGTCGAAACCAATATCAAATGGTCCATCAACGGATACATCTTCGGGAACATGCCGGTGCCGACGATGCAGAAGGGTGAGCATGTGCGCTGGTACGTGGCGACGCTGGGCGACTTCTTCAATGCCCATACGCCACATTGGCACGGCAATACCGTCCTGGTTGCCGGCCAACGCACCGACGTGCTCGTGGTCACCTCTGCGCAAATGGTGACGGCCGACATGGTGCCCGATGCGCCCGGCATCTGGCTCTATCATTGCCACATCAGCGACCACATGCTCGCCGGAATGGTCGCGCGTTATGAAGTAAAGTAGCGCATGAGAAGGTTCATCATCACTGGCGCACCCGGTGCAGGAAAGACCGCGATCATTCGTCAGTTGGAACTCGACGGATTCAGCGTAGTCGAAGAAGCGGCTACTGACGTCATCGCAGCCGCGCAGGCCCAGGGAACGCTTGAACCCTGGGCGCACCCCTCATTTCTGGATGCAATCGCTCATCTGCAAAAGGACCGTCAGATTCGCGCGTCTTATCACCCGGAAGAGGTTCAGTTTCACGACCGTTGCGTTGTCTGTACTGCGGCGTTGGCTGTCTACCTCGGCTACCCTTTTTCTCCCTTTCTCGCGAGCGAACTGGAGCGCATCCAAACAGAAGCGATCTACCAAACCCGGGTCTTCTTCATTCGCAATCTGGGGTTCGTCACGCCCACGCAAGCGCGGCGAATCAGTCTCGAGGACACGCTTCGTTTCGAGAGAATTCATGAGACGACTTACCGGAACTTCGCCTTCGAACTGGTTTCAGTCGAGCCAGGAGGTCTGCTGGAACGGGTCAGCGTGATCAAATCGGCGATTCATTAACCGGGAATCCTCGGAAATAGCGCTCCGGTCGTCCGCCGGTAGTCTTCATACTGCTCGCCAAAGGTCTGCACCATGAACTCCTCTTCGATGCGGCGCTTGATATCGAAGGCCAGCCCGACAACCACCACGCTCAGTGCGCCCCGTACTCTGCCGTTGGCTAGGAAGGTGCCCGCCAGGGCGATCAGCAATCCGGTATAGATAGGATGCCGCACCAGTCGATACGGCCCGCTGCGGATGAGTTGATGCTGCTCCTTGATCATCGGAGCGCTGCTCCAGTTTCGTCCCAGATGCACCCGCGCCCATACCGCAAACCCCATTCCCGTCAGCGTCAGCGCGATCGCGGCCACCGCCAACTCCTGCGTCTTCGGCAAGATGCGGTCGTCAAGCCAACCAAGATTCCGGCGATCGTCGAACATCAAGGCGAAGCCCACCACCACCGGAATCCCGTAGGCCAGCCTCCGCCTCCAGTCGGCGCGTTGGGCGGCTCGCTTGGTGCGGAACGCGGCCAGCATCCACGCGACGAAAAACACCATCCAAAGGTACCCGCAGATTTCCTTGCCGTTGATCATGTACGCGCAGTTTAATCCAAGCCCGGCCGGCGAGGCCCCCGGCGTTCCCGCTGGCCCGGGTGCAACTTCATTCCTTCGCAGGGGTTTATGATGCTTCAAGACTTAGCCGATTGAAGATTTCACTCCATCGAGAAAGCCCATGCCCTTCTCCAATCGTGTGACCGGCGTTCGCGCGTCTGGTTCCCATTTCGTCCGTGCCCTGGCCCGGACCGTTGCTCTTCTGGCCCTCCTGCTCGGCGCCGGGGCCCTGCTTGCCCAGCAAAATCAGCCTGCCCCGCCGCCTGCCCCGCAAGACGACCAGTCCGTTACCACTATCAAAAAAGACGTCAACGTAGTCAACATCTTGGCGACCGTGCGCGACAAGCAGGGCCAGATTGTCACCACCCTCAACAAAGACGATTTCCAGCTCGAAGTAGATGGTAAGCCGCAAACCATCCGCTATTTTGCCCGCGTCACCGACACGCCGCTCACTCTTGGTCTTCTCGTTGACACCAGCTACAGCCAGCGCCGCCTGCTCGACAAGGAACGTACCGCCAGCTACACCTTTTTGAACGACCTGCTCAACGAGTCCCGTGACAAGGCTTTCGTCATGCACTTCGATTTCGACGTAGAGCTGTTGCAAGACTTGACCAGTTCGCGGCCCAGACTCCAGAACGCGCTGCAGAAAATTGAGTCCCCTGTTCCCCAGCAGATGCAGACCAGCGGCTCACCCTATCCCGGGCAGGGCGGCGGCCGCGGCGGTGGCGGCACTAAGCTCTATGACGCCATCTTCCTGGCCTGCGACGAAATCACCGCTAAAATTCAAGGTCGTAAGGCCATCATCATCCTCTCCGACGGCGTCGACCAGGGCAGCAAGGTTGGCATGATGCGCGCCATCGAAGCTGCCCAGCGCGCCAACACCCTCGTATACACCATCTTATTTGCAGACAAGGGCGCATATAACAACATGGCCGGAATCCATCCCGGTGGCCATGGCGGCGGTCAGCAAGGTGGCGGCTATCCTGGCGGAGGTTATCCTGGTGGCGGCTATCCGGGAGGCGGGCAGCGCTTTCCCGGCGGCGGTTACCCGGGCGGCGGTCAGGGTGGCGGCTATCCCGGCGGTGGTGGCGGCGGTAACCCGGGCGGTGGCGGCCGCGGCGGCAACTATCCGGTCGCCAATGGCAAACAGGTCATGGTGCAACTCGCCCAGCAGACCGGCGGACGCTTCTTCGAAGTCTCGAAGCACGAATCCATCGACGACATCTACAAGTCGATTGGAGACGAACTCCGCAACCAGTACAGCTTGGGTTTCACTCCCGACCACGCCGAGGCCGACGGCGAATTCCACAAGATCAACGTCACCACTACCCAGAAAGACCTGACCGTCCAAGCCCGCGAAGGCTACTACTCCGGCAAGCAGCCGTAGTTTCGGCCAACGACAAGGGGCAGGATTCTCATCCTGCCCCTCTTGCATCAGCGCTGATTTTTCTTCTCGCGCCGCCCATTTTCTATCCACTATCCACTAACCACTTACGCCAACAGTCCCCGCAGCACGTACTGCAAGATCCCGCCGTGCTGGTAGTACTGCACTTCCTGCGGAGTATCGATTCGCACCGTCGCGTGGAACTCCGTGACCGTGCCGTCGGCTTTCTTCGCTCGCACTTTCACCGTCTTGCCCGGAGCGAAATTCTCCAGCACATCCACCAATCCCACAACGTCGTACACCTCTTCGCCGGTCAGGCCGTTCGTTTCTGCACTCTCCTCTTGTAGAAACTGCAGCGGCAGGATGCCCATTCCCACCAGGTTTGACCGATGGATGCGTTCGAAGCTCTCCGCCAGCGCCACCCGCACGCCCAGCAGCCGCGGACCCTTCGCCGCCCAGTCGCGCGACGAGCCCGATCCGTACTCCTTGCCCGCCAGCACCATCAGCGGAGTCCCCTCCGCCCGGTACTTGACCGAAGCGTCATAGATCGACATCTCCTCGCCGTCCGGCAGATGCCGCGTGTACGCGCCCTCGCGCTCCGGCGTCAGCTTGTTGCGCAAGCCGCACATTGGCAAACGTTCCGCGCATCATCACTTCGTGATTGCCGCGCCGCGAGCCGTACGAGTTGAAGTCCACCGGCTGCACGCCATGCTCGATCAGATACTTGCCCGCCGCGCTGCTCGCCTTGATCGATCCCGCCGGCGAGATATGGTCCGTCGTCACGCTGTTGCCGAGGAAGCACAGCACCCGCGCACCGGAAATATCCTTCACCGCGGCAGGTGTCTTCGGCATGTTCTCGAAGTACGGCGGATGCTTCACGTACGTGCTCTTCTCGTCCCACGTAAACGTCTCGCCCGCCGGAACCTGCAGTCCCTGCCAGCGCGCATCACCCTTCAACACGTCTTTATAAGCCGACGTGAACACGTCTTTCGTCATGTACTCCTTCAGCACCTCGTCCACTTCTTTCGCCGTCGGCCAGATTTCCTTCAGGAATACTGGCTTGCCATTCCCGAATCCGAGCGGCTCTTTGTATGGATCGAGATCGATCCGCCCCGCCAGTGCAAACGCCACCACCAGCGGCGGAGACATCAGGTAATTCGCTCGCACTTCCGAGTTGATGCGCCCCTCGAAGTTCCGATTGCCGCTCAGCACCGATGCCACCACCAGATCTTTCTCGCCGATCACCGTCGACACTTCCTGCGGCAGCGGCCCCGAGTTCCCAATGCACGTCGTGCATCCATAGCCCACTGTATGGAACTTCAGCTTCTCCAGGTACGGCATCAGCCCCGAGCGCGTCAGGTATTCGGTCACCACCATCGATCCCGGCGCCAGTGACGTCTTCACCCACGACGGAACCTGCATCCCCTTCTCGACCGCTTTCTTCGCCACCAAGCCCGCCGCCACCATTACCGACGGATTCGACGTATTCGTGCAGCTCGTAATCGCGGCGATCACCACGCTGCCGTGGTCGAGCGACCGGTTCATCGGCACGTGCTCCTCGATCTGCTCTACCGGAGGCTCCTGCGAATCCATCCCCGCCGGATGTCCGCCCTCGCCCTCCCAGCGAGCCTCCGTGCTTCGGAGGAACCTGCTGCCCCGGCTTCAACAGCGTGGGCAGCGCCGCATTGAACGCCCTTCCCGCCTCCGACAGCACCACCCGGTCCTGCGGACGCTTCGGCCCCGCAATGCTCGGCTCCACCGTCGCCAGGTCGAGCTCCAGCACGTCCGTGTACTCCGCTTCCGGCGAGTCCGGCGTATGGAACAGTCCCTGCTCCTTGTAATACGCCTCGACCACCGCGACATCTTCTTCCTTGCGTCCGCTCAGCCGCAGATACCGCAGCGTCTCCTCGTCCACCGGGAAGATGCCGCACGTCGCCCCGTACTCCGGAGCCATGTTCGCAATCGTCGCCCGGTCGGCCAGCGGCAGGTTGTGCAAGCCCCGGCCCGAAGAACTCCACGAACTTTCCGACCACGCCTTTCTTGCGCAGCATCTCGGTCACCGTCAGCACCAGGTCGGTCGCGGTCGACCCTTCCTTCAGGCTGTTCTTCAGCCGCACACCCACCACCTGCGGAATCAGCATCGACACCGGCTGTCCCAGCATGGCGGCCTCGGCCTCGATGCCACCCACGCCCCAGCCCAGCACGCCCAAGCCATTGATCATCGTGGTGTGCGAGTCCGTGCCCACCAGCGTGTCCGGATACGCCATCGCATTCCCGCTCTCGCCCTTCGCCCCGACAAACACCACCCGCGCCAGGAACTCCAAATTGATCTGGTGCACGATGCCCGTGTCCGGCGGCACGATCGCGAAATTCTTGAACGCCGTCTGTCCCCAGCGCAAAAACGCGTAGCGCTCCTTGTTGCGCGTGAACTCCAGTTCGGCATTGAGCTGAAATGCCTGCGGGGTTCCGAACTCGTCCACCTGCACCGAGTGGTCAATCACCAGCTCCGCCGGCCACAGCGGATTGATCAGCCCCGCATTGCCTCCCAGCGCCTTCATGGCATCGCGCATCGCCGCCAGGTCCACCACCGCAGGCACGCCGGTGAAGTCCTGCAGCAGAACCCGGCTCGGCATAAAAGCGATCTCCTGCGACGGAACGCTCTTGCTGTTCCACGCCGTCACGGCGCGCACGTCCTCGGCCTTCACCGTCTTGCCGTCTTCCCGCCGCAGCAGGTTCTCCAGCAAAATGCGCAGCGAATACGGCAGATGCTTGATGGTGCAGCCGTGCGCCTCAACGGCGCTCAGCCGGTAAATTTCAAACT
>CAWFBW010000003.1:0-42673 GCA_963814165.1 uncultured Acidobacteriaceae bacterium | reverse complement strand
TCCGCTTGCCGATGCAGCCGCACGGGCAGAGCGCGACCTCGCCCTGGACCAGCCACGCCGGCGTCGTCGTGCTCGTCCCGACGGTCGACCCGGTCACGCCGCCATCCGCTCCTGGTCGTCCGAGCCTTCTCCGCCCGCCGTGAACCTGCGGGCGCACGCGTCCCCAGTTCCACTGCCAGTACTGCAACGCCAACGACCGTTACGATTGCGATGTATCTCGTCGCTCGGGACATCATCGGGAGTATCCTCAGACGGCTTTGTGCAATGGGGCCCGGTCAACCGACGGCCGGGCCACATTGCACGGTCCGAAAATCGCTAGTTGTCTCCCTTGAGCATTACCTGGTTGCCCCACATGGCGGAGTTCCCCCACATGGCGGAATTCCCCCACATCGCAGAGTTCCCCCACATCGCAGAATTACCCCACATGGCGGAGTTCCCCCACATGGCAGAACTCCCCCACATAGCCGAGTTGCCGCTCGGTGGAGCACCGGATACAAATGATGCGGGGCCCCATACGCTGGCACTGTCCCACGTTGTTGAAGGAGAAGCACCCGGCAACCGCTTCCAGTAAGCCGCCAACCCCCACGGTGTCTGGGTATCCATCACGAAGTACGCGTTGCCGCTGGCCGCGTCGAGTGCGGCCACCGGTGATTTGGCGACGCCCGGGGCCTTCTCTTTGTTTAACAACGCTCCTTGCACGTCCAGATAACCGGCTCCGACCGTGAAGATGTCCGACTCCACGTTGTAATTCACGCCGTTGTCTGTAATTGTCACGTTGCGTGGCAGTCCTTTGTAGGCAGTCTTCATCAGCCGCGCTTTGGTCTGGTCAGGAGTAAGGGCGGAGTCCTGCTGCAGCATCAGCGCCACGGCACCACTCACCATGGCGGTGGACATGCTGGTTCCACTCAGCACGAAGTAGCTCTGAGAGGGATTGCTGCTCCCTCCGATCTGGTAGTAGCTCAGCGGGACCTGGTTTTGCGGATACGTCATCTCCAGCCATGCCGGCGCCGCCAGGGAGACGACCCGGTTCCCCGGCGACACAATGTCGGGCTTAACGATATGGTCGATCGCGGTCGGTCCTTTGGCGCTGTAGCTGGTCATCACATCATCGCCGCGATCCGGCGTGGCCTCGCTGTTCGTTGCACCCACGGTGATGACGAAGGGATCGTTACCCGGCGATTCGATCATTCCGTATCCGGCCGTCCCAAAGGTGTCATCGCGCCCGCCGTTGCCAGCCGATACCACCACAATTCCCGCTTTCCATGCCTGCTCCACCGCCTTGCAGAGCGGGTCTTGCGTGTAACTCTCAAACACCGGGCGTCCCAGAGACAGATTCATCACGCGGATGTTGTAGGTCGCTTTCAACTGGATGGCCGTCTGGATCGCTTGGATTACCGCGCTCTCCGTGCCTTCACCCTGTCGATTCAACACCTTGAAGCTGACCAGATTCACGTTGGGGGCAATACCCTGGATGGTCACGTTGCATGTGGCGCACCTGGAATCCATTCCATTGCCGCCAATAATGCCGGCAACGTGTGTGCCGTGCCCATAAAGGTCGTCGCTACCCTCGCCGGTGTAGTCGAAACTGGCCAAAATGCGCGAACTGCCGCTCGCGACATTGACGTCATGTACCGAGTGAATTCCGCTGTCGATGACTGCAACTCCAACGCCAGTGCCATCTAGACCGATTCCCCATGCGTAATTCGCGAGAATTCCCGTTGCAGCATTATTCAGGCGTCCTCTCACCACTCGGTCAGGTGAAACGTAAGCTACTCTGGGGTCCGCTGCCAGCGTTGCCAACGATCCAGCCGGGATTACCGCGCGCACGCCGTTGATGACGCCCAGCTGTCCCGTGACTTTCACTCCCGGCAGCAAGGCTGAACTTGGCTGGGCTGTGAGACCCATGTTTTTGTATTGCACGATCACCGAAACCATCTGATTGCCGGACGCTTGCTGCAGTTCCGGTGACAGCTTCGCCACTTGCGCGAATAAGGCTGCCGGAATGAGGACTGCGACTACCAGTAAGAAACTGCGCTTCATGTACACCCTCCCGCTTAAATGGCACAACGCTAAGATCCTTTGCAGGCTGCGTGCCACATAGCGAACCGGTGTAACTCCTTTGCTTCTGCAGTCTGTTAGTCCTGAATGGAAACGAGTTGTGCCAAAGTGGCACTCGTCGTCCTTTCGCTGCGCCAGATTGGCTCATATCTGACTGAAGCGGCTGCCCGTGACAGCCGATTCTTACTTTGTGCAGGAACGGGACATGTCAGGCCTTGCCAAAGAATTGGGATCCATCGAACGCTTCGTCGTCGCGGCCTCCGACTTCGGCGGGAACGTCGTGTCCCGCGACCCCACCATGCTGCGGGTGTTGCACTCGGCCAAATTGCTCGCGCGCTACAGTGCGGCCGTACTGATTACCGGCGAGACCGGCAGCGGAAAGGAAGTTGTCGCTCGCACCATTCACCGCTTCTCAACCCGTAGTTCCCGCCCGTGGATCGACGTCAACTGCGCCGCCTTACCCGAGCATCTGGTGGAGAGTGAGTTGTTTGGACACGAGAAAGGCGCCTTCAGCGGCGCTGATACAGCCAAGCCCGGGCTCTTTGAAATGGCCAGCGGAGGCACTCTTTTTCTGGACGAAATCGGAGAAGTCGACCCTCGTGTTCAAGTCAAACTCCTGCGCGTCCTCGATTCAGCCCCGTTTTTCCGTCTCGGCGGCACACGCAAGGTTTCGGTCGATGTCCGTCTGATTGCCGCCACCAATCGAGACCTCAAGGCGGCCGTTGAGGCTGGGACATTCCGCCGCGACTTGTATCACCGCATTACCGAATGCCAGATCGCGGTACCGCCTTTACGTGAACGCCCTCTCGACATCCCTGCTTTGGCATTGCACTTTCTAGGCCAGATCGAGTCGTCATAAGACATTCAGCGAAGAGGCATTGGATCTCATGTCGCGCATGAACTGGCCGGGAAACGTGCGCGAACTGCGGAATGTGGTCACCAAACTTGCTATCTCAGCGCCAAACGAAGTGATTTCGGCGGACGATCTGCACCGGCATGGCGGCGTTGACCTTTGCGGCGGATTTTTCACGGTAGGGGAGGATTCCGAACGTGCCACCACCGTAGTTGAAATGGAGCGCTTGATGATGGTTCGTGCGCTGGAGGCAACCGGGGGAAATCAGAGTCGAGCTGCCCAGCAGTTGGGGATGCCCCGTCGCACATTTTGCCGCAAGCTCGATGAATACCAAATCACTCTGGGAAGGCGGCGCAGTGGAGAATTGGCCGCAATCAGTCTGCTAGCCAGCCACCGGGTCGAATACCACGCGCCGGTTCAGGTGGTAACCAACAGCGGCCTTCGCTTTGACGCGGAAGCCACCGATGTCAGCGTCGGAGGCATTGGTCTGAGGGCGGCCGCTGAACGGTTTGTTGTCGGCGAAGAAATCCGACTCCGTTTCTCGCTTCCCCTCCACGAGACTCCGCTTTGCGTCACGGCTGCGGTGGCGTGGCGCCGCGCAGACGGAACTGCCGGTGCACAATTTACCCGCATAGCTGCAGCCCACCGCCACGCTCTGCTCCGCTGGTTGTCAGGAACAACGCAGCATCACTTTCATCAGACTGCCCACGCCGGTTCTCATCAGATCCCTGCCTGATCGCATTCGTTCCCTTGCTGGAGACCCGCTGGGCCTGCCAGCGGAAAAATCGGGCTACCCTCCCCCGAGCAGCCCGACCTTCTGAATCCGTTGCTCTTACGCCCCAAACTTGCGGCGAAGAACACCGGCCAGTCCAATAATTCCGGTTCCCAACGTTGCCAGGGTGCCCGGCTCCGGCGATGTGCCCAGGAAGTCCTGCGCAGTTCCAATGTTTCCGCTCTCGGTCCCTGGAATGGCCGAATACAGAAGCACATCGGCGAACTCACCTTGGGTGTAGGTTCGGCTCTGTGCCAGCGCTACGAGGGCCGCAGCCTGCGGCGTGAGGCTTGGAACTCCCTCAAACAGGTACCATGTGGCGGCATTAACGTTCGAATCTATGCCGTGGTCGGCCACAGCCATCTTGAACAGAAAAGCCGCCTGATAGTCCAACAGGTGTGTTGCCAGATCGAGGCTTCCGATACTGCTCACGTTCGCCTGCCAGGTTTCCCCGGTTTCGATGTGTTCGTTATATCCGATGCACATCATCCACAGGTTGGGGCCACCATTGACGGTGACGTTGTAGGGGTAGCTGGCGACGCCCGAGTAATTGTTGCCCGTAGGCAGCCCGGTAAACTGCATGTTGACTGGGCCGGCCACTGCCGGCAAGGCCAACATCCCCAGCATGATGAACCAGCAAATTCCTTTGAGTGCTTTCATCTTCCTTATTTCCTCTTCTGGCACAGCCGGTAGAACTTGCCACCCGGTTGCGGACCGTGCCAATCGCAACCATCGTGAAACTTGTGTCGTCACTTGCGAGCCGCGCGCGCCCCCCCGCCTGATGGGTTCCTTATCCCGATTGGGCTGGAGCCTCCGTGTGAAATGGAATCTCCGCTCCGAAGCCGTTCGCCTCGCCCTCCTTGTTCAGCACATGCCGGACGCGGCCTACTCCGCACAAGCGGGCCGCCATGTCCTCATTCACGCTCCCGCGGAGGGTCACAACTACCCTCACCTGCGAAGCGACAGGCGGCACACTCGCGGTCTCGATATATGCGCCGGCCCTGGCGATGTTTTGAGTCACTCCTTCGCCTACGCCGTGCTGGCCGTTGGCCGCGTCCCACTGGAACCACGCTTCGCCCTTGAGCTTGAAACGGGTGCAGTGCCTTCTATCCCGTTGGCTTCTGCCGCTCCCCGCTCGTTCATCGTGTGGCGTTGCTTGTCTGTCGCTGCTCATTTCTGTACGCAATCTAGGCCCAACGCTTCACGCCAACAAGAGAGCGACTGCCTCACTCCCGTGCGTCTCACATTCAATAAAATCAATGGGTTAGGATGTATGGGGTCCGACTTCTCCGTCGCCATGGACGGGCTGCCATGGGCCGACCTGCCCCTCCCGTTAACTCCGCTCTGGGGCTTTCCATGCCGGAAGACCTTCTGTCCCATGGACGTAAGGCTGCAAATTCCCGTGCCAGGCGGCATGTATGACTTGACAGCCGGGCTTGAGCAGTATTTAATTATAACGTTAATTAATTATGTCTGACCAAATGAACGCCCGACCCCGCGAACGTCCCGGACGCCCGCTCGCCAACCCGGACCGGGACACCCGCAGCCGGTTGCTGGACGCCGCCACTGCATTGTTCGCCGAGCACGGCGTCGCCGCAACCAGCTTTTCGACCATCGCCCGGCGCGCTGGGCTCACTCCGGCCATGGTGCATTACCACTTCGACGACCGCGAGCAACTGATTGACGCTGTCGTCGATGAGCGTCTTGTTCCCCTCATCGCCTATGTCTGGGACCCCGTGCAGCCCGGCGATGCTCCGGATGAGATTCTCAGCGGCATCGTGCAGAGGTTGCTGGATCGAATTCAGGAGGCGCCCTGGGTGCCATCCACCTGGATGCGAGAAATCTTGAACGAGGGCGGACTGCTGCGCGGCCGCATGTTGCGACGATTGCCCATCGAGAAGGTCCGCATCGTTGGACAAGCGATTTCCCGCGGACAGGCCGCGGGGGACGTAAACCGCGAGCTCAATCCCCTGCTCGTGGTGTTTTCGACTTTGGGACTGGTCATGCTGCATATGGCCACCTTGCGGGCATGGTCTGAAATCGTTCAGCAGCCCCCACTCGGCCCCGAAACAGTACAACGCCACATCACCGGCCTTCTGCTCCAAGGTCTTAGCCCGACGTCAGCGCCGCGCCGCCGTCCGGTTCGCGGCAAGACGTCCCTGCGGAGAAAACCATGACTATCCATTCGCTTCCCTCTCGCCGTTTCGCCTTCGTGCTGACCGTAGCCGTGGCCACGTTTTCGTCCGGTTGCTCACGCCATACCAGCAGCGGCTTTGAAGGCTACGTCGAGGGCAAGTATGTTTATGTCGCTTCCCCCCAGGGAGGGCGTCTCGAGGAGCTGTCCGTCAGCCGCGGAGATGTCGTGGACGCCAGCCATCCCCTTTTCACTCTCGACCGCGAACCCGAAGCCGCTGCGGTCCAACAAGCCGAGCAGGTGCTGCGCAGCGACGAAGCCCGGCTGGCCGACATTCAGACCGGCAAGCGCCCGCCGGAAATCGACGTGATCCGCGCCCAACTCGCTCAAGCGCAATCCGAGAAGCAGAAGTCGATTGACTTGCTGAAGAGCTACGAAAAGCAGTTTGCGGCGGGTGGCATGTCCGAAACCGAGCTCATCACTGCCCGCGCAGCGGTCGCGTCCAACGACGCCGTCGTCCGCCAATACCAGAGCAACCTGGCCGTCGCCGAGTTGCCCGGACGAGAGCAGCAACTTAAAGCCCAAGCCGAAGTCATCGCCGCCGACCGCGCCGCCCTGCAGCAGGCGCAATGGAAGCTGCAGCAGAAACAGATCGCCTCGCCACGCAACGGCCTCGTTTTCGACACGCTTTATCGCGCTGGCGAGTGGGTGAGCGCTGGAAGCCCCATCGTCCAACTCCTGCCGCCTGAGAATATCGAAGTCCGCTTCTTCGTGCCCGAAACCACGGTGGGCAGCCTGAAGCTTGGCCAGAACATCAGCGTGCATTGCGACGGCTGCGCGTCTGACGTTCCCGCCGCCATCACCTTCATTTCCAATCAGGTCGAATACACGCCGCCGGTCATTTACAGCAACGAAAACCGCTCCAAGCTGGTCTTCATGGTGATCGCCAAACCGTCCGTGGACAAGGCTGCCGCTGCTCCATCCCGGCCAGCCGCTCGAGGTCACACTGCAATGACGGCATACCGCCAACTCCGAGTACGCCATTGACGTGCAGGGCCTGAACAAGCACTTCGGCGACAAGCACGTGGTGAACAACGTCTCCATGCGAGTGCGTCGCGGGGAGATCTTCGGATTCCTCGGCCCCAACGGCAGCGGCAAAACCACAACCATCCGCATGATGTGCGGCCTGCTGCATCCCGACTCAGGCAGCGGGACCTGCCTCGGCTACGACATCATCCGCCAAAGCGGCGACATCAAGCGCAATGTCGGCTACATGACGCAGCGCTTCTCCTTCTGGGACGACCTCACCATCACCGAGAACCTCGATTTCGTCGCTCGCATCTACGACATTCCCAAGCGCCGCGACGTCGTCCGCCAGACCATCGCCGACCTCGGCCTCACCAGCCGTGCGAAGCAACTCGCCGGCGAACTTTCCGGCGGCTGGAAGCAGCGCATGGCGCTGGCCGCCTGCATGTTGCACAACCCCAGGCTGCTTCTGCTTGACGAACCCACGGCCGGCGTCGATCCCAAGGCGCGCCGCGATTTCTGGGACGAACTCCAGGTCCTCGCCGCCAACGGCATCTCCGTCCTGGTCAGCACGCACTACATGGACGAAGCCTCGCGCTGCCACAAACTCGCCTACATCGCGTACGGCAAGCTGCTCGCGCAAGGCACCGCCGCCGAGGTCATTGCCCAGCAGAACCTCACCACCTGGGCCATCCAGGGCGCGGGCCTGATCCAGTTGCAGGACACGCTGCGCGGGCAGCCCGGCGTCGAGCAGACCGTCATCTTCGGCGACGGCCTGCATGTCAGCGGAACCGACTCCGCGGCACTGGAACGCACAGTCGTCATGCCGCCGCTGCAGCCAAGGGGCTGCACGTCGAACCGATCGATACCAGTCTCGAAGACGTCTTCATCTACATGATGAGCCGCTCCGCCGACAACTTCGGAGGCCAGGCATGACCCGCAACAGCGTATTCTCCCTCGCCCGCTGGTGGAGCATCGTGCGCAAGGAATTCCTGCAACTGCGTCGCGACCGTGTCACCTTCGCCATGATCGTGGGCGTGCCCATCATCCAGATGGCGCTGTTCGGCTACGCCATCAACACCGACCCCAAGCACCTCGACACCGCCATCATCAACGCCGACAACACCGACATCACCCGCAGCCTTCTCTGGGGCATGAAGAACTCCGAGCTACTTCAAGTTTGTCGGCGAGTTGCCCAACGAGGCCGCCGGTCGCGAAGCGCTCAATCAGGGCAAGGTGCTCTTCGTGGTCAACATCCCCGCCGGATTCACCCGCCAGCTTCTGCGCCACGAGCGGCCTTCCCTGCTGATTGAAGCCGATGCTACCGACCCAAGCGCGGCCGCGAACGCCATCTTCGCGCTCAACGGCATCGTTCAGTCCGTCATCCAGAAGGAACTCACCGGCCCGCTCGCGCCGCTGGCCGGGACCGCCGCCGCCGTTCGATGTCGACGTGCACCGCCTCTACAACCCCGACGGCATCACCCAGTACAACGTGGTGCCCGGACTGATGGGCGTCATCCTCACGCTCACCATGGTGATGATGACCGGCCTGGCCATCACCCGCGAGCGCGAGCGCGGCACCATGGAAAACCTGCTCGCCATGCCCGCCACCCCGATCGAGGTGATGACCGGCAAGCTGATTCCCTACATCGGCATCGGACTCATCCAATCGACCATCATCCTGCTGGCTGCGCGCTTTGTCTTTCACGTTCCCTTCTTCGGAAATGTCGGCGCCATTTATCTCGTCGCGCTGCTGTTTGTCGCAGCGAACCTCACCGTCGGCATCACGCTTTCATCGCTGGCGCAAAATCAATTGCAGGCCGTCCAGCTCACTGTCTTCTACTTCCTGCCCAACATTCTGCTTTCGGGATTCATGTTTCCCTTTCAGGGCATGCCCGGGTGGGCGCAGTTCCTCGGCAACCTGTTGCCCCTGACCTATTTCAACCGGCTCATCCGCGGCATCATGCTCAAAGGCAACGGCTGGGCGAACTCCTGGCCCAGCGTGTGGCCGCTCATCATTTTCACGCTGGTGGTGATGACGATCGCGGTAAAGACCTACCGCCGGACGCTGGATTGAGGTGCGTGTCATGAACCTTCTTTCGAGAATCAAACTCGGGTGCCCCACACAAGGCTCTATTGCTTCTGGCGGTCGCTACGTGCGCACTTGCGGTGAGCCTGCTTGGCGGATGCACCGTCGGCCCGCACTATCACGCCCCTGCACCCCCGACTGTCGCCACCTACACGCCGGACCCGCAGCCCACCGCCACCGTTACGTCTCCCGGCCCAGCCGGTGCCGCGCAGCACCTCAAGCTCTGCGGCCGACATACCCGCGCAGTGGTGGACGCTGTTCCACTCCCCCGAACTCGATCGCCTGGTGCGCGAAGCGCTCGCCAACAGTCCGACGCTTGCGCAAGCCACCGCGCGCCTCAAGCAGGCGCAGGAGGAAGCCAACGCCCGCACCGGCGCGACGAAATATCCATCCGTGAACGCCAGCATCTCCGCGCAGCGCGAGCAGGTTGACCTCGCAACCTTCGGAGTTCCCTTCCCCAGCCCGCCGCCGTTCTGGTCTGCTGAACGGATCGGTGGCCGTCTCCTACGCGCTCGATCTCTTCGGAGCCAACCGCCGCCTCATCGAAGGCCTGAACGCGCAAGTCGACTATCAGAACTGGCAACTGCAAGGCGCGCGCCTCATGCTGGCCGGCAATGTCGTCTCCGCCGCCATCCGTCAGGCGCAACTGCGCTCGCAAATCGATCTCACCCGCCAGATGCTCGCCCTGCAACAGCAGCAGCTCGGCATCACTGAGCAGCGCGTGCAGGCCGGAGGCCTCGCGTCATACAACATCAGTCAGCAGCGCACGCTGGTCGAGCAGACACGCGCCACCATCCCGCCGCTTGAGCAGCAGCTCGATGTCGTCAACCATCAACTTGCCGTGCTCATCGGCAAATCGCCGGCCGAAGCCCATATCGAACCCATCACCCTCGACCAACTACACCTTCCCGAAGAACTGCCCGTCAGCCTGCCGTCGTCGCTTGTGCGCCAGCGCCCTGACATCCGCGCCGCAGAATCGCTAATGCACCAGGCCAGCGCTAATGTCGGAGTCGCCACCGCCAATCTCTACCCGCAAATCACGCTTTCCGCCAGCGTCGGAGCCATCGGCACCAGCTTTACCGACGGCGGAAATGTCTGGAGCTTCGGCGGCGCCCTCGCCCAGCCCATCTTCAACGGAGGGGCCCTTCGTGCCGAAAAGCGCAAGGCCGTGGCAGCTTACGAAGAAGCCGGCGCCAACTACCAGCAGGTCGTCCTGCAGGCCTTCGAACAGGTCGCCGACTCTCTGCGCGCTATCGATCACGACGCGCAAACGCTGCAAGCGCGGACCGAAGCCGCCGCCCAAGCAGAAGCGCACCTATCAACATCGCCTCCCAGCGCTACACCGCCGGAGGCATCAGCCAGCTCGCGTTGCTCGACGCTCAGCGTCAGTACTTGCAAACTGCGATCGACCGGACCACCTCGGCCGCCAGCCGCTACGCCGACTCTGCTTCTCTATTCCAAGCCCTCGGGG
Source organism: uncultured Acidobacteriaceae bacterium (assembly GCA_963814165.1). GTDB lineage: Bacteria > Acidobacteriota > Terriglobia > Terriglobales > Acidobacteriaceae > DASRAA01. Next base: position 32,270 of record CAWFBW010000003.1, on the reverse strand, counting down.
GCGGATGGTGGAATAAAGCGCCCGGGACGAAACCGGCCGCCCCTTCAACAGCCCCAGCACCCAAATCGCCGTAGAGGGTGTGCAGACCAATATGACACCCAGGGAACCTAACCGAGCACTTAGATCAGTTTCCATCCGAGGGCATCGGCAAACGGTGAGGACACCTGCAGTGGCGGAGAAAACCGCTCAGCCAGATCGCTCGCTCCCGGCGTCCTGCCCCGGAATTAAGTCTCCATAATGTGATGTCACCAACGTCCGACCGCTGCCAGCAATAGACGCCCTTTGGAGACAGCGAAAGCTGGGGCCGTGCGCCGCCGGTCGGTTCTGTCAGCCATCCGCCAAGTCTGTGCAATCGCGGGGTACCCCCACCCCGATCCTGAAACAAAGCACTTACAGCACGACTCTGCGCATCTTCTAGCAAACAATTGGGTTATACGTAAAGTCTTCCAAAAACTAGAGTTAGGCAGACTTCTGAGGGGCTTTGGCGCCCACCATTTGCATGCATTGCGCGATTCCACGCAAAGTCTTAGAAACAAGTGTGATATATGCAACATATTGTTATCACATAACTTAGCTGGCAGGTCTCTGCGCTGGGCAGGAGCCTCGCCTGGGCGTGTGATGAGCCAGCCAGAATCGGAAATACAGTACTGGCTGTGGCGGGGCCAACAGAAATCGGCAGGCAATAGTGACGAAGGTAACCAATTTTTCCAGGAGTGGTACAGGGCGCAGGACGACTTAAAGAATGATGAAGTCGTCATAGTTGGAACCAAGTTCGGTGCCAATCCATATTTTCGTGCCTCAAATGGGGACACTCAATGCTTGACGGCGTCATGCCCATCCCCGTTTAGTGTCCCGGCCGACGGCGTCTGCACTGTTCCGGGCAGAATGGAACCGCTAAACAGCGTGTCCACCGTGCCCTCTTTCAGAACTCGGGACCACGCAGCCATCACCGGATCGTCGGCACTCACTCCGCCGGTTGGAAATCCCTCGCGTAGATACTTCTCCATCGCATGATGTAGGGCGCTCACTCTGATTGCGTCGCCAGCGAAAGGACGCTGCAACACCCAGAGCAACCGGTTGAATGCCGATTCGTAGTTATTGTAGTAGCCCTCTGGAAGCGTCACGATGAGGGCGCTGGGAGACTTTTGTACCGCGGTGGTCTTGGGCGAACTAAAGAAATATATCGGTGTTTCGTTGTTCCCCTCCCGAGGCAAAGAGACGCGCAACTCGGTTATTGCATCGTTTGTCGCGTTGGCCAGGCACTGGTTCATCAGTCCCACCGCAACACGCACACTGGTCATTTCGTCCTGGGTCAGCAGTCCAACGTCGCTCGGTCGCAGCGCACCTTCGCCATTGAAGCGCGCTGTGATGCCGCCGCTTGCCGCGGTGACCGGTTGCACGGGCCGCAGCACCGGCGCTCCCTCTGGACGAAGGAAGACAGAACTGCTCCAGGAATTTTCCCCCGTGCTATACCAGAACAGCTCACGTCTTCCTTCCCGGTAACAAAAGTCGTCGGTATTCCTGTCGGCAAGCCGCCACATCGAGTGAAAATCCCACTCCGGTGGGTCGACAACGAAAGAATCCACGGCCAATTCCCCGCCTGCTGCCACACGCTTCATATTTTCGGGGTCGTATCGCGGATCGCGCCAAGTGCGCACTACCCCTCCGCGAAGTTCCATGAACCGCTCTGCTTTAATGACGATTTGATCCTCTTCAAACTTAACCGTCGCCCGGTAGGTTACATCCCCATTTAACTGATCGCTCTTGTACCACAAGTACGGCCCATCAAATCGGGTCCACTGAAATTCGACTTTGCGACCGAGCAGCGTCGTGTCCTTCCAGTCGTCCCGGGGCTCGATCCAGCCCGGATTCCAGGTGTTCTGATCGTTGGTGAAATACACCGGAAACTGTTCGACTTCGAACGTCATCCCTTTGCGCTTGACCAGTACGACGTCGGCCCGTTCCTCGTATTCGACCTTGGCGACAGGTTGCGCAATGTCCCATCCCGCACGGTACAACAGAAATCCCCGCGTCGCTCCCGGAGGAATGATCAGCGGCATCTGGTGTTTCAACCGATTTGCGAAGTCGTGCATCTCGGGAGGAGTAGGGACGCTGAATCCAAGGCTCTCGCCTTCGGCCTGCCATTTCTTCCATTTTGTGTCTTTTTCTAATAGCGCGAGACTCATGGCGTATAACTGAACCGACTCCCGGAAAGTAAGCCTCTGCTTCGCCGCCCGATATTTCACACCTTTGGTGGTGGTTTGCTCTGAAGTCAATTGACGCACACTCTCCAGCAGCCGGCCTTCGCTCCAGTGCGAGTAGTCTTCGACCCGAATCGCATCCAACAGCTCCGCGCGCAATGACTTCAGTCTGCCGGTGACTTCGCTCCCCTCCAGCGAACAGATCATCGAAATCAGCGGCACGGAATTGCGGCCTGGATCCTCGTTGGCGAATGCCGCATAAAAGCGTGAGTCCACAGGGTCGCGGGGGTTCACACTGCCGCCACCGTTCTCAGAACTCTCTCCCAATTGCGGATAATATTTGCGGATCACCTGCCAGCCGTTGACGGTCATCGCATTGAGCGCTTGGCGCATTTCGGCGGCGGGTTCCGCTTTGCTGTCATAGACGCCAATTTGCAGCGGGCTTAGGCTCGTAGAGCCCCACGGCACTTGTGGGCGGCCGCTACCGCTGGTCTTTTGCGGTGATCCCCACGACTGGAGCGTCAAGCCACCAAAACCGCTAAGCAGCAGTAAAATGGAGCAACGGCGTATCGACTTGCTGTCACGCTTCAACATTGAAGAGCGCTCTTCCCGCCCTGGGACGGCCCCGTGTTCGATGCAATGTCCCGCAAACGAACCAACCCCTCTCCAAGAACGGCATTGTAACCCTGCTGGTGTCGAGGGCAGGAAACATTTATCTCCGGGATCCAGCGCATCGCGCCTTGCAACCAGGATTGGAGCGCAATTGCGCTGGAAAGCTTCTATGCGAGTCAGGAGGATCGGTTCCAGGGAGACCCGCGATTCACGCGGCGTAGAATCGCATAGGAATGACAGCCCCAATCCCGAAAACCATTGTCATAGGCGTCGGAAACCCATTCCGCGGCGACGACGGAGCCGGGCCTGCGGTCGCTCGCCTGCTGCGTCCGCAACTATCAGCACAGGTCTCAGTCCTTGAAGAATCCGGCGAGGGCACCGCACTGATGGACGCATGGCGTGGCGCGTGCCGCGTCATTCTTGTCGACGCGGTCCATTCCGGCCAAGCGCCGGGAACCATCCACCGCATCGACGCCTCTTCCGCACCGTTGCCCGCCGCTTTGTTCCCCTGCTCGACTCACTCCTTCGGTGTGGCCGATGCCATCGAGATGGCGCGCGCCCTTCGCGAGCTTCCGTCATATGTCGCGATCTACGGCATTGAAGCCTCGAGCTTTCACGAACCACAACGCCTGTCCGAGGAAATCCGGCACGCCGTAGTCACTGTCTCGGAGGAAATCCTTAAGGAGTTGCGCGACTCATAGGTGTCGATCGACAGAGCCCGCACAATCGTCGCCATGCGATAATGACCTTACGCCCAATGGCCCTGTAGCTCAGATGGATAGAGCAGCGGTTTCCTAAAGCAAGTCTCCTCGCGGGCCGCTCGTCGTATCAATCACTTGCAAGTGGATTCCGTCATCCCTGTCGGGTTGAACTGTGCTCAATCGGCAGTTAATGGGCAACAGATTGGGCAACGTCATTGGCGTGATCAAAATCGAGGCGCAGCGAACGGGCAGAACAAAGCCGGGGAGCACCTCCCGGCTGCCTATACCCAAGAATCAAATCAACTACAGATGGTTGATTTTGCGACGCAGGATACCTGCCAAACCGACGATTCCAGAGCCAAACATCATCAAGGTGCCTGGCTCGGGGACTGCGGTTCCGATAACAATGTCCCCGGTGCGGGCTGCATTTTGGTAACTCGAAAAAACGGATATGGGAGTCACCGTTTCACCCTGAAAGCAAGTGCCAAGTTGAGTCGCACCGCAATAATAGTGCTGTCCAGAGAATAGCCCCTGCTGGAACAGCAATATTCCATTGTCGGTGCCGCTGAAGTTAAACAGAAGCTGGGACGCTGTCGCAGTGGCGTCGGCTCCCTGTTCGTATACTACTGAGTTGTTTCCACTCGAGGGGCCGGTGATAGTGTGGATGGAAATCCCGTCGTTCAACAACAGGGTCCAATCCAAGAAGTTGCTTACATTGAGAACGCCAAGCGTGCCATCGGTTTCAATGAACCCAGTAACGGTTCCCGTCCCGATCGTTCGAGCGACGCTGTAAGCGGATGGTGCTGGCGTTGAACGACATGGAGGAGTTGAACACGACAGAAGTGGCGCAGGTCACGGGCTTGCGTGAGGGCACAGTACGGGTTCGGCTGCACAGGGCACGATTAATGGTGCGGAAATTCCTGCCAGGCAAAGCAAAACCTGTGTAGGGCTCGACGATCCACGTCAGCGTCGAACCGGCGAATACTCCGGGCTGCCAAAGCTGTTTGCCGCGCTCTCCGATTACATGGATGGACTGGTGGACGACGCAGTCTGCGAGCAAATGGATCGTCACATCAACGATTGCCGGCCTTGCCAGGCATTTCTCCAAAGCTTGAAAGGTGCGGTGCAACGATGCCATGCCTATTCGCCCTAGTGTGATTTCCGGAGAGGCCAAGTGCTTCGAAAACAACTGGTTAGCCAGTATCAGGCAACGGTTGCGGCGCTGTCCAAACGCAAGCATACGGACGGCGGGGCAGCTTTGCCTCAGTAGCTAAGCCGTTGGAATCATGCGGTCCCCCTCGCTTTTGGGGATTCTCTAGAAATAAACTTACCGATCCTGTAACACTTTTGCCCTCGCCTGCTTTCTTTCAGTGTGACCAGAGGATGGTGACGTTACGCACCACCTCCGGGCCGGATAAGAACGGAAAATGACAATTGATCACGCCATCAGCCTCTTTGACGATGCATCCCGGTTGGCAAACGGGTCATCGGTTAGTAGCCGCTAGTGGGCGATTTCCCACACGAACAAATTCCGTGTCCACTACCCAGAATTTTCAGGAAAGCACACTGTGCTTGAACGTTGGCTGACTGAGTGTCGGTCAAAGGAGCATCCAGTCCAGGGGTTTCCGTCACCGCATAAGACTGCCGCCCCAAGTCCTCAAGCGTAGTTGACCAAGTTTCCAAATGACCGGATGGAGTGATGCTGCCAGCGTCACAGCTCGGGTTCACGGCCTTGTCTGCCGCGATCACCATCACTGTACCGGCTGACGACTGGATGCCGGTGAGGGGATTGGCGAGTAGGTCATCCGCATAGGAGAGCGCCAAAAGCCCATCACGCGAGATGTTGCAACCACAGCACTCTGACATCTGCTGGTTCTGGTCGAATACGTATATCATCGCGCAGCTGTTGCTTGGTGTGGAGCCTGGCGACAAGATGCGCAGCATGGTATCGAGGCCGGCTGGCGGCAGGATAAATCGACTGACGGCGAGCCCTGGCTGCACTGTAACGCTCGCTGATGCCTGCTGGTTCTGGTAACTCGCTGTGAGTTGAGAATTGCCTACATCCAAAGCGAGCACAACGCCGTGAGCATCGACCGATGCCGCTTGAGGGTTGCTCGAATCCCACGTCGCATTCGCTGTTACGTCCGCTGTGCTCCCATCCGTGTACGTAGCGATCAGGAGCAGTTGCTGGGTACGCCCGAACAGAATGACAGACGACGACGGCGAAACCGAGAGGCTTGCGAGCGCGGCGGACGTCACAGACAGCGCGCTCGATCCCGATACGGATTTCACCCCGGCCGATATCGTAGCTGTCCCCAGGGAACTTCCGACGGCGAGTCCGGAGTTGTCCACCGCGACAATCTTCGGGTCGGAACTCGTCCACTCCGCTGACGAAGTGAGGTCTTGTTGCGATCCGTCCGTAAAGGTGCCTACCGCATGCATCTGAGTCCGTCGTCCAAGTGGAACGGATGTGCTATCGCCGGTTACCGCGATGGCCGTCAGTTCGGCGGACGTCACCGACAGCGGGCCCGATCCCAACACGGATTTCACGGCGGCGGATATCATTGCCGATCCCGGGGAACCAGCGATTGCAAGGCCCGAGTTGTCCACGGTGACGACTTTCGGATCGGAGCTTGTCCACTGCGCTGAGGCGGTCAGGTCATGCTGAGAGCCATCTGTGAAATTGCCCTCGGCGTGCATCTGTGTCTTTTGGCCGAGTGCAATCGATGCGTTGTCGCCGGTTACCGCGATGGCCGTCAATGCGGCAGACGTTACCGCCAGCGGGCTCGATCCCGACACGGAATTCACGGCAGCGGATATCGTCGCCGACCCCGGGGATCCAGCGATCGCAAGGCCCGCGTTGTCCACGGTGACGACCTTGGGATCGGAACTTGTCCACTGTACTGAAGCAGTCAGGTCATGCTGAGAGCCATCCGTGAAGCCGCCAACGGCGTGCATCTGCGTCTTTTCGCCAAGAGGAATGGAAGTGTTGTCGCCGGTCACAACGATGCCCGTCAGCGCGGCCGCCGTCACAGACAATGCCGCGGAGCCCTGGACATTGCCCATGCTGGCCGATACTGTCGTTGCCCCGACGGAATGGGAGACTGCCTGACCGTCGGAACCGGCCGTTGCGACCGTCTTGCTGCTCGAACTCCAGCTAGCCTTACTGGTGAGGTCGGTTGTCGACGAATCCGCATAGTGCCCGACGGCCTTGAGCTGAACGCTCAGTCCCAGTGGCACCGCCGGTGACACTGGCGTGACTTCCAGAGAAACCAAAGGAGCGGGAGTTACAGTAAGCGGCACGGTGATGACCATCGATCCATACTCTGCGCGCACCGAACCTTCACCCGTGGCGAGGGGTTGGATGGCGCCGGTATTCGAGATCGAAGCGATGCTGCCTCCTTCGACCGTCCAGGAAACAGTGTCCGTCAGGTCACGCTCCTTGCCATCGCTGAATTTTCCAGTCGCTTTGACCTGACCTGTGCTTCCCAACGCAACCTGATAGGGGTTTGGCGTGATAGTAATTGAAAGGACATGCGGTGAGGAATCTCCATTGCCGCCGTTCCAGAAACCACCGCAGCCGGTGGTACAGAGCAACAACGGCAAGGCAAACACTGTCGCGCTCAGTCGCCTGACCCGGATAAGCAGCTTCAAGAAACCTGGCATCCCCTCCTCCTTGTAAACGTAGTACCGATCGCGATCAACTGGCCTGCTTGCCTAGTGGCAGAGTGGTTGCAGCAGGAGTGATCAACAACGACCTCAGAGTAGCCGTCGATATAATTACATTCACTGAGACCAACACTGATCCGTACGTAGCGCGTATCGTAGTCTTCCCCACAGCGCGCGGGGTCACTAGTCCCGCACTGGTTATCACGGCAAGTTTGGGCTCCGATACTTCCCAGATCACAATGCTGCTCAAATCACGTTGCTTACCGTTACTGAATGTGCCGATTGCCTTGAGTTGGCCAGTCACCCCCATTGAGAGAGCAAGCGCGTCGGGCGACACGACCAGCGAATTGATAATTGGCGCCGTGTTACCGTCTCCGCAGCCAACAGCGAAGAGTAAGCAGAAAAACTCCACAATGACTACTATCACCATCCTTTCGGCATTGAAGAGTAGGTTGCCTTTAAGCAGCATGTTCCTCATCCTCGTCTTCTGCGATAGATTGTTCGTGCTCGACCCGGCTCGCGGCGGGGTTTTCGTTACTCCGCGGTCGCCGCCTATGCGGTCGCACGGCCCTGCAACCGTGTCGCCCGCGCCAAACGAACGCAGCCTGAACGAATTGAACGGGTCCGGAACCTGCACACCGGAATTGCAAAGCGCCGACTCCCTGTCCCCCAGGTTATTGTTTGCCGCAAGGACGGTCTTGATGCGCGCCGACTTGCTAATTCGACACGCATACCCAAAATAAAAAACGCCCTTCTCGATTCGCAATATTGGTCCGCCACCGTCATCACTGCGGCCGCTTCGGCCGGTCCCCGTTCACGTCTCTTCCGGCAAGCCGGTAATATGTCTCGCCCGTTACTTGCATTTCTTTCAGGACACCGCTTTCAGTCAGCTCCTTCAAAACACGCCTCAGAGCTTCCACTTCCACTCGTATCTGGCTTCGCGCTATCCACCATTCCGCGATCCCGTTGACAGCTTCCATCGCGTCCGGATGTTCTTCCAGGTAATTCAAGATTGCCTGCCGGAGAACCGAGTCGTCGTGTGATGAAATGTGTGTTTTCATCTCGTTGCTGTTAAAGCATAAGAGCAACTGGGTGGCCAAACAGGAACTTGGGGAGAATCGTAGTTAAAAGAGCTGTCTTCTCGCAGTCCCATCCACGGAATGCAGCGGGGCGGGTCTAGAAGCACCCACACTTAATTTACTTTGGACGCTGAATCCGCCGCGCCTTCAGCATTTATTGTGGTGGGGATAATTTACTGGTTTTGGGCGTGTTCCGACCCGGTTTCTTATCAGCTGACACGCGGAGCGACTCGGGATCGACCCTATGGCTTAGCACCCAGAGGTTACCCGCATATGATTAAATCTGAATTGTGCAGCGTTTCATTCCGATGCCACGATCTTCCCGACTATCCCAGAGCGGGTCGACACATCCATCTTCACCATGACTAAGCGCAGGAAGGCCTTGACCGTGTTTGGGCTAATGTGCATGCGCTCAGCAATTTCTTTACTGGTCAAGCCCTGAAGCAAGAACTCAACCGTCTCTCGTTCGCGACGCGTGAGATCGAAGTGCTTACACAGCTCGGTTACGGCTGTCACACCACAAGAATATCGCTCCAGCAAGATCCCAATCCAGTAGCGCGCTTTCCCATTCTCGCTGCATTCGAGGCGAAACGATCGGCACAAATAGCGGCGTCTCCCTGACTTGTACAGCTTGACAAAGTCCAGATCATGCCCACTCTCTGGGTTCACCAGACTCGAGCGCACCTTGTCAAACACGAAGAGGGTTGGCTGTTTGACGCGTTCGGGTTTCGTGGGATATGCCAGGATCCGCAGCATCTCCTCGCTGAACGCGACCGGATGGAGCGACGTATCCAACAACATAAAACCTGGCACTGCGATTCCAATGGCCATCCGATCACTCCTGGCTCTGCAGCCTTATCTCGGGAAAGAGGGCGTCTTCCGTTTTCCATTGATGAATCGAGCCCGGGACGCACTTCATAGTTGATCCGGCAGGGGAGCCAGTCGATAATATTGAAAGGGACAAAGCAAAAGGCGCTCCCTGCAATGCACGAGGCGATGATTGTGGCTGCTCGACATGCAAAAGGTAAGTATCCCCCGGCAGAGCCGGGGGCTTTAGTTTGTGAGCCGCTCGAAGCGGCTGTGCGGGGTCGCTAACGCGGCCCCGATGTTCTTGGCCACCTGCGGGTGGCCACTTCAGCGCCACATGTTCAACTGATCCAAGCGCTTGTCCTCTTCCTCCTGCGTGCGGATGTACTCTCGAACCAACGCCTCGTCCCGCCCCACCGTTGACACGAAGTATCCCCGCGCCCAGAAACTCTGCCCTACAAAATTCTGCTTCCGCCCTCCGTACACTCGCGCCAGGTGAATCGCACTCTTCCCTTTGATAAATCCGATCACTTGCGCCACGGCGTACTTGGGCGGGATCGAAATCATCATGTGCACGTGATCCGGCAGCAAATGCCCTTCCTCAATCCGGCTTTCCTTCTGCTCCGCCAGTTTGCGGAATACCTCTCCCAAATACTTCCTCAGCTCCCCGTACAACGCCTTCCGGCGGCCCTTCGGAATAAACACCACATGATATTTGCACTCCCATTTCGAGTGGCTTAAGCTTTCATACTCGTCCATCCAGTTTCTCCTTTGCGTGTGCTTCGCGGCTCACGCCTGGAGTTTCTTGGATGGACTCCCGTATCTGTCAAACTTCGGGTGCCTCCCCGGCAGAGCCGGGGGAACTCCCATTTCATTAGTACATAACCCTGCTTTCAGGACATCGCTTTCAGCCAGCTCGTTCAAAACACGCCTCAGAACATCGACTTCCGCCCGTGTCTGGACTCCGTACTATCCACCATTCCGCGATCCCGTTGACAGCCTCCATCACGTCCAGCTGTTCTTTCAGCAGACCTGGCGGTTTAAGCCCGGCGACGCAGGTAGCCGGCCACGCCTAGAAGCCCGAATCCTATCAACACGATGGTTCCCGGCTCTGAAACAGCGTGGGGAACGAGCTCGCCACTTGACACGTTACCCCCGTAGGCAACGAAGTCGGCATCAAGCGTTGCGCCAAGCGGACAGCCGGTGTGTACGAATCCCGGGGTCGCGCTTGTGATCGTGTAGGTTCCCTGGAGGAATGCTCCCACCGCGACGCTATCCAGCGAGAGTTTGCCGGCTAGTGCGTCGGGCCCGCTTGACACCGTCAGTGTCTCCGAGTTAGACGCCAGTGTGCCATTGCTTACGGGAATCGTCGCGTTCGAGAGGGCGAAAGTTCCGACAGAGGGTCCCTGATATGCCCAGCCGGAGATCCCAGAAAGGTCGACAATGCTATTGTTAATTGTGACCGAGCCAGCCGTGCTCGACCCAAAGGAGATCTGCACCGGAATCAGGTTGGCGTAACTGACGCCGCTCAATACCCCGGCGAGAAGAATCAGCGACAACATCCCGATCAGCTTACTTAACATCTGCCGTTCCTCCATGCGAAAACAAATCCGAAAATGCCTTTGTACGGCGGTGCTGATCAGTCACACCCAAGCAACCTTCCAACTCGCCGCGACAGATTTCGAGGAGAATCACAGCCGCGAGATACTAACCATACTGGTTACCTAGGGATCCCGGAATTGGGTTAGTTCTCTTTTACTTCGTCACATCAATCTGTGCCGTGGTGGGAATTGCGAACTCCTTGCCCTCCACCACAAACTTGACCGGCGTTGTTGGCTGGATCGTGTTGCTCGTCCATCCAGTTCCCGGCAGGAAGAGGTAGACCAGATTAACGCTCCACTCCCCAGGCACGGCGTCCATGGGAAGAGAACCGCGAACGACGAACAAGGTGCGGCCTGTATCTTCAGGCTTATCTGATGTGAGGGCAATTAATCGACTCGCCTTCGACGGCGATATCCGAAGCGAAAAGGATGCACCCTCTGGAAGTGGCTCGTTCAACTTCACCTGGAATGCAATCGAATCTCCAGGGTGAAAATGAGTGTTTGGGTTGTCCATCTGTGCGGCCGCACGTTCTTGAGAGAGAGCAACCGTGCCGGACAAAAGGAGGAGCAGCGTTACCAAGAACTTTTTCATTTTGTGCTCCTGCAATGGTGCATAAACCAGTTGCGTACCTCTTGCCAACAATTGCGGTTCGTCCAGCCCCTGCGAACGCTGTTGCTGGGGTAGCATATGTGTTGCTATTTGTGGGACAAACGCTGGCTAGTCCGGTAAGGGTAGCGGCTTGATGTACACATAACACTGCTGTCCGGTTAACTTGCAGGGTGTCGGTTGCAAGTAATAGCTGCGCAACAAGTTGAAGCCATTTCTGGCTTGCCGCGATTTGAATTTGAGGAGAGCAGACAATGGCTCATGAATCAGGGCCGCACCGTCTTCTCGCAATTGATCAGCTTTCTTCCCGACCGAGAGTTCCGTCGTTGCGTCGAGCGTTATCAGGGCGACCTCCGGCTGCGAGGCTTTACCTGCTGGGACCAGTATCTGGCGATGGCCTTTGCCCAGTTGACCTATCGCGAGAGTCTGCGCGACATCGAAGCCTGTTTGGGTTCGTTGCAAGGCAAACTGTATCACCTGGGATTCCGTGGCAAGGTGGCGCGCTCCACGCTGGCGGACGCGAATGAATCGCGGGACTGGCGCATCTTTGCTGACTTCGCGCAGAGGCTGATTGCCACCGCACGCCAACTGTATGTCCGAGAGCCGATGGGCGTCGATCTGGAGCAGAGCCTGTATGCCCTGGATTCCACCACCATCGATCTGTGTCTGGCGCTGTTTCCCTGGGCCCGGTTTCGGCGACGCAAGGCCGCCGTCAAGATGCACACCCTGCTCGACCTGCACGGCAACATTCCCACGTTTGTCCGCGTCACCAGCGGGGCCGTACATGACGTGAACCTCCTCGACGAGATCATGCCCGAGGCCGGCGCCTTCTACGTGATGGACCGGGCCTACATCGATTTTCAGAGGCTCTTCGTCTTTACGCTCAGCTCGGCCTTCTTTGTCGTGCGCACTAAATCGAACCTGCAGATGCAGCGGCGCTACTCGCATCCGGTGGACAAGAGCACGGGCGTCTGCTCGGACCAGACCGTGATTCTTTCGTCCTTCGAATCGGCCTCCGTGTACCCAGACGCGTTACGAAAGGTGAGCTACTGCGATGCGGAAACTGGCAAGCGCCTGAAGTTCCTGACCAACAACTTCACCCTTCCCGCGCTGACCATCGCGCAAATCTACAAGCAACGCTGGCAGGTGGAACTGTTCTTTAAATGGATCAAACAGCACCTGCGAATCAAGGCTTTTTATGGCACCAGTGAGAACGCGGTGAAGACCCAAATCTGGATTGCGGTGTCGGTCTATGTGCTGGTAGCGATCGTGCGCAAGCGGTTGGGACTGGAGGCCAGCCTGTACCAGATTCTACAGATTCTCAGCCTCACGCTTTTCGAGAAAACCCCTATTTTATGCGCCCTTCAGAGCATCGAAGAAGACGCCAATTTCGCCGAAAACGTCAACCAACTGATTCTGTTCGACTTTTAACCGGACAGCAGTATACACATAACATGAATAGCAGTTTCGTCATTTCGGTGGCTCTCTATCTCGAATATTTCAATACTACTGGTCTCTTTGGCCGGATCAATCTAAACTGATTTCATCTCGAAACGGCGGCGCAATCCAGGATCAGATTCATCCGCAAGATGCCCGGGAAGCCAGGATTGGAATCCGCGCACGTTCTGTGATCCTGCGCTTGGGGATGGTCATGAGTTCATATCCGAGTGTCGTCATGATCTCGCCCCACGCAGCTTCAATCTGGTGCACGCAGGATTCGGGCAGCACTTGGCGCCAGCCGGCCATTTTGGCCTCACCGACAAACGCAATATCCTTACGTACGCGGTTCTTTTTGGCTTGCCGCGCCGCGTACCCCTGGGACTTCAGCCACACATCGTATTGAAGTTTCTCAAGTTTGCGCATCCGTCCACGACAGCTGCGTTCAATAGCCGCCTGAAACCGGGCAGGATCCGGCTCGATACCCATAAACTTCGCCACGCGCTTCAATTCGGCCTCCGGGTTCGCTTGAAGGTCCCCATAGCGAAGCAGCAGAAATGATGGACTTTCGCCCCGGGTGTAGATCCAGCTGGCAACATTCTCGCCCCAGGTTCCCCAGCATGCAGAATTCAGGCGCCCCTGAACAAAACGGTCGACGAATGTCTCCAAAATCAGGCTGTCTTCAATGAATTGGTTCCGGCGGCAGTAGTCGTAGTAGGAAAGGGCCACGTCGCGAGGGTCGCGGACGATGTAGATCGTCCTGGGATAGCGGTGATCGAAGTACTCGTGGCTTTTGATAATGCGCGGCCGAGGTGTTTTCTTTAATGTCCAGCTCGATTGCAAAGTCGTGTCTGGAACCAGACTTTCGATATTGCTGAAATCGACGTCTCGGTCTGGAAACAGCAGGTTAGCAATCAGAAAACGGGTCCAGGTATTACCCGATCGCGGATAGGACACCAAGAGGATATCGTCCGGGTAGACTGCGAAATTTCGTCCCGCGATGTCTGTGCCCGTCATATATGTGGCAACGGATTTGAGTCCGTACAGCATGGAGTTGGCTCCGGACAAGTAGTTTGAACTTCCTGGACCCGACGATCTCGTTCTGTTAAAGCATAAGAGCAACTGACGGGCCAAACAGGAACTTGGGGAGAATCGTAGTTAAAAGAGCTGTCTTCTCGCAGTCCCATCCACGGAATGCAGCGGGGCGGGTCTAGAAGCACCCACACTTAATTTACTTTGGACGCTGAATCTGCCGCGCCTTCAGCATTTATTGTGGTGGGGATAATTTACTGGTTTTGGGCGTGTTCCGACCCGGTTTCTTATCAGCTGACACGCGGAGCGACTCGGGATCGACCCTATGGCTTAGCACCCAGAGGTTACCCGCATATGATTAAATCTGAATTGTGCAGCGTTTCATTCCGATGCCACGATCTTCCCGACTATCCCAGAGCGGGTCGACACATCCATCTTCACCATGACTAAGCGCAGGAAGGCCTTGACCGTGTTTGGGCTAATGTGCATGCGCTCAGCAATTTCTTTACTGGTCAAGCCCTGAAGCAAGAACTCAACCGTCTCTCGTTCGCGACGCGTGAGATCGAAGTGCTTACACAGCTCGGTTACGGCTGTCACACCACAAGAATATCGCTCCAGCAAGATCCCAATCCAGTAGCGCGCTTTCCCATTCTCGCTGCATTCGAGGCGAAACGATCGGCACAAATAGCGGCGTCTCCCTGACTTGTACAGCTTGACAAAGTCCAGATCATGCCCACTCTCTGGGTTCACCAGACTCGAGCGCACCTTGTCAAACACGAAGAGGGTTGGCTGTTTGACGCGTTCGGGTTTCGTGGGATATGCCAGGATCCGCAGCATCTCCTCGCTGAACGCGACCGGATGGAGCGACGTATCCAACAACATAAAACCTGGCACTGCGATTCCAATGGCCATCCGATCACTCCTGGCTCTGCAGCCTTATCTCGGGAAAGAGGGCGTCTTCCGTTTTCCATTGATGAATGAGCCCGGGACGCACTTCATAGTTGATCCGGCAGGGGAGCCAGTCGATAATATTGAAAGGGACAAAGCAAAAGGCGCTCCCTGCAATGCACGAGGCGATGATTGTGGCTGCTCGACATGCAAAAGTTAGTACATAACCCTGCTTTCAGGACATCGCTTTCAGCCAGCTCGTTCAAAACACGCCTCAGAACATCGACTTCCGCCCGTGTCTGGACTCCGTACTATCCACCATTCCGCGATCCCGTTGACAGCTTCCATCACGTCCAGCTGTTCTTTCAGCAGACCTGGCGGTTTAAGCCCGGCGACGCAGGTAGCCGGCCACGCCTAGAAGCCCGAATCCTATCAACACGATGGTTCCCGGCTCTGAAACAGCGTGGGGAACGAGCTCGCCACTTGACACGTTACCCCCGTAGGCAACGAAGTCGGCATCAAGCGTTGCGCCAAGCGGACAGCCGGTGTGTACGAATCCCGGGGTCGCGCTTGTGATCGTGTAGGTTCCCTGGAGGAATGCTCCCACCGCGACGCTATCCAGCGAGAGTTTGCCGGCTAGTGCGTCGGGCCCGCTTGACACCGTCAGTGTCTCCGAGTTAGACGCCAGTGTGCCATTGCTTACGGGAATCGTCGCGTTCGAGAGGGCGAAAGTTCCGACAGAGGGTCCCTGATATGCCCAGCCGGAGATCCCAGAAAGGTCGACAATGCTATTGTTAATTGTGACCGAGCCAGCCGTGCTCGACCCAAAGGAGATCTGCACCGGAATCAGGTTGGCGTAACTGACGCCGCTCAATACCCCGGCGAGAAGAATCAGCGACAACATCCCGATCAGCTTACTTAACATCTGCCGTTCCTCCATGCGAAAACAAATCCGAAAATGCCTTTGTACGGCGGTGCTGATCAGTCACACCCAAGCAACCTTCCAACTCGCCGCGACAGATTTCGAGGAGAATCACAGCCGCGAGATACTAACCATACTGGTTACCTAGGGATGTTCTTCCAGGTAATTCAAGATCGCCTGCCTGAGCACCGAGTCGTCGGTTGATGAATTGTCTGATTTCATCTTGATGCGTTAAGGCATTTCCCCATTCTGGTTGCGACCTCGCTTCTGTCGGGGCAGTCGCTGCCCCCGACCTCATTGCCCCGTATTAGCTAACCGGCTGGGCCCCAGCGCCGTGCTATGCGGTGCCGGCCGCTGCTGACAACTGTCGTCTCAATTTCGAATTCGCCCACGGCGATGGTCAATTTGCTCCCCGGCGTCAGCAAGTCGGCCAATCGATGCAATTGCTCGTAATCGTCGCCCCCGTCATCTTCTGCGAGGAGTTTCGCTGAGATTAGATCGCCCATGACAGAGCCCCCTTCGCAAGTGCCAGAGCTGCGCTGACCTTTTGCTCGTATTGCATAATCTGCGTCCAAATCGCCAAGCGCAAAGTAGGCTTCATGCAGCGCAGCCAGCATGGCTTTATAAGAGCAACTGGCCGGCCAAACATGAATTTGTGCGGAATCGTAGTTTAAAGCGCGGTTTTCTCGTAGTCCCCAGCCACAGAATGCAGCGGGCGGGTCTAGAATCACCCGCACTCAATTAACTCTGGGCGCTGAATTCGACGCGCTTTCCGCATTTCTGGGGGTGGGAGGAATTTCACGGTTGTGGGTGTGTTCCGACCCGGTGTCTTATCAGCCCGACACGCGGAACGACTCGGGATTGATCCTGTATCTCTTGAGCAGTTTCCCGAGATCGCGCCTTTCCTTTTTGGCCGCACCCGCTGCTTTGGTCACGTTGCCATGATGCTCGGACATGAGCGAGGTCAGGTAATCCCGCTCAAACGTCTCCACAACCTGTTTCTTCGCGGTCTGGAGCGACTCCGCGCACGACAGCGTATTCCGCGGAGATGGCTCATCGGTATCCAGCGCCAGCCCAAGATCTTCGGTGTCGATTCGCCCGCCCTCGCTGTAGTAAATGCCGCGAATGATCGCGTTCTCAAGTTCCCTTACGTTGCCTGGCCATCTGTACGACTGCAACCGGGAACGAGCCTGGTCCGTAAGGACCATGATCTGGTGCGAGGGCATGTGTTTGCCCAGAAAATGCTTGGCCAGAGGCATGATGTCCTCCACCCGGTCCCGCAGCGGGGGCAGCTGAATTGAGAAAACAGATAACCGGTAATAAAGGTCCGGCCGGAAAGATCCCGCGGCGATCTGCTGCTCGAGGGGCCTGTTCGTGGCCGCGACGATGCGAACATCGGCTTCCTGTTGCTGGCTGGATCCGATGGCCCGGAATGTCTTTTCCTGAATCACCCTCAAAAGATCGCTCTGTGCCTTTGGAGGCAGAGAATCGATCTCATCGAGAAACAAGGTCCCGCGCATGGCCTCGGCGATCAATCCCCGCCGTTGGCGATCCGCATTCGTAAATGCTCCCCGTTCGTGTCCGAATAGCTCGTCTTCGAGAAGCGTTTCGGTCAAAGAACCGCAGTTCACGGCCACAAACGGAAAGGGCGCACGCAAACTCAAGTAGTGGACCGCGCGCGCGACAAGTTCTTTGCCCGTCCCGGTCTCCCCCGTTATGATCACGGGCGACTCCGTTTTCGCAATGAGCGGAACCCGCTCGATCGCTTTCAAGAACGCAGGTGAATCGCCGACCAGCTTCGCCAGCGCATGATGATCCCGGAGATGTCTGACAAGATTCTCCATGGAGCTTCCCAATTATTAGGAGCTACCAGCACGTTGGGAACCAAAGCCAACTTCTTGCGGCGACCGTGCATCTGGTCATCTCGCTCGGCATGGCAGCCCGAATCTCTTGAAAACCTGAGCGATGCGATGTACGTTCGCCTCGCTCTTGTAAATTAACCCAAAAGTTGTGAAACTTCATGAGCGGAGGCCGCATATTTAGGCCATCGTGGAAGTCAGCAAAAACCGCTCGCCAATAATGTGTTAGACCGTGTAAGAAGATGCACCAGAATCATAGAGGAGACGACGGTATATCAAGACTCCAGTGTGTCTAGGTCAGGCGAACTACTCCCTCATGAGTACACATAACGTGCTATATAGTTCCGGCATTAGGTGGCGGAGGCTATTTACCCTGAAATCCGAAGTTGAGCCGTGCCATTGATCGTTTTTTTGCACTTGGGATCGGGGTTGAAGCAACAGTCCGGGTTCAGGAAGCAAGGGCCGCGCCCAACTTCGGCGAAGTTGGAATTTCCCAGCTTAAGATTTTGTCGAGCAATGGGTTGCGGGTTTGCAATCCACCCCAACTTTGGGAGAGGTGGAGGACCAATCGGCGGCCAGCCCGTCCGAGGATGGCGCCACAGGTAAACACTTGGGTGCGCAGGGTGGCCGGTTCGCGGTAGGTGGGTAGGCCGGCGGCGCGCTGAAGCTCCGAGAGCAGGTTGAACAGCAGCAAGACGGCCTTCCGTCGCTGTAGGTTCCAATTGCAGTAAGTTGGGTGGTCGCGCCCACCGGCAACAGGGATTGCGGCGAGCTCACGGTTATGGTGTTCAAGACGGCCGCCGTTGCGGTGAGGGCCTGCGTTCCGCTGACCGGTCTCTCCACGTCACCGTGTTGGTGATCTCGCGTGATGTGCCGTCGGTGAAGGTCCCTTGCGCCCTAAGCTGAGCTCTGCGTCCGATAGCGAGCATCGTGCTGTCTGCGCCTACGGCAATTGCGGCAAGGCCCGCGTCAGCTATAGTGACATTTGTTGAATTGGCGATCGTGCCTTGGGCCGCAGAAATAGTAGCCGCACCTACCGCATTCGATTTCAACTGCCCGTCTTGAGCTACTGCCGCAACCCAAGGATTGCTGGATCTCCAGACGACGCTGCTTGAAATATTACGTGTACTGTTATCGCTAAATGCTGAGGGCTGCCTGACGGGCGATTCGTGGAGCGATACCACCACACCCGACTAAGGCAGACGCAATATGCCGAAAGGACTAATCACCAACTATTGCGAACGAAAGTGTCCATCCAACATAGTCCGATCTCAAGTCTCCAATTAGCTTACGTATCATGGATTAGTGCATTCGGGTTAAAACACAATGGAAGCCGCCCGGAGCGGGCAATTTGTGAAAGGCTCGCAATAGAAGTAACTACAGGAGGAACTGCAGGCCAGCGACACAGCCAGACACCCCTTTGCGGATCCACCTGACCTGCATCAGGGTTGGAACGCTGGCTTGGGTAAAGGGGAGGGCGATCTTGCAGAGGGCAAGCGCCTCACGATCGAGCGGCTCATCCATAATGACGCATATCCCCGTGGCGCTGAGATTGACGGTCCGACCGAGAACGCGGCGCGGACTGGTCATCTCGCTGCCCGCCGCAGGTATTGGGGTGACGGTGACATCCACAGTGTATGGATCTCGGGACTCTTTACGCCGTTCAGCAATCGCCTGCTTCATTTCCGCTACATTAATCAGAAAAGGCGGCCTTCGTAAATTGGTCAGAATGCTTAGTACCGTACGGCTAATCATTGCACGGAGGTTCGGAGCTGTCGCGTCACCGCGCTGTCATGGCCTTTCCAACAATGCCAGAGCGTGTGGAACAGTCCATCTTCACCATCACGAGTCGGAGAAATGCCTTTACCGTATTCGGACTGATGTTCATCCGGTTGGCGATCTCTTTGCTCGTCATGCCTTGCAACAAGAACTCCACAACCTCCCGTTCGCGCGCGGTAAGATCAAACCGCTGCGACAGCTCAGAGAGCACTGCCACACTTGAGGAATAGCGCTCCAACAGCAACGCGGTCCAGTTAGGCGAATTTGACCGATCGCACTCCAGGTTAAAGACGCGGCACGTGTAGCGGCGGTTGCCTGATTTGTAGAGCTTTACAAACTGCGAGCCTTCCGACGCCCGGTTGCAAACGAGCGCGCCCCGGACCTTGTCGAACAGGAACAGTGAAGGCCGCTGAATGCGCTCGACACTCTCGGGGAATGCGAGAATCTTCAGTGCTTCGGAATTGAATGCCACTGGATTGAGACCCGAATCAAGCAGAATGAATCCTGGTTCGCATCGAGGGTTGATCATGGCGCATCCTTGCAGGAACGCGACCGGATGCCGGCCGCTAATTGTACTGACTCATTTTTACCGGGGCCGGCAGTTGGCTCACGCAGAACTAAGGCAATCTACGCACTCCCACTGCAATAGGGGGTTGATCTTAGTCCTGTTTTTGCGCGGTGTCAATGCGAATAGGTACTCCTGTCAGTAGCACATGATATGTCCGGTTGAGATAGCACGTGATCTGTCCGCTTTGCGGGCGGCGAGAGTAGGAGACCATGGCAAGCATGGGTTTCTACTCGAAGGCCGCGATGGAGCGGGCGATGAAAGTACAGGAAGTGATTCTGCGGGCCATGGCGAAGAAGATTACCTGGTGGCAGGCAGCCGAGATTATCGGCGTCAGCGATCGGTCGATGCGGCGCTGGCACGAGCGCTACGAAGAGCACGGTTATGACGGGTTGTTCGACCGGCGGCGGGGACAACCTTCCCCCAAGCGGGTGCCGCTGGCGACGGTGGAGCAGGTCTTGGGACTGTACCGGGATCGCTATTTCGATCTGAACGTGCAGCATTTTCACGAGAAGCTGGGCGAGCAGCACGGGATCCAGCTGAGCTATAGCTGGGTGAAGCAAGCTCTGCAAGGGGCCGGACTGGTGGCCAAGGGCCGCAAGCGTGGGGTGCATCGCCAGCGGCGGGAACGGCGGCCGTTGCCGGGCATGCTGCTGCACATCGACGGCAGCCGTCATCGCTGGTTCCAGGACGAGCGCTGGTACGACCTGATCGTGATTCTGGATGACGCCACGCAGCGAGATCTACTATGCGCAACTGGTGGAGGAAGAATCGACGGCGACGGTGATGGCCGGGTTGCGGGAAGTGATCGAGCGCAAGGGGCTGTTCTGCGCTCTGTACAGCGACCGCGGCAGCCATTTTTGGCTGACGCCCAAGGTGGGAGGCAAGGTCGATCCGCATCGGCTGACGCAAGTGGGACGCGCCCTGCGCGAGTTGGGCGTGCAGATGATTCCGGCCTACTCGCCGCAGGCCCGGGGGCGCAGCGAGCGCAGCTTCGGGACCTGGCAGGGACGGTTGCCGCAGGAGCTGCGGTTGCACGGGATCACGACCGTGGAAGAGGCCAACCGGTTTCTGCGGGAGGAGTACATCGGCGAGTTCAACCGCCGCTTTCAGGTGGCGCCGGCACAGCGCGGGAGCGCGTTTGTGACGTGTCCGCGCAGCAAGGATCTGGACCTGATCTTCTGCCTGCAGTTTGAGCGCACGGTAAACCGCGACAACACCGTCAGCTTTCAGAACCTGCAGCTGCAGATCGAACGGGTGCAGTGGCGAGGGACGCTGGCCGGCTGCAACGTCATGGTTCACCAGCACCTGGACGGGACCATCAGTCTCACCCACGGGCCGCATCGGCTGGGACGTTATAACGCCCAAGGTGTGGCCCTCACGGCAAACAAAAACGCGGCGCCAAAAGCTGTGGAAAAGACGCTCCGTGGAAAAGTCCCAAAACACGACTTTTCCACCGCGCTTGGAAATCCCGCCAAGTGCGCGGGATTCCCACTTTCCCACAGCGACGACGGCGGCTGAGATGAACTTAAACACCGGACATTTCACTTGCTACAAAAAGCGGACATTTTAACTTGCTACGAACATGCGAATAGGTACTCCCCCAGCGGTTTCGCAAACCTGCTGGGTGAGAGGGAGATTTAGGTTCATAAGATAAGGGCTTGAGCCGAGTAAGCGTGTTGGGCGAGTTTTGCAAACGGGGTGGAGTCGAAAAAGATCTTAGCGAGAAGGTGTGGTGAGCTGGCCGAGGAATAGCGGTGTAGGCACTCGTAAGGAGAGCGCGAAGCATCAATCGTGGATGGGAGTTTGCACCACGGCCATGGAACCAGGCGCAGGGGTCAGGTGGAGTTGAAGCTGGAGGACGGCACCAGGAACTGGTAGCCAATCCGCCGAGCCAAGTCGCGGAAGCCGAAACCGGGTTGGCGAAAGTGGCTGCGTACCTGACGATGGTAGAAGACCTGAGTGAGGGTGAAAGCCAGGACTCGAATCATGGTCAGGACAAGCAGGGCCTTCGCATAACCCTGGTGCAAAGAGGGCTGCTTGAGGGAACTGTCGGTGGTGATGGTCTGAAAGACGTCGGCGTCGATCTGCCAGCGACTGCGGCCCAACTGCGAGAGAAACAGGGGCGGAATCGAGCCCAGTTCCAGGTTGCTGGCATAGAAGTTGGTACTTTGTTCGATCACCGTTGCTTTGACAATGCGCTTAGGCTCGATGGAATCACGCTGCACTCGCTGGCGATTGCGGGGGTGGCGGCGCACGGTTTTCACGACGTGGATGGCGCGGTCGGCCACCGGCCAGTCCAAGTGGGGCGCGTACCAGAGTTGGAGTTCGTCGGACTGATCGGCGGCGGCTGGGTAGGGGGCTTGGGCGGCGGTGAGGCGCTGGGCTTCGGCCAGCAGGTCGGGTTGATTTTCTTTCAGGGTGATGACCCAGCTCAGGCCCAGGGCTTCGAGGGCACTGACGCAGGGGGTTTGCAGATAGATGGCGTCGGCTACCAGCACATCCAGAAAGCGGCGCCCCAGACGCTCGAGGAACTGATGCAGTAGCGCCAGCGA
The DNA here is from genome assembly GCA_963814165.1 of uncultured Acidobacteriaceae bacterium. Classification (GTDB taxonomy): domain Bacteria; phylum Acidobacteriota; class Terriglobia; order Terriglobales; family Acidobacteriaceae; genus DASRAA01. Next base: position 9,956 of record CAWFBW010000003.1, on the reverse strand, counting down.
GCAGGCGACCTCGGTCTCGCCGTTCTTCCGAAAACGAATGCCCAGGGGGATGGGAAAGCCGCTCCTGACGATGGTGAGCAGGCAGAGGCGGTGATAGTACTGGATATCTTGGCGCAACTCCCCCTCCGCCTTATGTTCCGCCTTACGTTCCATGCAGTCGGGACAGCAGCGGACGTAGGAGCTGCAGATTTCGATACCGTCGATGGCGGCTACGACCAAGCCCCGTGACCAAGTCGAGGCCAATACCCCATTGCGTTTCAGCTGCCGGGCGATGGCGCAACCCAGGTCGAAAATGGCGGCGGGGTCCTGCCGCTCCAACCCATAGCCCATGGCATCCTCGCTGAGGGCACCGATGCGAGAGCGGAGCACGCCTTCTCGACACTCGGTCTCGATGCGGTGAAGGGGACCGCATTGGCAAGCGCTGCCCAGGAAGACGGCATCGAAGATGGTTTTGGCGGGGATGCGGGCAAAGTCGCGGCCATCGGGTAGGGCCTGAACCCGACGCGAGAAGTCGAATACTTTATCGAGCCAGACTTCCAGTCGGTGTCGGCCCAAGCTTGGGGGTGCCTACCCTTTCTCCCGCCTTGGTTTCGGTTGCAGGCGTTGCAACAGGTGGCGCAGATTGATTCCACAAATGGTGTTCGCGGCCTGCTGAAAACGCCTATGGAGTTCGACCCGGCTGCGGACCTCCTCGACCAACTCGGCGGGGATATGGAAGGTCTGCGGTTTTCCCTGGAATAAAACCGACAACAAGAACTGGACATGGAGATGCTCCGGCTCGCCCTGGGCACAACGGCAGTTGGGCTTGCCACACTTGCGCCGCCGTTCGACAAACGAACCAGGGAGCATCTCGCGCAAGGCGGAGAGGCTGTGCATCAAGCGGCTACGGGACTCCAGCTGGGGGTCACGCATATCTGATAAACATAATAGTGTCAGAACAACATCCTGTCAAGAGTTAATCGAGATTTGGAAAAATGACGCAGCCAACGGCTTTTCCGTAACTAGCTCATGATTGAAGGGGATCCGCTAATGAAATGGAGTTCCCCCGGCTCTGCCGGGGAGGCACCCGAAGTTTGACAGATACGGGAGTCCATCCAAGAAACTCCAGGCGTGAGCCGCGAAGCACACGCAAAGGAGAAACTGGATGGACGAGTATGAAAGCTTAAGCCACTCGAAATGGGAGTGCAAATATCATGTGGTGTTTATTCCGAAGGGCCGCCGGAAGGCGTTGTACGGGGAGCTGAGGAAGTATTTGGGAGAGGTATTCCGCAAACTGGCGGAGCAGAAGGAAAGCCGGATTGAGGAAGGGCATTTGCTGCCGGATCACGTGCACATGATGATTTCGATCCCGCCCAAGTACGCCGTGGCGCAAGTGATCGGATTTATCAAAGGGAAGAGTGCGATTCACCTGGCGCGAGTGTACGGAGGGCGGAAGCAGAATTTTGTAGGGCAGAGTTTCTGGGCGCGGGGATACTTCGTGTCAACGGTGGGGCGGGACGAGGCGTTGGTTCGAGAGTACATCCGCACGCAGGAGGAAGAGGACAAGCGCTTGGATCAGTTGAACATGTGGCGCTGAAGTGGCCACCCGCAGGTGGCCAAGAACATCGGGGCCGCGTTAGCGACCCCGCACAGCCGCTTCGAGCGGCTCACAAACTAAAGCCCCCGGCTCTGCCGGGGGATACTTACTGCGGCGAATTAATGACTCAGGCCACTAGTACGTGCTCATCGTACGAAATTTACTCTATCATCAATGACCAAATTGGCAAGTGAGATTGCACCGTCGGGATATTTGTTTGGTCACGCTAACCAATTCACCCTGTTCGACTTATAGCCGGACAGCAGTGCTGCAATAAAGTTGCGCCAACCCATCCAACGGACCGTCGCCAAAAGGGACTTGTCCCTCCATTCAGCTGAGGCACTGGCTTCCGTCGTCCGTATTGCGAAGTGGCAACCTTGGCGATCACCAAATGGGTTAGTAAGCTTGCAGTATTGAAATGCACCGTCGGATGGTCCAGTCTAGTGGAACCAGATGCTACACATGACGTTGAAGTCAGAACAATGTCGTACGCCACTACTCCTGTCACGGTTGTGCTGGGCACTATTCATCGCTTGCGTCGGTATAGCCTCGGCAATGGGACAGGCTGCGCCCTCCCCAGCAGAAACGCAAAGCCAGTACGCTTCCGTCGAGCTTACCAAAGGAACCCCGTCTCCATGCCCTCCAACTGTTGCAAATCACAACATTGGATCCCGGCTGGAATCATCGGAAGACAGCGTTGCAACAACAGCCGGACCTGAGACAGCACCAAACACATCCGACATCCTACACGATAACTCATTGGCAACCAAGGCCGACATTCTCGAAAACAACACCGAGCAAATTCACCAAAAGCAATGCGGGCCGATGGAAGCCAAACCACGATCATCTCTGGTATCCACATCTGCCAGGGACGCGAATTGAGGTGCGACATGCGTTTTCGCGCTCTTAGATCCCTCCTCGGTATTCTGCTAATAGCGGCACTTTCACGTAGCTTCGCCCAAGCGCCAGTGCCGGGTATTCATCAGAATCCAACTGACTCTATTAACGATAGAGTTACTAAGGAACCGGAGTCAGCGGCCAGTCCAAAACTGCTTGTGCGGTGGCAAAATGGGCAGTTGACCGTCACCGCACACCGCACAACGCTTCACTCTGTCCTCATGGCCATTGCAGAGCGAACGGGTCTCGTGGTAGAGGTCAGCCCGGGTGCCGATACCGGCTTGGTGTACGTGGACTTGGGGCCGGGAACGATGCACGATGTTCTCGCGGCACTGCTGAATGATGATTCGAGCAATTACATCCTCACCGGTTCGCCGGGCAAACCGGGACATGTCGACCGATTGGAGCTTTCGACCGCCCTTCACGCGCAGGTTGTGGCTGCAAGCCAGCCGGCGGCTCCTCCACCCCAGCCGGAGCTTTACCGTGGGGGTTTCAGCGCAGCATCGGATTCTGAATCCAATGAGCCTGCGCCGGGCGCGTCCGCCGTGGTCCCCGAAGCACCGGTTAATACCGCGCTTACGCCCGTGCAGAGCACGATCGACCCGAGCATCCAAAACTACCAGCAAACCTACGCTGAGATGCTGAAGAGCGGTAAAAGCCGCGCCGACATTCTAAGTGAGCTGCAGAAGCAGCAGATCCGGGATCTCGATGCGCAAGCTGCCGCGCAGGCCGCGGCCCAGCCTCCGCAGCAATAGCGACAATCCACGTTGCTTCCGGTAGCGTATTCTGTCGGCTTCCTTAGACTTGGCTGTCACGACTCGTTTGCTTTCCAGCCATACTTCTATTTCTGTCCACATGATACCATTCTACTTAGTCTAATGGAACTAGTCTCACAGTCAGTACGCCGCCTGGGGAATTGAAGAGCTGACCGCAATGGACTAGTCTTACGGGCGTATCGACTTGGGCTAATACAGCTGGGTACTTGAATTTACGAACTGAACAAGCGATTATCCTGATCGCGCTACTCTCGCTTATCGTTTGGCTCAGGCAGAGAGCGTAGAGGGAGAGAACATGAATAAACTGTGTAAGACGATGCTTGTACTGTCCATCGCGTTAGCTCTGTCCGGCTTTGCAATGGCGCAGGTCGGAAGCGACAACTTCCAAGTCAACTACTACTCCAATGCGAACTACCCCACTGCACCCGATGCGACGGTTCGCATTTCCAATCCTGGCTTCACATACTCGGATGTCTGCGCGATGGTCTACGTGTTCACACCAGACCAGCAAATGGCCGAGTGCTGTGGCTGCCGCAACTCGCACAACAACCTCAAAACCCTCTCGGTAGACACCGACTTGGCAAAGAACCCGTTGACGGGCGTTACGCAGCACGACGGGGCAATCAAGATCGTATCAGCGACCCTTAACGGGGCCGCGTGCGATCCCAGCTCGAACGTAACGCCGGTTTCGAACCTGCGGTCCTGGGCGACCCACATTCAGAACCGAGTGGGCACCTCCTGGCCCATTACGGAGACGGCCTCCGAGGCCTCCGCGTTGGGCGCGACTGAGCTTGCGAACCTGCAGGCGCAATGTGCATTCATCGGCATTCTGGGCAGCGGCCACGGTGTTTGCACCTGCGGCTGGGGCTCCTGACGGCTACGGGACTCAGATTGTTGCTATCTGGGTCCCGTTTTTTCAATCTATCCCGCCCCAGACGAACTCTTTGTAAGCACACTGGCGCGGCTATAGTCGCAATACCGTTCCTGACCTCGTTCCGGAGGATGACATGAAGACGCTGCTTCGACTCCTGATCGTATTGTGCCCTCTCTTGATGATTGAGGCTCAAGACAAAGGCCCGGCACAGCAGGTGGTGGCCGAAATCGGCAACCAAAAGCTGACCGTCGCCGACCTGGAGCAAAAGGAAGGCGGTAAGCTACTCCAGGCACAATATCAGTATTATGTCAATCAGCGTAAGGCTTTAGAGGACCTCATCGATTCGCAGCTCATCGCTGCCGCGGCGAGTAAGAAAGGCCTATCTGCCGATGACCTGCTCCAGCAGGAAGTTTATAAGGAAATCAAGGATCCTACCGAAGACCAGCTTCAGGTGTACTACGAAGGGCTGGAGACGCAGCAATCATATGCTGAAGTGCGCCCGCAGATGCTGGAGCACATCCGTAAACTTCGCCGCAGTAGGGCGCGCGCCGCCTATGTAGATGAACTACGTAAGGCGGCGGATATTACTGTGCTACTAATGCCTCCGGTCGCAGAGTTGGATCTCGCTAATACTTATGTCGATGGTAGCCGGGATGCCGAGATTATCTTAGTGGAATTCGCAGACTATGAATGCCCATATTGCGAAAAGGTACACGATCATATTTTGAAGCTTAAACAAGACTACGGTGGCCGGGTAGCGATCGCCTACAAGGACTTTCCGTTGCCGATGCATTCTCGCGCCGAAAAGGCGGCTGAGGCCGCGCGTTGTGCCGGCGACCAGGGAAAGTTTTGGGCATATCACAACATTCTGTACACCAGCCGTGCGCTGAATATTGAGCAATTGAAAGCGCAGGCCAGGGTGTTAGGGATGGATGGCCAAAAGTTCGACCAGTGCCTCGACTCCGGATCGATGGCAGCGGCCGTGAAGAAGGATTTTGACGAAGGCGTTGCCCTTGGCCTTACCGGCACACCGAGTTTCTTTGTCAACGGGCACTTTTTCAGCGGGGCCGTCGATTACGCCGGGTTAAAGCAGATGGTTGACCAGCAATTGGCGGTCATGTTGAAGAGCAAACCCCAACCGACGTTATCGAAAAAGGTAACGCCGTAACAACGAGATCCCCAAGGCCTAGTTGCACCTTCTGCGGAGGTGGAAACATGAACCGCTTCGTCGTAGCTGTAATAGCACTAATGGTCGTAGCAGTTGGTATGGTGGGCACCGCTTCCGCCGTTACCGTCAGCGTCTCGCCTTCGACGGCTACCGTGTTTACCAACAGCCAATTGCAGTTTTCGGCTACGGTAACGGGCACAACCAATAGCTTTGTGACTTGGAGCGTTTCAGGCTCGGGATGCTTCGGGCTTGGTTGCGGATCGATCTCCACCTTCGGCCTGTATACGGCTCCGGCGTTTCTGCCCAACCCTGCTACGGTCATCGTGACAGCAACATCCATCGTGGATGGCACGACGGGCGCTGCCGTCGTAACGTTGCAGAGCCCCAACGCTATATCCATTGCCATTAGTCCGATGTCTGCCAGCGTCGCGGTCAATCAGCAACAGCAATTCACGGCAACCGTAACCGGCACGCAGAATACGGCCGTCACCTGGAGCTTGTCCGGAATCGGATGCTTCGGCTCTTCCTGCGGCACGCTTACCGGAAGCGGCCTGTACGCCGCTCCGCCGACAGTGCCAGTCTCGGCCGTCGTCACGGTGACGGCGACCTCGGCCGCTGACCCGTCGAAGTCGGCGTCGGCTTCAGTGGTGATCACTCAGGCGACCTCCGTGGCTGTCACGATATCTCCCACATCGGCAATCGTGGCTCCAAACGGCAGGCAGCAGTTCACGGCAACTGTGACCGGCACCTCGAACACGGGTGTGCTTTGGTCAGTCTATGGGCTTGGCTGCTCAGGGCAGTCCTGCGGGTTTGTGTCCAATTCCGGGTTATATACGGCGCCTTCCGTTGCGCCGAATCCGCCGACTGTTACGGTGCAGGCGACTTCCATAGCCGACCAGACGAAGTTTGCCACGGCAACAGTCACGATTAACGCGGGTGTGACAATTACGATCTCTCCGCCGAACGCCCAAGTAGCAGTGAGCCAACAACAACAATTCACAGCGAACGTATCCGGGACTGGGAGCCATACCGTCATTTGGAGTCTGTCCGGGGCGGGATGCGCTGGCCTCAGTTGCGGCACGATCTCGTTCACCGGCCTCTACACAGCTCCAGCTAATGCTCCCACTCCCCCAACTGTGGCCGTGACGGCAACGCTTCTCTCGGACCCCAATGTTGCCGCCTCGGCCACAGTCACCATCACGTCGGGCAGTTCGGTGAGCGTTGCAGTTTCGCCGTCGCAGGCGACGGTCGGCACCGGCGCGCAACAGCAGTTCACCGCATCGGTAACCGGGACGCAGAACACCGCTGTCACCTGGAGCATTTCCGGAATCGGTTGTGCTGGCAATACCTGCGGAAGCGTTGATCCGACTGGCCTGTACACTGCGCCAATCAATCCGCCGAACCCGCCGTTTTTCAATGTCGTGGCAAGGTCAGTAGCCGATCCTTCAAAGTCGGCGTCGGCATTTGTTACGGTCGTCGCGCAGGTGAACGTGACCATCTCGCCGACGTCTGCGTCAGTGCCACCTGGAACTCAAAAGCAGTTCACGGCAACCGTAACGGGGAGTCTGAATACCGCAGTAACATGGAGTGTATCTGGACCGGGTTGCAGTGGAGCAGGTTGCGGTACGGTCACATCTGCCGGTCTCTACACTGCGCCGGTCGCTTCCCCGATCCCAGCGACCGTGTATGTGACGGCTACGTCGCAAGCGGATCCATCCAAGGCCGCCAGCGCCACTGTTACTGTCTCGACGCCCATCGTTGTTACGGTCAACCCTCCAAGCGCCAACGTTACTTCCGGGGCTACTCAGCAATTCACGGCCACCGTAACCGGCTCGAGCAACCAAGCAGTAACTTGGAGTCTTCAGGGAGCGGGATGCATCGGTTCGGCATGCGGAACGCTCGACCAGGCAGGTTTCTACACGGCGCCGATCAACATCCCCAATCCACCAACTGTCACCGTGATCGCGACCGCCCAGGCGGATGGCGTTAGCTTCGGCACGGCCACGGTCACCTTGACTCCAACGGCGAACTCGCGTCTTCACGGGCAGTATGCTTTTCTGCTGAAAGGGTACGATCCGACTGGTTTCCCATACCACATAGCCGGATCCTTCACGGCCGATGGCAACGGTAACATCACCACCGGCATTGAGGACATCGGCTCTGTTCCATTCCCGAACCTTGGCGTCCCGATATTCCCAGGAACCTACAACGTCGGTGGCGACTCTCGCGGCACGATGCAGATCGACACTTCCCTCGGAAGTTACACCTACGCATTTGCGGTGAGCGGTGACGGCAAGAGTGGCAACATCATTAGCACCGACAGCAGCGGAATCCGCGTTTCGGGAATCTTCAAGCAGCAGGATCCCGCTGCCTTCAATACCGGTGCCCTCGCCGGAGGCTTCGCACTCAGCTTCTCGGGGCAAGACCTGTTCAATGGACGACTCGGCGGGTTGGCGTTGCTGTATCCCAGCGGTTCAGGATTTGTCGCCGGCAATTCGATGGATGTGAACGATTCCGGAATTCCGTACGGCACGTTTGTCGGCTTCCCTGGAAGCTATTATGTTGACTCCACCGGTCGCGGAACCATGTTCCTGGGTCTGCAGTCGTCCGGCTTCCATGACATGAACTTCGCGCTGTACGTTGTCAACTCTAAGGAATTCTTCCTTGTCAGCAGCGACCCGGTGTTTAGCAATGGGTTTATCGTTTGGAGCGCTGAGGCAGGGGAGCAGATCGGAGGCTCGTACTCGCTCGGCTCGTTCAATTCGACAGCGGTGTTCGACATCACCGGATCGGCGGGCGGCAATCCGGATATCAGCGTGGGTGCTTTCACCTTTGACGGAAACGGCAGCGCAGTGATGGTGTTCGACAGGAACAATGGTGGTCAGTCGCAGACTGGAACCATCTGGCAGGCCACGTACGACATGCAGGTGAACGGCCACGGAACGCTGCACCTGATCGATCCGAACAACGCGTTCAACCGGCCTATCTGGTGGTTGTACGCTACGGGTCCAAACTCTGCCCTGATCATGGACAGCACCAGCCCTGAAGTTCCGATTGGCAGTCTGAAAAACCAGCAGGTGCAACCGCCATTCGATAACTCCAATATCGTCGGAACCTACGACTTCGGTTCCGTCGACGCTGTCAGCAGCAACATCCCAGTGTTCACTGGGACGGCATACTTCGACGGATCCTCGGCGAACCTAGGACTCGGCAACGTTTCGGGAGCACTCGATGAGATGACTCCTTATGGCGCGCTTCCGAACCAATCCATGTTCGGAACGTATAGCTTGTCCCGAAACAATCTTGGACGCGGGGGCATGACATTGACCAGCCCGCCTTCGCAGTATGGAATCTGGCTCATTTCGCCCACTGAGTTCATCGGACTGCAGATGGATTCGACGGCCAACCAGCCAACTGTTTGGCGCTTCACGAAATGACCGCAGCAGAGCAGGACCGAGGAGAAAGTCAAATGACGAGAAAGATGATTTTGGTGATCTTCATAGGAGCGTTCACCTGCTACGTATGGGCGCAGGTCCCTCAAGATCTGTTGCTGAAAGCACAGGCTGGCGACGTACAGGCCCAGATCCAAGTCGGAAACATGTATGCGCTAGGCATGGGCGTGTCAAGAGATCCCGACCGCGCGATGGAATGGTTTAGGAAAGCCGCTGACAAGGGCAGCCCCGAAGCGCAGTACCGACTTGGCGGAATGTACGATGTGGGGCGGATTTCGAAGCAGGATCCCGCTACTGCAATAACGTGGTACACCAAGGCGGCGAAACAGAACTTTCGGGATGCGGAGTACCGTCTGGGAGTCATGTATGAGCAGGGGCGCGGAGTCCCGACCGATTACATGGCGGCTGCCAAATGGTATTTGCGTGCCGCCGAACACGGTCGGTCTGAGGCGCAAGTCAAGGTCGCTGAGTTCTATGAGCAAGGCCAAGGTGTAGTCCAGGACTATGCCGAGGCGGCCAAGTGGTACCGCGCAGCGGCCTTGCAGCGCCGGCCAGAAGCCGAGTTCAAGATGGGCTATTTCTATGAGCAGGGTCTCGGGGGTGTACCCAAGAGCAGGGACCAAGCCGTCGAATGGTATACGAAGTCGATGAAGGATGGCTTCGGACCGGCGCAGGATGCCCTTCGCGCTTTGGAGCAGTAGCCCCGCCGGACGAACTGTGACGAGGCGAACGGTCGCGATGGCTGGGCGAAGGAGGATGTTTTTTTCCGAACACTAACTATTAAGCCATTTCCCAGTGGTTGACAGACCTCGCCCTCCTTCAAGTGGACGGCTTGGAATCTTTTGAGTGGCTGTTATGCGGGCCCTTTTCGGAGGCACGGCAAGATAGTTCTATCTGTCGGGGGAGGACCCATGAAGCGCATTTTGTTATGTGCCCAGCTGTTGTATCTGGTTTCAGTTTGTATGCCACGAACGCTTTAGCTACTTGTCGCCGTGCCTCCATACTCGTGACGTTCAATTTCGCCCGAATTAGGGCCAGCTGTTCAAAACTGCGCGCCGAAGGTCATCCCTTCGCAGTCCGGGCGAAATACCCATCAGGTTCCCAAGTGTTGCTGTAATCGGCTGGTACTCCGACATGTCTCCGGCGGGTTTCTTCGGAGCGCGGCATCGCACGCAATAGATTTCTCCTGGCTGGCAGGGCCGCTTGTTTTCCG
>CAWFBW010000002.1:0-175074 GCA_963814165.1 uncultured Acidobacteriaceae bacterium | reverse complement strand
AAAGGTCGCCGCAAAGCGGCTCTGGCCTCGCGGACTAAAGTCCACTCGGCGGCTCTAAAATAAAGGGCTTCGACGCTGACCTGAAGGTCAGCTCTACCCGAAACCGCATTTTTCCGCAGTCTGTGAAGCCGTGCCCTTTCAAATCCTGCCATCAGTACTCGATTCCTAATTTGTGTTGCATTTCTTCGAGCGTGACGCCCTTGGTTTCGGGGAAAGTAAACATAACTACGAAGAACATGAGCGCCATCATGGCGGCGAAGAATACGAATGGGAACGCTCCGCCGAAATGCGCCACAAAGATCGGGAAGATGAAGGCGATTAGGGCGTTCATGATCCAGTGAGTGGAGCTGCCCAGGGCCTGTCCTTTAGAGCGCACGCGATTCGGGAACACTTCGCTGATGTACACCCAGATGACCGCGCCCTGTGAAATCGCAAAGAAGGCGATGTAGGCGACCAGCAGCCAAACCAGACAGGCCTTGGTGTTGATGGGTGAAGAAGACCTCGGCGACGCCTCCGAGGCAGAACGTCATGCCGAAGCCGCCGATCATCAGCAGCGTCTTGCGGCCGAGTTTGTCGATGAGTGACATGCCAATCAGCGTGGCCACCAGGTTCATGGCGCCGACCGCCACTGCCTGCAAATCGCCGGAAACCTTGCTGAAGCCGGCCATGGCGAAGATGTCGTTCAGGTAATAGAGGATGGCGTTGATTCCGGCGAGTTGATTAAACGCGGCCACGGTGAATGCTAGATAAATCGGGATGCGGTACTTGCGCTGGAAGAGCGGCTCGGAGTGCACCACGCCATCCACGTGGATGGAGGCGATGATGTCATCGAGCTCGCTGGCGCCGTCGGGCGAGCCGAGGCGGTCGAGGACTTCACGTGCTTCGGGGATTCGATTCTTGGTGACCAGCCAGCGCGCGCTGCGCGGAATGCCGAACAGCATGATGAGGAACAGAATCGCAGGCAGCGCGGCCACGCCGAGCATCCAGCGCCATTCATTCATCCCCAAGCCAAAGCGCCCGATGATGAAGTTGGAGAGGTACGCCACGAGAATGCCGATGACGATGTTGATCTGGAATGAGCCAACCAGCATCCCGCGCCATTTCGCGGGAGCGATTTCGGCGATGTAAACCGGGCCCAGCACGGACGAGCCGCCGATGCCGAGTCCGCCGATGAAGCGGAAAACCAGCAGCGAAGGCCAGTTCCAGGCGAAGGCACAGCCCAGGGCAGAGATCACGTAGAAGACCGCCAGAATGCGCAGGCTTTCGCGGCCGCCGAGTCGGTCGCCGAGGATGCCGGAAGACATGGCGCCGATGATGGTGCCTATCAGCGCAATCGACACGGTAAAGCCCAGTTGCTCGGCTGACAGGCTGAAGACCTGCGTCAGCTGGTGGGTGGTTCCGGCGATGACAGCGGTGTCGAAGCCGAACAGCAGACCGCCGAGGGCACCGACGATGATGCTTTTCACCAGATAGAAATTAAGTTTGCCCGGCCCGCCCGGCGACCTTTGAATTCGTGCTGACATAATGCATCATTCGCTCCAAACCGCTAGTTCGTTGCCGTTCGGATCGGCGAAGTGAAAACGGCGCCCTCCCGGAAACTCGAACGGCTCGATCAGAACCGTTCCGCCAGCTGCGACTACCTTATGCCGGGTAACTTCCAGCGCCTTCGCGTACAGAACGACCAGTGGACCGCCCTTCACGGGCTTGGCGCTCATGGTGAATCCGCCGGCCAGCCGGCCATCGTGGAAGCTGGTGTAGTTGGGGCCGTAGTCGGTGAAGTTCCAGCCGAAGACCGCCGAATAGAAGCGCTTCGTTGCCTCGATGTCGGTGGCGGGAAACTCCACGTAGTCCATCTGGTAATTGTGATCCTGCTGAGTCATCGAACTCCTCGTTGCTGGGTGCCAGCGGCCAAGATTAGCATACCGGGATTGTCGGTATAATCCGCCCGTGGAGAAAGATACGCCATGACCGCGGTTTCGCGCTCTGCCGTGTTGCACCGCGTCGTGAACAAGACATACCCCGTCGCGGTGCGCGGCGAAGGTGTTTGGCTGTTCGACGCCGCGGGGAAGCGACATCTCGATTTCGCGTCCAGCGCGGTGGTGAACTTTATTGGGCACGGAGACGCGGCGATCGCCTGCGCCATGGCTGAGCAGGCTTCGCAGCTGGAGTTCGCTCATTCCAGCAACTTCACGACCGAAGTTGCCGAGGAGTTTGCGCGCGAGCTGCTTGATTTCGCCGGACCGGCATTCGACGGCGGCGCGGTGTTCTTTACCAGTGGAGGCTCGGAGGCAGTCGAGAGCGCCCTGAAGCTGGCGCGGCAATTTCAGGTCGAGAGCGGACACCCCGAGCGCTATCAGGTCGTCAGCCGGCGCCAGAGCTATCACGGCGCAACGCTCGGCGCGATGGCCGTCAGCGGGAACCCGTCACGTCGCGGAATCTATCTGCCCATGCTGCGGGAGTTTCCCAAGTCGAGCATCCCGTACTGCTATCGCTGCCGCTACGACTGTGGCAACGGCTGCGCCGACTGCGGGCTGAAATATGCAGTGGAGGTCGAGCAGGCCATCGCGGAGACGAACGGGACGGCTGCGGCCTTCATCATGGAGCCTGTGAGTGGGGCAACCTTGGGTGCGGCAGCGCCGCCGCCTTCGTATGTGACCCGAGTTGCCGAAATCTGCCGCGAGCAGGGAGTTTTGCTCATCGCCGACGAGGTCATGACCGGCTTCGGCCGCACCGGGCGCCGGTTTGCCGTGGAGCACTACGGTGTTGCTCCGGATATCATCGCCGCGGGGAAGGGCATTTCCAGCGGCTACGCACCGCTGGGAGCCGTTATTGTGCGGCGTCACATAGTTGACGCGATCGCAAAAGGTACAGGTACGTTGCTGCACGGATTCACTTACAACGGACACCCGGTTGCGGTCGCCACGGGTCGAGCGGTTCTGAATACGTTGCTGAATCGGCAGCTAATTGAAGAGGCAGACTCGGACCGCCTTGGCAGCGTTGCTTCGGTCCTCAAAGATGAGCTGCAAAGGCTGTGGACGCTAGACTGCGTCGGCGATGTACGCGGAATCGGTCTGCTTTGGGCGGTCGAGTTCGTAGTCGATAAACCAACCAAAACGCCGTTTTCCGCCGACAGGAAGTTCTCGGGCCGGGTCAACGACTGCGCCGTGAAGCGCGGAGTGATGCTCTATCCCATGCAGGGCTGTGTGGACGGACTGTGTGGCGACCACGTGATGATCGCGCCTCCGGCGGTGATTACGGCGGAGGAAATCCAGTGGGCGGTGGACCAGATAGGCGATGCCATCAGGGAAGTTGCTTCCGCTACCTTGCGCGGGCAAAGCTAAGGGCGCGGATGGCTCCGCGCCCCATACAATCACGCACGATGGCTGCTACTGCGTTACGGTCTTGACCGCGTCGCCGACCTTAAAGCCCGAGCCCGAAACCGCAGTCCCGACAGCGGAAATAGCGTCCACATCGGTGAGTTTGATCACGCCCACAGGCGACGAGAGCCGGCGAATCACCTGGCCTGTGGACGGGTCCTTAATCTCTTTCGTCACCCGCTCAACGGTAAGCTGGTCGCCAACCTTGAGGCCGACCTTGCCGCCGACATTCAGAACGATCTGGCCGCCGTCCACCGCAGCTACCAGGCCTTCCACGCTGACGGTACGCGCCTGCACCTTGCTGGCATCGGCGATAAGTTCGCCGCTCATCTGCTTAACGGCAGAGTTCACAGCTTCTCCGAGGATGGTCTGTTGGAAGTCGCTGCTGCCGAAGTCCACGGCGCCGCCGCCCCAGCCGTGCCAATTGCCGCCGCCGCCCAACAGCGAGGTGCTCTCGCGACTCGATTCGCCTTTACCTTCGGCAATTCCCATGATCTCAGCGGTGTCGATGTTGACGATACGGGCATCCACGCCGACGATGGCTTTGGTGTTCTTGTGTTTGAAGCCACCGATGCCATATCCACCCCAGTTGCCGCCGCCCCCGCCGATATTGGTGTTCTTGGTGTCGTTGCCGAATTGTGTGACACTTCCGACGATGATGGCGTCCACACCCAGCAACTTGCCGAGCTTAGCCGCCGAGGAGGGATTGGCGCGGTCGCTGTTGGAGAAGTTCTGCTCGGCGAGGATCTTGTCCATCGCCTTGCGCTCAATGACGGAATAGGTGCCGTCTTGCACCAGATACTTGACGGTCAAATCCGCCATCCCGCGGCCCACGTCGATGTTGGTTCCAAACGCCGCCGCGGAGGCGGTCTGTACGGTCGCGTAGTCAAAATCGAAGACAGCTACTCGTATCTTGCGGCCATGTGCCGGTGCGCTGGTTGTTGCCGGCGCCGGAGCCTGTGCCTCCGCCAGCGACACAAAAAGCGTTACCAGGACCAAAACGATCAGGATCATTCTGCTTTTCACGGATATGCCCCCTCTTGATGGTGAACGGCGAAAGCGATTGCCGGGTCATTCGGCGAACAGTGTAAGGCACTGAAACACGTTTGAAATTAAGTCAGCAAATTGTACAACGAAAGTGCTGATTTTTTACATGGAGAGCCGGCATCCGCCTCGGGGTTTCCTGTGCAGGCGTGCTGCTCCTACGCAAAAGAGCGCGGCATCCGCCGCGCCCTCGCAAGTGATTTCCGTTCGTTGCCTACGGCTGCGTCGAGCCTCCCGGTTGCCCGTCATGCGGCGTTCCTAACTCGTGTGGCGACATCATCACTGCCGTGTCCGGATTCAGCAAGCCCGTTTTGTCCGGACCTAGTCCCAACTTGATGAGTGCGCGCGAGTCGGGAACCGACTTGGTCTGCCATCCATTGGCTTCTTGAAAGCGCGTCAAGGCGTCCTTGGTGGACTGGTCCCAGCTTCCCGTCGGCTCGCCAGTCAGATAATGCTCGCGAATCAGAGCTTCCTGGATCTGCACGGTTCGCGCCTGATCGATTCCGCGCTGTCCGTGAGACGTCGACTTCGCTGACTTTTTCGTCGTCGTCTTCTTCTTCGACGACTTGCTGCTGGAGGATTTTCCCGATTTAGACGATTTCGAGGACTTATGGGAATTGGAAGAAGATTTGGAGGCTTGGGATGGTGCGGTGGCAGTAGCGACGCCGGTAAGTAGCAGCGAAACCGCGGCGACCACCAGCGGTTGGAGAATTCGTAGACTCAAGCGCAAACTCGGCACCTCGGGGGAAATCTATGAATTCCTATAGAACGGTTCGATTGTAAACATGTGTTCATGAAAAAAGAAACAGGAAAATCAACAGAACCTTTGGAGGAATCTAATGCAAAAGTCCAAAACGGGAAGGGCCCCCGAGAGGAATCTCGGGAGCCCTTTCCACGTGTGCTGACGAACCTTTCGATCACCCTACGGGAGAGTCCCGCCCATGAAGATCGTGCCCGCGTTGGGGCCGAGTCCTCGAGGCCTGACCAGGAAGACGACATCCTGACCAGACTTCAGTCCCGATTCGAACTTGCGGAAGTCAGCCTCGCTGTTGACTGGCTGTTTGTTGATTTCCAGGATCACGTCGCCGCGGCTCAGGCCGACATTGTCCCCGAAGCCTCCCGGCTTCACATCCTGTACCAGCACGCCCTTGGAGTTGGGCAACTTCATGCGCTCCGCGATGTCGGGAGTGAGGTCACGGACATTCACTCCCAGCTTGCTCTCCTGTGGCTGCGCTTCCTCGCCGCCTTCTTCGTCTCCACCGAGTCGCGTGGCGAACAGCTTGGAGCGGTCGGCGATGGTGACGTCCACGGTGCTCTGCTTGCCATTGCGGACGTAGCCGATTTTGGCGATAGTGCCCGGCTTAAGAGCCGAAATTTCAGCCACCAGTTCGTCGCCCGAGGCAACGTTTTTGCCGTTCACCGAAACGATGGTGTCACCGGTCAGCAAGCCGGCTTTGGCCGAGGGTCCATTTGGCGTCACATTAGCGATGGTCACGCCACTGGACACGCCGTAAACGCGCTGCACGGCCGGATTGGGAACTGCATTAAATTCCACGCCGATCGAGCCGCGAGAAACCTTATGGTCGGGGCCGATCAGCTGGTTGTAAACCGAAACCACGGTATTCGACGGCATGGCAAAGCCGACGCCCTGATAGCCGCCGCCGCTGGTGAAGATGGCGGTATTGATGCCGATGACTTCGCCATTCATGTTGACCAGCGGGCCGCCCGAATTGCCCGGGTTAATGGCAGCGTCCGTCTGGATGAACGACTGGAACTGACGCTGCGGAACGATATTGCGGCCGCGCGCCGAAACGATGCCGGCGGTCACGGTCTCTTCCAAATTGAACGGGCTGCCGATGGCAAGTACCCAGTCTCCGACCTGCATGCTGTCGGAGTTGCCGAGTTTGGCCGCCGGCAACGGTTTCTTGGCGTCGATCTTGATGACTGCAAGGTCAGTTTCCAGGTCCGTGCCGATGACTGTGGCATCGTAAGTCACCGTGGCCGGATCTGACATCAATTTCACTCGGACGCGATCGGCATTATCGACGACATGCCGATTGGTAACGATATAGCCCTTGGAATCGACAATCACGCCGGAACCGGTCGCGCGTTCCCGCATGTCGTCGCCGCCTGGGGCGCCCGGCATCTGACCTCCGCCCTGACCACCCTGTCCTCCGAAGAAGCGATTGAAGAAGTCCTGCATGGAGTTGTCGTCGCCATCGTCGCCCGGGGACTGCTTTCCACCCCTCCCATGCGGGATTCTTGATGGTCATTTCGGTACTGATGTTCACTACCGAGGGTTCCAACTGGCGGGCGATCTGAGAAAACTGGTTCGAAAGCTGCTGCGGCGATGGCACCTGGAGCGGAGTCGCATCAGACGACGAAACCGGCTTTCTCCTTGCCCTTGACTTCCGACGACACGACCGTGCCGATCAGGATGCCCAGCGAAAGCGTCGCCAGCACGACCAGGGTCGAAGCGAAACGGTGTGACCTCAGCCTCTCCCTGAAACTCACAAAATGACGATCCATTGCATCTCCTCCACGTTGTAACCCAAACTTAAATTATACGTTGCTGCGCGGAATCGCCGATTGTCAGGGAAGTCTTGCTCGGTGAATAGCTTGACCTGGTTAGACGTTGGGCGGTTGGCAATTGTCACCAAGCCAATGCCCGACAGGCGTGGCTGCTAGTCGGGGATTTCAAACACTGTCTTTCCGCCCACCACGGTGCGCAATACCTCGGTTTTGAGAATCTCTGGGGGCGTGACCTTGGTGAGGTCGCGGTCCAACACGACGAAGTCCGCCAACATTCCGGGAGCCAGTGTGCCTTTCTCTTTCTCGGCAAACTCCGCATAGGCCGAGCCGGTGGTGTAGGCAGCCAGAGCCTGCTCGATGGTCAGCTTTTGCTCCGGATAGTACTCCTTGGTTCCGGCTTCGTTCTTCCGCGTCACAGCGGCATAGACGCCGCGAAACGGTGTGATGGGCTCAACCGGATAATCCGTCCCGAAATGCCAGCGGCACGCCGCTATCGAGAAACTGCTTCCAGGGATAGGAAGTCTTGGCGCGCTCCGGGCCGATGCGCTCTTCCGCCCAGTTCATGTCGGTCAGCAGGTGCGAGGGCTGCACCGAAGCAATGACGCCGAGTTTCTTGTACTGCGCGAACTGGCTGGGCGCGATGACCTGGTCGTGCTCGATGCGGAAACGAAAGTCGCGCGGTGAGGTTGCGCCGGCAGCGGCGTGAGCTTTGGGGCTCGCCTTCGGCGGCGGCGAAGGCATCCAGACGCCATCTGTGCCGCGCCGATCGCCAATGGCGTGAAAACCTAGCTGGAAGCCGGCATCCACGCGCTCGACGGCCATCTTGTTCAGTGGCGCTTGCTGGTACTGAGGCAGCCCCGAATTTTTCGGGTCGTGGGCATAAGGAGCCAGTAACGCCGCCGTGCCCGAGCCCAGCGAACCATCCATGAATCCCTTCAGCATGGTCGTGTGCAGCATGGGATCGTTGGCAGGATGATGCGCGCGATGCTCGACCAGTTCGCTGACCGGATCGCGAAAGTTCAGCCATTCGCTGATGCGCAGCGTTAGTTTGCCGTCGCGTTCCAACTCTTCGTACACGAGGAAGTCGTTCCACGAAGAATTGTCCTGGGCCGAAGTGATCCCCCAACGGCCGGCATTGGCGAGGGCCAATTCAGCAGCCTCGCGACGCTGCGCCTGCGTGGGCGGTGGAACCTTGGCAAACACCAACTGCTGCGCACCTTCTCGCAGGATTCCCGTCGGCTCGCCCTGGGCGTCCAGATCGATCTTGCCGCCCTGCGGGGCTTGCGTCTTGCCAGTCACGCCTGCAGCCTGCAAGGCAGCGGTATTGGCGATGGCGATATGGCCGTCTACGCGCACGAAGATCGCCGGATGCCCGTTGGTCATCATGTCAATGTCCTGCCGCGTGGGCAGCGTCTGGCCCGGCCACAACGTGTGGTCCCAGCCCCGGCCGATGATCCACACGCCGGGTTCAGAGCTGTTTACCTTTAGGCCGATCCGGTGCTGCATCTCTCGTAACGACTGCGTACCGATAAGGTTGACGTTCATCTTCTCGAAGCCGCCGGAAGCAAGATGTACGTGGGCATCGTTGAATCCCGGCATTACGAAGTGTCCGCCGAGATCGACGACCTTCGTTTGGCTCCCCTTCAGCTTGCGGATTTCTTCGTCGCTCCCGACGGCTACGATGCGTCCGTCGCGCACTGCAATCGCCTGCGCGCGCGCCGGGCTTGCCTGCGTGTAGATATCTCCGTGGACGAAAACGGTATCGGGAGCCTTGGTGTCTTCCGCCATTGTGGCGGTGGTCGTCATGAATATTGCAATCAAAAGGAACGAGCAGATGAGCAGTTTCATTCTTCGGGAACTCCGCAAAGTGCCAGGGTCAACAAGAGGATTCGTTTCAGGCCCAAATCGCGGCCCGCAGGATCGTACCACTCGTTCACGGTGTGGGCTCCGCCGCCGCTGCCGCCCGCGCCAATCGCGATGGCCTCGCGGCCCAGCGCCAGCGGAATGTTCGCGTCGGTCGAGGCCCGTTGCACACGCGCGCCGTTGTTAAGGTGCGCATCCACGGCACGCATCATTTTCAGCAGGTTGGAGTTAGCAGGCAGGTCGGCCGCAGGGCGGTCACCGATCACTCGCACCTCGGCGGTCAGCGCTTCCTGTTTTTTGCGTCCATTGGTCTGGATGGTGCCTTCCTTGACGGCGTCGCGCAAGGCGCGCTCCAGGCGGTTTAGTTGCTCTACCGATGCGGAGCGTGTGTCCACCCGCATGGTGGCTGACTGCGGAATCGAGTTCACCGAAGTGCCGCCTTCAATCGTGCCGACGTTGAAAGTTGTCTTCGGGTTCGACGGCACGGCGGTCTCGCTGAACCGGTCGATGATGCGTGCCAGCGCGACCACCGGATTGGGGATTCCGAAGTCGCTCCAAGAATGTCCGCCGGAACCGCGCACCGTGACCTCGTACCGCCGGCTCCCCAGTCCCTCGGCAATGACGGTGTCCGTCCCGGCTCCGTCCAGTGCAATCGTTGTGCAAATTGAGTCAGCCCATCGCGACTGCTCAAAGATGTGCCGCATGCCGCGCAGGTCGCCCTCGCCCTCTTCGCCAACGTTGCCGATGAATAGGATCGGCGCGATGTGCTCGATGGCGGTCTCGCGCAGTGCGGAAGCGATGGCCAGCAGCGCCGTAATTCCCGCGCCATTGTCCGAGATGCCCGGGCCGTAGAGCTTTCCGGCCTCTCGCTTCACGGAAATGGGAGTCCCGGCGAGGGAAAACCGTATCCAGGTGCGCGCTGAGCGCGATGAATGGAGCGTCGGCGTCGGTGCCCGGCAGCACGCCGAAGACGTTGCATAACTCGTCCTGGTGAACGTCGGCGAGACCCAGAGCTTCGAATCGCCCTCGCAGCCACTCGGCGCGAGCGGCTTCGCCCCAGGGCGGAGCAGGAATAGCGGTTACTTCGAGTTGCAGGTCTTCCAACTCGCGCGCATGGGCCCGGAACCACGCGAATGCGTCGTGTACGGCCCGAAGCTCTGCCAATCGAGCTACTTCCTGCTGCGACGTTGGCTGATCGCGTGAATCGCCGCTGTCAGAGGAAGTCAATCGCGAGAAGGAAACCCGATGTTGCGGACCAAGGGCCATGATCGATGGTAATACGTTATATTGGATCCCCGGCAAATATCGGAATACGACGGTTGAGGGCTACTGCAAAACAGCGGGCTGGGCCGGTTTCAGCCGGCGATTTGACGTAGTGTTGTTTCTACGACGCTAACGCCCCTGCCGCGCGGCAACACTCCAGGATCTCGGCTTCCGTCAGGTTGCGGGCGGAACGTTTCGCGCGATCGAAGATCCTGTCCACAACTTCGTCGCCATCGGAAATGCCGCGCTGCTGCAGCCAGAAGTGCACGTTGGATTTGCCGCTCATAGGACCAATCTCGATGACCTGCTTCAGACCGAAGAAGTGCGACGGTACGCCGGAATAGATGGTGTTGGCGAGAATTTCGTCATTCTTGCGATACGCCTTGATGACGGCGGCGGCGTGCACGCCCGTTGCGGTCTTGAAGGCATCTTCACCCACGACCGGGTAGTTATGCGGAATCGGCACTCCGGTTGCACGCGAGACGGCAACGCAATAGTCCTTCAACCGGCTAAGGTCCTGGCTGCCCCACGGTTCGACGCCCATGAGTTTCAAATTGACCAGCATCTGGTCCATCTGAGTATTGCCGACGCGCTCGCCGATGCCGCATGCCGTTCCGTGGACAACGTGTGCCCCGGCCACCAGCGCTGCAATTGCGTTGGCTACGGCGAGGCCCCGATCGCAATGCCCGTGCCACTCAACGCGAATGTCACGACCGGAGGGCTTCACGACTTCATTGATGACGAAGTGCATCAACGCGACCGTGCCCATGGGAGTGGCATGGCCCGCCGTGTCGCAAATGACAATCGCGCGGGCGCCGCATTCGATGGCGGCTGTGTACAAGCGCCTGATCGTCTCGGGGTCGCAGCGGGTGGTGTCTTCGGTGACGTACATCACCTCGAGGCCCAGCGAAACGGCGAATTTCACTGCGTGCTCGGTCGTGCGCAGCAGGAAATCGTCAGTCCAGTCTTCGGTGTAGCGCCGGATGGGGCTGGAGCCGATGAACGTTGCGGCCTCAATCGGTACGCCGGTACGTTGCACGATCTCAGCGATTGGTCGAATGTCGTTCTCGTGGGTCCGCGCGGCGCAATTGGGCTTGATCTTCAACTTGGCGCGGCCAATTTCGTGGGCCAGGGCCTCGCAATGCGCTACCGCGCGCGGTCCCGCACCCGGCAGTCCGAGGTCGAGCATGTTGATGCCCAGAGCCTCCATCAGGTGGAGGATCTCAATCTTGTCTTCGATGAACGGATCGGTAACAGAAGGCGATTGCAGGCCGTCACGGAGCGACTCATCGTTGAGCAGCACAGGGCCCGCAGGCTTCGCGGTACCCGCGTTGACCCGGTTCCAGTCGTAAATGAGGTTAGAGACTTCTGCCGGCACGATCCTCTTCCGTTATCGAAATTATGTCTGAAGCGGAGAAATCGGTGCCCCCACGGCACCGGAACAACTCGCCATCTTCAAAACCAATGCCTCACCCTGGTGCAAGGGAACTACTCTTTCGCCTCTGTGGTTGCTGCCGTCTTGGGCACCACCGTTACGCCAAAGATCGAAAGCTTACCCACGCCCGCCACGTTCTTGCCGCGGGGTTCCTGTTCGCTGGGCAGGTACAAGGTTTTGCAGTGTTCGCAGCGGTAAACTTCGCCATTTTCACCGTACGCCTGGCGCACGTCGCCGCAACCTTGTTCCACCACGTCGGCGGTGTAGAACCAGCGTTTCAGATGGCCACCGCACAGCTTGCCCTTGTCGTTCTGCTCATTACAGGCGCGTTGCAGCGGCTTCTTATATTTGACTTTGTGTTTGGGCAACTGGGCGGGTTCGTCGATTTCGGGCATGATGATTGCGGGTCCTTCAGCGCGAGTTTCGCGGTTTCGCAACCGATGCGGACTCCGTTACTCGCAGCGATGTAACCAACCGCACATTTTACCTCAGTTCACAAACGGTTCTTGCGCAGCAACGCCCCGGTTGCCGCCAATGCGCCCTTGATGCGCGCGCCAATACGCCGCGTCCAAACAGCATGTCCACGAACCCCGACATCTGCCGCGCGAACTCTGCGCTGTAGCCGTACCACCAGACCTTCTTCATGCGCGGCAGCAGATCGACGTCCACGTACTTCACCAGCACCATCTCCGCCAGGCCGAGTTCGCCATGCGCCCGCCCGATACCGCTCTGCTCGAATCCGCCGTGCGGTGCTTCGGCAATGCCAAACGCCGAGATGGCATCGTTGATCATCACTGTTCCGGCCCGGATGCGTGCCGCAATCGCTTCGCCGCGTTTGTTGTTGCGGGTCCACACACTCGCCGCGAGTCCGAACTCGGTATCGTTGGCGAGCCTGACCGCATCATCGTCGGTGTCGAACGGAGCGACAGGGAGCGCGGGCCCGAAAGTTTCCTCCTGCATGATCCGCATGTCCTGGGTCACGTCCGCCAGCAGCGTTGGCGCGTAGAAGTTCGGCCCCAACTCAGTGAGCCGCCGTCCTCCCGCCAGCAGTCTTGCGCCGCGCGCTACGGCGTCGTTGACGTGGTCTTCCACGGTTCGCAACTGACGCTCGTGGATGAGCGGCCCCATCTCGACCTCGGAACCCATGCCCTCTCCGACGCGCAACTTTTCGATTTTCGTCCGGCACAGCTCCAGGAAGTTCTCGTAAACGGTGCGCTGAACATAGCAGCGTTCAATGGAGAGGCAGGTTTGGCCGCAGTTCATCATCGACCCCCATACCGCGCCGCTGGATGTAACGTCGAGATCGGCGTCTTCCAGCACAATCATGGGGTCCTTGCTGCCCAGTTCGAGCAATACTGGCAACAGCTTCTTGGCCGCAGCTTCGGCGATGCGCTTCCCGGTGGCCACACTTCCGGTGAAGACGACCTTGTCGATGTCGGCTTCCAGCAGTGCGCTGCCCACCGAGCCCGCACCAACCAGCACCTGCAACAGATCCGGATTGAGACCAGCCGAATGCATGAGCTTTTGAAATTCGAGAGCGACCAGCGGCGTGAACTCGGAGGGCTTCAGCACCACGGCATTTCCCATTGCCAGTGCCCCGATGGTCTCAATGGCCGGGGTAGAGAAGGGATAATTCCACGGCGCGATGATCCCGATGACGCCGTAAGGCTCGCGCACCAACTTGCCGCGCTTGGTCTTCATGGCGAGGTTGTCATGCGGCAGCGGCTCGTCTCGAAGGAAATTGTGCGCCTTGCGGATGCAGAACTCAGTCGCGTCGAGCACAACGATAACTTCGGTGTTGAGCGCCTCTACCGTGGGCTTACCCGCCTCGCGTGAGATGAGCTCTGCAATCTCCATGCGACGGTCGGCGAGCATGCGCTGAAAGCGCTTGAGCACGGCCACGCGTTCACTTACGGGCAGAGCCTGCCACGCTGGCTGCGCTCGCCGGGCGCGACTGACCGCCTCGTGGACTTCCTCCCGCGTGGCGCATGCCAACTCACCCAGCTTCTCGCCGGTGGCAGGATTGCTGCTGACAATTGTTTCCCGTGTCGCTACTTCCGTGATCGTGTTCATGACATTCCGTACTCCACGCTAACCAGATAAAGTCCGCACGCAGGAGCGGTCGGCCCGGCCGCGCTTCGGTTCCTGGCGGCAAGGATGGCGGGGACGTCGTCGGCCTGCAAGGAGCCTTTGCCCACCTGCAGGAACGTCCCAACCAGGTTGCGCGCCATGTGGTGCAGAAATCCGTTGCCGCGTATTGTGTAGCTGAACTCCTCCGGCGTGCGCGCCCACAGCGAGGAGTTCACTGTTCTAACGTTGCCCTGCTTCAAGCTGAGATCGTGGGACTCATCTTCGTCGTCCGCGTTCGCATGGTCCAATTCGATTTGCGTGCCTACATCAGAGACTCCGTCTCCGTCGCCCCGGCGGGTTCGTCCAGAGTCGCGTTCACTTTGCAGCTTTGCGATGCGCGCACTCCGTTCCGGATCCGACGCCGCGAACGACGTGAAGTCAAAAGTCCCTACGACGTACTCCGAGGCCCGGATCATGGCTTCTTCGTCCATGGGGTAAGGGTCGTGATAGACATAACGCGCCAGAAACGGCGGACAAGTCTCTCCGCGATAAATTCGATAGCGATACGTTTTTGCTGTCGCCGAATGTCGCGCGTGAAAGTCGTCTTCGACCCTTTCTACACCCGTTGCCCGCACAGCGGCTGGAAGAATATCGTTCATTGCGACCATCAGGTTCCGTTCCGGGATTGGCGACTCGATCCGTACCGATGCTACCTGGGCCAGCGCGTGGACCCCGGCATCCGTACGTCCCGACCCCTGGGGTAAGACGTTTTCGCCGGTAATACGTCCAAGGCATTCAGCGAGTGCACCTTGCACGGTCGGGAAGCCGGGCTGCACTTGCCAGCCGTGGAACTCGGAGCCATCGTAGGCCAACGTAATTTTCAGGTTGCGACTCAAGTTATCGTCCGTGGCGCAAGTGTCGCGAACGCACCAGAGTGTTAAGACGTGTAAAGTGGCTCCGGCGGCCCGCTGTCGCGGCGCTGTGTCAGCTATACTAAGCCATTACTGCAACTTACGAGGCTCAAATCGATTTTGTCCGCGCCTCGCGCCCGTTTGGCAGTGAACCTTCCGGGCCTCTCGTCCGTATTAGAGAAAGGCGACAGGAATTCTCACGAAGGACACAAAGTTCACATGCACTTTTCTGGAGACGAGGGAATGCCGGTTTCTAACTCAGTGACTGTAGCTCTCCGTAAAGCCATAACGTTTGGCCTGGTGGGATTGCTTGCCACCGCGGGATTTGCCCAGGAGGCGGCGAAGCCAGCCTCGCCACCAGCTCCGGTCTCGGAAGCGCTGGTTCCCATGCCGCAGGCGCCCAAGCCTCAGGGAGATGCCTACAAGCTTTATTCAGATCAGAACTATACGAAGGGACAATCGCAGTTCCCCAAGTTCTGGTCGGTGTGGGGCGTGCGCCAAGTTCCGCAGGCTAATTTCACCAACACACCCCTGATTGACCAGGTCATTCGCGATGGCAAGATGTATTTGTCTCTGAGCGACGCTGTCGCGTTGGCGCTGGAGAACAACCTCGACATCGCCATCCAGCGCTACAACCTGATTACCGCTGACGTGGATATTCTTCGCACGAGCTCCGGTTCAGCCTCCCTCGGCGTCAATACCGGTCTCGTACAGGGAACTCCGGGCGGAGCAGGCAGCACTGCCACTTCGGGCACCAGTGGCGGAGGCGCGGGCGGAACTTCAATTGGTATCGCTGGAGCCGGTGCTGGCGCGGCGGGCATCGTGACCTCGACCCAAGGTGAAGGCGCGCCGATCGACAACTTCGATCCCGTGCTGACCGGCACGATTCAGGGACAGCGGGCCACCACGCCAGAGGCCAACACCATCTTTACGGGTACTTCCTCTCTCAACCAGAACACGGAAACCTATAACTTCGGGTATACCCAGGGCTTTGCCACCGGCACCTTGATGACGGTTGGATTTCAAAACAGCCGAGTCACCTCCAATGCGATCTTTAACACGGTTAACCCTTATGTGACTTCGGGGTTCAATTTCCAGCTGCGCCAGCACGTTTTGCAGGGATTTGGTTTCAATTCCAATCAGCGCTGGATCAAGATTGCCCGCAACAACCGGGCCATCATGGACGCAGCCTACCAGAACCAGATCATGACAACGGTTTCCCAGATCCAGAACATCTACTGGGACCTGGTCAACGCCTACGAAAACGTGAAGGTGCAGCAGCGTGCTCTGGATTTGGCCGACAAAACGCTCTCCGATAACGAAAAACAGGTCGAAATCGGGACGCTGGCGCCTATCACCGTGGTGCAGGCGAAGAGCTCCGTGGCCACTGCCAAGCAGAACCTGACCACCTCGCAGACCAACCTGCAGTTGCAGCAGTTGTTAATGAAGAACGCGATCACTCGCAACAACACTGGCCCGATCCTGGCCATCGCGCCAGTCATCCCAACTGACACCCTGCAAATCAAAGAGGCATTTGACGTGCCGCCGGTTGAGCAGTTGGTCGAGCAGGCGTTAAAGCATCGCCCTGAGATCATCCAGTCTCGAATCAACTTGACCAACCGTCAAGTGGGCCTCAAGGCCATCAAGAATTTGCAATTGCCGACCCTTGACGTGTACGCGTTCTACGGCGCCGCCGGACTTGGCGGAGACCAGAACGCTTACCTGACCTGTGGAAACCCAGCCGCCCCTGTCGGAAACTGCATTCCACCAAACACGTTTCCCAATACCGGCTATGGCCACGCCTTTGGCAATTTGTTCAACAGCACCGCGCCCGACAAGGGCATAGGCGTCAACCTGAACATCCCGCTGCGAAACCGGCAGAACCAGGCTGACCAGGTACGGTCGGTGATCGAATACCGGCAGGCGCAGATGTCGGCCCAGCAACAGGAAAACACCATCACGCTGCAGGTGCGCAACGCGCAGTTTGCGTTAACTCAAAACTACGCGGCCCTGCAATCGGCCGTTGCCGCGCGGGACTATGCCAAAGAAAACCTCGACGCCGAGCAGAAGAAGTACTCACTCGGAGCTTCGACCTCGACCCTCGTATTGCAGGCGTCAAGCGCGCTGACGCAGGCCGAATCGAACGTCCTCGCGGCCGCCACAAACTACGAAAAGTCGCGAGTACAGCTAGACCTCTATACGGCTGACACGCTGGCCAAGCTGGGTATCGACATGAGCGACGCCGAGTCGGGCAACGTGCACCGAATGCCCAATGTCCCCGGTGCCATACCGACCAGCGACGTGGTTCCGGCTCCGCAGCAGCCCAAGCAGTAGTCGCCGATAGTTATCGCGTTTGCCATGCCGTCCTTAGGGGCGGCATGTTTTTTGTTCCGGCAAACTCGGCTGCGCGGTTAGGATGGAGACCTTGAACCTCTCCGTTGTCATCATCACGCTGAACGAGGAAGCCAACCTGGCACGCACCCTCTCGAGTGTCGCCTGGGCCGATGAGATTGTAGTCCTCGATTCCGGCTCTACCGACCGAACGCGCGAGGTGGCGGAATCGTTTCACGCGAGGTTCTTTGAGGAACCGTGGAAGGGATTCGCAGCGCAGAAAAACTCCGCGCTGGAAAAAGTGACAGGCGACTGGGTCCTGTCGCTCGATGCCGACGAAGAAGTCGAGCCCGCCCTGGCCGAAGAAATTCGCGACGTGCTTCTCGCCAACCCGTCGGTCGCTGGCTTTCGGATTCCCCGCAAAAACTTCTTTCTGGGTCGCTGGATCAAGCACGGCGGCTTCTATCCCGACGACAAGCTGCGTCTATTTCGGCGCGGGGCCGGCCAGTTCGAGGACAGGCTTGTACACGAAGACATGCGGCTCGACGGCGCGACCGCTTTGCTCAAGGGCAACCTGCTGCACAATGCGTATCCCACGCTCGATAGCTACATCGAGCACATGAACCGGTATTCGTCGCTGGGAGCGCAGATGGCGACAGAGAAACGGCCGCGAGGCTTCAGCCTCATTGATATCGTGCTGCGGCCCAAGCTAACGTTCCTCTACAACTACGTCCTCCGCTTCGGCTTTCTCGACGGCCGCGAGGGCCTGCTGCTGCACGCCTACCACGCGACCTACGTGAGCTGGAAATACGCCAAGGCGTGGGAATCAAGCCGCTCCAAGTCAGCGTACTAGTCTGTCCGGCAAGTTCCGTCCTATACTTCTCGGACTCGCAGCTCATACTTCGAGGAGACCGCTTTGGCGTCAGGCAACAAGGTTGCCATTATCGGTGCCGGTCCCGGAGGCCTAGTCGCCGCCCGGTACCTGCTACAGCATGGGTTTGAGCCTGTGCTGTTTGAGCAGAGCCATCGCGTCGGCGGGCAGTGGAACCAGGGTGCTCCGCACAGCGGCGTTTGGCCCAGCATGGTCACCAACACCAGTCGGGTGAACACGCATTTCAGCGATCTGGATTGGCCGGCCGGTACGCCGATGTTTCCGCACAATCGTGAGGTTCTGGCGTACCTGGAACGCTACGCGGAGCAGTTTGGGCTCCTGGGCAGAGTGCGCCTGCGGCACACAGTCCTCTCAGTTGAGCGCGAGGCGGATGGGTATCGAGTGGCTTACACTGCCGACCACGACAGCCGGCAATCTGACTTCTTTCCCTATGTGATCGTTGCGACAGGCCGGTACAACGCGCCGAAGGTCCCGTCGATTCCCGGCCTCGAGACGTTCAGCGGAAGCCAGGGAGTTCATCACACCTTCGATTTCAGGGATGCGAATCGTTATCGGGATCAGCGCGTGGTCGTTGCGGGCTGTGGTATCAGCGCCGTCGAGATCGCCCCCGAGATTGCCATGGCCGGAGCGCGCCGCGTTATTTCGTCGCTTCGGCGTCAACGTTATGTCCTTCAACGGATCGTCGCGGGCGTACCTATAGACTTCCTAATCTTTAACCGATTCCGGGTTCTAGCGGCCGAGTCCCTGCGAGCCGATGTGGTGGGCCGCAGCTTCAAGGAATTCATTCTCCGCACGAGCGGAGCACCGGAACGATGGGGCGCGCTGAAGGCTGACGATGATCCTACTGTCGCCGGCATTACTCAGGCGCAGTTTTATCTGCCTTTGATCGCCGAGGGCCGCATTGTCAGCAAGCCCTGGATCAGTTCCATTGCGGGCGGGTGCATCACCTTCGAAGATGGCTCTCAGGAAGATGTCGACGCTGTACTCTGCGCGACTGGATTCCGGCTGAATTTGCCGTTTCTCAGTTCCGACATTCGCCCCGAGATCGGGGCTGAGGGGCCCGCGCTACGTCTCTACCGCCACACCTTCGCTCCGGGCCTGCCAGGCCTGGCGTTCCTCGGACTGTATCATCAGGCGGGCCCGTTATTTCCCCCCTTGGAACTCCAGGCGCGTTGGATCGTCTACACATGGGCGGGCCTCTGCGCCAACCCAGACCCGGACGTGATGGGGGAGAAAATCGCTGCCGAACCCAACAGCGAGGCACCGGCGTCCATGCACCAAACCTGCATCCAGTTTGCGCGTGGCGCGGGGGTGGAACCTGACCTCGAGCGGTGGCCGGAATTGAAGCGCGCGTTGCTGTTCGGTCCGTTGTGCAGCATGTCGTTCCGCTTGTCAGGACCGGATGCCCTCACTGACGCTCCGCAGCGGTTCTCCGCCGAGGCCGCAGAGTTTGGGATGATAACGTCTCCGCGATTCAGTGTGGACGAGCGCATTCGATTGGACTTGTTGGAGAGTGCAATGTCCGCACGCGCGAAGCTAGCGACGCACTGAAAAGCCGACGTACTACTCTTGAGGAATCGTCGTCGAGAGGGCGCGACTAGCGGCCGCGGTGTCCTATTGCTCGCGCAGTTGCAGGTCCTCGAAGTGCACGTCGTAGGCGAGGCCGCAGGAGTTGCAAACGATGCGGTACACCATCTTCTCGTTATCGCTGAACGGACGGTGAGTTGCTTCGAGATCTACGGCTATCTCGCTGTTGCACTCGGGGCACTCGCAAACGTACGGGCTGATGCTCATGGTGGAGTTAATGGTACCGCCTGGCGCGCCTTCTCGCAGGCATGCGCAGCCTCGCTGTGCGGCTTGGTATACCGCCGGCTTTCGCGGTTCGGGTCCAGCCGCTCCCTTGCTCCGTGCCTTGGCATCTACTACACTGCAACGTCCGCCGCTCGCGCGAACTCCGTGGGGTAACGAATGCCAGATAGCAACAAACTGAACGGGAAAACGCTCGCTGAATCGCCCATCTCTGAACTTTCCGCCAATGGTCGCCGGCCGTCCGGCTCCGAACAAGGTTGGGCGGAGAAGACGCTCGCGACCACGTTGGAGAAGTCTCCCGAAAAGCCTATCGGCGCGCCTACTGGCACCAATCTCGACGAGCACGGACACGCCCGTTTCACCACGATCTCGGGCATACCGATTCGCCGTCTGTACACCGAGGCCGATCTTCCCGCCGACTGGAATTACGACGAGTACCTGAACTATCCCGGCCAACCGCCCTACACGCGCGGCATTCACGCCACTGGCTATCGCGGCAAGATGTGGACTATGCGCCAGTTCTCGGGATTTGCCTCCCCGGAAGAAACCAACGAGCGCTACAAGTACCTCCTCGAACACGGCGGACATGGACTATCTGTCGCTTTCGACTTGCCTACCCTGATGGGCTACGACAGCGACCACATGATGAGCGAGGGCGAAGTCGGCAAGTGCGGCGTCGCCATCGACTCGCTCGAAGACATGGAGATCCTCTTCGACGGCATCGACTTGGAAGAGACGACGGTCTCGATGACCATCAACTCGCCCGCGTCGGTACTCTGGGCGATGTATCTGGCGGTCGCTGAAAAGCAGGGCGCGGACTGGAAGAAAATTTCCGGCACCATTCAGAACGACATCCTCAAGGAATACATCGCGCAGAAGGAATACATCTATCCGCCGGCGCCGTCGATGCGGCTGGTGATCGACACCTTCGAGTTCGGCACGAAATTTACGCCGCGCTTCAACACCGTCTCCATCAGCGGATACCACATCCGCGAAGCCGGTTCGACCGCGCTGCAGGAGCTGGCCTTCACCATCTACGACGGCGTGGAGTACGTCGAATGGGCGCAGCGTCGCGGCCTCGACGTGGACGAGTTTGGTCCTCGCCTCAGCTTCTTTTTCAACGCCCACAACGATTTCTTCGAAGAAATCGGCAAATACCGCGCGGCGCGCAAAATCTGGTACCGCCTGATGAAAGACCGTTTCGGCGCGAAGAATGAACGCACTCGGCTGATGCGTTTCCATACTCAAACCGCCGGCGTCTCGCTCACCGCACAGCAGCCGATGAACAACATCGCTCGCGTCGCTATCCAGGCGCTGGCCGCAGTGCTGGGCGGAACGCAGTCGCTGCATACCGACAGCTACGACGAAGCCTTGGCCTTGCCGACCGAAGAAGCGGTGCGCATCGCGCTGCGCACGCAGCAGATCATCGCCTACGAGTCAGGCGTGGCGCAGACCGTCGATCCGCTCGGCGGTTCGTATTTCGTCGAGCGCATGACTCTCGACATGGAAAAAGGTGCCTTCGACTACTTTGACAAGCTCGACGCCATGGGCGGCATGGTGAAAGCCATCGAAAAGGGCTTCCCGCAAAAGGAAATCGCCGAGGCCAGCTACCAGTTCCAGCGCGCCACCGAAGCCAAAGAGAAGGTCACGGTGGGCGCCAATGAATTTGTCGTCGAAGAGCCGTCCCCGAACATTCTCTACATCGGTGAAGAAGTCGCGCAGGCGCAGACGAAGAAGCTCAACTCGCTGCGCCAACGGCGTTCGAACGACGAAGTACGCCGCTGCCTCGATGCACTAAAGAAAGCCGCCGCGCAGGAGCCGCAAGCTGCCACCGACGGCAAGATTTCGCCCGTGAACACGATGCCGTTCATCATTGACGCGGTGAAAGCCTACGCCACTGTTGGCGAAATCTGTCAGGCACTGCGCGAGGTCTACGGCACGTACGAGGAGAGTGCATTTGCGTAATTGATTATGCGCGGATCCGAATCTAGGTGACTGTCAGGCCCGCCGCTTTGGCCAGCTTCGCCTGCTGCTCGTCGAAGGTCCAGAACCGCTCGGCTCCCAGTTCGAGCGCCGAAGCGACGTGCAGGGTGTCAAGTGTTGTCATCCCGATTCGCGTTCCGTGTTGTTTTGCCAGTTGGATGCAGCGGTCAAACGCCATTTACGGTAAGGGCACCTCAGCCCAGACGCGCGACTGGCGATGCCCTTCAAACTTGTCGTAAAGCGCTTGCACCTCGCCCATAGACAAATCGCGCTGAAAAAGACGCCGGACGACCGCGTGCGCCCATTCCGCACGATGAAGCGGTGTGAGCCAAATTCGCTCGAGTTGGGAGAACAGGCGCCTAGCCGCCGGGGAGTGCTCGTCCGGTATATAGAGTGCGACGAAGAAACTTGAATCGGCGTAGATGTTCAATACCGCGCCCGTTTGCGTTCCTCGAGTACGCCATTTGGAAAAACGCGGTCCCCAAAAATCTCCTTTGCTTGCGCTTCGAAGTCGGGCCACTCCACTTCTTGCGGCTCGGGACGCTCGGGCACAATGTGCCCGATGACGCGGTCCCGATCGCGTAACTCGGCCGTCTTGACTGCCTTCAGCCACGCCTTAAGAGGCTGCTGAAAAAAGAACCAAGGTAGTAATTTTGGGGCGTTTTCGACCCAATCTTGGCCCGTAAGCTATTGACTCTTGGTTCGACAAATAGCCGAGTTTACTCGGTTGACTCTTTTTTCAGCAGCCTCTTAAGGCGGCGGGTGTCCCTGAGTTCTCGCATATTGACAGTCGGCATACTCAAAATGTGTCACATCGTCAAGGGATTCCCGTCGCCCGCTATTTGCGATCGCCGTTCATGCAACTGCTTCCACCCGCACTTCAAAAAGAGCACAATAGTCTCGGACGCGACATGACCGAACCCACTGCGCTGCTCGTAGTTCCACTCATCGCCAGAGTGGAAGGAGTCGACGACTGCACCGCCGACATCAACGGAATCCGCTGGCGCTACCTCCATGCGGGCAGCGGGCCTGCGTTGCTGGTGGTGCACGGTTTTATGGGCTACTCGTTTTCCTGGCGCTTCGTCATGCGGGGACTGGCGCAGCATTACTCGGTCTACGCGGTTGATCTCCCAGGGACGGGATTCTCCCAACGCAGCGCCTTACTCCCCGGCACGCTGGTCAGCGAGGCAGAACAACTTCTCAGTTTTGTCGACCACCTTGGCATCGAGCAGTGCGACGTTCTCGGCACTTCTCGCGGCGGCGGAGCCACCATCGCTCTCGCCGGACTACTCAGCGAGAAGGGCATGTTGCACCGCGTCCGTAAGCTCGTATTGTCGGCCCCCATCAATCCCTGGATGCGATACGAATTGGGCCGCATTCGTTTATTGCGCACTCGCGCTGGCCGCATCTATGTGGTGCACCTCGCGCGCAGGTTTCCCTTCATCCTGAAAGATTTCTTCCGTAAGCTTTACGCCGACCCATCTGCCATTCCACCCGACGCATTCGCTGGCTACCAAGCCGGACTCGAACCCGCGGGTAGCTTTGAGCACTTGTGGAACATCCTTCGTTCGTGGATGAACGACCTCAAGAGTGTCGAAGCGGTGCTGCCGCTCGTGGAATCGATTCCTGCACTATTCTTATGGGGCGACCGTGACCGGGCTGTGGCTCCGAATTCCATGCACGAATTGCACCGCCGCTGGACGAACAGCGCCGAGTACCTGATGACGCCCATCGGCCACATGCCTTACGAAGAGACTCCGGAAGAGTTCAACCGCATCGTGCTGGACTTCCTGCTGCGTGACATTCCGGCTACGCCGATGCGAGCAGATGCGTCGCCGTCCTCGCCCGACGAGATCACGGAGCCCAGCCAAGCCTGATGCTGCCCGACCTCTTTGAGGTACTCCGCAACCACTTCAACACCCATGGCTATTGGACGCTCGCCGTCACCCTGTTGTTGGAGAACGCGGGAATCCCTTTGCCCGGCGAGACTATGCTGCTGTTCGCCAGCTTTCTCGCGTCACAGCATCATCAACTGAATCTAGGCCTGATCATCTTGGTCGCCACAGCCGCATGCACTGCCGGCGACAACCTCGGTTACTGGATAGGGTTCCATGGCGGACGCCCGCTGCTGCACCGTTACCAGAACTTCTTCCGCGTCTCCGACGAAAAAATCGCGCGCGGCGAGAAAATGTTCGAGCGATTCGGTCCCGCAACTGTCTTCTTCGCGCGCTTTGTCTTTGGCATGCGAATCATTGCCGGGCCGCTTGCGGGTGTGCTGCGGATGCAGTGGCGCCGCTTCTTTCTGTTCAACTTTCTTGGGGCCGCACTCTGGGTGACGGTCATTTCCTGCGTCGGGTATTTCTTCGGACAGCACTGGCAGAGACTATTGGAAATCGTGGGTCGCGCCAACGCGGTCGTCTTCGTGGCGGCTGCCGTCATTGCATGGTTCGCGTGGAAACGACACCGCAATCGAGGACCTCAATAGATCGGCCCTAACCCGCCGCCAGGTTGTCCGGCTCCAAGGCGGACTGAGGGTCGCATACTGCTCGCCACGCTGTGAAGGCTGCCCCGAAATACATAATCGAGACAATGAAGAAGCCGAACTTCAGCCCATTCCGGTGCGCCGCTTCGCCGGCGATCATGGCGGTAATGATTTGTAACGCGCTGGCCAAAAAAAAGAACGCGTTCTGGGTCCGTCCCATGAAGTGTTTGGGTACGATCTCCATCAATTCTGACTGCATTGCAATGCCGCCGACGCCGCGTCCCGAACCCATTACGAAGTAGATGGGCACCGTAAGGATGATCCACGGAATCTCCGGCAGCAGTATGAGCGCAGTTCCAATCACGCACATTGTCGCGATCACTGATCGGTGTACTCCATTGCTCCGGATCAGCCGCGATGCATAGAACATGCTGGTAAATGCGCCGAGCGCCCAGCCCGCGTTGATCCAGCCGTAGCCGACCGCCCCCTGGTGCAGAATTCGGTCGCTTAGCGGCGCTGAGATCACTCCCTGCGTCATCATGGCTGCGATGAACAGGGCCCACGCCATGCCGAGGAGGCGCACGCGCCGATTGCTGTGTACATACCGTATGCCCTCGCTCAGGTCGTGCAGGTAGCGGGACACTGACGTCGTAGGCGCGGTCTCTGCGGCTTCCGGCCTGAGGGGTTTTACCGTAACCCGCCCCTTCCGAACCTGGTAAACGCATGCAATCGAGACCGCGTACGTTGCGCAATCGAGTAGCAATATCCCGCCCAGCCCGATTTTGTTGTACACGAAACCCACGACTGCCCCCGCCAGTACCCATCCACCTTGCACCGCAGCCAGCATCAGTGAGTTTGAGTCCAGCAGTTTCGCGTCCGGCGACAACTCCTGGACGAGCGCGTTGATGGTGGGCCAGAACATCCAGAAACCCACCGAGATCAGAATCACCATTCCGTATAACTGCCACACTTGGGCGCGATGCGTGAGTGCCAGCACCGCAACCAGCAGCACGACGAACCCTCGCGCGGCGTCGAGCCACATCATCAAATGGCGGCGGTCTTCGCGGTCAATCAGAACGCCCGTGAAAGGAAGTAGCAGCAGGGAAGGCAGTGTTTGCAGCGCCACCAGTACCCCAAGGGACACCTCACTGTGCGTCGCCTGCAGGATGTACCAGATCACCGCCGCGGCATTCATGCCGCTGCCGATCATGGAGACGAGGTTGGCCGCAAACAGCAACCTCATTCCGCGATGCTGGAAGATCTCACGCACAGTTAACTCTAACCCAGCTAGGGTGACTCGGCGGTCGCATATACTAGGACTGATTCGACCAGCGTGGCTTCCTCAATCGCCGCCCTCCTGGAGTAAATAGCCAAAGCCAACAGCAAATGGCGACGAGCGAAAGGCGAAGATCGAACTGCGTAAATACCGCAGTCTGATAGGTGATGGATTGGGACTGAAACGCCTCTTCCGAAAGAAAGAAAAGCAGGAACACCGTATCATGCGCGAGGCGAAGGCGCGAGCGGGCGCCCTTGTGCCTGAGTACCACCGCCCCACCCCCGAGTGCCCCCATCCTGAGCGCTGGAGCATGTACGACTCCATGACCGCGGAAGTCGAGGTGTTGGAGTTTCTGCGCACGCTGGTGACCACCATCAAGCCCGAACTCGTGGTCGAAACCGGAACCTTCATGGGAATCAGCACGCTCTGGATCGCCGAGGCCATGCGCATGAACGGCTTTGGCCGCATCATCACGTGCGAATTCGACCCACAGGTTTACGAGACGGCGAAGGAGAAGTTTGCGGCATCGCCCTTCAACGATCTTATCGATTTGCGCAACGAATCCAGCCTCGAGATGAAAGTCGACGGCACCATCGACCTCTTCTTCAGCGACAGCGACATGCCCATTCGTGAAGAAGAGGTGCGACGCTTTCTGCCGCAAATTTCTCCCTTCGGAATCATCCTGATGCACGATGCCAGTTCGCATCTCGAGCAAGTGCGTGATGCCGCCCTCAAGATGGAGCGCGACGGCCTGATTTCGGTTGTCCTGCTGCCGACACCGCGCGGCCTCGTGGTTGCCCAAAAGCGCGAGGGACGCAAGTAACCGACAACGGCGCAGAAGCTTTCGCCGGAGAACCCACTCCGCGTGTTCTTAGTCGTGGCTTCCAATTCACAAAAGCGGTACGATTCCCAACGAATGAAGTTTGGG
Organism: uncultured Acidobacteriaceae bacterium; assembly: GCA_963814165.1. Lineage (GTDB taxonomy): Bacteria > Acidobacteriota > Terriglobia > Terriglobales > Acidobacteriaceae > DASRAA01. Next base: position 148,878 of record CAWFBW010000002.1, on the reverse strand, counting down.
AACGGAAGCGCCTGGTCTTCAACCGCCCTCGTGCGGCGCGCGCTCCCTCGAGGTGCGAAATGCGTAGAGCTCATCGCGTAACTCTGGTTCTGGTTTGCAGTATTGGGTTCGGTTTGTATGCCTGGTCACAGAGCACGCCGATCGTGATTCCCGCCGGAACTCCTGAAGACAAGGACCTTGCAGCAATTGCAGCCGAGGGCGACGCCCAGAAGCGCATTGCCGCCTACCAGGACTTCGTCATGAAATATGCCGACGATAAGCCGGCAGTGGCCTATGCGCAGTGGCAGCTTTCGCAGTTGTACTTGGCTGCCGGCGACACCGAGAAAGCGATGGATTCGGGCACCAAGGCACTCGCGGCGTATCCCGCTAACTTGGATATCATCATGTCGCAGGCCAGCATCGCCCAGACTATGAAGGACAACGGGAAAGTCGTGGACTATGCCGTGCAAGGCGCTGGCGTTTACAACTCGATCGCCAAACAACCACGGCCGGCCGATATGCCAGACGCCAGTCGGAACTCGAAAATCACCACAGAGCAGAACGCCGCCCGAGCCGCCTACGACTATCTTGAGACCTCGGCCTACAACGCCATCGTCTCCGAGCAGGACCCGAACAACCGCATGACCGAAATCGAGAAGTTCACTCCGGCATTTCCCAAGTCGAAATTCGAGCCTCAGATCTCGCAGCTTGCGCTGTATAGCTTGCGCCAGTTGAATCAGCCCCAGCGGCTGATAGCGTATGGCGAAAAGGCGCTTGCGGCCGACCCTGACAGCCTTCCCACGCTCCTCATGATGGCTGACGCCTTTGTCGGCGATCCGAAGGAGGCCGCCAAGGCCGCGACCTACGCAAATAAGGTTTTGAGCCTTGTCGGAACCAATCCGGAAGCCGGCGACAAGGAGAAGAAATCGTATGCCGGACTTGCTCATATCACCTTGGGTCGGTCCGAACTGAATCAGGATAAATTGCTCCCGGCAATCGCAGACCTGAAGACTGCCGTGGCCCTGCTGCAGGCAGATCCCGCTGACCAGCAACAGGCGCTGTACTACCTCGGCTACGCCTACGCCAAACAGAACCACCGGGCGGACGCTGTTGCGACGCTGCAAAAGGCGGCCGCTATCGACGGCCCGTATCAGGGCCCTGCCAAGGAGATGCTGGCGAAAATCAGCGCGGCTGGCGCCGCAAAAAAGAAGAAATAGGCCGAAGGCTGCGAACGACTATTTCTTGATCAGCGCGTCCGCCAGTATTTGGGCTTTCTTCGCGAGGTTGAAGGCCCGCTCGAAATCGCCGTCAGTGGTTGCCTTACGCGACTGACGCAAGTAGCTCTGGATTTGGCTCTTCATGGACTTCTCCTCCGAACTAAGTGAGCGAGTGAGTCCCTTCAGGGCATTTTCCGTGGCGTCAACCATCCGCGTCGTTTCTTCCTTCTGCTGAACAACCAGCGCATTAGGAACAGCGGCCGCGATCATCGTTTCCGTCGCTGTGTCGGCCGGATTCCCGGGCGGCTTGGCGCTGGCCACCGTCTGATTTCCCTGGGCGGTTGGAGATGTCGCCGGCGGCAGCGCAGCGGGGTTCGTTTTCTTCGCCGAACTGGTGGAGTTTCGGACTGGTCTTTTCGGCTTAGGCTTCGACTTTGCTGGCTGTGCTGGGGGCGGCGTAGCAGTGACCGGCTGTTCAGTTTCCTCGGGTTCCTGAGCCAGTGGAATTTCATTGGGCAGCGTGACCGCCACCGTTGGAGCCTGCATTTTCGGAGGCACGACCACTTTCTTCTTCTTGTCACAGCCCTGCGTCGCGAGGAGCGTCAGTAGAAGAATCGAACAGACGAATTTGTGCGCGAACGTCATTGAGGGTGTGCTCTTATTCGTTCGGCTGAACCGACGGGCCAGAGAGCGTTCCTCCATCATAAACACTCGTGCCCGCCGGCGCGAGTGGGTTGCGCCCCGAAGCTCACATGGAGAGACGGCCGTTACGAACGTATCGTCAGAACCTCTTTGGCAATTTGCTGCTGAGCAAGTGGCAGTGTGATGCGAAACTTGGTTCCAACGCCCAACTCCGATTCGAAGCTCAACGATCCACCATGCAGCTGCATCACACGGTAGCTGATGGCCAGGCCCATTCCGCTGCCTTCTTTCCTGGTCGTGAAGAACAGGTTGAACACCTTGTCGCGAATTTCCGGTGAGATTCCTCGCCCTTCGTCCCGCACTTCGATGCTGGCGCTCACCTCATCGTGCAGGGCTGTGATTTTCAAGGCGCCGCCGTCCTCCATGGACTGGACCCCATTCAGCACCACGTTTAGCAGTGCCTGCTTTAGCAGGTCGGTGTCTGCCTTGACCAGCAGCGGGTCTGGCCCCGCCAAGGTTTCGATCTTTACTCCATTTCGTGCCGCATCCGGCGACGCCAGCATATTGACATCATCCACCAGTCGTCGCAGGTCGAATGTGGAGAAGCGCGGCTCGATCGCCCGGTTGAAATCCACCAGGGTCTTCACCACGCGGTCGAGGCGATGAATTTCACTTCCGATGATGTCCATGTGTCGGCGCGAATCGTCATCGCCGGAGCGCAACTTTTCCCGCAATAGCTCAAGGTGCACGACGATAGCGTTGATCGGATTCTTTACCTCATGGGCAACGCCCGATGTGAGGCGTCCGATCGCTGTAACCCTTCGCGACAACTCCAGCTCATTTTCCAGACGCCGTACCGACTCCGCGTCGCGCATCGTGAGCAATGCGCCGATCCTCTGGCCTCGATCGGCAATGAAATCCAGCGCAATCTGTATGCGACGCCCGTTCTCCAATTCAATTTCCCGTTGTGAAATAACGTGGTGCAGGGCGAAGGCGTCGAGCACGATCTGACCGAGTTTGTTGCCGTCGGTAAAAATCTCTTCTACCGACTTTCCCAGCATCTGATCTCGCGACCATCCCAGAAAGCGCTCGGCGGAGGCGCTCACCAGCACGACCCGGTTCTGATTGGTGAACAGCATCACGCCTTCTTGCAGAGAGCCCATTACCTGATCGAGGTTGCCCTTCATCGTGGTGAAGACTTCCTTCACATCTCGAATCTGACGTCCCAGGCGATCGATCTTTGTGTTGACAAGCCCGTATTCGTCCACCCTTCGTGGATCGGGTTGCGGCTGGCTGTCCGGCACCTCTGCGGTCATCTGATCGAGCCGCCGTCCGATAGCTTCCAGGGGCCGCAACGCAAAGTTTGACACGCTGGCAGCCAGGACCAGCGACAACACGATTGCAATCGCTAAATACACAAGTGTGCGATTCAACTGTGGCGCCAGTTCGGTTTTTAACAGTACCGTCGAGATGCCGACCCGGATATAGCCAAATTGCTCGTCGCTGCCCCGTCGGATCGGAATGGACAGGTCGTAAACCTTGGGCGGTCCGTAGATGATCTGTAGTTGGCGGAAGAAATCGGACGACAGCACAGTCGCCGTAGTTCTCGCGTGACTCGAGCTGTGTGCCTACGAGTGAACCATTGGTGTGAACGATGACCCGGCCATGCGCGTCGGTGATTGCGGCATCATAAATCGAAAAGGAGTACGCCAGAATGGACTGCAATAACGTGCGCAGCCCCTTGTCCTCCTGAATGCGCCGCTCCAGCTCCGCCTGTACCAGCGCTGGGTCGCTCACGTCCAAGCTGGATTCACGCACGTTTACTTGCGTAGCCTCGCGCGCGCTCTCTTCAATTTCCTTGGCGACGAACTCCGCACGCGTATAGGCTTCCGACGTGCTCTGCCGCAGGCGGTGCGAGACGTATACGTAGCTGAACACCGCCACGAGCGCAAGTACCATCCCGCTGATAGACAGCAGCAGCTTGGTTTTTAGGCGGAGTCTTCCCATCTGAGCGCTCGTGACGAGCGTGGCAATGGTGGCATCATATCAGCATTGGGCATCGAGCAACAGGATGCAAGCCTCTGATGCAAGTCTCTGACCTGCACGCTAGCCTCCGGCACGTCCTCGCGAGGATGTGTCGCAATGGTCGTTCCGGGCGCGATTCGCCGGCCCTCGTGGCGTCAGCTCGAAAAAACGGTACGGCGATTTGTGTTAACGTTTCGGGGGTGCACTAGCAGCCGCCCCGAGCCGGTGCCGGTCATCAAATTCGCCTGCCGGAGCTTTGGTGGGGCTGGTGAGGCTAAACTGTCTCCTGGCTGCTGCTGCAATTAAATGTCCGAAGAATATCCAAACAAATTGGCCGACGAAACGGTCGTCACTCTTCGCACGCTGGCTCATGATCTGAGCAATGCGATCGAAAACGTAATGCAAGCCTCGTATTTGCTGGGGCAAGCTAAGCTCGATGATCAGAACACCAAGTGGCTTGCCCTGATCGACACCGCAGCACAAGACGCTGCCCGCATCAATCGCCAGATTCGGGACATCCTAAAGTCACGCGGCTAGGTTGGGCTGCCTGCCGAACAAGCCAATGGGAGGACAAGAAGCGTTCCTGCATGGCAATTTTGCGCCCTCGATGCCGTTTCTGCATCGAGGCAACCTTGCTTCGTTATTGCCGGTATCAGGAAATCAGCTTGGCGTCCATGGTGATCTTTGCGTTCAGCACGCGTGACACCGGGCAGCCGGTTTCAGCCGCCTTCGCCGCTTCTTCGAACTTCGCTTTATCGGCCCCAGGAATCTTGACCGTTACGTCGAGGTGCGATGCCGTTATGGAAAATCCAGCATCGGTCTTCTCCAAGGTAATCGTCGCAGTCGTGTCGATACTCTCTGCCGTCATCCCCGCGTTTCCCAGTTGGCCCGACAACGCCATGCTGAAACATCCCGCATGAGCGGCGGCAATGAGTTCTTCGGGATTTGTGCCCTTCCCGTTTTCGAACCGTGTCCCAAATGAGTATTGCGCGCTGTCGAGGACCCCGCTAGCTGTTGAAACACTGCCTTTGCCATCTTTCAATCCACCACGCCAGTGGGCGCTTCCCGTACGTTGCATAGGTGTCTCCTTGAATTGCATAAAGTCGCTGCAACAAAGGTACACGAACCAGGTCCATAACGTGACTGGGTTCGATTGCGAAAATGCTTACTTAGTCTGTTGCGGTGGCGAGATTTGCGGCATCAGGGAATTCGGATCTGACCTTCCAGTGCTCAATAGAAGTCGGAGCAGCTTAAGTAATATCCGCAAGATGGGCACACGAGTTTGCAGCTTCTGCCCTGCAGCCGTGTTGAGCAGTTTGGACAGATTCGGGCAGCCTCAATGCGCGAGTCCTTTTGCGCCCCTTGCCCGTTTGTGGCGTTCTTGATCTCGGGTTCAGAATCTGTCTTTCGACCTGACATTTTGGAATGGTATTCGTTGTTATTCACGCTTAGAGTCGAAGGGGATCAGATTTTAAGATCGGCACCAAAGTGGCTGCTTTCCTGCGACGAGCGGATAAAGTAACCTCAGATTGCCTAAAGGTACATGTACTTCTGAGTTACGGAGTCACGAAAATGCTAGCAGTGCGGTTTCGGCCGAGTTTCTATAATGCCACCAGAGGCATTCCGATTGCTAGTTGCGCCCGATGCATCTTTGTGGGGAGACCCGTGATGAGCCGCTGTCGGTTGTCGTTTTTTCGGGGCTGACCAATGTATGAGGTCGTTTACTTCTGCAAAACGTTTCGCCACTTGCAGTCAATCGGCCTCTTTGGAATTCAAGCAGCACATTCAACTGCCTAGCGGAGAGAATACCTTACTACTACCCTCTTTGCCTAGGCGGGTATGACTTCGAGCAAGGAGAGTTCAATCGTGAAAAAGGCGTTCCTCGGAGTATTCGCGAGCCTCATGGTAGCGGGTGCAATTTCTGCTGCTAGCGGTTTGACCACCACCCATCCGTCAATAGAAGCGATCGTGATGATCGGCGATGGAACGGCCCCAATTTCCCTGTCGGCAATTCCTGCCGGCGATGCCTGCGACGACTCGTCGCATAACAAGTAATCCCCCAACTTGGGTCGGGTACGACTCGTAGGAGAAAAGTTCATGAAAAAGTATTGGTACGTAGCGGTTCTTACATTGATCGCCTTGACAGCCACGGCAAGCGCAGTAAATCGTCCAGCAGACCGCGTTACTATTCACAAACCGACCACGGCCAGCGACGGCGGCCCGATTGTGACCTGCCGTCCGGGAGCGAACTGCAAGCCGGATGATTTGTTACGGCAAACGGCCAGCGACGGCGGCCCGATTGTGACTTGCCGTCCGGGAGCGAACTGCAAGCCGGATGATTTGTTGCGGCAAACGGCCAGCGACGGTGGCCCGATTGTGACCTGCCGTCCGGGAGCGAACTGCAAGCCGGATGATTTGTTGCGGCAAACAGCCAGCGACGGCGGCCCGATTGTGACTTGCCGTCCGGGAGCGAACTGCAAGCCGGATGATTTGTTGCGGCAAACGGCCAGCGACGGTGGCCCGATTGTGACTTGCCGTCCGGGAGCGAACTGCAAGCCGGACGATTTGTTGCGGCAAACGGCCAGCGACGGCGGCCCGATTGTGACCTGCCGTCCGGGAGCGAACTGCAAGCCGGATGATTTGTTGCGGCAAACGGCCAGCGACGGTGGCCCGATTGTGACCTGCCGTCCGGGAGCGAACTGCAAGCCGGATGATTTGTTGCGGCAAACGGCCAGCGACGGTGGCCCGATTGTGACTTGCCGTCCGGGAGCGAACTGCAAGCCGGACGATTTGTTGCGGCAAACGGCCAGCGACGGTGGCCCGATTGTGACCTGCCGTCCGGGAGCGAACTGCAAGCCGGACGATTTGTTGCGGCAAACGGCCAGCGACGGTGGCCCGATTGTGACCTGCCGTCCGGGAGCGAACTGCAAGCCGGACGATTTGTTGCGGCAAACGGCCAGCGACGGTGGCCCGATTGTGACCTGCCGTCCGGGAGCGAACTGCAAGCCGGATGATTTGTTGCGGCAAACGGCCAGCGACGGTGGCCCGATTGTGACCTGCCGTCCGGGAGCGAACTGCAAGCCGGACGATTTATTGCGGCAAACGGCCAGCGACGGCGGCCCGATTGTGACCTGCCGTCCGGGAGCGAACTGCAAGCCGGACGATTTGTTGCGTGCATTCGCAATCGTGCTTTATAACCAGGATCTCGTGTAAAGCCCGCCGAGTCGGACTGGGAAGGCGCTAAATGTAGCAACGAGTGCATCTCCTAAGTCGATTCCATTTCCCTGCAATTCAACGGCACTAACACGTTTGGATTGTGCTTGTTTCGCGCGACAGATGGAGTTACCATTGTTCGTCTGTCATGCGATCACATTTCATTGATTACGTGCTGTGGTGGGCCACACCCATCCTGATGTCATTTGTGGCAGCCGCAATGTATCGTCGTCGGCTGCATAAGGAATTTCCGTTCTTTTTCAATTACGTTGTATTTCAAGTCCTTTCTTTCGCCGTCGAGTTTCCTCTTCGCCATTGGACGAACTTCTTCTGGGTTACCTGGACTACGACAGCACTCAGCGTCGTCGTTTCGTTTGCGGTGTTGTTAGAGATCTTCAAAGATGCTTTCCGCCCCTACGAAGCCCTGCGTGACTTGAGCGTGATCTTGTTTCGCTGGTGTGCCTTAGTAGTGATATTAGTGGCGGGCATGTGGGCGGTCACCTCCTGGAGTTCCACTGACCTCGACACCTTTACGAGTCTGATTTACTTGGTTAACCGTTGCGTACGGATGATCCAGTGCGCATTGGTATTCTTCATCCTCCTCTTCAGCGAGTATCTCGGTATCTCGCGGCGCAACGTGGTATTTGGCATATCGATCGGACTGGGTTTTTACGCCGGGGTGAACATGCTGGTGATCACCGCGCTATCTCACCACTCGCTTCTGTCCAATCTCACACTCAGGCGAATCAACTCCGTTGCATACCTTGCCTCGATGTTGATCTGGCTGGCTTACAGCATGCTTCCGAGCACTGTTCGTAGTGGAGCCAAGCAGACTTCGGAAGCTTCCCAGAAGTGGGATTTCGCGCTCGATGAAGTCCGTAACGCTCCGGCTGCCGTAAGCATGCTCGACTCCATGGACAAGACTGTGGAGCGCCTGCTCTACCACCGCGGGAACGAAGCCGGGGCCACCGTCACGAATCGCCACTGAAAACTGAAAAGCGCTTCGAGTGCGACTTCCGCCGCTCGCTGCGGCGATCTTGTTTTTGGTCGGGAACTCCCTTCAGCTCACAGGCGTTTTTGTCTTCCGCGGCGGATTAAAGAAGGGTAATTCCCGTACGATCGCCTTGGCGCGATGGCGAACCGCTTCGACAGTTAGTTCGATCTGCAGCGTCGTACCCGGTTTGGCGTGTTGTGGCTCCACGCTGCCGAGCGCAATGAGCTGTTTTAGCAGCGGAGACCAGGTCGTCGAGGTTGCTTTTCCCACTTGCTCTCGTCCCCGATAGACCGGTACGTGCACGCGTGACGCCGTCGCCGGGGTTTGCGGAGGCAAACCAACGTCGTCGAAGAGCTCCTCCACCTCGTTCCAATTGATCTCCAAGCCCACTAGTAGGCGCTCCGGTCCGCGCTTGCTTTCCTTAATCAACGCCTGCTTGCCGATGAAGTTTTCTTTCTCCAGGTGAACCAGTTTGCCCAGCCCGATCTCGTACGGCGTATATTTCTGCGAAGCAATCAATGCTTTCTTGCTGCTCACGTAGTCCACGTCCGCCAGAATTAGCCCCGCTTCGATTCTTGCCACGTCCAGCGCCAGCATCCCGGTAGGATGAATGTCGAAGCGCTTCCCCGCGTCCATCAACCCATCCCACACATTCACGGCGTCCTGCCATGGAATCCAGATCTCGTAACCCAGATCGCCCGTATAGCCAGTACGTGAAATGTCGACCGGAATTCCGCCAATCTTCCCGCTGGTCTTGCGGAAATACTTCAGGTTCTCGATGTCTGCTTCCGCCACGCTTTTCAGCAGCTTGCCGGACGTCGGACCTTGCAGTGCCAGGGCCGCCAATTGCTCGGTAATGTCCTCGATCTGCACCTCGAGCCCGATCGCGTTTTGCCGGAACCACCGCAGGTTCGGGTCCGCCGCCGTCCACCGGTAAGTGTCCTCTTCCAGTCGTGTGATCGTGCCGTCGTCAATGACTTTGCCGTCCTCGTCGCACCAGCAGCAATAGATCACCTGATTTACTGCGACCTTGTTGATGTCGCGCGCCAACACCCGGTTCACGAACTTCGTCGCGTCGCGCCCTGTAATCAGGTATTTGAACAGTGGAGTTACGTCGATGAGTGCCGCCGCGTTGCGGATGGCGTTGTACTCGTGCTCGTGGTGCGTCTCATAGACGCTGACCGCGTAGAAGCCCGACCACTCGCGGTAGTTCAAGCTGGTGCAGAGGGGAAGCGTGCGTTCGTGAACAGCTGTACCGATAGGCAAGTGATTTCCTCGCAGGAGTCGATCAGCGCGGATTATATCGATGCTTCGGAGTCTGCGGCAAGGCGACGCCCCTTGGAGCGCAGCAATCGCCTGTCGCTACAGACAAAGCCGCCGCGCGCCATTTAGAATGGCGCTGCCCTTATCGCATCACCGCTGATCTTCGCAGGCAAACTATGTCTTCCAACGGATCTGGAAAGTACGACGCCATCGTTATCGGCGGCGGCCACAACGGTCTTGTGAACGCAGCCTACCTGGCCAAGGCCGGTAAGAAAGTTCTGGTACTCGAGCGGCGTCACGTCCTAGGCGGCGCAGCCTGTACCGAGGAGATCTTTCCCGGTTTCAAGTTTTCCGTCTGCTCCTACGTGGTCTCGCTGCTTCGTCCCGAAATCATTCGCGAACTCGACCTTCCGCGCCACGGTCTTGAAATCCTGCCGCTCGACGGCACCTTCACTCCCATGCCCAACGGCGATCACTTGTGGCGCGTTAACGACCACGGTATTACCCGTCGCGAAATCGCTCGGCACTCCAAGCTCGACGCCGAGGCCTACGACGAATTCGGCAAGGCCATGGTGCAGATGTGCCGCTTCGTGAAGCCGATCCTCAGCATGGTGCCGCCCGATCCCACCACGCTCAACCCGAAAGACCTGATGAAGCTGCTCTTCCTGGGCCGTCGCTTCAAGGACCTCAACGGCGAAGACAAATACAATCAGGTGCAGCTCATGACCATGAGCGCCATCGACTTTCTCGACCAGTGGTTCGAGACCGACGTGCTCAAGGCCACGATGTCGGCCTCGGGAATCATCGGCACTTTTCTTGGTGTGCGCTCGCCCGGCACCGCCTACGTTTTGCTGCATCATTACATGGGCGAGATCGACGGCGCCTTCCGCGCATGGGGATTTGCCCGCGGCGGTACAGGCGCAATTTCTAACGCCATTGCCGATGCGGCTCGTGAAGCCGGTGTCGAGATTCGCACGCAAGTCGGCGTGGCGCATATTCTCGTCAAAGACGGAAAAGCTGTCGGCGTTGCAACCTCCAATGGCGACGAATTCTACGCGCCCACGATCTCTTCCAGCGTCGATCCCAACCTGACGTTCCTCAAAATGCTCGACGCTAAGCATCTGCCTGACGACTTCCGCGAACAGGTGAAGCGCTATAAATTCCGCGGCTCTTCCGGCAAAGTAAACCTTGCGCTCGACGCTCTCCCCGACTTCACTTGCATGCCGGGCGAGGGCAAGCACCTGCGCGGAGCCATTTCCATTTCGCCCAGCGTGGACTACATGGAGCGTGCTTACGACGACGCCAAATACGGCCGCTACTCGCGCCGCCCCTACATCGACATGGTCATCCCCAGCCTTACGGATCCCTCAGTCGCGCCTCCCGGCAAGCACGTGATGTCGTGCTTCGTGCAATATGCACCGTACAAACTCAAAGAAGGCACGTGGGACGAGAAGAAAGAAGAATTCGGCGACAACGTCATCAACACCATCGCCGAATACGCGCCCAACATCAAAGACATCATCGTTGGCCGCCAGGTGGTTACGCCGCTCGACCTCGAACGCGAGTGGGGACTAACCGAGGGCAACATCTTCCAGGGCGAGCTCACGCTCGAGCAATTGTTTTTCCTGCGTCCCGTGCCCGGCTATGCCCAGTACAAGACACCCGTCAAAAACCTCTGGATGTGCGGTTCAGCAACGCATCCCGGCGGCGGCATCATGGGCGCCAACGGCCGTCTCGCCGCAATGGAAATCCTCAAGCAAGGGAAGGGTAGCAATTAGGCCATGGCGGAGACTCGCGACGTCGTCATCATCGGCGCAGGACACAACGGTTTAGTCACCGCCTTCTATCTCGCCAAGGCAGGCCTTAAGCCCCTCATTCTCGAGCGCCGTCCCCAGGCAGGCGGCTGCGCCATCACCAACGAGTTCCATCCCGGCTTCCGTTGTTCGACGCTGGCCCATGCAACCGGTCCCATTCGCGCAGACATCATCAGCGATATGAATCTCGCCGCCCATGGCCTCAAGACGTATATGCCTGATGTACGCGTGCTGTCGCTGTCGCCTGACGGCCATCACCTGCCGCTGTACTCCGATACCGGACACACCCAGCAGGAAATCGCGAAATATTCGACCAAGGAAGCTGCCAGCTACGCCGAGTTCCAGAAGGCGATGGCGAACATCGCCGCCGTAGTCGACCGGTTGCTGCGTATGACGCCTCCCGACATCGATTCTCCCGCTTCCGGGAACGTCTTGGAGTTGCTGAATACCGGCCGCAAGATTCGCGGCCTCGATGAGAAAGACTTTTATCGCCTGTTCCGCTGGATGCCCATGGCCGCCGCCGATCTCGTCGCCGAGTGGTTCGACACCGAATTGCTGCGCGCAACCATCGCCGCGCAGGGCATTTTCGGCACTTTCCTCGGCCCATGGTCCGCCGGATCGGGAGCGTCCCTGCTGCTTCGCGCCGCTGCCGACGGTAACCCGGCGGGTAGCGCCACTTACGTCATGGGTGGCACGGGCGCGCTAACGACTGCAATGGCCATCGCCGTGCAAGCCGCAGGTGTCGAGATTCGCACGAATGTCGAAGTCGCGCAGGTGAAAGTGAAAGACGGCGTCGCGACCGGAGTCGTCCTGAGCAACGGCGACGAAATCGAAGCTCGCGCCGTCGTTTCCAACGCCGATCCCAAGCGCACGCTTCTCGGCTTCGTCGATCCCCAGCACCTCGCGCCCAGCTTCCTGCAACGCTTGCAGCACTACCGCATGAACGGCACCGTCGCCAAAGTGAACCTGGCGCTCAATGGATTGCCTTCCTTCAATGGCGTTAATGGCAGAAGCTAGCGTTCGTTCTCGGCGGCCGCATCCAGGTTTCGCCGGAAGTCGATTATCTGGAGCGCGCCTTCGACGCCTCCAAGTACGGCGAATTCTCGCAGCACCCGTATCTCGAAGCCACCATTCCCACGCTGCACGATCCGTCGCTCGCGCCCGCAGGCAAGCACGTCATGTCGATCTACATGCAGTACGCGCCCTTCAAATTGCGCAATGCCGACTGGGACACGCAGCGTGATGCACTTGGCGATGTGGTGGTCAACACGCTGGCGGAGTACGCTCCTGATCTGCCGGGCCTCATCGAAGCCCGCGAGGTCATCACGCCCAAAGATCTCGAACAGACCTACGGCCTCACCGGCGGCCAGATCTTCCACGGCGAACTGGCGCTCGACCAACTGTTCACCATGCGTCCACTTCTGGATTGGGCGCAATACCGCACACCCATTGAAAGCCTGTATTTATGCGGCTCCGGCACTCATCCAGGAAATGGCTTGACCGGCGGTTCCGGCGCCAACGCCGCCCGCGAGATCGCCAAAGAGTTACGCAAACGGTAGTCATGAATTTCGGTGCCCCAGGTTCGCGCCCTTCTTTTGGGCGCTAACCCGGGGTTCGACTCTCACAGCCCGTCTCTTCAAATCCCCCGCCAGCAGCCGATGAAACAAATGCTCCCCCGCCTCGCGTCGGACCGATAGCCGCCCCGCACCATACGCCCGCGAATGTAACCCGCGCTGCACACTCTCGCAGATCCCCACGTCTTCGTCGTTTACCCGTTCGCCGACGGCGATGCTCTGCCGATTTCTCTCCGTCGCCGCTTCACTCACGTCGTCGAAGTAGAAATCGAAGATCACCTTGCAGCGATCCACCCCATCCGGCAGCACCAGATTCGTGTCCATGTATCCCGCATACAGATTGATCATGAAGTTGGGATACTGCCAGAAGTACCACGCGCGCTCACCCTGTCGCGTCGCCGAGGTCGCCGCATCCACCGCCGACGCCACCATCGGACTCGACTGCAGGCAGTACCGGTCTTCGTTCTCAATCGTGTACTGCTTGTACTCCAGTACGCTGTTCAGCGCCTTGTGCAGGTGTGGCACGTGATAGCCGCCGTCGAGATAGTTGTCGACGAACACTTTCCAGTTGCAGCTCAACGAATACGAGCGTCGCTCGAAGAACTTCAGACCCGAAATGCCGAGTGGCGCAACTCGCGCAGCCAGCCCGCCAAGAAACTCACCCAGCGGCGGAGCTGACGCATCGAGGTTCACGAACACGAACTGCTCCCACGCCTCCACCCGCACCGGCAACCAGCCCGTTCTGCCCGCGATCGAACCCGCACACGCCTTCGAACTCCGGAGCACCCTTCAAAGAACCGTCGAGCCCATAGCTCCACCCGTGATACGGGCACCGAAAAATGCTGACGCTACCCGAATCCTCCGTGACTACTGCCGCCGCATGATGCCGGCACACGTTGTAGAAAGCGCGCAGCTGCCCATCCGCCCCGCGCACCACCACCAGTGGCTCGCCCGCCAATTGAGCGGTCACGAACTGTCCTGCCTGCCGCAATTGGTCAGCCCGCGCCACCACCTGCCACGTCCCGCCGAACACAAGCTGCCGCTCCAGCGCAGCCACGCGCTCGTCCACATACCACGACGCAGGAATGGTGTAAGCCTCTTCCAGCGGGCTTCTGTCGTTATAGGATTGCAGGATTTCTTGCAGCGACCGTTCCATCGAACCTCCCAAACTAGTGTGCGGGAGGCATCATAGCAGGCGCGCCGCTGCGTGGCTAAGCCGCCGGCGAAGTCCCGATCGCCCCGCGCAGAATGGCCACGAACTGGTCAACCACCTGCTCGCGGTTGCCGCTGAACTTGCCAAGTCGAGGGAATAACTCGCGGTCCGGTTCTCCGGTAAGCAAGGAGTCCTGCATGCGCTCAAACGTGCACTCCAGGATCGAGGTGATCAAACTCGCATCCACATCCGTCCGCACTTCTCCACGCTCAATTCCCATCTTCACGAATGCCGACGTTCCCATTGGGTCCTCGGTGGATACAAAGTGCGCGATGCGTTTCTTCAGGTTGAAGTCAGATCCGTAGTTCCCCAGCAACACGATTCGATACGGTATCCGGTATTGCTCCCAGAATTCGACTGGCAGCGATAATCGGTATCGCACGACCGCGAAGAATCCGGCCTGCTTCACGTTCTCGGGGGCACTCAGATACGGCGGTAGCGAACGCAGGGCCGACTTGTACGCCTCGAAGAAAAGCCCATCCTTGCTGCCGAAATGCTGGAAGACCGAACCCTTGGCGATGCCAATCTGGCTGGCCATGTCTCCTACCCGTGCCGCCTCGTAGCCGTGGGCGGCGAAATGGTGCATCGCGGTGGCGAGAATCAGCGAGCGTTTCCGCGCGGACCGCTTGACCGGCGCTTCCGCGACCGATCCCTGGATGGACGATTGCTCAGACATGCATGACCCCCGCGGCCTCAAGGCCGGAGCAAACCTGTCAAATTAAGACAAGGACCCCAAGTGTGGGACAGTTCCGTTTGGGCGGATTCGGCTCACCCACACTTTCTTACTTGCGCGAATCATAAACCAATACCAGTCCCATGCGATAGTCCGGCGCGGAAAATTACATTCGCGACCATTGCGTTTGCCGGTTCCCTCGCATTCTGCCGCTTCGGAACCACCTCAATAGGAGTTGACGTGCGGCCCCGACCGTGTTTCCTTGTCTGCATGTACTCGGAAACGCTCCAAATCGAAATCCTCCAAGCCACTCCTGCCGATGTCGGCATCCTCGCACCGCTCTTTGACGCATATCGTCAGTTTTACAAGAAAGCTTCGAATGAAGAAGCCGCCCGCCGCTTTCTCTTCGCACGCCTCAGCAAGGGCGAGTCGGCGTTGTTCTTCGCCCAGTATGACCGTGTCGCAGTCGGATTCGTCCACCTCTATCCGGTCTTTTCCTCAACGAACCTCACCCGCCAGTGGATCCTGAACGACCTGTTTGTCGTTCCCGAGGCCCGCAAGCACGGAGTCGCCCATGCCCTGATGGATAGCGCTCGCAGCTTTGCTGAAAGTACCCAGGCGGACGGTCTCACGCTCGAAACCGCCACCGACAACCATCCCGCGCAACGCCTCTACGAGCGGCTCGGCTGGAAGCGCGACGAGGAGTTCTACCGCTACTTCTTGGCACTTTGACCTTAATCCTATGGAACGCTCGTCCCTGAAGGGCACGACAGCATCGCCACAATTCGAACCGCATGATTCGGGCGCACATCCCAAGCGCGTCCTCGGCTTCCGCGACCTGGTGATGTTCTATCTGGTCACGACCCTCAGCCTGCGCTGGATTCCCGTCGCCGCCAGCAGCGGCCCCAGTTCCATCGTCATCTGGATCGTCGGCCTGTTCACCATCTTCATCCCGCTCGCCCTCTGCGTCATGGAACTCTCCTCGCGCTATCCCCAGGAAGGCGGCATGTACGTTTGGATCAAGCGCGCGTTTGGCGACGGCCCCGCGTTTCTTACCGGATGGATTTACTGGACCAGCAACCTGCCCTACTTTCCCGCTGTGCTCTACTTCGCCGCCAGCAACGCGCTTTACGTTGGTGGTACTCGATGGAACGCACTGCAGCGCAGTCCTTTGTATTTCGCCGTTTTTTCAATCCTCGGAGTCGCCCTCGCTCTCGCGCTCAACATCGTCGGTCTCAACATCGGCAAATGGCTGAGCAATCTTGGAGCGCTCGGCGTCTGGATTCCCGTCAGTCTGCTCTGTCTCGTCGCCATCATCGCCTTCGCGAAATTCGGCTCCGCGACCCATTTCACTGCGTCCGCAATGCACCCGTCGTTGAACATAGGCACGCTGGGTGTCTGGGCCACCATTCTCTACGCCTTCAGCGGCTCGGAAGCTGCGTCGTTCATGGGCGACGAGATCAAAGACGCTCGCCGCACCATCCCCCGAGCCCTCATCACCGCCGGAGCGCTCATCACCGGCGGCTACATTCTCGGCACCGTCGCCATTCTGGTCGCCCTGCCGACTGAGCAGGTCAGCAGCATGGAAGGCATCATGCAGGCCATTACCAGCGCCGCCGCGCGCGTGGGATGGACCGGCATCGGCCCCGCTGTCGCGCTGCTGATCTGTCTGGCAAATCTCGGCGGGGTAGGCGCCTACCTCGCCGCGCTCGCACGCATTCCGTTCGTTGTCGGCATCGACCACTACCTGCCGCCCGCCTTCGGCCGCGTGCATCCCAAGTGGGGAACCCCGGCAGTCTCGCTGGTGACTCAGGCCGTATGCTGCATGATCTTCATCCTCATGGGACAAGCGGGCAGCACGGTCCACGGCGCCTACCAGTTGCTGATTACCATGACCATCATCACCAACTTCGTGCCCTATCTGTTCATGTTCGCGGCCATGATTCGCCTGCAGCGCGAGCCCGTCGAGCCCGGCGTCATCACCGTCCCCGGAGGCAAACCCGTCGCCATCGCCCTCGCCGACCATCGCCCTGATCACCACTGAGCGCCGTGATCGTCGCCTCAGTTGTCCCCGACCCCAGCGAACCCAACAAGCTGCTGGCCGTCGCAAAAGTCGTGTTCTTCAGCGTGGTCCTGATTGGCGGAGGCATGCTGCTGTATGCTGTTGGGGAGAAGGCGTGCCAGGCTCGGTTGATCAACGGTCGCATGCTTGCAAAAATAATTATGTTATACATAACTAGTACACAAGCCCACATAACAAATAATGCTCATGGATATTCAATGGATTACAATTACTATGGTAAATATTTTGTATCGTTATACACCTTCACCAATCTAGTTAAATACATCACTATTTCATGAGACTATTTGGTTTTCAAAGAACAATCTTGCCAACGGCAAGGGACACCAATCCCTTCGCCTCACGAATCATTGATTACACACGAATTTCACGGGGATAGGACGCAGGACACAGGGGCTGGTGATAAGGCAGAGTCGCCGCGGCAGGCTTGGCAACTGATTCCACCAATTCGGTAGATAATAGCTAACTGAATATGCGAAGGATGATGCGCACAACGGTGGCGGCAATGATTCCTGCGATGTTCTGCGTAGTTGTCAGCGCGTACGATCATGGGTGTCCGACCAGAGGCTTCGAAGAGACGACCGTCACGTTCCAGCAGTATTCAGTGCGAACGATCCGCAACGAAGGTCAAGGATGCCTTGAGGTTCGGAAGAGCGGAAAGTTGGTGTACTCCGAGCAAGAGGCGGAGAGGTACGTCGTTGGAAACACCACGGACGAGGGCTTGGGAAACCCAGCCATCAAGCCGGGCTCTTCTGTTACAGGGAGCGGCAAGCCCGAACTCCTTTTTGCATCCTGGACGGGAGGGGCGCACTGCTGTTTCTCTTTCACCATCCTCGAACTGGGCGACAAGCCCACGATCATCGCGAAGCTTGACGCGAAGCACTCCGACGGGGCGCACTTCGCTGATCTCAACCACGACGGGAAGTATGAGTTCGTGAGCAACGATTGGACTTTCGCATACTGGCACGCGAGCTTTGCGGAATCTCCCGCCCCCGCAGTGGTACTGGCACTCCGCAAAGACTAAAGAGGGTTCATCCGAATACCACCTTGACCTCAACTTGATGCGGAAGCCCGCGCCAACCACGGCCGAATTGGACCAGCGCGTCCAGACGATTAAGGCTGATGAAGCATGGAAGACGGGTTTGCCTCCCTCGCTCTGGGCGGCGATGCTGGAACTTATTTACTCTGGTCAATCCGACTTCGCCTGGCAAGTCGTTGATCGTGCCTGGCCGGCGGCGAAACCAGGAAAGGGTGGGTTTCTTGGTGCTTTTTGCGAACGACTACAAACTAGCGCGTACTACTGGATCTCGCCAAATCGCTCAAAACCCATCCTGCGGATTGTTACTTACCCAGATAGCACGCCGGACTTTCGTGAGCCTTTCGAATGGCGGCTTTATTTTCCCTTCCGTTTCGCCGCCACCGACTTCGCCATCATCGCCTCCAGCACCTTCGCGTCCACATCAGACAGCTTCTTGATGTAAAGGCAGCCCTTGCCGGTCGAATGTTTGCCGAGCTTCGCCAGCAGCGCATCGGCGCCGCTGAACCCGATCGCTCCGTACAGCACGCTCGCGGCCTTGCGCGGCGAGAATCCGATGATCGGCATATCGCCTTCGCGTCCGCTGTCGTACTTGTAGTGGACGCTACCGAAGCCCACGATAGCCGGTCCCCACATCGTCGGCTTTTCGCCCGACGCGGCTTGCATCATCTTCACCAGCGTCTTCGCGTCCGCGCGCCGGGTTTCATCCGCGATCGTCTCGATGAACTTCGCGACGCTTACTTTGGTCGGCTGAGTCTTGTTTTCCGCCATTCCTTCCTCCTGCAATATTTCGGAAGGCTAACATCACTTTGAAGCGAAGCCTAGTGAGAAAAGAGTCAGTCCGGCGGCGGTATAATATCCATTAAGTCCGGAGGGGTAATCCCAATCTTATGAGTGACAGCCGACAAACGGCAGCAACGGCAATGGTACGAGTGTGTTGAAACCCCGCGCCGAGTGGATCACCAAGCGCCGCGAAGAGGCCGCGCGCAGCGGCGACACCAACATGTCGCAGATGCACTTTGCGCGCAAAGGCCTCCTTACCGAAGAGATGGTCTTCGTCGCCGAGCGCGAAAAAGTTTCGCCCGAGCTCATCCGCGACGAAGTGGCCGTCGGACGCATGATCATCCCGGCCAACGTCAACCATCCCGAGCTGGAGCCGATGGCCATTGGCATCGAGTCGCGCTGCAAGATCAACTCCAACATCGGCAACTCGGCCATCACCAGCAACGTTGACGAAGAGTTGAAGAAGCTGCACACCTCGGTGCATTACGGCGCCGACACGGTGATGGACCTCTCCACCGGCGGCGGCATTCACGAAATCCGTGAAGCCATCCTGCGCCACTCGCCCGTGCCCATCGGCACCGTGCCGATTTACGAAGCTGTCTCGCGAGTGAAGCGCATCGAAGACCTCGACATCAACGTCATGCTCGAAGTCATCGAAGAGCAGGCCGAGCAGGGCGTCGATTACATGACCATCCACGCCGGCGTGCTCGTCGAGTTTCTGCCCATGATCACCAGCCGCATCACCGGCATCGTCAGCCGCGGCGGCGCGATCCTGGCGCAGTGGATGGCCCACCACCACAAGCAGAACTTCCTCTACGAGCGCTTCGACGACATCACCAAGATTCTTGCCAAGCACGACGTCAGCTACTCTCTCGGAGACGGCCTGCGCCCCGGCTGTATCGCCGATGCCAGCGACGAAGCGCAGTTCGCCGAACTCAAGACCTTGGGCGAGCTGACCAAGAAAGCCTGGGAGCGCGACGTGCAGGTCATGATCGAAGGGCCCGGCCACGTTCCGCTCGACAAGATCAAGGAGCAGGTGGACAAGGAAGTCGAGCTTTGCCACGGCGCGCCGTTTTATACACTCGGCCCGCTCGTCATCGACATCGCCCCCGGCTACGACCACATCACTTCGGCCATCGGCGCGGCGATGATTGGCTGGCACGGCGCGTCGATGCTGTGCTACGTCACTCCCAAGGAACACCTCGGGCTGCCCAACGACAAGGACGTGAAAGACGGCATCATCGCCTACAAGATCGCAGCGCACGCAGCCGACGTTGCGCGTCATCGTCCCGGAGCGCAGGATCGCGACAACGCCATCAGCTACGCTCGCTACACGTTCGATTGGGACAAGCAGTTCGAACTCTCGCTCGATCCCGAAACCGCTCGCGCCATGCACGACGAAACGTTGCCCGACGACTATTACAAAGAGGCGGCGTTCTGCTCGATGTGCGGCCCGAAATTCTGCTCGATGAATTATTCCGCGAAGGTGGACGAGTACAACAAGCAGGTCCACGGCATCGAGAAGAAGGATTATTCCGAGCTAGTGAACAAGCTGGTGGCGATTAAGTAGCTGGGTGCCCCATCCTTTCGCCGCCTTTGCGAAAGGGTGGGAATCGTCCTGGGTCAAAATTCGAGGGGCTCACAAGTAGAAAATGGGTGTATATTACTTAGACGCCGGAGCAGGGGTTCCGGGTTGCCAACGAAAGGAGATCGAACTGTGACACAGCTGTGCGCCAAACGCTATTTCCAAGTCGCCATGGTCTTTCTTGTCATGTGCGCCCTATCCACGCTTTCACCAGCCGCCGTTATGGTGTATACCAACAGAGCCACCTGGCTTGCCGCTTCGTCGGGAGTTACGAATGCCGATTTCAACGGCATAGCACCAAGTGGCAGCTTCATCGGATATGGAAGCGGACCCGCGGTGATCCAGGGTCTCACCTTTACCAGCAATGACAGCATGTTTGTCATTGACCCCGCGTATTACGGGTTCCCGTATCCAGATGGATTCTTCAATGCCGACTACAGCGTTCCAAACCTTGTTACGGTCGATCTCCCCGGGAGCTATACCTCCGTGGGCTTCGACTTCGGAGGCTTGTTTACCGGTGGCGCAAGCTTTGACGTTACGCTCGTAGGGGTTGGCACCTTCACCGTATCTGCCACGGGATCGACTCAGGACGGAGTGCTGGACTTCGCCGGATTCACTTCCACCGCCGCATTCAGCAGCGTCATTTTGAGCATGCCTGACGTGCCTAGCTACAACGCTGTGGACAACTTTGCGTACGGTACCGCAGTTCCGGAGCCCAGTAGCATCGCGTTGCTAGGATCTGGACTGTTCGCACTGGCCGGGGGGCTGCGCCGCAAGCTAATGCGTTAATCTGTTCGCCGGGCGTTTGTTTATGTACGACCCAGGACATCGATGCCCCGCTCAGCGCGTAAGCTGGGCGGGGCATTTCGCATGGCGGAAGTCCCCGGTCGGTGCACGCTGTTTGGGCGTTAGTTGGGGAACGGATCGCGTTCTGATTCTGGGCTCGATCCCGCTTTGCTACACTCGCTAGGTGACCCGAATCCGACGCAACGCCTGGTTGCTGGCCGCCGCATCAGGCGTGCTGCAGGTCCTTATCTTCCCTGAGCCCGCTCTCTACGTCCTGAGTTGGATCGCCCTTGCCCCGCTCATCTACGCCGTTCTTCAATGCCGCGATCAGGACGCGCTCCTCACGATGGTCGAAGACGGCAGGTGGTTTGCACCGGCTACAGCATGGCAGGGATTTCTGCTCGGCTACCTCAGCGGAGTGATCTGGTACCTCGGCAGTTGCTACTGGGTGTTTCACGTGATGCACGCATACGGCAATCTGGGAACGTTCACGTCCCTCTTGTTGCTGCTGGCGTTCTCGCTGTACCTCGGTCTCTATCACGGACTCTTTGGCCTGTTGCTCGCGCTGGTCGCCTGCCGTCGCAATGGATACAGCCTGCGGGCACTTGTCTTCGCGCCGTTCGCTTGGGTCGCCGTCGAACTTGCCCGCGCCTATGTCACCGGATTTCCCTGGGACGTGCTTGGCACCACCCAGATCGACAATATCCCGCTTTCGCGGATCGCCACTTTCACCGGCGTTTACGGCCTATCCTTCGAGATCGCGCTGGTGAACACCGCGGTCGCGGCAGCGTTCCTCGTTCCCCGCGCGCGCCGCAACCTGATGCTGGCCGCCTCGCTCGCGGCGGCTCTGCTGCTGCACGCCGGCAAATTCGTGAAGCCCCCGACGCTATCGGGCGATCACGGAGTCACTCTGGTGCAATCGAACATTCCGATACTTGATGATCCGTGGACACTCGACTATTTGCAGCAAACCCTGCAGGAACTGCGCGCCATCAGTTGGCGCCCCTTTGAGGCGCCGCCCGGATCACCCGGCTTGATCGTCTGGCCGGAGTCTCCGGCACCGTTCTTCGCCACGGACCTGCACTTGCGTGGCACGCTTGGGGAACTGGCACGCACCAACGATTCGTACATCATTGCGGGCTCCATGGGTATCACGCACGCTGGCGACCCCTCTCGCCCGCCTGACATTTTCAACTCGGCATCGCTGATCGCTCCCAGCGGAGCCTGGGTCCAGCGCTACGACAAGATTCATCTTGTTCCGTTTGGCGAATTCATTCCGTTTGAAAATCTTATCGCCTTCGCCAAGCCTCTGACCCGCGACATAGGGACTTTTGCGCGTGGCACCCAGCGCATCCCACTGACTGAAGATGGCGTGAGGCTAGGCACGTTTATCTGCTACGAATCCGTCTTTCCCAACGAAGTGCGGCAGTTCGCTTTGCATGGCGCCACGGTTTTCGTGAACATTTCCAACGACGGATGGTTCGGTCCCACAGGCGCTCCGCGTCAGCACCTCAACATGGCGCGCATGCGCGCGGTTGAGAACGATCGCTGGCTGCTGCGCGACACCAACAGCGGTATCACCGCGGTCATCGACCCGTACGGACGCGTTGTCGCTCAGGCTCCGCGCAATCAGCGGACCTCGTTGCAGGCTACCTATTCTTTGATCGGGAGCACCACGTTCTACACGCGCCACGGCGATTGGTTCCCGTTCCTGTGTGCGATAATCACCTTGACCGGTGTGGTGTTGCGCTTCCGCGAACCTGCGGAGATCCCGCGGCCCGCATCGATTTAGAATCGGAACTCAACAAGCCATGGTCCAAGAACTCGAACAGGAATTTTCTGCACTCCGCGACAAGGTCCACGACCTTCAGGAGTACCTTTGACGCGCCCAAACTGCGCGAAAAACTGAGCGAAGTCGAAAAGCAGACAGCCGACCCCACGCTCTGGTCCAACCCCGAACGATCGCAGCAGGTGATGCGCGAGAAGAAGCGCCTCGAAAACGGGCTCGCTACCGAATCTGAACTGGCGCGCCGATCCGCTGATATTGCCGCATACTTCGAACTGGCGCAAGAAGGCGAAAACGTCTCCGCCGATCTGCGTCGCGAAATCGACGACCTGCGCGTGCTGGTCGACAAGCTGGAAATTGAAACGCTACTCTCGGGTCCTAACGACGAGCGCAGCGCTATCGTCACCATTCATCCTGGCGCCGGCGGCACCGAGTCGCAGGACTGGGCCGAGATGCTCATGCGCATGTACCTTCGCTGGGCCGAGCGCGAGGGGTTCAGCACGTCGATGTACGAATACCAGCCCGGTGAAGAAGCAGGCATCAAATCCGCGACATTCGGTGTGAACGGCGAGCATGCCTACGGACTGCTCACCAGCGAGATCGGCGTGCACCGCCTCGTGCGCATCTCGCCTTTCGATCAGGCCAAGCGCCGCCACACTTCGTTCGCCAGCGTCTATGTCTCGCCCGAAATCGACGAAAGCATCGAAATCGATATTAAACCCGACGACATTCGCATCGACACCTATCGCTCCGGCGGCAAGGGAGGGCAGCACGTCAACACCACCGATTCCGCGGTGCGCATCACTCACATACCCACGAACATTGTCGTCGCCTGCCAGAACGAGCGCTCGCAGCACAAGAACAAAGAGAAGGCGATGAGCATCCTGCGCTCGCGGCTGTACGAGTACGAACTGGAAAAGAAGAAAGCGGTGACGAAGGGCATCGAGGACTCGAAGCTCGACATCGACTTCGGCTCGCAAATACGCTCCTATGTGCTGCAGCCGTATCGCATGGTGAAAGACATGCGGACGCGCGAGGAAATCGGTGACGTGGACCGCGTGCTCGACGGCGACCTCAATCCGCTCATCCGCGCCTATCTGCTAGCGCGGCGCAACGAGCAGCGCTAGGTAGCTTTGGAAACAACGGAAAGGGGACCACGTGAAGCTCTATGTTCTGTTGTTTTGTTTTGGCGCGGGGATGTTACAAAACGCGATGGAACGGACTCCATTGCATTATGTAAAGTTTTGGATTTGGGTCTCAGTGAACGCCATTGCGGTTCTGGCGACGATTGCGGAACTCGTATTTGCGTTTAGAGCCTTTCGGTGGTGGGGTTCTTGATTGCCTATGGTTTTTTGGGGTTGCCTGACTTCGTATTCCGGCACCGAAATCCTGCCCCGTTGTTTTATTTAGGGCTAGCCAGTACCTCAATTGCTACCCTGTTAATCGTGTGCCGTTGAATGAGCTATCGTGTTCGACTGCGACCGGGCGTCGTCCCCTTGGGCGAGCGTTTGCTTGCTTTTATAGCGGGAGCTTTCGCACACGGCAGTTTCTGGATGTAGTTTCTAAGCTCTGCATCAAGCACGTGCACGGACTCGCCTCGTTCATTTTCTCGATCGTCTTTGCAAACTGACGCGACCCGGCGATCGATTGCTTCACGACAATCGGGATATTCACGTTTCAACTCCGCCGCTGCTCGATCCAGTACGGAAAGAAGATACTTCATGGAAAATCCACCAGTATTTCGTCTACTTCCTTGCTGGTCAGTACTGGAGCTCCGGGTCCCAGGGTCAAGACCGGAAACCCCGTAACCGGGTCCTTAACAATTCTCGCTTTCCGGCGGGTTCCCTTCTTCTGCGGTGGCAAAACAATCCGACCATCCTCCGCTTTGACGTTGAGTGCGTCGCCCGCCTGCAGTCCAAGCTTGCGCCGAATGGCACTCGGCAGCACCACCTGTCCTTTGGTTGAAAGTTTGGTCACCATGGTAAGCCGATCTTACCATCGATACGTTGGTGCATACTGAATCCGCGTTATCAGTTAACATTTGCTCATGAGCGACAACTGCCTCTTCTGCAAAATCATCGCCGGCACGATTTCGGCAACCAAGGTTTACGAAGACGACAAGGTCTTCGTCTTTGAGGACATCAACAAGCAGGCCCCGACGCATGTACTTATCGTTCCCAAGCGCCACATTGCTGGCCTGAAAGAAGCCACCCCGGAAGACGCCGAACTCATCGGATATTGCCAGCTCATCGGCGCCAAAATCGGGCGGGAGCGCGGCATCGAAGACGGCTATCGAACTGTGTACAACGTCGGCCCCAAGTCCGGACAGTCGGTCTTCCACCTGCACCTTCATCTGCTGGGGGGACGCGACCTGAAATGGCCTCCTGGATAGATACGATCAGGCCGTGGTCTTGAGCCGGCCTAAGCCTTCCGCTACCAGCGCCACCGACGCGCCCAGCAACACCACGTCCTTGACGAGGAACTGTCCCGTTCCGCTAAGGGCAGGGAAGGCGTGGCTCAAAACGATTGCGCCCGGCGTGCTGAACAGGAAGCTAAGCGTTGCCAGGAACGTCAGAACTGCGCCGATCGCGCCTGCAACTGACGCTCGCGCGGACCAGATTCCCACAACAAGCAAGGCCATGATCACGAGTTCGGTGATGCCGATGATGTTTGAGACAGATTGCAGGCCCCATACCGAGTACATCCAGCTCATCAGTGGGCTGTGCGACACCAGCGGCTGAATGCCCTTCGCTTCTTCCGGCGTGAACTTCGCCAGGCCGATGAATAGGAAGCAAAGCACCAGTCCGGCCCGCGACGTTTGTAGTCCAACCCGCAAAATCCGACCGGAATCGGCAATATCGGCCTGCCGGAAGCTCACTTGTGTGGATGCCATTGTTGCATCTCCTGAACTCTCGACCTATACCACCTGAGATGGACGAACTGCTAGAAAGAAACAGTGATCGAGAATAATGGGAATTCCTGAATCCCATCTGCGCGGCACGGCGTACAATTGCCTGTCTTCATGCAGTCACATCTCTGTCAGTCAGGAGTTGTTATGGGCAAAGGATCCAAGAAGAAAGATAAGCAGAAGCCAGCGCTCGAGGCGGCTTCGGATGGGAAGGCCGCTCCGGAAAAGATGAAGAACAAGGACTACGAGCGCGAGATGTTCAAGCTGCAGACGGAACTGGTGAAGCTGCAGGAGTGGGCGAAGGCAACTGGTGCGCGGGTCGTGATCCTCTTCGAGGGACGCGACGCAGCAGGGAAGGGCGGAATCATCAAGCGCATCGCCGAGCGCACGAGTCCGCGCGTGTTCCGCGTAACCGCGTTGCCGGCGCCGACCGAGCGCCAGAAGTCGCAGATCTACCTGCAGCGCTACATCGAGCATCTGCCTGCGGGCGGAGAGATCGTCATCTTCGATCGCAGCTGGTACAACCGCGCGGGCGTGGAGCATGTCATGGGCTTCTGCTCCAAAGACGCCTATACGAAGTTCCTCAAGAACACGCCCAACTTCGAGGTGTCGTTGGTCAATGACGGCATCATCCTACTGAAGTACTGGCTCGAAGTCAGTGAGAAGGAGCAACACAAGCGGTTCCTGGCGCGCATCGAAGACACGTCGAAGCGCTGGAAGCTGAGTCCAATGGATTTGGAATCGCATCGCCGCTGGTACGACTTTTCGCGGGCGCGGGACGCAATGCTGGCCGCGACGGACATTCCGCAATCGCCGTGGTACATCGTTCCGTCGGACGACAAGAAGCGGGCGAGGCTGAACTGTATTGCCGACATTCTGAGCCGCATTCCATATGAGGAAATTCCGTACAAGCCGCCGAAGCTTCCGCCGCGGCAAAAATCGCATGGTTACGAGGAGCCGAAGCTGCAGCACCAGCACGTGGCGCCGCGCTACTGAATTGATAGTTAAGAAGATTCGAAACTATGGCGGACGGCAGGCGCTGTCCGCCATCTTTGTGGGCTACCGCGGCTGGGGATTGCCGCCGTTGATGTTATAGCTGGAATCGGCCACGTTCCCGTTGGGATGCATGGAGCATTGGTAGGTGAAATTGTTCTGCCGGCCGTTGTTGGCACGGGCGTTGCCATTGCCAGCCACCATGATGAACGAGCCTCCCTGGTTGGTGCTGGGCGATCCATTGAAGTTTACGGAGGCCCCGTTGGCCTGCTGCTGAATCTTGCGGCGAATGGCATTCTGGCAGTTGGGAACGACGTTGTTGTTCCAGTTGTTGTTATTGTTGTTCCCGTTCCAGTTGCCGCCGTTGTTGCCGCCACCACCACCCCACCCGCCGGAAAACATCTTGGAATTGACCGTGGCGCCCTCGTTGTAGCTAAAGGTGCGCATGGTCCCGTTTTGTGAGCGGGCAACGATCTGCAGGTTCTTGTCGGCGCCGACCGCAGGGTCGCCTCCCATGTTTTGATTGTTCACCCTGAAGTCAGGGCCGTTGACCAGGCGGCGCACGTTTCCGGTTACATCCTGACGACGGTTGCCGGAGCCGTAGTTGGCGCTTTGCACAGCCCATTCTCCCGAAGGATTCTGGCTGCTGCCGCTGTCTCCCCAGCCACCACCGCCGTTCCAGTTGTCGTTCCACCAGCCGCCGTTCCAGTTGCCGCCGTTGTTGTTGCCGCCGGTCCAGAAGATGTCACCGGTATAGCCTTCCATTCCGTTGCGATTGTCTTCAATACGAATCACCGCAACGCCGTTGTTGCCGTTCGGGTTCTTGAACAGGTATTGCTTGCCGCGTCCGTCCACTCCGGCGAAGCGGAAGTTGCTGGGGTTGCGGGGCAGTGGCTGATTGCACTTCAGGCGCACCCACTGCGCAGGCATGCCGCTTTTGGTCTGGATGTAGCCCTGGTTGCCGCGGATCTGCACGTTGGCGACACCGTCGACGCGGACCTCAAAGGTGCACTTGCCGTTGCCCCCTCCGCCGGTGATGTTGGCGGTGATGGTGTTCTGGGCAAACGCCGCGGCTGTAAGCAGCACGAAAGCGGCGGTAAGGGCGGGAAGCAACATGCGGCGAGCGGATGGAATCATTGTCATGGAGTGACCTCCCGAGCAAAATGAATGGTCCTGGAAACGAGGATAACAGCGGAGCGCGGAGGCTGGAAAGTCGGCTTTGGAGGTGGGACATCGGTTCCAAAATTGGGACATACTGGTGGGTGCGCCCCCTCCCCACCTTTTTTGCAAATTCTTCATTCCATTGGAGATAGTGGTCGTGGTCCGCGTAAATTCTTCTGCCCGTGGGACTTAGAGGCAAATTCTTCTTAACAAAAGAGTTAGGCCGGACTATCGGGGATTGAACGGGGTAGAAGGCGGGGAGAAGGGCAAAAAAGCGAGAGCAAACACAACCGGTCACAGGTTAAACCACCTACTGGGAATGAGAGTAACGTCCGGCTGCCGACTCTTGGGGCGACAGCTCTCCCTCATCGTTCCGACGGAAGTGTACTCCCGTTGGGGGTCAAGCACCAAGCGAGTTAATCACCGTTCGACGTGATGGATGAACGAAGAGAATGGTCGGTTGCCAGCTTGGAGTTCTTCACCACGGAGAACACCGAGCGCACGGAGAAAGAAACCCAGAAAACCGACCACGGGGTTGCACGAACGACACGGAGGGAACCACGGCAGAAACGTTAGGAAAGACCCGCTCCGCCAAACGAAGGCGGGATGGAGCAGCGTAAAGGGAGACTTCTCTTGACACGGTCGGGGTGGGCACCCGGCGGCGATAACAACTGAAGGTGACGAAATGGGATTGTCCGGATTGCTGGCGTCGCCGGAGACTTGCGGGCATAGACGGAATTTACAACATGATCTACCCCGAGTGCAGTGATCCCAGGTTAGCGCGCAAAGAACGCGCGCGAACCTGGGGCACCCACAGACTAAGATTTCTGAAGGAAAATCGGGTACCTGGGGCACCCGGCTGTACCTGTTCAATCCGTTTCCGGAGCACGTGTTGCGGACCGTGTTGGGCAACCTGCATGAGTCGCTGAAGGCCTGTCCGCGGGAGGTGGTCGTGATCTACCACAACCTGATTCATGAGCGGGTATTCGCAGAGAGCGAATGGCTGCAGGAGGTTGTCCGGACTTCGCAGTTCGCGATTTACCGGTCTGAGTAGGCTGACCAGGTGCAGGTTGGAACCGAACGTTCTTTGCTCTGCCGCTGATTGGGACGGCGATGGCTCTATTCTTTGCGTGCAGCGGGCGGTTTGTCTGGCGATACGGAAGCCGCATTATGGGTACCCCTTCCCTCTCACCGGATCTTGAAAACAAAGGGTTTATCGCACGATTGTGCGTAAGTTAGGACAAACATTAGTACTTATAGCTAAAGTCGCAGAAACAAAGGGGTAAGTTCGCCGAGACTGTTTACTAGCCGCGATGGCCTCGGTTTACCTTTTAGTTATCAAAGAGCCTTGTGGACCCACACCTCAGTGTGCGTCGCGAGCGAAAGACACTAATCCCTCGCCTCACGTTAGATGGTTTACCGAGAAGGGAGCGGGACGGGCAAGGACTTGGGACACAGGGGTGTGTGACAAGCGAAAGAGTTGACACGAGCCCGGCGTTTTGCGAAAAGCCTGCCCTAGCCGGGCTAGGGGCATCCAGACTAGATTTTTGGGTTGGTCGGACGACTGGCCCTCATGTAGGAGAGCTTCGGTCACTCAGGATCGCACACCAAGACGATGTCGAGTTCTAACTGCTAACTGCCGCCGAAGTCGGTGAGAGTCCCGCTCCCAGGTTAGCGTCCAAAAAGAAGGGCGCGAACCCTTTGACTTCGCTCAGGGCAGGCTCTGGGGCACCCTCACGATTATTTCGTTGGGGAACGGAAGTTACCTGGGCCCACCAGCTAGGCAACTGTGGGCTAGCTGCCTGATTGTCGCCCCCACTCCATCAATTCAGTCGCGATGACGGACAAAGCCCCACATTTGCCAAAGGAAGGCAAATATGGGCCACGGGATATGTGGGCCACCAGCGCTCAAGATGGTGCCTTACTACTCGTTTCGAGCATCTGGCGCACCATATAGTACAGTCCCAATGAAGCAAGTGCAGAAAATGGCACGAGCCACGGGACATAATCGCTTAGAGTAGTTTCTGGCGACAGCATCCCAAGCTTAATCGCGCTAATTGCGAAAGCCCCCCCCACCATTTGCAAGTAGAAAAAGATTACGACTGCAAATCGTACGGCGCAGGACTTAGGTTGTTTGCGCGCCAGAGATACCCAATAGAGTAGAAGCGATAGTACTAGGCCGCAGTAACACAACATGACAAAAGGTAGTAGCAGTCTACTAACCGGCACATTTAAGAGGAAACCAGCGAGGCCTACAAAGAAAGCCGAGCCGACTGCGTGGCCAATGAATACTGCAGCCATCCACGTCCCAAGTCCTGTCGAGCGCAGCACTGATTCTGATTTACCGGCTTCAGTCGCTGTGTTGAACGGGTTGCTATTCATTCGTGTCCCCAGTTCTTAAATGCAGGAAGAGTAGAGTTCTTGAAGAAATAAAGTCCGTATCCGACCGTAGCCAAGCCAGTTGGAATCGTAATCGCCGGGTGCCCCAGGTTCGCGCCCTCTTTTGGGCGCTAACCTGGGCGCAGGAACACTCGGGCCGCCCCGCCTATCGCCGCCAACTCACGGTCTCTCGCCGTCCACTCCGATTCAATCTCCACCACTCCCATCTCACGGAAAGCATAGTGCCGGAAGCTGCTCCAGCGCCAGTCGCCTGCTTCCTTCACCAGTCCACGCTTCACCGGATTCCGGTGCAGGTAGCGCAGCTTGACTGTGAACTCGTCGGCATTCCGAACATTACGGTCGTAATAGCGTTTTTGCCAGAAGGACCCCGCACCGGGTCGTTGGCTGCGCAGTCGCTTGGTGAATGACAACTTCAAGTAGTGGATCGCGTCGGCCAGCGTGCCTTGTTCGGGCTCGCTCAGCAGCAAATGGACGTGCTGGGGCATCACCACGTAGCCGTAAACGCGTAGGGCGAAGCGACGGCGCATGTCTTCCAGACAGACGGAAAACAAGTCATACACTGCGCCGTCAGTGAAGTTGGGCTGGCGGCGATAACAACTGAAGGTGACGAAGTGGGATTGTCCGGATTGCTGGCGTCGCCGGAGACTTGCGGGCATAGACGGAATTTACAACATGATCTACCCCGAGTGCAGTGATCCCAGGTTAGCGCGCAAAGAACGCGCGCGAACCTGGGGCACCCACAGACTAAGATTTCTGAAGGAAAATCGGGTACCTGGGGCACCCGGCCTGAGTACGGCGCGCGACGCTACGAATTCCGGGAACGTACTCTTACAGGCCGCACTTGGGCGGCGTCTCATTGACCTCGTGCAACAGGTGCTTGGCGGAGGTCAGGTCGGGGTTAAATTCCAGAACGCGTAGAGTGAAATCGCGGGCCTGGTCGATTTGTCCGGCGCTGCAGAAGGCGCGCGCCAGGTTCATGCCGACGCTGCTTTTTCCGGGCTCGCGCTGAAACGCCTCTTCCCAAAGTGCGACGGCCTCGCGCATGTGTCCGGATTTGGCATCGAGAACACCGAGATTGTTGGCAGCGTCGATGAGGTTGGGATCGGCAGCCAACGCTCGCTGGTAGAGCTCAAGCGACTCTTTGGTATGACCGTGTTTTTGCTCGCTGTATCCCAATGCTGATAAAAGCGCGGGGTCTTTGGGCGACTCGGCCAAGGCCTTGCGCAGGAGTTGCTCGGCTGGCTTGGCGGCGGCTTCGTTACCGGACTCGGCCAGGGTTTCCCAGGCCAGCGCCTTGTCGCGCAAATCTTTTTCAGCTTCCTTTGAATCTGGAAAAGGAACGAGTGGCGGAGTGGAAGGCAGGGAATTCGAGCGCACATTCTCCAACGCAGGTCCGAAAGTCGGCCGACGAGGAATGCGGTGGTCGGTCACGTCGGTGTGCGTGATGTCAGTGCTAGGGTCGGCGGGCATGTGGCACGTGGCGCAATCGGGCTGATCGGCGTGGTGCTTCCCGCCGAAGGCTGCGCCGTGACAGGCGAGACACTTGGCGCGATAGAAAGCGACGCGGGTTTCGGGCGACGGCGATTGATGAGGATCGTGGCAACTGGTGCATGACATGGCGTCGCCGGACTTCTTCTTGCACACGCTTTGCGCCAGGGCCTCAAACTGGCTGTTCGCTCCCAGTCCCGCGGACGGCTTGTCAGCACGGACGTAATAGCGCACGTAGTCGGAAAGGTCGTCACCCGGGCGGAATTCGTACAGGTGTTTGCCGGGACGCTCGATGGCAGCATTGCCCTCAAGATGACATTGCATGCAGATGGCGTCGCGGCGAGCGGGCGGGAGTTTTGCGGAATTGACGATAGCGCCGCCTTTGACGTGGGCCGACGCCGGCCCGTGACAGCGTTCGCAACTGACGCCCGCTTGCGAGAACAAGGGAGCCTGGTAGCGGTTTTCGGTGCCGTCGAGGGGAGGACGAATGCCGCTGACGTGACAGTCCAGACAGGACATCACGGCCGGCAGATTCATGGGAGCTTCGGAGTCATCGTGATAGGCGGGCGCCATGTCCCACAGGTGGCGGTCGCTGTACCAGTTGATCGGCGACTCAAAGACGAAGCCATCGACGGAGAAGAGATAGGTTCGTCCGCGGCGACCTTGCCCGATGTAGTCCAGCAGTTCGCGCTTGCCGTGCACCAGAGGATCACCGGGGCGGTCGAAGCTGAGCCAGACTTTTCCGTTCTCCTGGTAAACGCGGTAGGAGACGTTTGATTTTTTATCGAAGAAATTGCCGGCGATGAGGTTCTCGGTGGCGGGTCCGCTGGCGTGGGCCATGGGGGTCTGGCCGTACGACTGGTAGATTGCGGCGTGACACTGGGCGCAAGCCTGGTTGCCGACGTAGTTGGACTCAGCAACCGTCGTGGGTGACGATTCATTTGCAGTACGGCAGGTGGTGGCGGGCCCGAACAAAAGCAGGGCGACAGCAAAACGTAACCAACCGCGCGGGTTCCGACTTCCGTGCAACGCGAAACTCCAATCCTCGCCACCGAGTGGGAACGGGTCTGATATTCGCGATGTCGTAGGTGCTTCGGTGAGAGAACGGAAGGCAGTTCCAAGAACTTTGTAAAGATTCGTAACTCATGGCATCGGCGGGAAGGGGCGAAGCCGAGGCGTGAAAAGATTGCGCTTGACATATTCCTATATAGGAATATATATTTTCGTCCATGGCACGAGCGGCGACGACTTCCGATGCGTTCAATGCGGTGGCCGAGCCGCGGCGGCGGGAGATTCTGTTTCACCTGGCGGGGACAGAGCGGTCGGTGGGCGACATCGTAGTCGCGTTGAGGATGGAGCAGCCCTCGGTTTCGAAGCACCTGAAGGTGCTGCGAAACGTGGGGCTGGTGAGGGTGCGGCGAAACGGAAGGCACATGATGTATCGAACGAATGCCGACGCGATACGGCCCTTGTACGAGTGGACGAAGACGTTTGAGAAGTTCTGGGGACACCAGTTGCTCCGGGTGAAGGAACGTGCCGAAGCCAAGAGTCTGGAACGGCTGAATCAACCCAAGAAAAGCAGCGAGGAGGATGTATGAGCACGATGCAAACCGTGGCCGGGATCGAGAGCCTGACGCTCGTCGTGGCCCAGGAAATTCACGTCAACGCCAGCCTGGAAGACACGTTCGAGGCGCTACTGGAACAGCTTGGCCCGGGGAACAGTACGCCCGAAGGCGACGCCCTGCCGATGAAGCTGGAAGCATGGCCGGGAGGAAGGTGGTTCCGAGATTTGGGTAACAACAACGGACATTTCTGGGCGCACGTGCAGGCCATCAAGCGTCCGACCCTGTTGGAGTTCGCGGGGCCATTGTTCATGTCCTACGCTGTGGTATCGAACGTACAGTACCGCTTGAGCGAGGCGGACGGCGGCACGCTGATCAAGTTTCATCATAAGGCGTTCGGCGCAATTCAGGACGATCACCGGAAAGGCGTGACCGGCGGCTGGGCGCACATGCTGGAAGGCGCGCGCAAGCGGGCGGAAGCGACGAAGCGGTAGGGAGCGGTTATGTGTCCGGCATGTTTGGCGGCAACACTTTGGATTGTAGGCGGCGCGATTTCGGCCGGCGGGTCGGGCGCTCTTGTGGCGAGGGCGTTTCGCGCCAAGGCAAAAAACGAAACATCGAAGCAGAGGAGAAGTTACGATGAGCACAGCAACAACCGAGAAACTGAACACCCAGGTCGTTTCACCAGCGGAATGGCTGACGGCGAGAAAAGCACTGCTGAAGAAGGAGAAGGAATTCACCCGGCTGCGTGACGAATTGAGCCGGCAACGGCGCGAGCTACCGTGGGAGAAAGTGGAGAAGAGCTACGTGTTTGAAGGTCCGACGGGCAAGGTCTCGCTGTCGGAGCTGTTCAAGGGACGCAGCCAGCTGGTTGTGTATCACTTCATGTTCGGTCCGGGATGGGAGCAGGGCTGCCCGAGCTGCTCGTTCCTGGCGGACAACTTTGATGGGATGCGGGTGCACCTGGATCAGCGCGATGTGGCTTTCGCGGCGGTTTCGCGAGCTACATCGCCGGAGATCGAGGGCTTCAAGAAGCGCATGGGATGGCGGTTTCCGTGGGTTTCGTCGTTCGGAAGCGACTTCAACTACGACTACAAGGTGTCGTTCACGGAGGCGGATCGGCAGCCAGGAAAGCGCAACTACAACTACGGTTCGTGGGACTTTCCGATGGAGGAAGGGCCGGGGCTCAGCGTGTTCTACAAGGACGCGGACGGGCAGATCTATCACACGTATTCGACTTACGGGCGCGGTCTCGACATCCTGCTGACGACTTACAACTATCTCGACATGACGCCGAAGGGTCGTGACGAAGAGGGCATGACGCCGCACGCGATGGCATGGGTGCGGCACCATGACCGCTATGCGGACGCAGAAGCAGCGGGATGCTGCTCGGGGAGGCGGAGAAGTCGCACAAGATGATGGAGCCGACGGTTGCGGAATACCTGGCGGAGGTCGAAGTCACGCGGCGGATACTGAGCAGGGTTCCGGCCGACAAGCTAACGTGGCAGCCGCATGGCAAGTCGATGACACTGGGGCAGCTCGCGTGGCACATTGCGCAGATTCCAGACCGCGTGTCGGCGTTGGCGCAACGCGATGGCTTTGATGTGTCGCAGGCAAATTTCGTTCCCGAGCAGCCCAAGGACCTGGACACCGTGTTGATGGGGTTTGAGGCCGCTGTGACCGAGGGCGAGAAGCGTTTGCGGTCGATGACGGACGAATCGGCGATGCAGCCGTGGACGATGACGGCTGGCGACAAGACCCTATTCACGGTGCCGCGTGCCGGGATCGTGCGAACGATTATGCTGAACCACTGGTATCACCATCGCGGACAGCTTTCGGTGTACCTCCGGCTGCTGGATATTCCAGTGCCGGTGGTGTACGGGCGCAGCGCGGATGAGAATCCGTTTGCCTGAACGTAGTAGCCACGCACGAAACCGCAGTTTGCAAATCGCCGAGCCGGAGCTTCCTGTATCGGCGATTTGCGTTTGTGAGTGAAGCAACGAACGGCTATAGTGAACGGCTGACGGAGGTCGTCCATGAAACCACTTGCCGTATTGTTTTTGCTGTCATGCATGGTCGTGCCCGCCAGCGCGGGCAAGAAGTATTCGTATTTTCGGGTTGGCAATGCGAATGACGTAACCACGTCTACAACCCCCGGAACGGTGCTGATGGGCGGAGGCACCGATGTGGATGCGGCATTCCAATGGATGTGCCAGCGCAGCGGCAACGGCGATTTCCTGGTGATTCGCGCCACGGGCACGGATGCATATAACCCATACATCCAGCAGCTTTGTCCGAATGAGAACTCGGTGGCGACGGTGATTGTTCCCAACATAAGTGCGGCGAACGATCCGGACGTCGCGAACATCATGCAGCATGCCGAGGCAATCTGGATTGCCGGCGGCGACCAGTCGGACTACGTTAATTTCTGGACCGGAACGCCGATGCAGGTCGCATTGAACACGCTGATCGCGCAGGGAGTTCCGATTGGCGGCACGAGCGCAGGTATGAACGTGCTTACGCAGTTCGTATACACGGCGTTGGCGAATCAGGGAGTGGAATCAAGTCAGGCGTTGGCCAACCCATACCACCACAGGATCACCCTCGGTCGAGATTTCGTCACCATCTCACTCCTGCAAGGCTTGATTGGCGACCCTCATTTCGTGACGCGTGATCGTATGGGCCGCGACTTGGCGTTCCTGTGCCGGGTGTACAACAACGGTTGGATACGGGGCGCCGCGCGACATTGCGATCGACGAGCACACAGCGCTGCTCATCGACAGCGACGGCAAAGGCAAGGTGGTCGGAAGCAGCACGATCTATTTCCTGGAGGCGCCGGGCGCCCCGCAGGTGTGCCAACCCAAGACTCCGCTGACCTACCTGGACATTTCCGTGTATCGAGTTGACCGCTCGGGAAGCTTCAACGTCGTGAAGTGGAAGGGGAAAGGCGGAGTCAACTACACGGTGTCGGCGACGGCAGGCGTGCTGAGTTCAACCCAGGCCGGGGGCGAGATCTACTAGCGAGTCCAACGGATGTGAAGCAGGCGTGACGGACGCGGACTATGCGTCCGTCACCTGCCTTACTTCGAACTGTGCCCCTGGCACTGCAAAACGCCAAGATACTGGCTCCACGGGCCGACGGCGTCGCGGTACTGGTATGCCAGGATGCGGGAGAGTTGGTGCAGGTGCGTCAGGTCGTGCGCCCCCCATGTCGCCAGCAACTGGGAGAGGGTCACTACGCCCTGGGAAGGATGTATCCCGCGCTTGTCGAGGTCGGCAGGTTGGAGCTTCCAGGCGCGCAACTCGAACAAGTTGTTGGTTCGGAGATCGGCGAACTCATCGAGCAACTGGCTGAGCGACTTGCCTTCGATTTCACGAACGTGGCCGTGCATGTCGAAGGGCTCGAAGGTGCGGCTTTCGCCATACTGAAGGATGATGCGGGCGCGCGGGAGCCAGTCGGTGCGTTCGCCACTGATCAGGTGGCCGACGACATCGATGGCGGTCCAGGTGCTGTCGCCTTCGTTGGAGTGCGTCCATTCGTCCGGCAGGTCGCGAAGCAGCGCATTGAGCGCGGCGGGGGCGTGGGCGAGAAGCGAGATGGTGTGCGGCAGTGATGGGTTCATTATGGACCGTCCGAGCACTGGGATAATTTCAGTGGTGTCATTCTATGCGGTCTGCGGAATGCATGAAACACCGGCCGCCGGTAATGCTAATATCCCGAGCGTGACGAGAATGCAACGACGCGATCGGAGTTCTAATATTATGGATCGTCGACGATTTGTAACTACTCTGAGCGGACTTGCGCTGGGATGGAAACTGGCGAATCTTATGGAAGTGGAAGCATCTGCCAAGGGACCGGTCGTAGTCGCGGCGGGGCGTCGCGTGGATGCCCCTGACGCCCAAGACGCGCGATTTCCCGCGGCCAATGTTGACGCGGTCCGGCAGAAGATCGCGACGTTTTTCGCCCACGAAGAACCAATTGCTCTGGTGTGCTCGGGAGCCTGCGGAGCCGACCTGCTGGCGCTTCAGGAGGCCGGGGAGCGGCACGTGAAGCGCTACATGGTTTTGGGAGCCGAGCCCGCCGAGTTCCGCAAATCATCGGTAACCGACCGGCCCGGGAATTGGGGGCCGCTCTTCGACCGGGCCATGAAGACGGCAAAGGTGGAAGTGCTCAAGGTTCCGGATAGCCAGGAGGGGTATCTGGAAACCAACCTCAAGTTGCTCGATCGCGCGCAAGCGGTCGCGAAGCAGTCGGGAACCACGGTGGTGGCGCTGGTTATCTGGAACGAACAGTCGCGCGGAGCGGATGATGTTACGGACCACTTCCTTCAGCAGGCGAGGCAGCGCAACATTCCAGTAACGCAAATCTCGACGCTCTAGCAGCCGATCATCAGGGCAGTTTTTGTCGACTTCCCGGTCGCGGTAGACCGGCCCTGCATTGTTGCAGATGGGGCTTGACGCTTCCCGCCGTTCGGCACAGAATGCTTCCAAATCCGCGCAAGACTCCGAAACGAAAGAAGTCGCTGCTCTGTCGATCTGGCACTGAACTGTTGGGAAAGGAGATCATCATGCCAACGGAGAGAAATACGGAGATCGTAACGGTTGCGGCGATTCGCCGCGCGAAAGGTGGAGAGGAGATTCTGTTCAACGAAAAGCAGCAGATCTTCTCGCTCAGAGCAAAGGAGAAGTCGCGGCGCGAGCTAATGGGTAGCCTGCGCACGGCGGTGAAGAAGAGCGAGCCTCTACGGGTCGTTCTGGACCCGCGCAGGGGAGTCATTCAAAGAATCGGCACGCTGGAGCCGGGAGAAGTTGAGGAGTTTCGCAAGTACAGAACATTGCTGGAAAGACCCGCGAAGTCGGTGGCCATCAACCTCGAAAAAGTTGACCCGACAGTGTTCAACCTTGTCGGATACAGGCTGAAATGGCCCGCCTTTAAGCTTTGCAAAAAGACCTTGCCCAATTACGCAAAGGCGAAAGAGATCTTCGAGTTTTGCGCCAATCAGTCGTGCAACCTCCCCGGACCGTACGCGATCTCGCCGTGCATTCCGTTTCAATATGTGATCGACGGGTGCTACGCGCGCGCCCATAAGATGCGCAAAATCATTACCGAGAAGTACGGATATTGCTGTGAGAAGGTATTCAGTTTTGCGAACCAGAACGGTGACACGCTGGCCGTGCAAGCGAACAAGTGGGGAGGCTGCTGCGTTTTCTGGTGGTATCACGTGGCTCCGCTGGTTCGGGTGCGGATCAAGTTCTTGTCGATCAGCATCGAGCTGGCGCTGGTCATCGATCCGGGAATGTTCGACAAACCGGTGCTGCTGAGCAGTTGGCTTTCGGCGCAGAAGAACCTGGCGTGCAGTGCAAATGCCAATGTGTCGATGTACTCGATACAGCCGGGATCGGCGTATTCGCCGGCGAATTATGCGGGAACACAATTTACAACCGATCCGAACTATACGGCGACGGACCAAACGTTGCTGAATTATCAGAATCTGACGACGTGCTGAAGGGTGAATCGTTGCCCGGCATCGGCAGTGACATGACTGTCTTATGAATCAAGCCGAAAGGTCTTCGCGGACGATGACGGTGGCGCATATCCGCGAACCGGAAGGTCGAGACTATTGCGAAGTTGTGTTTCTGGAGTCGGCCCGCTTCTACCGTCTGCCGAAAGCCAATCCAGGGTTTGAAGAAGTCATCGAAACACTACGCCAAGCGATGGCGATGGGTCGTCCGGTGAAGGTGGTTTTGGCCACTGTCAATGGTGACATGATCGAAGCCGTACAGGTGGATGCGCCCGGCGCCTGAGAAGTCGCGGGTTGGGTGTCCAGTGCGATTCGCTTCCTGTGCTTGTCCGCAAAAACAAAACCGGCCGCTTGCGCGACCGGTTCTTTACTATCCATAACTCTTCACTGCTAGTCGCCGAAAGCAGGCTCAGCAACTTCCTTAGCAGGCGCCGGCTTGATGCCGCCGATGCTGCCTAGCGGAACGAAGCCACCCTTGTCCTCGGGCAACTTCTCACCCAGCACGTGCTCCTTGTAGAGCGCGAGCATGCGGGCGTTTTCGGCTTCCTGCTTGATCTTCTCGTCGCGCGCCTTGAACTTCTCTTGGCGGGTATTCTTGGCGATGCCGAGATCGTCGAGCGTCGTGTTGGCTTCGGCGTGCACGTGCTCGTCAACCAGCTTGAGCGTGTGGTCGGTGGTCGCCAAAGCGACTTTCTTGTTGCCGGCGAAAATTTCGTGACGGCCGTGCTCTTCGTACCACTTGGTCAGAGTCGCGGTCATGTGCATCTTCTCGACGATGTTGCGCCAGCCGACGCCGGTGTTGTACGCGCAGAAGCTGATTTCGCCTTCCTGCGTGGCGTAGGGAATGATGCACTGCTCGGTGCGCCGGAAGTCGTAATTGAACAGGTCCTGGAACCACATTCCCGCGATGAACAGGAAGTTCCAGCGATCGCGACGGCGCTTCTCGATGTCGCTCTCGGTGCGGTCTCCGCTGACCTTGCCGTAGTCTTTACCGGTCGCGCCGAAGGTCTTGTCGAACTTCTTCAGCAGGTCCGTGAACTGGAAGTGCTTCGGCGACTTGAAGGGGTCGTAGTTCTTCAGGAGCGCCAGCGTCATGCCGGCGATGGACATCCACTTGCCGCGGGCAGCGTCGTTCACCTTCGCAATGTCTTTCGCGATGGTGTCGCCGTTGAGGAACGCGGTGACGGGAACGGCCTCCTTGGTTTCCTTGTCGATCATCACGGCCATGCCCACGCCGCAATTCGGGTGGCAGCCGCAGCTCAGTGCGCCCCAGTCCTTGTCAGGCCCGTGAACCAGGTCGGCCCAGTCAGAGAAGGTGCTCATGAACGAGATGGGGAACCAATCGCGAGTGGGCTCGCCCAATCCGGTCTGGTTCTTCACGTCGTGCGCGAGGTGCGACAGGGTGTAGCGCTGCGCGTGACGGCGCTCGTCGGTGATCTCTTCGTCGCGGCCAGTGAACGAAACTGGCTGGAACGACAGGAACGAGATGCGCTTCGGATTATCGAGCGCGAACTGGATGATGCGTCCAACCTGCTCGTTGTTCAGGTTGTTGACGATGGTGACCACCGGCACGATATCGACACCGGCATTGTGCAGGTTTTCGATGGCCTGCAACTTCACGTCAAACAGGTTTCCGACCAGGCGGTGCGAGTTGGCAGCGTTACCGATGCCGTCGAACTGCAGGTACGCGTAACGCAAGCCCGCTTCAAATGCCTGCTTGGCGAACTCGGGGCTCTTCGCGAACTCGATGCCGTTGGTCGCGGCCTGCACGCTGTTGTAGCCAACCTTGCGCGCGTAAGCGACAGCGTCAAGGAAGTACGGCGACAACGTGGGCTCGCCGCCGGAGAACTGTACCGACATCTGGCGACGCGG
This sequence comes from uncultured Acidobacteriaceae bacterium, assembly GCA_963814165.1. Lineage (GTDB taxonomy): Bacteria > Acidobacteriota > Terriglobia > Terriglobales > Acidobacteriaceae > DASRAA01. The sequence continues at coordinate 108,309 of CAWFBW010000002.1, read as the reverse complement.
CTTGATGGTGATGGCGTTGTCCAACATGGTCTTGATTTCTTCCCACGTAAGTTCGTGGACGAAGCCGACCTGGTTGGCGTCCATGAAGCAGGGATCGCACATCATGTTGCAGCGGTTGGTGAGATCGATGGTGAGCACCGATCCGCGACCGTGCAGCACGGTGCTGCTGCCGTGGTGGTGGAGCGCCTCGTCGTTGTGGGCGCGAATGTCGCGGCCGGGGAAGACCTCTTCGAGGTGCTTGAAGAAGGCGGTGTCCATGGCCATCACGTCTTCAAAGTGGCCGTGCTCGGGGCAATCTTTCACCATCAGGATCTTGCCGTCGCGCTCGATGATCTGGGCCTTGATTTCGCCGGCCTTTTCGTTCATCAGGACTTCGACCGGCAGCTTCCCGTCAATGATCTGCTGGCGGATGTCAGGCACGCACTTGGGGCAGAGGGAATCGGTGGTGCGGGGCCAGCCCAGCGGAGGCTTCGACTTCTGGTACGACTTCAGCAGTGGCTTATCGGACCACTTCGGCGTAAACGAAGGATTCTGGTTGATGCTGTTGACTTTGTCGAATACCGCCCACGCGCCTTTGGCGGCTATGGTTACAGCCTTCTCGACATACTTGATCGGTTTATGCATTTACGCCTCGATGAGAAATAGTCCTGTGCCCTCACCCGTCTCCAGGCGCTCGGCACATCTTGCGACAATTACAGACTATCGGGCTTGCGGGGGGCGGCCAACGAAGTTAGACCAAACGGGTAGAAATGGCACTTTAGCGGTTAAATGGGACATCGAACGGTAGGGAAACCGATAGGCTATCTTATTGAAAAGGCAAGTGTGTTTCGGGTCTTTATGGAGACTGGTTAGCCGCGCGGCGACTGCCCGTACTAGAGCCTTTACCAGTGGGACGACGATGACTTGCCAGCGGAAGTGGGCGTAGAAGCAGGCTGGCCTGTGGGCAGTCGCAACCGTTTCGCGATCACCGGCCAGTACTCCCTCAGGGCATTCGTGCCGGCGGTGATTCCAAGTGCAATGGCATAATTCTCAAAGGTGGTCCCGACCGTTCGATCGGCTTCGGGCAGATAAGTATTCTGTACCCCTGCAGCACCGAGCGGGCCCAGAATGCCAGCCCAGTTGACGCCCGTCGTACCGTCATCCATGCGGCACACGACCACGCGGCTGACAGCATATTTCACCGATTGTCCGAATTTGCCGGAGCCCTGTACGAAGTAGCGCGGGTCTTCGTGCAGCATCGAGGCGATAGCAAAGGTCCCGATCATGTTGCTGGACGCAGAGAACGCCATCGCTGCTCCCCAGCGTTTGAAGTATCCTTCGGCGCCCTGGCCGTAGCCGGGGTAAGTGTCGCGCGCCTGGCTGATGCCGGCTCCCGCGGCCGTGCCGAGAATGTTGAAACCCGAGACCGTGTTGGTGACACCGAGGGTAAACTTCTCCTTCACCGTGAGCGGCTTGTTATTGACCGCAAGGTTGGGGAAGAAGAACGACTTCGTTGCCAGCAGCGCGGTGTGCTCCTGCTGAGTCTGCGTCGTAGCCGATGGCGCATCAGGCGGTTTGGCGGAGGGGTCGGTCTGCTGAGCTAGGCCGGAGCAGGTCAAAGCGAATGAGAGGACAGCAACCTTCATGGCGCGCGCCGCAGACTTGGGAAAAGACACAGTGGCGCAATCTGTAGTCGGCATTTCTTGATGCAATGAATTTCCAGTCCGGCAGAGAGAGGCTCGAACCTACCCAGTTCATCTCGCCTGTGATTTGCCCCATTATAAGCTGAGCGCATTGCCACGACGAAAAGGACGGGACATGCCGCGACTTGAGCGGTTGGCTGCCGACTGGCGAAAGTGTATTGACGAGCTACCCAACCTACGAGCTTTGCCACAGGCAAAGCTCGTTGCCGTCCGGATCGCAAAACAGCGAGAGCATCCCGCCGACTTCCTGTTTGGGGGGCGATGCCTTGACGCCTTTTGAAGCGAGATGAGTGACCGCGGCCTGAATGTCTGGGACGCTCAGGCTGAGCCGCGCATTGCCGGGGCCCGCAATGGTTTGGCGCTCATTCGCGGGGACAAGTTCGAAGAGCACTCCGTCCACATCGAAGCGGGCGACGTAATCGCGCGACTTCAGCGGAAAACCCAGCACATCGCGGTAGAAGGCGACGGCCTTGTCGATATTTTTGACGTGATAGTAGATGGCATCGAACGAGAACTTGAAAGCGGAGTCAGACATGGTAGGACCTCTCTCTGAGGCAAGAGTAGCGCGGGTGCGGAGGGTTGGGTAGGACGGGGGTCACAGGGGAGATGTGCAAAGGGCTCAGGCAATTGCACGGGGGGCCGAACTCGCCGGCCGGTCGCCCGCGCCGCGTACACACAAAAGGCACACATTGTGATAATCTTCATCCTTGAAATACATCACCTGGGACGAGCCGAAGAACGAAAAGCTAAAGGCGGAACGCGGCATTGGGTTTGAAGAAATCGTCTTCCTGATTGCCAAGGGGGACCTGCTCGATGTCTTGGAGCATCCCAACCAGCAACGCTACCGCGGACAACGTATCTTTGTCGTCCGGCGCGACGATTACGTTTATCTGGTGCCGTTCGTCGAGGACCACCGGGTGGTGTTTCTCAAGACAATCATCCCAAGCCGAAAGGCGACGGCGCAGTACCTCGGCAAGGAGGCCGATGACGATGAAACTTGACCAGGAAGAACGCGGAATCCTCGAATCCGTGGAAAGCGGCGAATGGAAATCGGTCAAGGGAGCCAAGCGCAACCCTTACGTAGGCTACGCCAAAGCTACGTTCCGCAAGGACCGTCGCGTCAATATTCGCATCTCGAGCAAAGACCTGGAAGCGATCCAGAAACGGGCAGTTGAAGAAGGCCTGCCGTATCAGACTCTGATTGCCAGCCTGTTGCACAAGTATGCGTCGGGACGGCTGCGCGAGGCGTAGCGTCTTACGTATTATGCTAAAATGTAAGACATGAGAAATCTGGAAGGCACGGTCACGTCGAAGGGGCAGTTGGTGATACCTGCCAAGCTGCGGCGCGATTTGAGAATCGGCAAGGGCACGCGGGTGCGCTTTGAGCGGATCAAGGGAGGGATCGCGATCTATCCCAAACAATTCGAGGACATTGAACGTTTGTGTGGCATTGTGGCGGGGCTTGGGCTGCCGCCGGACCTTGAGAAGGAACCCGATCGGGAGTTTGAGTGAGAACGCACGTGCTGGACGCGAGCGCGTTATTTCGTTTTCTGTCGAGGGGCGAGGGCGCGCCGCTGGTGACCGACGTGTTCAGACAGGCTGTGGCGAGTGGCACGTCCATCATCATGTCGCCGGTTAATTGGGGCGAAGTCTACTACGGTCTGGTCAAGCGGATCGGTATCAGCAGTACCGAAGCAGCGATGGCTGAGACGCTGAAGAAGGCCCCGCTGGCCCTGATTGCTGTCACCCCCGACGACGCAGTGCGCGCGGCGAAACTCAAAGCCCAATACAACCTGCCCTACGCGGATGCCTTCGCGGCGGCGCTCACCGGACACCATAACGTGCTCGTGACCGCGGATGTCGAGCACTTCTCGCGAGTTCCGAAACTGCGGCTGCTGAAATTGCCAAGCGCGAAGAAGAACTAAAGCGCTCTCATAGCAAAAAACGCCCCTCGCATGCGGCGAGGGGCGGGAACCATTCAGGAGGTCTAAGTCAATTTGCCGGTCGCCGCTAGCTTGGCGTACCACTTGCCCGATTCCTTCACTGTGCGTTTCAGCGTGCGGAAGTCCACGAACACGAATCCAAAGCGCTGCGAGTAGCCTTCCGACCACTCGATAGTTATCCATCAAACTCCAGGCGTGGTAAGCGCGAATCGGCACGCCTTCCTTGTGCGCCTTAGCGACGCTTCCGAGATAGCCGCGGAAGAACGCGATCCGCCGATCGTCGGGCACCACGCCCTTTTCATCCGGCACATCGCCGTAAGAGCAGCCGTTTTCCGTAATCTCGATGGCCTTTGGCTTGTATTTCGCATTGGTCTTCGTGATCAGGTTGTAGAAGCCCTCGGGCCACACTTCCCAGCCGTTCTCGGTCTTGGGGCCCTGGTCGCCCTGTTGCGTTTCGAAGCCCGCCGGCGCGCCCGTTTCAGCAAAGCAGATGGCGCGGTCGTAATAGTTGATGGCGAGATAATCCAGCGGCACCTTGATGATATCCATGTCACCGGATCGCACGTCCATCGATTGCAGCAGTTTGTCCGTCGCCAGCGGCTTGGGATATTCCCCCTTCAGCGCGGGATCGAGGAACCAATAGTTGCGATAGGCCTCATAGCCCGCCGTCGCCGCCTTGTCCGCATCGGAGTTCGAGCGGGGAATGCAATCCGCCATCGTAACCGCCGAAGTCGCTTCCGCCTTCGGAGTCGCGGCCTTGATGGCGCGGAACGCGTGTCCCTGCGCCAGCAAGACCACATGCGTGGACTTCATGAAGTCGGTCCAGTTGGTGCGGCCCGGGGCATGAATACCAATGCCATACCCCAGCCAAGTAAAGATGTTGGGCTCGTTGAAGATGCACCACGCGTTCACGCGATCGCCCAGTTCCTTCACCAGAATATTGGCGTAGTCGGCGAAGTATCCGGCAGTATCGCGGTTGGGCCAGCCACCTTTGTCTTCGAGCGCCTGCGGAAGGTCCCAGTGGTACATCGTGACCAGCGGACGAATGTTGGCTTTGTGCAGCTCGTCGAGCACGCGCTTGTAATAGTCGAGTCCCTTCGGATTCGCGGGCCCGGTCCCATTCGCTTGTATGCGCGGCCAACTGATGGAAAAGCGATAGCTGCCCAGGTTCAGCGACTTCGAGAGCGCGATGTCTTCCTTGTAGAGGTGATAGGAGTCGCACGCGATGTCGCCGGTGGCAGCGCCCTTGATCTTGCCCACGGTGTGCGCGTAGGTGTCCCAAACAGAGGGTCCTTTGCCGTCGGCCTGCCATGCGCCTTCCACCTGGTAAGCGGCGGTCGCTGATCCCCACAAAAAACTCTTGGGAAATTGGTACGACTCTGGCGGAACACCGGGTTCAAACGGAAGATAGTCGGCTTGGAATTTCGTGTCCTGATCAAAAGGGAGCGGGAAGCCGTGAAGGGAAGTCTTTGACAACAGCGTGGCGGCAAGGCCGGTAGCCGAGACGCCGAGGAACTTTCTGCGATCCATGGTGACTCCTGTGCTGGCCAACGACGGCGGATTGAGTAACCCGTTATGGAACAACAAAAACGATTCTGTAGCAAGAGAAAAAGCGGTGATAAGTCCTTTAGGGTATCGATTTTTCTCGATTTGGGACTCGGCCTCGCATGGCGCAGCACGTCTGGACGCCCCAAGGCCTTTGGGTGGCTAGGACAAAAAAAGGCCGCCGGCGCGAGACGGCCTCTGCGATGCGACGAAATAATCTAGCCGAGCAGCTTCTTGCGGAGCGTCCCTGCCAGCGCCAGAACACCGCTGCCCAGCATCAGCAGGCTGGAGGGTTCCGGAACCACTGCACGGGCATTGAAATCGAACCTGGCATCCATGGATTCGGTGATGGTACCCAAGGCACCAGAAATGTTGGCCCCATTTTCGATGCTCAAAGTGTAGGAGTTGCCCGACAGCAGCAGCCAAGTCAAGGACCCCGAGGTATTAAGGTCCAAAGGGTTGAAGTCAGTCAGGGTTACATAGAAGCCATTGAGCCCGAAGCCGCCCAAGTCGCCTCCCCCTGTGATGTCATAGTTCAACCGGAACCAAATATCCTGGTTGGGAGTGAAGGTATAGCTGAAGTCGACACCCCCGGTGGCGTCGGCAAAGCCGCTGGAGACGTTTCTCGTTCTCCATCCAATGTTGTTGAACTTGATGATGCCTTGTTTGGGGCTATTCCAATTGGCGCCCACGGCTCCTCTTGTTTCCACACCGCGGGGTCCGGCGCATGTCGCAATCGCGTCAGCGGAGGCCATCAGGAGCGTGGGAGTTCCTGCCCACGAATCGGTTCCGGTATCGGTTACCGTGCCGCATCCAGCGTTGGAACTAGCAACCATATCCAGATTGGCGCTAGTGGGAGTGATGAGGGCCGCGAAGCTCAGGGCACTCAGGGAAAGAACCAGAAGGGTCAGAGTCAGCACACGTTTGGCGGTCATTGGCGTTCCTCTCGTTTCTCCTGGGACGAAGCTGTTCGGCCTACAACTTAAGGGTAGTCCCAGCGCCTCACAGCATACTCGAATTCGCCTCACAATGTATGGTTATTTTCGATTTTCCACACTAATCAAGCACTACTGCCACCTAAGGGTGCCAAACCGGGAATATTTAACTTCGATTCGTGCCAAAACTGGAGCGATCCAGGCCGTATCGGACCTGGCTCGTTCAATGCCGACACCCGACAGCGAGTGTGCTCGGGCAGACTACTGGTGCGGCGGACCGCCCATCCCCGGAGGCATCATGCCTCCCATGTCCATCTTGCGGTAGTCCGCAGGAATCTGGAACAGGCTGGCCTCGGGCTCGCCTTCCTTAATGTTGCTGAGCAAAATGGTCGAGTCCGGAGTGGTCGCTTTTACGGGAAAGTGCAGCTTCTGGTCGATCCAGACATTGGAAACCTTGCCCTGCTTGTCGGTGATTTCCCAGTGATCGCAGGTGCGGCCGCTGACCGTCTCCACGCCGATCTTCTTGCAGGTAATGTCAGGCTGATTGGCGCAGGGGTTCTCGGGATCGTAGGGGTGCATGTCGCGAGTGGCATTGCTGCCGGGGCCGCGTCCCTGCATCTGGCCCGCTTTGTGCTCGATATACATTTTCTGCTGGACCATCAGCATGTCGGTGGTCTTGGTGGCGAAGTCGGTGATCATCGCCATGTCGTGACCTTGGGAAGACATGTCGAGGCGCATGTGCCCGCTGCCGACATAGATCTTACCGGTGGAATCCTGCATTCCCGCTTGCGGGCGAGTCGACGTCATTTGCATGTCAGCGCTGAATGGCGAAAAATGCGGAACAACCTGGGCCGCTGCCACTTGAACCAGCAGGGCACCCGCTAACACAAACCAGAAATTGCGGATTGCGATTTTCATATCAGGTCTCCTTCGGACTATGAATCGGGCGCATGCCGTGACGTGGCATCTCCCGAAAGATGATTCGCCCCACAGTTTACGCCTCGGGCGAGGGTCATTTCGATTGCAATAGATTGCCGATCTGCCGCATCTGGGCAGTCTCGGCGTTGAGGGCTTTTACCAGGACTTCGGTCTGGTGCTGCGCTTCGGGCCAGTTGCCGGATTCGACGGCCTCGGTGATGGCGGGAAGTTCGAGATGTGCGTAGGTGTACCGGGCGCTGTAAAGAATGTGCTTGAACCATGGGCGTCCGGGAATGCCCTCCGGAAGGATGAAGTTGGCTTCGCCTTTCATCAGCAGCTGATTGATCGAAGCTGCTTGCGCCGCAGTAAGTTTGCCCGACGCAACAGCAGGCTGAAGCAACTTGCTGCGCGTCCGCCGATGCCTCTGCGAGTTGTTTCGCGGCTTCGTGCGCCGCGGCGAGAGTCAGCTTTGCTGCGTCGTACTGTTTGTTCTTTTCCAACTCGCTGAGAAACTGGTTGATGGTGTCGCCATAGAACTGAAAATCCAGCGGCAGTATCTCGGCCTGAGCGAGGCGCAGGGCGGTGACTCCCCAAAGCTGCGACATGGCCGCGTGGTATTTGTAGCCAGGGTCGCCGAATTGGTTCATCCAGTAGTAGTCGTCATACACGGAGTGATACACGCCGTAGGGGCCGTCGAATTCCAGCGTAATGACAGGACGGCCCAGGAAATTCAAGAAGACCGTATGGTCCGACCCGCTGCCGATGCGGGTGTTGACCACATTGGCGTCGCTGACCGGCTGGCTGTCGTGATCCTCTTTCCTCTCGACCGCTGTTGACTTCAGCCATGCGTCGTGCAGCGTGCCGCCATCGGGATTGGCGATCGATTTCGTGGTCTCTACCAGCATCGGCGCGAGCGAGCCCGAAGCGCCGCCGTGAAAAATCGGGCCCGCGGCAGACGAATCCACGTTGAGATAGGCGACCAGCTTGGAGCGTAGCTCGTCGGAGAACTGCTCGCCCCACTCGGTCGAACCCGTGAGTCCGATTTCCTCCCCGTCCCAACTGGCGAAGACCAGCGTGCGACGTGGGCGCGCGCCTTGCTCCAGCATCGCGCCGAACTGGCGGGTCATCTCCATCATCGAAGCGGTTCCGCTCGAGGGATCCACCCCGCCGTACACCCACGCGTCATGATGATTGCCCAGCAGCACCCATTCGTCGGGAAGTTCGCTGCCTTTGATGCGCGCCTCGACCACGTAGTACGGCTGGGTGGAGTTGTCCATCTCGACCTTGAGATGCGCTGTGACCGAACCAGCCAAGCGGTAAGTAATCGGCAGCCCGCCCTGCCAGTCTTTCGGCGCGACCGGGCCGTCCATGTTTTCCAGCAGCGGCTGCGCATCGTGCCACGACAGCGGCAATGCAATGATGTGCGGCAGAGAGACAGCTTCGCTCTCGGGGATTCGCTTGGCACCAGGCAATGAAGCCCATCCCGGCGTCAGCGGATCGCCCGGAACCATGAAGTCATACGTGATGGCGCCGCGCTGGATGTGCGACTCCGGGCCCCACGGGCCGTCGGGGAAGACCTTGCCTTTCTTGTAGCCGTCTTCCGCGGGATCGGAGTAGATGAGCAACGCGGCGGCGCCCATGCGCTGCGCGGTGAGGGCCTTGAACCCGCGGTAGCTATACGGGTTCGAGTAGCGCACCAGAACGATCTTGCCCTTGACGTCGATGCCCTGCTTACGCAAAAGTTCGTAGTCCTCGGGGTTACCGCTGTGGGCGTACACCACCGGTGCTGTCACTTCGCCGCTGCTCGAGAAGCCGATCCAGGCCGACGAAACCTCGGGGTTGGCGGTGTCGGGATCGACCTTATAAGGCTGTTCGCGCAAGACGGCCGTGTACTTCTTCGGAGCCACCATCTCCAGCATGGTCGAGACCGGCCGCGTTCCCAGCACGTCGTACTGGCGGATGACCACGTCTTCCAGGCCCTGCTTCTTCCATTCGTCGGCGATGTGCTGGGCGACCTCGTAGTCGGCCTTGGTGCCGGCGGGATGGGGCACGGAAGTGAAGTAACGGTGGTAGTCGCGAATGCGATCCGTCGAAATCGCCGACTTGAACTGCGTTTCGAGCTTGGTTTCGGCGTCAGCGCCCTTCGGGGTGAAGCCGGTGATATGAGCGGGCGAGGCCGGCTGGGAAAGCCCGCCGGCGGTGAGGGCGAGCAGGACCAGGGGCAAAAGCGAGCGGTAGATCCGAATGCTGATTGGCATGTAGAAAAGGCCAGCTATACTAGATGATTCGACTGCGCTTGGAATATAGTCCTTGCCACAACTCTCGTAAAGTTTGGTAGAAGCTGTTCAGGAGGAAAGCCCGGCCATGGGTGCAACTGGGATGTGGGTGCGGAAGCTCGACCTTTCGACGGGCAGCGATCCCATGACGCTGGTGGTCGTCGAGGGCACGGACCGCCGCAAGATTATCCTCGATCATTTTCCTTTTACCGTCGGACGGTTGAAGGACCGCGACCTGGTGCTGACCGACCCACGTGTCTCGCGCGAGCATGCCGTGTTCATGCGCGAGATTGACGGAATCTATCTCGAAGACAAGAACAGCCGGCAGGGCACGTTCGTCAACAACGAGAAGACCACCCGCCGCAAGCTGGTGCGCAACGACAAGCTGGAGTTCGGTGTGCAAGGCGCGTCGTTCGTCCTGTTCGACCCTGACCGCTCCGACTCGAGCATCGCGCAGCAGTTCATCAGCCAGTTCTCTTCGTGGAAGCCGAGTTCGGGAACCGGTTCCGACCTCGAGATGCTGAACGTGTTTCTCGAGGCGGCGCGCAAGCTGAACAATACCAACGTACTGGACGACGTCCTGCAAACTCTGCTGGAGGCGTCGCTGCGCCTCACCAAGGCCGAACGTGGTTTTGTCTTCCTGCGCGACCTGAACTCCGGCGAATTAGTGATGGTCGCCGGGCGCGACAAGGACGGAAATTCCATCCGCGACGACAGTACGATTTCCCGTTCAGCATTGCGCGACGCGGCGAGCAGCGCGTCGGAGTTCCTGGTGACCGACACCTCGCAGAGCGACCAGCTCCTCAACCGCGAAAGCGTGGTGGCGCAGAACCTGAAGAGCATTATCTGTATTCCGCTGCGGCGGGCCGGCTTTCAGGGCAAGCAAGGCGACGGAACCAGAGGCGGCGGGAACGATCTTCTGGGTGTGATGTACTTGGACTCGCACTTCCTCTCCGGCAAGCTGTCATTGGTGAGTCAGGACATCCTGCGGACCATCGCCAGCGGCGCCGCCACACTGGTGGAAAACGCAGCGTTGGTAGAGGCCGAGGAAGCGGCTCGCCGCGTTCAGCAGGAGATGGCCATTGCGGCAGACATTCAGCAGCGGCTGATGACCGTGACAGTTCCGGAAGTGCCCTTCGCCAAGGTCAACGCGGTGAGTTACGCCTGTAAAGACATCGGCGGAGATTTCTTTGACCTGGTATGCACTGACCGTGGGTTGTCGCTGATTGTGACTGACGTGTCGGGCAAGGGAGTTTCCGCGGCCGTGGTAGCGTCGATCTTGCAGGGCATGCTGTATTCGCATCTGGCGGAAGACGCCGAACTCTCGGATACGATCGGGACCATCAACCGGTTCCTATTCGAAAAAATCGGCGGACAGAAGTACGCCACCATGGTGATTGCCCGGCTGTCGCCGAACGGGGAAGTCGAAATTATGAATTGTGGCCACGTGTCGCCCATCCTCATATCGGGAGACACCGTTACAACACTGGACGATGGAAATCTCCCGGTGGGTCTGATTCCAGTGGCAAAATTCAGCTCTGCGAAACACCAGATGAGGCCCGGTGATCGCTTGGTCGTTGTGACCGACGGTGTCACCGAGGCGGAAGACGGCGTGGGAGAGTTCTTCGGCACCGATCGCCTGGAGACCGCGTGCACGCAAGGGATGGAAGGAATCGTAAGCGCGGTCGGCGTCTTTCGGGGAAGTACACCCCTCAGCGACGATTGCACCGTGACCGAGATCATTTATCGCGGGTAGCAAACATCTAAACTATTGACGTATAATGGTTTAACGTCAGCCTTGCGGCCTACCACTATTTGGGTAGCATTAAAGTTGAAAAGTCGGTTGGCTTGGGGCATTTGATGTGTTGTAATGCCTGTGTCACAAAGACGCTAAGTGCCATTGGTAAGTTTGAGTTCTACAGCGAATCACCATCCTGATAACGCGGAGGGCTAATTTGTTTTCTGGCCAGTTGATGATCTCCGGGCAGCCGCGTGCCGGTGTGAGACGGTATGCTGTAACGCCGTTAATCCTCGGTCTCCTGCTCAGCATCCCGTCGTTTGCAGCGGTTCAGGCCGCGCAAAGTTCCAAGACCCATCATAAAAAGAAGTCTTCCTCTTCTAACGCTGCAAAAAGCTCCAAGTACCGTCCGCGTTACGTCAAGTGGGCTCCGATGTTCCCCGGCTCGCACGACAAACTGGTCGCGCAGAATGCCGAACTGGATCGCTCCGAAGTTCCACGCATGAATAACGAGTTCGAACTGGTGCAGTCGGAACTGGCAAATGACCTGGTTCCGGTCGATGAGACGGATGCGCTGAAGATTGCCGACAATCTGCTGGACACACGCCGTTATTGCCGTCCCTGGACCCGCGACTTTCTGCACGACTTCAGCCAGGCGTACTACGAGGCGTTCCACACTCCGTTGCAGGTAAACTCGCTGGTTCGCACTGCAGACCAACAGGCGTGGCTGCGGCGGCATAACCGCTTTGCAGCACCCGCATTTGGCGATACCGCCTCCACTCACTTGGCTGGCGTTGCCATTGATCTCTCGCGCCGGGGCTTGACCAAAACTCAGTACGCCTGGATTCGCGGCTACCTGCAACCTTTGCAGGAAAAGGGCATGGTTGATCCCATTGAAGAGCGTCAACCAGTACTGCATATCGTGGTGTTCGAGAAGTATTCGGGCAAGTATCTTCAGCCGCAGAGCAACTCGGAAGCCAGTGAGGCGACCGAACTGGATCTGCTTGGACTTACAGGCAGCCAACCGTAGGCTCGATTTCTGGTGACCAGTTCAGGCGCAAAGGTACCGACCTTTGCGCCGTTTGTACTTTGGCTCGAACCCGGCATCGGAGCCCGCAATACGGTTTTTTACAGCCGTGTAATTCCTACCTGTCAATAGCTCAAAACACAACAGTTCCGCTTATCTTCCTGATAAGCGTGCAGATATAAGTCCCGCTAATCCTGTACTTAATTCTTCTGAAAATGCGAAAATATAGGCAGATGGTCAGAGCGGGCTTGCGGCCTGTTTCTGGCCATTTTGCTTTGGACTACTTGAGCGCCATAACCATCAACTTCCGTTCGGTCATGTCTTCAATGGAGTACCTCAGTCCCTCGCGCCCCAGCCCTGACTCCTTGATGCCACCGTAGGGCATTTGATCCACCCTGAAGCTGGGGACATCGCCGACGATCACCCCGCCCACTTCCAGTTCCTCAAAGGCCAGCTGGATCAGCCGGGCATCGTTGGTGAGGACTCCCGCCTGGAGTCCGTAGGCAGAGTTGTTGACCTGGCGGACAGCGTCGCGGAAGTCGTCGTAGGGTTCGACGGTGACGACGGGCGCGAAGATTTCGGCGCAATTCACCCGCATGTCGGGGCTGGTGTTGGTGAGCACTGTAGGTTCCACGAATGGCCCCTTGTGCTTTCCGCCCGTGAGCAACTTCGCGCCGCCCTGCACGGCTTCGTCGACCCACAGAGTTGCGCGGACGGCGTCAGACTCGCGGATAAGCGGAGGAATGTCGGTGTCTTCGTCCATGGGATCGCCGGACTTCAGCTTGTGGACGCTGTCGAGCAGGAGCTTGGTGAACTTGTCGCACACCGACCGCTCGACCAGGATGCGCTGGACGGAGATGCAGGTCTGTCCGCCGTAGGCGAAGCCCCCGACAACGCAGCGCTGCGCAGCGTAGGCGAGATCGGCGTCGCTGTGGACGATGACTGCAGCATTGCCGCCGAGTTCGAGGGTGACGTGCTTCTTGCCGGCCTTGCTCTTGAGCGCCCAACCGACTGCGGCGCTGCCGGTGAAGGTCAGCAGCTTGATGCGGTCGTCGGCGACGAGCAGGGCAGCATTGTCGTTCGAGATCGGCATGACTGCCAGCGCGCCTTGTGGCCATCCGGCTTCGTGGACGACTTCGGCGAGCATCAGCGCGGTGACCGGGGTTTGCGGTGCGGGCTTGAGGATCAGCGGGCATCCGGCCGCAATGGCCGGGGCGACTTTGTGGGCCACGAGGTTCAACGGGAAGTTGAAGGGCGTGATGGCGAAGACCGGGTCCAATCGGGAAGCGGCGCATCAGGCCCCAGCGGCCAGAGGTGGCTTCCAGGGTGTCGAGCGGAATGTATTCGCCGTAGATGCGGGTGGCTTCTTCGGCGGCAACCTCGAAGGTGTAGATGCCGCGATCGACCTCGAGGCGCGCGACCTTGATGGGCTTACCGGCTTCCTGGCAAATGGTGCGGGCGAATTCCTCGCGGCGGTGGCGAATCCCTTCTGCAATCTTTCTCAAAATAGTTGCGCGCTGGTACGAGGTCATCTTGCGGGTGACTGTGAAAGCTTCCACCGCAGACTGGATGGCGGTTTCGACGTCGTCGGAGGTCGCTTCGCAAACTACCGCCACGATGCTGTGGTCGAAGGGCGACGTGATGACCACTTCGCGGCCATGGGTCGGCCAGTCGCCGTTGAGATAGAAGCCGTAGCTGCGGGTGGGAGCGGAAGTTGTGTGGCTCATGATAGACCTCGTTGCACGGCGCTCGACCGCTCATCTATGAAGATGCGATGGCGGGGCTCGAGATGCGTTTCCCGCACCCCCTATTGTGAACCCAGGTTACCGGGCCGCAGTTGCCGTCTGCTTCGCTTGCACTTGCTCAAGAGCGCGCGCGATGGCGTCCACTGCCTGGTCGAGTTGCTGCCTGGTGATGACCAGCGGCGGCTGCACGCGGACGACGTTCCCATACACCCCGCCAACGCCGACGAGCACTCCGGCGGCGAGGCAATAATCACGAACCGCTTCGGCCTCGGCGGTTGCCGGAGAGCGCTTTTCGTCAGTCACCAGCTCTATCCCCACCATCAGTCCGAGTCCTCGGACTTCTCCAATCATAGGCAGGTCACGCTGTAGCTTCATGAGCCGTTCCATGAGATACACGCCCTTTTCCAGTGTCTGTTCGCAAAGGCGCTCTTCGAGCATGTACTCGATGTTGGCGAGCGAGGCCGCGCAGGAGACAGGATTGCCGCCGAAGGTGGAGAGGTGATCGCCCGGCTTAAACGATGCGGCGATTTCGTCTCGCGTGGTGAAGGCCGCGAGCGGGAAGCCGTCAGCAATGCCCTTGGCCGTGACCAAAACGTCAGGCTCGACGCCGTAATGCTCGATGGCGAACATCTTGCCGGTGCGGCCGAAGCCGGATTGGACTTCATCGCAGATAAAGAGGATGCCGTGGCGGTCGAGGACTTTCTTGATCTCGACAAAGTAATCGGCGGGCGGAACGATGATTCCGCCTTCGCCCATGACGGGCTCGGCGATGAAGGCGGCGACGTCTCCGGCGGTGGAGAAGCGAATAACCTCTTCTAGCGACTGCGCCCAGAAATCAACGCAGCGGCGCGGATCGTCCGGCCACGGAGAACGGTAAACGTACGGCGCGTTGGTGAAGGACACGCCGGGGGCGTAGGGGCCGCCACGCTTCTTGCGTGCCTGATTGCCGGTGATAGAGAGCGTGGCCAAGGTGCGTCCGTGGAAGGAAGCGTGGAGCGAGATGATTTCATGTTTGCCGGTGTAGAGGCGCGCAACCTTCAGTGCGCCTTCGATGGCTTCGGCTCCGCTGTTCGCAAAGAAAGACTCTCGCAGCCGCGGCGAAGGCATGATCTGCGCCATCTTCTCGGCCAATTCGCCGGTTGCTGGCGAGTAATAGATGTAGGAGGCGCAGTGGACGAGCTTGTCCATTTGAGCCTTCGCGGCGGCGATGATCTTGGGATTGCAGTGCCCGGCGTTGACGACGGAGATTCCGGCGAAGCAGTCGAGATAGTCTTTGCCCGATGCGTCGTGAATAATGCATCCTTCGGCGCTGGCAACCACGATGGGCTGCAGGGTCTTCATGAAGCTGGTGATGACGAAGTCTTTGTATTGCTGGATGGTGTCGCTCATGGTGTCCTCTGTGTGGTGCGGGCGGACTAAAGTCCTCGGGAATTGTGTCGTCCCCGAGGGGCTCGGATTCCTGTGGGTGCTTTCCCAGCGCTGAAGCGCTGGGCTTTCATATTTCGTCCCGCAAGCGGGACTCGGGTGCTTGTGCGTGCGTTCCCAGCGCTGAAGCACCTTTCTTTGTCACCACCAGTTTAAGCCCAGCGCTCGATGACCACTTTCTTTTTGCAGGGTTAGGGCGCAGCGCTTTTGCACGGCGAAGTGGAATAGAATCGCGGTCAAGATGGCATCCGCGCAGCGCATTATTTTTCACGTGGACATGGACGCGTTCTTCGTTTCCGTCGAAGAGCTGTTCGATCCGTCGCTGAAAGGGAAGCCCGTAGTTGTGGGTGGGCAGGCGAACGAGCGCGGAGTGGTCTCGGCGGCATCGTATGCGGCGCGGAAGTTCGGCGTGCACTCAGCCATGCCGTTGCGTACCGCAGCGAAGCTTTGTCCGCAAGCTATTTTTGTAAACGGGCATCCGGAGCGTTATCGAGAGTATTCCGCCAAGGTATATCACGTGTTGGGCCGCTTCTCGCCGAAGCTAGAGATGGTCTCGATCGACGAGGCTTATGTGGACATGACCGGAACGGAGCGGCTTTACGGGCCGCCGTTGCGCGCGGCCCAGAAATTACACGAGGCGATGAAGGCCGAGACCAACCTCAACTGCTCGATTGGCATCGGCTCGTCGAGGCTGATTGCCAAAGTCTGCTCCGACCAGGCGAAGCCGAACGGGATGCTCTACATCGTGCCGGGTGGAGAAATGGCGTTTCTCGCCCCACTGGACGTTCGCAAAATTCCCGGTGTCGGCAAGGTGATGGAAAAACGGCTGCACGATCGAGGTATCCGCACGGCGGGCGATCTGGCAGGCCACGAGGAGCGCTGGTTGGAGCAGAACTTCGGCGCCCTGGGATTGGCGCTGGCGGGCAAATCCCGAGGTCTCGACGCCGGGGCGTGGTTTGATTCTGACATTGGAGAGGACGACGGACCGCGCTCAGTCAGTCACGAGCACACATTCAACGTCGATACCGCTGAGGCCGAGAAACTGGAGGCGATGCTGGCGCGGCTGTCGGAGATGGTCTGCCGGCGCTTGCGCGAGCAGTACTTACACGCACGAACCTTGCAGCTCAAGTTGCGATACACGGATTTCACCACCATCACCAGGGCGCGAACCCTGGCCGAACCGACGGCGGTCGACGCGGAGGTGTTCGCGGCGATTCGCGAGTTGTTTCGGGCCAATTGGAACCGGACCGCGGTTCGACTGCTTGGGGTACATGCGGCCCAGTTTGGCGAAGAGAGCGGGCAGCTCAGTTTGGCAGGCAGTACGTCCCACGACAAGTGGAACCAGGCGCTGTCGGCGGCCGACCGAATGCGCGAGAAGTTTGGCGAGAGCGCGGTTTCCATGGCCACCGGGATGAAAGCCCGCTTCCGCGAAAGGACACACGAGAACCCGGCGGCATTGCCGGGGAAGGGAAAGAAAGAATAGCGGTTGTATCGCGCCGGCCGGCAGTCCTCACATTCGAAGTCCCCGTGATCGAGTGACCACCGATCATGGTCACAAATCACTGACACATGTGATAGCGACCGTTACCTTCAGCCTGTGGGAAGCAGCCCTATCCAGCGAATCATGGTCGTCATCCGCGGCGCGGTGCAGGGAGTGGGCTTCCGCCCGTTCATCTTCCGGCTTGCGGAAGAAATGCGCTTGAAAGGCTGGGTCATCAACAACAGCCAGGGCGTATTCATCGAGGCCGAGGCCGCGCCGGAGGTGCTGCAGCGTTTCTTGCTGCGCATCGAGCGGGAGAAGCCGGCAATCTCGTTTATCCAAAGCCTCGAGCACAGCTACCTGGATCCGGTTGGATATGACACGTTTGAAATCCGCGAGAGCACAGACGGAGCCAAGACGGCACTGATCCTGCCGGACATTGCGACCTGCAGTGAATGCCGGCGGGAGATTTTCGATCCCACAAACCGCCGCTACCGCTATCCGTTCACCAACTGCACCAACTGCGGGCCGCGGTTCAGCATTATCGAGGCGCTGCCCTACGACCGCGCGCGCACCTCAATGCGGAGTTTTGAGATGTGTCCGGAATGCGCGGCGGAGTATCACAATCCGCGCGACCGGCGGTTCCACGCACAACCCAACGCCTGCCCAACGTGCGGTCCACACCTTGAGTTGTGGAATGCGACGGGAGAGGTCGTCGTGCAAGCACGACGAAGCGCTATTGCGCGCGGTGGCGGCAATTCGAGACGGACTATTGTAGCGGTAAAAGGATTGGGCGGCTTCCACTTGATAGTGGATGCGACGAACGAACTGGCAGTACGCCGCCTTCGCCAGCGCAAACGGAGGGAAGAGAAGCCGCTGGCACTGATGTTCCCGTCGCTCGCTTCGCCGCCGAATTTGCTCAGATCGAGGCGCTGGAAGAGCGCCTGCTGCTCTCTCCCGAGTCGCCTATTGTTCTGCTGCGTCGGAAGGTTCGCCAAACGCTCGCGGAATCGATTGCGCCCGGGAATCCCAATCTTGGTGTGATGTTGCCGTACACGCCGCTGCATCACTTGTTGATGCAAGAGCTGGGGATTCCGGTTGTGGCCACGAGTGGCAATGTTTCCGATGAGCCGATCTGCACGCATGAGCAAGAGGCGGTGCTGCGGTTGCAGGGCATTGCCGACTTGTTCCTGGTGCATAATCGGCCGATCGTGCGGCATGTGGATGATTCCGTGGTGCGGGTGATGGCCGGGCGGGAACTCGTGCTGCGGCGGGCGCGCGGGTTTGCGCCGCTGCCGGTGTTTCTGCACGAAGCCGTGCCGGATGTCGTTGCCGTTGGGGCGCACCAGAAGAACGCGATTGCCGCGTCGGTTGGGGCGCAGGTGTTCATCAGCCAACACATCGGCGACCTGGAAACCGTCGCTGCGTATGGAGCATTTGAGCAGGTACTGGCGGACTTCGCCGAGCTGTACGAACTTCATCCGGCGGTGCTGGCCTGCGACCAGCATCCGGATTATTTTTCGACGCAATACGCCCGCAAGCAATGCGCGGCCGAGGTGATAGCGGTGCAGCACCACTATGCGCATGCGCTATCTTGCATGGCGGAGAACCAGATCGAACCGCCTGCTCTTGGCATTTCGTGGGATGGTAGCGGGTACGGGCCGGACGATACGGTGTGGGGCGGAGAGTTCTTGCGCATCACTCCCAGGGGTTTCGAGCGGTTCGCCCATCTGCGAACGTTTCGTCTGCCCGGCGGCGAGAAGGCGGTGAAAGAGCCGCGGCGGGTGGCATTGTCGATATTGCGCGAGACATTCGGCGACGAACTTGAAGAACTCGGCAGCCTGCCAACCTTGGAGGCATTCTCCGCCGAGGAGCGCCGACTGCTGGAGGAGATGCTGGAACGCGGGTTGCGAAGTCCGCGAACGTCGAGCGCGGGGCGGCTGTTCGACGCGGTGGCGTCGATCCTCGGCGTGCGGCAGGTTTGCCGGTTTGAGGGCCAGGCGGCAATGGAGTTAGAGTTTCTGACTGACCAAGCGGCGACAGATTCAGATTATCCATTTGACTTAGTGAATGGCGACGACGGCAGCAGCCTCGATTGGGCGCCGATGATTCGGGCGATCGTTTACGACAGTTGCGGCGGTTTGGCGTCCGGATTGATCGCGACGAAGTTTCACAACACGCTGGCGGAGATGATGGTTCGGGTAGCCAAGAAATGTGGCGAGGAAAAGTTAGCGCTTAGCGGGGGGTGCTTCCAGAACCGCTATCTCACCGAGCGAGCGGTGATGCGACTACGCGCGGAGGGATTCCGGCCGTACTGGCACCAGCGGGTGCCTCCCAATGATGGAGGGATTGCGCTGGGACAGGTGGCCGCCGTGTCGCGTGCGAGGGCAAAGTCAACCCAGGGAGAGAGGCAAAGCGTATGTGCCTAGCGGTTCCGGGAAAGATTCTGAGCACCAACGGGGAAGATTTCGCACGGACGGCGCGCGTGAGCTTTGGCGGAATCACGAAAGAGGTCAGCCTGGCGTATGTTCCCGAAGCTCGCGAAGGTGAGTACGTGCTGGTGCACGTGGGATTCGCAATCAGCGTGGTGGATGAGGCCGAAGCCATGCGGACGTTCGAAATCCTCAAGCAGATGGGTGAGCTGGAAGAACTGGAGCCCAAGGCGGGTGAGGCATGAAATTTGTTGAGGAGTACCGCGACCCGGCGGCAGCGCAGCAATTCTCGGAAGCGATTGCCCGCACCGTGACACGGCCGTGGACGCTGATGGAAATTTGCGGCGGGCAAACGCACTCCATTGTGAAGTACGGGATCGACGAACTGCTACCCAAAGAAGTCACGCTCGTGCACGGACCGGGATGCCCGGTATGCGTCACGCCGCTGGAATTGATCGACAAGGCGCTTCAGATTGCGGCGCAACCGAATGTTATTTTCTGTTCGTTCGGAGACATGCTGCGGGTGCCGGGATCGTCGGGCGATTTGTTCAGCGTGAAAGCGGCTGGCGGCGATGTACGCATTGTGTACTCGCCCAGCGATGCCGTAAAGATTGCGGCGCAGAATCCAGAGAAACAGATCGTTTTTTTTGCTGTGGGATTCGAGACGACTGCTCCTGCGAACGCAATGTCGGTGTACCAGGCCAAACAGATGGGGCTTGCGAACTATTCCATCCTGGTCTCGCATGTGCTGGTGCCTCCGGCGATGGAGGTGATCCTGGGGTCGCCAGAAAACCACGTGCAGGGGTTCCTGGCGGCCGGACATGTTTGCACCGTGATGGGCTTCAAAGAATACGAACCGCTGGCGAAGAAGTACAAGGTTCCGATTGTGGTGACCGGCTTCGAGCCGCTCGACTTGCTGCAGGGAATCTTCATGTGTGTTTCGCAACTCGAAGAAGGCCGCTACGAGGTCGAGAACCAGTACGCGCGCGCCGTGCGGCGGGAAGGGAATCGTCCGGCTCAAGAATTGGTGGCGAAGGTTTTCCGAGTAGTGCATCGCAAGTGGCGCGGAATCGGCGAGATTGCCCAGAGCGGCTTGGGACTGGCATCCGAGTTCGCTGACTTCGACGCTGAGACGCGGTTTGGGGTGTCGGGATATACCGCGGAGGAGGATCCCGAGTGCATCAGCGGTTTGGTGATGCAGGGAGCCAAGAAGCCGGAAGAATGTACGGCGTACGGTAGTCGTTGCACGCCTGACCATCCGCTGGGAGCGCCCATGGTTTCGTCGGAAGGGGCTTGCGCTGCTTATTATCGCTACCGCCGGCTGCGCCATCATGAACTCGTGAATCTGGGGAGCGCGGACCGTGGCTGAAGTCAAGAGCTTTCAATTGCAGTGTCCTGTGCCGCAAAACGACAGCGAGCGCGTCCAACTCGCGCACGGAGGCGGCGGCCGGCGTATGCACGAATTGCTGGAGGGCTTGCTACTGCCCAGCTTCAGCTGCGAACAACTCCTGGAGCGGCATGATGGGGCGACCTTGCAGATTGCAGGCGCGCGACTGGCGTTTACCACCGACTCGTATGTCGTGAAGCCTCTGTTTTTTCCGGGCGGCGACATCGGCACGCTCGCCATCAATGGGACCGTCAATGATCTCGCGATGTGTGGCGCGCGCCCTCTGTACCTGAGTTCCGCGTTCATCCTGGAAGAAGGTTTCCCGATGGAGTCGCTGCGTCGCGTCGTGGAGTCAATGCGAATCACTGCCGCGGAGTCGCAAGTGCAACTCGTCACCGGCGATACCAAGGTTGTGGACAAGGGCAAGGGCGACGGGATCTTCGTCAACACGGCGGGAATTGGTGTGGTCGAGCATGGCCTTCAGATATCTCCTGCATCCGTGCGCGTCGGAGACATCGTGCTGCTGAGCGGCGATGTGGGGCGGCACGGCATCGCCATCATGGCGATGCGCGAGGGTCTCTCATTCGAGACCGCGATCGAGTCGGACTGCGCGCCATTGTGGGAGCCGGTCGCAGCATTGCTCCAAGCCGGGATCGAAATTCACTGCCTGCGCGACCTAACGCGCGGCGGATTGAGCAGCGGGTTGATCGAAATTGCTGAGACGGCGAAGGTCCGCATCAGCATCGATGAGTTGTCGGTGCCGGTGCGCGAAGACGTCGTGGGGGCTTGCGAAATCCTGGGACTCGACCCGCTTTACCTCGCCAACGAAGGACGGTTCATCGCGATTGTCCCCGAGCACGAATCGGCTCGTGCATTAGATGTATTGTCCCGTCACGACGTCAGCAGCGGTGCCGTGCGCATCGGTCGAGTGTCGGAAAAGCCCACTGGCATGGTGACCATGAAGAGCCGGCTGGGAACCGAGCGCGTGCTCGATATGTTGAGCGGGGAACAGTTGCCGCGGATTTGCTAGGCGCCAACCAGTTTCTCGAGAATCGCCTTGTTGCGGATAGTGAGTGTTGAGCCCTTCAGCACGGCAACCTGGCGCTTGCGGAAATCAGCGAGGACACGCGTAACCGTCTCGCGTGAAGTGCCGATAATCTGGGCGATTTCTTCGTGGGTAAGAGCCAATTTCACTTTCGGTTCTGCTTTATCCGGGCTGGCGGCGGTCCATTCCAACAGCAGGCGCGCCAGGCGCTCGGGCGCAGAGTGGGACAGCCCCAGGCTGCGAATCTGCTGGTAAGCGCTCTGACAATCCTTGCTGAGGTGTTGCGCCGCCTTCAGGCAGGCGTCGCCATGGTTTTGTAGAAACTTCAGAAAGTCTTCGCGCTTGATGAAATTGAGCTGGCATGGCTGGCCAGTCTCGGCCGTAATTTCGTAAGGCGTGCCGGAAACAGTAGCGTGCATGCCAAGAACTTCGCCAGGCTGAGCGATCTTAAGGATTAATGTCTTGCCCTCGGCGGATGTGGTGGACAGCTTGACCCGGCCCTTACACAGCATGTAAATGCCGCGGGGCGATTGGCCTTCGACGAAAAGAACGGCCCCGGCTGGATAAGAGGCAGTGTACTTAACCCTGTCAAAGGCTTCTAGGGCGCCTTTGGGGAGCGAACAAAAAAAGCTGTCACTCCGTAACTTGCAGATTACACAATTCTCCACCAGCTCAAAACCGTAAGGTGACCCCACAGGTGCCTCCGTAACGATTACTTAACATGGTATCACCGCTCGCCTCAAAGTCCCACAGTTGAATCTGATGCGCGCGAAACGTCGACGTTGCACACTTCATTCATTGGATCCGGTACCGGACTGTGCTTCGCAACGTTTCGAAAGCCAGCCGCAGTGGCGTTCCGTCGAACTCCACCTCTAACGTGATGTATATCACAAGAATCCGTATCTTACGTCACAGACCCTTGGCCAAGGCGTGGCGGAAAATCCCGCCCACAACGGCTCAATACTATGGCGGGAGGCGATACGGTCTAATCGCCTCAACCCGTTGGGCCCGGCTGAGGTGGTTCCCATCGCGGCAGGGCATCCGGAATTCTAGTTCCGGTTTGCGTCAGGCAACAGACGGGTTGGGGACAACGACCACTCTCCTCTACCCCAAGCGCCTCCCGCCTTTGGTTTGCAGGAAGGCATGTTTGTCGGGTGTACGCAGAAGACTTAGTTACAGTGAGATGACAGATTGATAAATTCGGAGGCGGACTTGAATACGTTAACCAGGCCACGCGGACAGCCCGTTACGCCACGTACCAACCCCCTTCGGCCGTGGGCACAGAATAGTCACACATTCTAGGTTGTTGCCGCGTGCGTTGAATGATATGTTTTCGTCGCCGTGGAAAGGGAGGCATCATATGAGCGCAACAGTGACAAATAAGGCTGACTCAGTCGAGATTGGTAGCATCGGGTTGAACCGTTGGTGGCGTGTAATCGGCGGATTGCTGATGAACATTGCCCTGGGGTCGCTCTACGCTTGGAGCGTTTTCGTTGCCCCGCTGGAAAAAGAGTTTGGATGGAAACGCGCCGACACATCGACGGTGTTTACCATCGCGGTGGTAGTGTTCGCTCTAACATTTATCGTTGCCGGGCGGCTGCAGGACAAGCTGGGGCCCTTCTTTGTCTCGCTTACCGGCGCAATTCTGGTGAGCCTGGGCTTCTTTCTATGTTCCTACACCAGCAGTCTGACGTACCTGTTCATCTGTTTCGGCGTGATAGGAGGCTTGGGTAACGGCTTCGGTTATGCCACGCCGATTCCGGTAATGGCAAAGTGGTTCCCCGATAAGCGCGGTTTGGCGGTGGGATTGGCGGTGGGAGGCTACGGCGCTGGTTCCGCGATCTTTGGCCCGCTGTCTGCCAGTTACCTGATTCCGACCTTTGGCTGGCGCACCACCTTCCAGGTCCTGGGCGCGATCTTCCTGGTCATGACCGTGATCGGCGCCTTCCTGCTGAAGAATCCGCCCGCCGGTTACAAGCCGGCTGGCTGGTCGCCGACTGCGACTTCGAAGGCTGCGGCTACCACCTATGACTTCACCCCGGGTGAAATGCTGCGGACGCCGACCTTCTACTTTATGTGGATTGCCTACGCGTTTGGCTGCGCGGCGGGTCTGATGGTCATCAGCCAGTTGGTGCCCTTTGCCAAGAGCGTTGGCATACCGAGTATTACCCTGGCTTCCCTCGGCCTGGTGGTCGGTGCGGTCGGTAATGCCTCAGGCCGTATCCTGTCGGGATGGATGTCAGACCATCTGGGTCGCATCAACGTGTTGCGCTTGATGATTGGCATTTCGATGGTGGCTATGCCGATTCTCTATCAGGTGGGCGGCAACGTAGTGGCGCTTTTCGTCATGCTGTTCATCGTCTACTGGTGCTACGGCACCCAGCTTTCGGTCAACGCCGCGACTGCAGCCGACTTCTGGGGAACCAAGAACGTGGGCATCAACTACGGGTTGCTCTTCACAGCGTGGGGTGTGGCCGGACTCCTCGGTGGCCGCATCGGCGGTAAGTTGTACGACAAGTATCACAATTACCAGATGGCGTTCTATACAGCCGCAGTCCTGGCCTTGATTGCCCTGATTGCCGAACTGATGGCGCGCCGGCCCAAGCACGAATAGTAATCACGAACCACATGTTGACCCGGGGGCGACGCCACGTCGCCCCCGGGACACCGTTCTAAAGTTCCCGCGTTGGGACTCACTTCCGACGACGGGCTGAGTTCTGAGGAGTCTTTTTCATTATGAGTACTGCGAATCTTGGCACAAGTGACTCAATCGGATGCCACCTCCAGGGACATGGCGAAACCGCACGATGGCTCGGCGCCGCACTCCGCGCACCACCTGGTCAACCCGGTGGTTCAGAAATGGATCGAGGAAGGAAAGCAGGACCCGGAGGCTTTTTGGGGACGCGCGGCGAACGAGCTGCCATGGTTCCGTAAATGGGACCGCGTGCTGGATTGGACTCCGCCGACCTTCAAGTGGTTTGTTGGGGCACAAACGAATCTTGCCTACAACGCGCTCGATTACCACGTGAAGCGCGGTTGGGGCGGACACACCGCTCTGATCTACCTCAACGAACGCGGCGAACGCCGTATTTACACCTATGCGCATCTGCTCCACGAAGTCGAACGAGTGGCGGCGGCGTTGCGTGGAATGGGCATCCAGAAGGGTGATCGCCTCACGGTTTACATGCCGATATCCCCCGAGGCGATCATCTTGATGCTGGCAACAGTGCGCATCGGTGCCATTCACTCGGTGGTGTTCGCAGGTTTTGGTGCAAAGGCCTTGGGTGACCGCATCCAGGCGAGTGGTTCGCGACTTGTCTTCACGGCCGATGTGACGTATCGCAAGGGCAAGGACACTCAGCTCAAGTGGATCGTCGACGAGGCCCTCGAGAATGCGGGTGACAAGGTCGAGCATGTCATCGTCCTGAAGCGGGTAGCCGGCGAAACTCCGATGCGCGCGGGACGCGATATCTTTTGGGAAGATTTTCTCGCGCATGCCGCTGGTAACAGCGGCGAATACGTCTCGATGGAATCCAACGAGCCAGCCTTCATCCTGGCTACTTCGGGCACAACCGCGACGCCGAAGCTGGCCGTCCACACCCACGGCGGCTACCAAGTCCACATCCACAGCATGGGCAAGTGGCTGTTTGACTTAAAGCCCACCGATGTCTGGTGGTCAACATCCGACATCGGCTGGATCGTTGGGCACAGCTACATCATCTACGCGCCTCTCATTGCCGGCGCCACCACAATTGCCTTTGAAGGCGCGCTCGATTATCCGGCTCCGGATACCAACTGGAAGGCGCTGATTGAGCAGTATCGCGTGACTGGCATCTTCACCTCTCCCACCGCAGTGCGCTTGCTGATGCGGTACGGCGACGAGGCCTTTGCCAATGTGGATTACGAGTATCTGGAACGCGTGTTCTGCGCGGGCGAAGTGTTAAATGCACCCGCCTGGGAATGGTTGCAAAAGAAGATATTCAAAAACAAAATTCCGGTCATCGACCACATGTGGCAAACCGAAACCAGCGGGCCGGTATTTGGCAATCCGTACGGGTTGGGAATGTTGCCCATTAAGCCGGGCTGCGCGACAATTCCCATGCCAGGCATCGACGCCGAAGTGGTGTCGATGGACGGCACCCCCTGCGGCGTTAACGAAAAAGGCATCATGGTAATCAAGCGGCCTTTTCCGGGATTGACCCCGGAACTGTGGGGGGAAAAGGAACGCTACGGTCGCGATTATTGGCAGGTCATCCCTGGTGTCTATTACACCGGCGATTCCGCGCAAATCGACCAGGACGGCTACGTTTGGTTCGCTGGCCGTGCCGATGAAATCATCAAGATTGCCGGCCATCGCATCGGTACCATCGAGGTCGAAACCGCTCTGCTCGGCCATCCCGCGGTGGCGGAGTCGGGCGTCATTGGGCGGCCCGACGAACTGCGGGGCGAGGTGATCTCTGCCTTCGTCGTGCTCAAACAGGGCTTTACCCCGTCAGAAGAACTCAAGCAAAAGTTGCTGGACCAGGTGCGCCACGAACTCGGACCAGTAGCTGTCATCGGCGAATTGAACTTCGTGGACATGCTTCCCAAAACGCGCAGCGGCAAAATCATGCGGCGTGTGCTGAAGGCTGTGACCCAGGAGAAGAATCCTGGCGATATTACAACGATTGAAGACGAAGGATCGGTGGAAGAAGCGAGGCACGCATGGCACCAGATGCGTGCCGCGCTGGACAGCCAGCCGTTACCAGCGGGGGCTGCGAAAGGCAAGTAACCACCCAACAGGTATATCGACCCGCTACTACCACGGGCCGGACCGGGTGGGGCTCTCGCTGTAACGTTCCACAACGGGCAAGTGTGTTGTGGTGATGTATAAAATGTTCCATCGCATGGGCTTGAACGCGGCGCGCGCGCTTCGTCAACCCCGGGTAATAGTGACGAGATTTACGCGGTTTGCATAACAAATTCAGACATTTAAGGAGTAACTGATATGCCTCGAACCCTTCCTGAGCAGAATGCGGTGGTTGAGACCAGCGCGGCCCAAATCGCAGTCCATTGGCGGGAGGAAGAATACTATTATCCTTCCGCGAAGTTTATCGGCCAGGCAAATCTGACCGATCCTGCGATCAACGAACGCTTCAGCGAGAAGAATTTCCCGGAATGCTTCCGCGAGTACGCCGATCTGTTGACCTGGGACAAGTACTGGGACACCACCCTCGACACCAGCGATCCGCCGTTCTGGAAGTGGTTCGTGGGCGGCAAGATTAACGCCTCGTACAACTGCGTGGACCGTCACCTGGACAAGCACAAGAACAAGGCAGCCCTCATCTTTGTTCCGGAGCCGGAATCTGAGGCGCCTGTATCAGTCACCTACCGTGAACTCTATGTGAGGGTGAATGAATTTGCGGCGTTGCTGCGCGATTTCTGCGGATTGAAGAGCGGCGATCGCGTCACCATTCATATGCCGATGGTTCCCGAATTGCCGATTACCATGCTGGCATGCGCCCGCCTGGGGGTGATTCACTCGGTCGTATTTGGAGGCTTCAGCGGCGAGGCTTGCGGTCGGCGCGTCGCCGATTCCGGCAGCCACATCCTGATCACAATGGATGGCTACTATCGCAACGGCAAACTGCTCGACCACAAAGCGGGCGCCGATATTGCCATCGACATAGCCAAGCAGGAAGGCCAGACCATTGAGAAGGTCCTGGTCTGGCGGCGTCACCCGGGCCAGAATGCGTCCGCTTCCCCGTTTGTCGAAGGGCGGGATTACTTCGTTGACGAAATCCTGCCGAACTACTCGGGTGAGATCGTCGCACCAGTACCCATGGACGCAGAGGCACCGCTGTTTCTTATGTACACCAGCGGCAGCACGGGAAAACCCAAAGGTTGTCAACACCGCACCGGCGGCTACCTCGCCTATGTCACAGGCTGCTCCAAATACATCCAGGACATCCACCCTGAAGATGTGTACTGGTGCATGGCCGACATCGGCTGGATCACCGGTCACTCGTTTATCGTCTATGGACCCTTGGCACTGGCCGCCACCAGCGTCATCTACGAAGGTGTTCCCACGTATCCCGACGCCGGCAGGGTATGGAGAATCGCTGAGCGCCTGGATGTGAACATCTTCCACACCTCGCCTACGGCCATCCGCATGTTACGCAAGGCCGGTCACGATGAGCCCTCGAAGTACAACTACCATTTCAAGCACATGACCACGGTGGGAGAGCCCATCGAGCCAGAGGTTTGGCGCTGGTATTACGAAACGGTGGGCAAAGGCGAGGCAGCGATTGTGGACACCTGGTGGCAAACTGAGAATGGCGGGTTCCTGTGCACCACCAAGCCGGCCCTGAATCCGATGAAGCCGGGAAGCGCCGGCCCTGGTATGCCGGGCATTTTCCCCGTAATCATTGACGAGTTGGGAGAGGTTGTGCCCGCCGGTTCGGGGAAGGCGGGGAATATCTGCATTCGGAATCCATGGCCAGGCATCATGCAAACCATCTGGGGTGATCGCCAGCGCTTCGTCGACCAGTACTACGCGAAGTACTGCAAGGACCCCAACAGCAAGGACTGGCGTGACTGGCCATATTTTGCGGCGGATGGAGCCGTGCTGGCCGTGGACGGCTATTTCCGGATCCTGGGACGCGTGGATGACGTCATTAACGTCGCCGGCCATCGCCTCGGCACGAAGGAAATCGAGTCTGCATGCCTGACGGTTCCCGAGGTGGCAGAGGCGGCGGTGGTGCCGGTGGTCGACGAGATCAAAGGCCGCGTGCCCGAGGTCTATATCGTCCTCCAGCCTGATGTAATGCCGACCCAGCATGATGAGATCCTGGCCAAGGTCAATCACGTCATTGAGACGATGATTGGCAAGATTGCCCGTCCGCGCAGGATTCTCATTGTTCCGGATATGCCGAAAACACGGTCCGGCAAGCTCATGCGGCGTGTCCTGGCGGCCCTCTCCAACAACATGAACACCGGCGATATCACGACGTTGGCCAACCCCGACGTAGTGGAATCGGTCCGGGTAATGGTTCAGGGCACGGAGAAGGTCGCACTGCAAGAAGGACCAGAGGACCTGAAGTCGTTTGGATCAGTCGACTAGAGAGTGACTCGGCGGCTACGAAGCCACTGTGCAGGCTAGAGAATGGCGGGGCGCCTGGTGCGCCCCGTTCTTTTATGCCCCAGATTCGGTTGGCCCGCTTCGCTCCCTATCCTCCGGAGTATTGGTGCTCTCAATCGCCGCCTGCTCCTGCGAAGGTGCCGCATCGTCAACCATCTCGACCGGTGGTGGCGTCGTGAAGTCCACCGCGTCCGCTGGAACCATCACCGCATGCCGCTGGTACCAGGTCATCGAACTTGCCCGCTGCCAAAGCCGCGTGAGCAACTGCATGAAGATGATGAACTCCAGCAACAGAAACGTGACCGGCGTTGCCGTAGGTGGCAACTTCGCCCACAACCACAGTCCGCCTGCCAGTGTGACCCAGGCCACGCCGCTAATACACAGATAAACGCGAAACAAGGTGAAAACCTTTCGCCGGCTGATCCCCAGCGCCTTCCACAGGTTCGGCCACATCCTAGGTTCGTCCTGCACCACGGCGCGAACTTGGGCAATGTCGAAACAAAGCCGGACGAACAGAACCATCAATATGACTACGATGCATCCTGTAAGCAGGATGTAGAAGCCGGTCTGGGCTGAAACCGTGCGGTCGCCCACATAGTCCGACAGCTTGTTGACCCCCATCAACATCCCAGCCAGAATGCCCAACGGTACCGCGGAAAACAGCGCCAACCTCACAAACCTCCAGAAGAACGCGCCCGATGCCGCAAAGAAGTCCCCGGCAGTAAACCTGCGGTCTTCGCGATAGACCGAGAGAATGCCGCCCGCCACGAAGATCATGAATAGCGGGAACAGGAAGGCAAACAGAAACGAGCTGCCTGATGAACGCATTAAGTCGGCGTTCGGACGGCTGATCAACTCCAGGAACATGCCGAAATCGAAGCCTTTGCTCAGTCCTTCACCGGCCACGCTGTGTTTCAACAGCTTGTCGAGCTGTGCCCGGGCCCCGGCGGCTCCCAGCAGTCCGGTGGCCAGGTTCACTACGAACACCCACCACAACACCCGCTGGCGGCGCCACACCAGGGCGGCTCCGGCAGCTACCAATCCTTTATTTTCGTCTGCCATTGTCGTCTCCCGGGTTAGGTCAGCCAGCTCAGCATCTGGGCAAAGAACTGCGTCAGGAAGGTCCAGTACGTGGCAATCTTCAGGGTCGCCTTGTGCTGGGGCTCGGTGGCAATGCTGTTGTTAAGGTAGTCGCGGTCCATCGTGATCTGGTGATCGGGATCGACCTCAACCGAGAGCACCTTGGCTTTCTTCACATACACGAAGCGTTTCCAGCGGTCGCGGCCGTCCCAAGATTCGCGGATGGTCTCGCCATTATCGAACTTGATTTGCGCCGTGACGGGAAACACAAAGTCGCCAAGGCGCTGCAACAGGATGTCCGTGGAGTAAAGGGTCTCGCCTTTCTTCTCGTCGGGGGCGTCTTTGTTCGCCCAATCCACGCGGGTCGATTCCGCCTTGCTGACCTTGTAGTCCAGCACCTGGGTCCCGTACACCGCCTGCTGCCAATACCAGCCGAGATCCTGTCCGGCGACTTCGTTCACCGTCCGCAGAAAGTCCTCTTGCGTGGGGTGTGTGAACCGGTACTTCATGAAATAGGCGTGAAGCGCTTTCTGTAAGCACCTGCTCGCCTACGACGTTCTCCAGGGTCAGTAGCATGGTCGCGGTCTTGCCGTAGGTAACACCGCCGTAGGCGCGCATGCTCATGTCTTGAAAGCTGGGCCGCGAGAGTGGATCTGTCTCCGCCACACCAAGGTAGTTGCGGCGCTGTTCCGCGGCGTCCCCCATCTGTGCGCCCATCCAGTTCAGGAAGCTGGTGTTCTTGCCGTAGAGGCTGTCGGTGACCTTGACTTCGGTATAGCTGTTAATGCCTTCGTCGAGCCACGCATTCTCAAACTCGTTGGTAGCGACCATGGCGTACCAGTACTGGTGCCCGAACTCGTGCTCGGTGACGCCCTCTGGCAGTAACTTCTGCCCCTTAGGCGCCCACCACAGGGTGTCGCCCGTGATAAATGTCGGGTATTCCATGCCACCGGCTTCCATGGCGCCGTGTGGCGGATCCACCACCGTGATCTGGGCATAGGGATAAGGCCCATACCACTCGTCGAACCGCTTCATGCTGCCCTGCATCACGTCGAGGTACCGCTGCCAGGAACTGCGGTAGCTGTCGTAGGTCAGCAGACGGATCTTCACCGGGCCGACGCTGCCAGTGAAGGTTTCTTCCAACACCTTGAAGTTCGGATCGGCAGTCCAGGCAAAGTCGTGTACGTCTTCTGCGTGGAAGGTGACGGTCTTCGTTCCATTGCCGTTGTCGGTGTCGCTCGTCTGCACGCCTGTCGCGCCAATGATGTAGCTCTTCGGCAAAGTGATCTTTACGTCGTACGTTCCGAAGTCGGCGAAGAACTCGGTCATGGCGTGGAATTGGTGGCAGTTCCACGCGTCGTTCCAAAATACGCCAACCTTGGGAAACCATTGCCCAGCCAGCAAAAACGTCCGCTTGTAGCCGGTGCGGGCGATGACCTCCGGGAACGTTGCCTTGAACTTGATCTTGAACACCACGTCCTGGCCGGCCTCTACCGCCTTCGGTAGCGCAACGTCAATCACCGTTTTGTCCTTGGCGTTTCCGTCGTCAGGCGCGATGAACTTGATCGCTTTGGTGAGGTCGCCCATCCCCTCAACTTCGAGTGCAGTGAT
The DNA here is from genome assembly GCA_963814165.1 of uncultured Acidobacteriaceae bacterium. Lineage (GTDB taxonomy): Bacteria > Acidobacteriota > Terriglobia > Terriglobales > Acidobacteriaceae > DASRAA01. The sequence goes on along the minus strand of CAWFBW010000002.1, from coordinate 76,920 downwards.
CTCGCTGGAGCCGGTGCGCTTCGGGTCCCAGCCGTCCTCAAACGTACTGGTGCGGAAGTTCCCATCGCGATGGGCTTCGTGCACCCACGTGGAATTCGGCTGAAATCCGTTGAGGTAGAGATGGAAGGGAAAGTGATCGAGGCGCTGCCCGGTCAGGTTGTGGTAGGTGAGGGTCTCGGTCGCGTCGACGGTGTGTTTCTCCGGGTCATACTTGGCGTCGATCTGGTATGCCACGACTCGCTGCGATAGCGGCCCCGTGACTTTGGGTGCGAACGGGCTTTGTCCAAATGTTCCTGTCGCGCCGACCAGCACCGCGACAAGTGCGAGAAAAAAATTCCGGCTTGGCAAGGGAAGTCTCCGGCTCCGGCGAAGTTATCGAGTCGCAAGAATAGTAATCGACCACGAGCATTTCGCACAGCAGCAGAGTCACACTACAGAACAACGGCGTCCCGGGCTGCACTTCCCAACGCAGGCGTAGTACACTTTCCCACACTTGGGCGACCTGATCGAGGAGGCTTTTGCGATGGCGGAGGACCGCAAGTTCCAATCCTATGACGAGTTCTTTACCTTCTATTTGCTGCAGCACAGCGACCCGCGCAACCGCATCTTGCACGCCGTCGGGACCACACTCGGCATCGCCGTCGTCGTTCTGGCTTTCGTCTCCGGCCACCCGTGGTACGCGCTGCTATTTTTCCCGGTTGGCTACGGTTTCGCCTGGACCGGGCACTTCGCCTTGGAGAAAAACAAGCCCGCCACCTTCGGCCATCCTTTTTGGTCGTTCATCAGCGACTTTCGCATGTTAGGACTGATGCTTACTGGGCGGCTGGCCGCGCGCATGAAGCCGCAGATGCCTCAATCGTAACTCCCCCGCAGCCCACCAGCCTGCTACACTCGGCGCAAGCATGCGAGTTCTTGGCATAGATTGCGGCGGCGAATACACCGGCTACGGAGTGGTCGAGCAGGACGAACAAGGTGCGCTTCATCACCTCTGTAGCGGTGCCATCCGTCTTTCACCCCGCCAGGCGCTGGAATTGCGTCTGCTGACCATTTGCCGGGGCCTCACCGAAGTCATCGGCACCTATGCACCAGAGCTGGTCGCCATCGAAGACGTGTTCTACGCCGTCAATGCCAAGTCGGCGCTGAAACTCGGCCACGTTCGCGGAGTCGCTATGCTGGTGGCCGCGCAAGCCGGACTGCCCGTGACGGCCTACTCACCGCTTTCGATCAAGTCCGCCGTTGTGGGATATGGCCGGGCCGAGAAATCTCAGGTGCAGTTGATGGTGGCCCGACTTCTGGAGCTCCCGGCGCCGCCCGAGCCTGCTGACGTAGCTGACGCTCTCGCAATCGCCATCTGTCACCTGCATACCGCGGCTACCTTGAACCGGCAGCATGCTGGGGCCAGGTAGCGCAATTCACTTCGGATAGAATCTAAGAACAGAATGCGACATCGTTGGCTGAAGTACATCATGCAGGCAGCGTTCCTGGGTGCCGTTGCTGCGGCGGGTCAAACGGTCCACGAGATCACACCCGTTCCGCAGCCGACGGGCTCCTACGTTACTTTCAAGTTTGCTTGGGACCAGGGCCATCCCTGGGTGAAGTACACGATTTCTGTGGACGACGCGGGCAATACCCGTTTCCAGGGAACCGGCAACCCCACGGACGGCGGCGATGGTGACGATTTTTCCCAGGATTTCACCATGTCTGCCGCCAATCGGCAGAAGATATTCGACCTGGCCAAGAAGGCCGACTATTTTCAGGGCAACCTCGAAGCCAAGCACAAGAACATCGCTCAAACCGGCCAGAAAACGCTCGAGTATCATGGAAGCCCAGCTGGCAGCACCTCGGCCACCTACAACTATTCTCCAGATCCCAGCGTCACGGAGCTGACGCGGATATTCCAGGCCATTGCGGCGACCATCGATTTTGGCCGTAAGCTCGCTTTCGACTATCGCTTCAACAAGTTGGGACTCGACGCTCGCCTTTACTCGTTGCAGGACATGCAGGCCAGCCATTATGTTGAGGAATTGCAGGCGATTGAGCCGATTCTGCAGAAGATTGCTGCCGATCCTAACATCATGCATATTAATCGGGTCGCAGCCAGGCAATTACTGAAGTCTATCGGGCCGATGATCGCTCCCGGAACCCCGGCATCACAGCCCTGATCGCTCCTCAGCACGGAGTAACGGCATGCGTAGAATCGGCTATGGATTCGACCTCTCCGTGCCGAAATTCGGGAACTTGTCACCAAATGGGTGTTTAATAGGCTTGGGTACGCAGAATCGGCATCGCTCTGTCATGCCCAATTGGATTCGCGTTGGGCGACGAGAGCCGGGAAGTACAGGAGTTACGAGTATGTCCGTTCGCAAATTGTGGTGCTTGGCTGCAGGGGCGCTGTTCGTAATGGCGTCCATGACCGCTCATGCGACGTCGCACGTCAGGATCGTACGGCTGAGTTACGTTGACGGCAACGTGCAGATGGACCGGGCGAGCGGTCAGGGAATGGAGCGCGCCATCCTGAACGCGCCCATTATCGAGGGCTCGCGAATCCTTACGGGCGCCAACGGTCTGGCTGAAGTCGAGTTCGAAGACAACAGCACCGTGCGATTGGGTGAAGCCACCGAAGTTCGATTCAGCCAGTTGTTGATCAATGATGATGGCGAGAAAGTGAACGAAATCGATCTCGTGCGCGGCACCATGTATTTCGACGCGCGCGGAGACAAGCACGGCATCGACCGCGTCATCGCCGCCGGCCACACCTTCATCGTCCGCCGCAATTCGCAGCTTCGCTTCATGATGCTTGGAGATCAGGCGCAGGTCGCGGTCTTGAACGGCGAAGCCCAGTTTGAGACCAACGGTCAGATAGCGAAAATTAAGAAGAATGACACCGTGACCGTTGACTCCACCAATCAGAGCGGCATGGTCCTCGCCAAGGGCGTGGATAGCATTCCGCTGGATCGCTGGAACAGCGAGCGTGCCGCATATCAGGCCGCGTATTCCTACGACAACTACGGTTACGGCAGCAGGGGTATGTCCGGCTTCGGATTCGCTGACCTGGCGTACTACGGCGGTTTCACCTTCATGCCGGGATACGGTACGGTCTGGCAGCCCTACGGCGCTTCCAGTTGGAATAGCTGGAACCCGTACGTGGCTGGCGGCTGGATGTACACTTCCGGTCTCGGTTACACGTGGGCCTCGGCTTATCCGTGGGGCTGGATGCCGTCTCACTACGGATCATGGATTTACGTGCCCACGGGCGGATGGTTTTGGTCCCCCGGCAACTCGTTCAAGAATGGCGGCGTCGTGAATAATTGGCGGCCGACGGCGCCGGTGGTCCAAGGGCCCCCGGGCTTTACCGCGCCCGTACCGCCGCAGGCGGCTGCAATCAATAGTGCGCGTCCCTCGGTTCTAGTCGGACGCATCGGAACCGCGCCGGCATATCTTCCCGGCGGGCCAGTCCCGCCGAATTTCCGAGCCGTCCTCAACGAACGCGACCGAATTATGGGGATGAATGCTCCTGCTACGGGATTCCGAACCGGTGGCGGTGCTCCAGTCTCGGCTCATGGTTCGCGCGCGGTTGGGGCTTACAGGTCGGGTGCAGCGCGGAATGGACATGTCTTTCGCGCCTCCTCCTTCGCCCAGTTCAATGTCGTCAACTCCAATGACGGCATCGCCAATGGCACCCGGATTTGGCGGCGTCGGGCCGGCACCCGAGTTCCGCCGCGCCGATGGGCGGTTCCCCCGGCGGAGGCCATGCGACCGCCGGCACCGCGGTCCATGGCGGCGCTCGTCCAAGTCCTAAGTGAGCGATAGATCTAACGCACGTCGGGCGGCCTGATGGCCGCCCGTTTCCTTCGCAGTCCAATTTGGGGTCAGTACACCGCAATCCCTGCATACCCCACGACCATGTCACGATCGCCCGAGACGTCACCCGACGTCGCATAACGGACCAGCTCCGCCCCGGTTGCTCCCATTTCGCGTGCCGCTGTGAGCATGATGGTCGCAGGCGCGTACCCGCACATGCTGATATTTCCCTCTCGCACGGTGTCGTACAAGCCCCGAGGGTTAAGTGCCAGTACCTGCTCGATGGCGCGGCGGTCTTTGGCTCGCGTAACGCTGTCATTCTCGTAGTGGTTCATGTCACTGGAAGCAATTACCATCGCCCGCTCACTCAACTTCATCAGCACCTCTGCTATGGCAAGCCCCAGCGCGCTGAGCGCCTGATAGTCGCTGGTGCCCACAGCGATAGGTACGAAATGAAAGCCCGGCGTCAGGACCTGCAGGAACGGAAGCTGGACCTCCAGGGCGTGCTCATAGCGATGAGCTTCCGGATCCTCACTCAGTAGCGGCATTTTCGACTTGAGACTCTCCGCTACTTCGGAGTCGATGCCGGCGTCTCCCAGTGGCGTGTGCCACGCGCCCTCGCTCATGATCGCAAGCGGTTTCCCCTGGCCGGTGTGATTAGGGCAGAGAATTACAAATCGGTGCGGGAGCTCCAGCCTGCGGTATAGCGCTCCGGCAACCGCGCCTGAGTACACGTATCCCGCGTGTGGCGAGATGCACCCCATCGCCTGAATCATCGGCTCGGCGGTCTGTTGCTCCGCCGCGGCACGTACCGTCGTGAAGGTTTCAATCTCCTCGCGCAGGCGCTGCGCGTTTCTGGGATAGAACCGCCCCGCAACGGCTGGCTGACGAATGGTAGTGGTCATGGCGCCCCCTATGTCGCGGGCCCGTGTCTGCTCGCTTTGAAAATCAAGTTCGAACGAATTTTACGCCTGATTCAACGTCCGGAAAATCGTCGCCATCTTTTCCAGCGGGAGTGCCTCCGCTCGAGCATCAGGCCGCACGCTTGCTGCCTTTACGGCTGCGGCGGCCTTGTCGCCGAAACTGCCTTTCAGGTTGTTGACCAGGGTCTTCCGCTTCTGCGCAAAGGCAACCTTTAGCATCTCAACGAAGGCTGTGGGATCCACCTGCAATTCCTCGGCCCGCGGCGCCATGGTCATGCGGATCACGCTCGAATGTACATCCGGCGCAGGATCGAATGCGCCCGGCGGTAGCGTGAACAGCTTATCCACTCGCGCAAACAGTTGCACCGTCGCTGAGAGCAGCCCGTAGTCGCGGCTTCCGGGTTCGGCGGCAATCCGGTCGGCTACTTCTCGCTGCACCATGAGTACGGCACGACCTATGCTCTGATGCTCGCGGAGTATGCGTAACACGATGTCAGTGGTGGCATAGTACGGAATGTTGCCGACAATATCCACGGTGTCAGGTTGCGTCGGGCGCAGGTCATGCAGCGGTCCGGGACGGCGTCCCACCATCGACACCCATTCGACGGTCACGAAATCGGATTCCAGTATCTCTACATTGCTCAGCGTTGCGTAACGCATCCGCATTTGTGCTGCCAGGATGTGATCCAGTTCTATGCCTATTACCTTGCGGGCGCGACGGACCAGCAGGTCGGTGAGCATCCCGCGTCCCGGCCCGATCTCAATGATAGTGCGGCCGGATATGTCACCCAGCGCATCCACGATTCGTTGCGCGGCGGAGTGGTCGGTCAAGAAATTTTGTCCCAGCTTCGGTTTCCGTTTTGCGCCCCTGCCGGCAGCATCTGACTTCGGTTCCGACTTCGCCACGTTGACCCTCTTTCGATTCCGCGATTAGACTCAAGTGTCTCGCGCGTCTCATTATCATAGTCGCGGAGCGGCTAGGATGCTCCCGTCGCGGGGGCTTGGCAAGGTTCCAGCGCACCCGGAGGATTCATGCATATCGTTTTCGCGGCGTCGGAATGTGTCCCATTTTCCAAGACCGGCGGGTTGGCGGACGTGGTGGGATCTTTGCCTCAGGCGCTGGCCCTCCTTGGACACGACGTTGCGGTGTATGTTCCCAAGTACCGCAGTACGAAGCTCGAGAACCCCAGCCTCGTAATCCGCAGTATTACCGTTCCCTTCGATGACCGCTACCGTTTCTGTTCGGTCCTGGATGGCGGAATCCGCAACGGCGTGCAGTATTACTTCATCGATTACCCGCCGTTTTTCGATCGCGACGCGCTGTACGGTACACCGCTGGGTGACTATCACGACAACGCTGAACGCTTTGCCCTGTTTTGCCGCGCCGTGATGGAGGCAACCAAGATTCTTGGTATCCCCGAAATCTTTCACTGCCACGATTGGCAGACCGCGCTTATTCCGATACTTCTGCGAACTCTTTACCAGGAAGACCCTGGATTTGCTCAAACACGCTGCGTGTTCACGATCCACAATCTGGGTTACCAGGGACTGTTCCCCTCCGAGATTCTGCCTTTGCTGATGCTGCCGTGGGACCTGTTCAGCATGGACAAGCTCGAGTTCTACGGGAAAGTCAACTTCCTCAAAGGCGCCATCGATGCCGCGGATTACCTGACGACCGTAAGCCGTAAGTATGCGCAGGAGATTCAGACTACCGAGTACGGCTTTGGTCTGGAAGGCGTGCTCCGCGCGCGCGCCGCGACCCTGACCGGCATTCTGAACGGAGTGGACTATTCGGAATGGAACCCGTCCACCGATCCCATGATCGCCGCCAACTTTTCTGTCGACGACATGGCGGGCAAAACCAAGTGCAAGCGGGATTTGCTGAAAGAGTTTGGCCTTGCTGCCGAAACCCAACTGCCGGTGGTCGGAATCGTATCCCGCTTTGCCGGACAAAAGGGATTCGACCTCATCCAGCATGTGGCCGACCGCATGGCGAGGGAAGAGCTCATCGTGATCGCGCTCGGCACAGGTGATCGCGAATACGAAGACATGTTCCGCCGGCTGAACAAGCAGTACCCGCAGAAATTCGCCGTCAAGATCGAATTTAACAACCGGCTCGCTCACAAGATCGAGGCTGGCGCTGATATGTTCCTGATGCCCTCGAAGTACGAGCCCGCAGGGTTGAATCAGTTGTATAGCCTGAAGTACGGAACCGTGCCGATCGTCAGGGCAACCGGCGGACTCGACGATACGATTGAACAATATGACGCCGCCAATGGGAAAGGCACCGGCTTCAAATTTAAGGACTACTCCGGCGAGGCGCTCCTCGACACCGTCAAGGCTGCCGCGCTTGCGTACCGGGACCGCCAGAGGTGGGAAAAGCTGATGCACAACGGCATGGTTCAGGATTACTCTTGGGCCGTGGCAGCCCGCGACTACGTGAAAGTCTACGAGCGCGCCAAGCAAGGACGCCTCTCGCCCATCGTGCCGCAATGACGGTACACTGAACTCAAGCAGCCCCACTCTTCGTCGAGCTGACGCACAGCAGTGGCCGGGTCCTGTGCCGGGAGAATTCCGAAATGTTTAGGACTGCACTCATCTGCATTGTCTTGGGACTCTTAGTTTCGTGCTCGTCGGAAAAGAAAGCCGGCACGGAATCTTCATCGCAGTCCGCGGCCAAACCGGCGGTAAAGGAAGCCCAGTACGACACCGGCCGCACCGCCTTCCAGCGGATGTACTTGGCAGCACGGGGTTGGGCCCCGGATGTAAAGCCCTTTCGCTTGCAGTCACAGTTCACCGCCGATGCTCCAACGGCGGAAGGAAAGTCTGGGTTGTGGCGAGCGTCATTTGCATCGCCGTCGAGGCGCATGATGAAGTTGTTCGCTTGGTCAGGTTTGGTTGGCCCGGACGCGCCGGAACCCGGAATCACTTTCTCTGCCGAGGACAGTTGGAGCCCGACCAACAGCTCCACTCAGACATTTGACATTGCCTTTCTCAAAGTCGATAGCGACCACGCCTACGAGGTCGCTCAGAAAAACGGCGGCGACAAGCTCACGAAGAAAGACCCCAAGCAGCCAGTGATCTTCGTGCTCGATTGGGACACCACCAAGAACCAACTCGTATGGCATGTGCTGTACGGCAACAATCCACGGGATACAAAGCTTCGCATCGCCGTGGACGCCACGTCGGGCGAGTTCATCCGGATCGAGAAGTAGCCGGTTTCCCGCAGGTCCTAGAACTTGTAAACTCGCGCTTCCCAGCCCTTCAGGTGCAGCACTCCGCCGCGTTCGTCCGTCCTGCTTAGGTTCGAAATCACCAACTGTTTCGCTTGGATGTTTCCCGGCAGTTTGTAGGTGATTGCATCGGTGGAAAAATTCAGCACTACAAGATATCGCTCAGCGCCGATGGAGCGTGTGTACGCAAAGATCTGCAGGTTCGCGGGGTCAAGATCCTTGTAATCGCCATACACAAACACTGGCGATTTCCTCCGGACTTCAACCATCTGTCCAAAGTAGTGATAGACCGATCCCTTGTCGCTCAATTCCTTCTTGGCATTGATTTCGAGATAATTCGGGTTCACCGCGAGCCACGGCTTTGCCGCCGTCGTGAATCCTGCATTGGCCGAGCTATCCCACTGCATCGGCGTGCGCGCATTGTCGCGGCTGGTCTTTCGCATTTCAGACAGGAAGTACTCAGCACTGACCTGTTTACTTACCACGACGGTCTTCCACGCATTCTTTACCGCTATGTCGTCGAACTGGTCGATGCTCGTAAACGGGTAATTGGTCATGCCAAGCTCGTCGCCCTGGTAAATGAAGGGCGTGCCCTTCAGCGTCAGCAGCATCGTCGCCAGTGCCTTCGCCGAGGCGACGCGGAACGCCGGCGAGTCATTGCCAAAAGCTGACACGACGCGCGGATTGTCGTGGTTCGACAGAAACACGGTGTTCCAACTGTGGACATCCAGGGCCTGGTCCTGCTTGGTGTAGATGGCTTTCAACTCGGTGAGCTTCCAATCGCGCCAGAGATCACCGTTTCGATTGAGTCGGACTGCGTCGAAATTGAAGATCATGTTCAGTTCGTTGCGGCGCTCGTCCACCAGCGTAGGGGTCTGGTCCAGCGTGACGCCAAACGCCTCGCCGACGGTCATTACGTCGTACTTCGACAACACTTCCTTGTTCATTTCCTGCAGGTATTCGTGAAGATGCGGGCCCATTGCGTAGAAGTATTGCGGCTGAGCCTTGGCCTCCGGCGGAAGGTCCGGCAAGCCCTCCGGCTTCGAGATAAATGGGATCACGTCCATGCGAAACCCATCGACACCCTTGTCCAGCCAGAACTTCATGAGGTCGTAAACTTCGTTGCGGACCTTCGGGTTGTCCCAGTTCAAGTCAGGCTGCTTTTCCGCAAATAGATGCAGATAGTACTCGCCAGTCGCCGGATCCAGCTTCCATGCCGATCCTGAAAAGAATGACGTCCAGTTGTTCGGCGGATTTCCATCTTTGCCAGGCCGCCAGATGTAGTAGTCGCGGTAGGGATTGTCCTTGGACTTCCTGCTCTCGACGAACCACGCGTGCTCGTCGCTGGTGTGGTTCACCACCAGATCCAGGACCAGCTTCATATGCCGCTGCTTCACGCCTTTGAGCAGCTCGTCGAAGTCGGCCATTGTGCCGAATTCGGTCATGACCTTGCGGTAGTCTCGGATGTCGTAACCGTTATCGGCGTTCGGTGAATCGTAATGCGGGCTCAGCCAGATCACATTCACGCCCAGGCCTTGTATGTAATCCAGCTCCGAGGTGATGCCCTTCAAGTCTCCGATTCCGTCGCCGTTCGAGTCTTTGAATGACCGAGGGTACACCTGGTACACGATGGCTTCTTTCCACCATCGCGGCTGGTATCCGTTTATGGTTCCGGCCGGAGAAGACACAACGTCCGACTTTTGGTTCGTCTGAGATCCAAAGGCGGTCATGGCGAGCAGAGCATGCGTGATAACAATTGTTATAACTGCGACCCGGATTTTCATAAGACCATCCTTTGCTACGAGTCCACGGAAACAAAACTAAATCACTAGTTTGCAAGAATCTGGCGATGTCCAGACAGCGGTAGCGTCCGGCCATGACCCACTAGGTGCATTGCGAAATAGCGCTTTAGTGTGCATAATCGGCAACATGGATGTTTCGCGCCCGTAAAAAGGACCCTCGCGTGCGCCAATCGCTCTTCGGTTCCCGGTTTCTCGCTCGTCTTCAGGCCACTGGACTGCAATACGAGAACCCTCGTGTAGAACGGGTCCTGGCGATCTCTCGGGTCGCTTTGGGATTGACCTCGCTCATCGTCGATCTCATCCATCCACTCTCTCCAGATCCCTACAACCAGTTGTTGATCTTACTGTTAGTGATGTACTGCGTGCAAAACCTCGGGTTCTTGATCTGGATGTTCATGAATCCCGATATCGGAGTGACCTTCGTCAAAGTCATGCAGGCAAGTGACGTTTTCTTGCCCGTTGCGCTTTGCCTGTTCGCCGATCCGCCCAGCAGCCTGGTGTTCGTGTTCTTCCTGTTTGCCCTGATGACGACGGCATACCGGTTCGGTTTGTATGAAACCATGCTCACTGCCGTCGGATGCAGCATTGTCCTGGTACTGCAAGAGGGCATCGTGGCATTGGGCCCCGCAGAACTGGGACGGTTGCTGTACACGCAGTTGAGTGTGTCTCGCCTTGTATTGCATGCCGCTTTCCTCATCATGGCTGGATTTCTATTGGGATACCTGGCCGAGCGGGAAAAGGAATTACGCGCAGAGATAGCCTTTACCAACCGTTTGTTATCGCTGACGCGCGTCGGAAATCGGCTTAATGAAGTGCTTACCCAGGTATCGGCCTCGTTGGCGAAGGTTTTTGGGAGTACTAGCGTCTACGCGCTGGTACGTCAGTCCGGCAGTGGGAGAATGTTCCGATGGGAAATCGCCCTTGGGCCTCAATCGGGGGCCGAGGTCCGTGAAATCGGTGTTTCCGATCAGGAATTGGCGTTGTTACGAAGGGCTCCGCACGCGTTCTCGGTTCAACGGTTGAATAACGGAAAGACAGCGGTTTATGCAATCGACGATGAGGGGCGCCGGGTCAGCGTTTCAGACTCGGCGGAGATTCCACTGGCGGTCAGCGACGCAACCTCGGCTGTCGTGTTGCAAGTCGATCTGGGCCGCGAATGGAATGGCCGCTTTGTGCTGGTCGGCGGCCAGTTGGGCTGGAATCGTGAACGCGAGCTGCGGTTCGCGCAAAACACCTTGCGTCAGGTCGCCCCGGCCCTCTATTCCATTTACTTGTTCCGCCGGTTACGCTCGCGCGCTGGCGCCATGGAACGGGCACGAGTAGCTCGTGAACTTCATGATACGGCCATCCAGTCCCTGATCAGTATCGAGATGCAGGTTGACGTTTTGCGACGCCGGTCGAACGGCCATCCCCAGACTGGCGAACTGGAACGTATTCAGCAGTTATTGCGCGAGGAAGTGCTCAACATGCGGGAATTGATGCTGAGTATGAGGCCGGTTGAAATTGGCCCCGAACAATTTCTTGACTTTGTCGCCCAACTCGTAGAACGATTTCGTAACGACACCGGTTTGGACGTCAGGTTCGTTTCTGAGCTCGAAGAAGTTACCTTGCCTGCTTCTGCTTGTCGCGAGCTGGTTCGGGTGGTGCAGGAAGGTTTGGTAAATGTGCGCAAGCACAGCGGCGCCAAATCGGTTTACGTGCGGTTTGGCGCGCAGAACGGCTTGTGGAAGCTCGTCATCGACGACGATGGGCACGGCTTCCCGTTCAGTGGACGTCTTACCCTGGGCGAATTGGATGTTCTGCACCGGGGTCCGACTGTAATAAAAGAGAGAATTCGGGCCATTGGCGGTGATATGGTGATTGAATCCAGTCCTGGCCACGGTTCGAGGTTGGAGATCACGGTTCCTCAGAAAGGGTACGAATTCTATGGATAGCAAGGTTGCCACGGTTCGCATCGTTATTGCCGATGACCATACCATCTTTCGCGACGGCCTTCGCCGGCTGCTGGAAGCCGAGACGGAATTGGAAGTCGTTGGAGAAGCTGCCGACGGTCACGAGGCCGTTGCACAGACTAAGCAGACGGCGCCGGACGTCTTGCTGCTCGATCTCAACATGCCGCGCTTGCCCGGCATGGAGGCGATGCGCGAGTTGTCTGCAGTCGGCGATGGGAAGAACACCAAGATCATCGTGCTGACCGCAGCCATAGAGCGTGTCCAGATTGTGCAGGCGCTGCAATTGGGCGCACGTGGCGTGGTCATGAAAGAAGCTGCCACCCAGCTTCTGATGAAAGCCATCCGTACGGTGATGGCTGGTGAATACTGGATCGGCCGTGAGGCCGTTGGCGATATTGTCGAGTTCATGCGCCTCAACGCCTCCGGTGACCGGCCGCCCAAGAACTTTGGCCTCACCAAGCGCGAGATGGATATCCTGACGACCATTGTCGCGGGACTCAGCAATAAGGAAATTGCCCGCAAATTTACCTTGAGCGAAGACACGGTCAAGCACCACCTCACCAACATTTTTGACAAGGTTGGTGTCGCCAGTCGGTTGGAGCTGGCGCTGTTTGCTATCAACAACCACGTGACCGACCAGCAGAGCTAGCGGTTCGTTGGAGCTGCATCTAGGGGCACGGCTAATCGGCCCCGTTTCTATTGTTTGCAACGTTCCGGAGTCTTTGTCCACGCCTGGCTGACATTAACGATGGCAGCGACTACTCCCACCATTTCGGGTTTAGGCTAACAGCAAATATTCGAGGAGTTATGAATGAAGTGGTGGTTTTCATTTCTTGGTCTGGCAGCCTTGGCGGTGTCGTTTGGTCTTGTCGCATGTAACCGTGCGCCGGCTCGCAGCGATGCCCAGGTCGCTGCTGAAGTCCAGCGCAACCTGCAGCGCGACGATAGAATCGCCAGCCGAGGTGTTGAGGTGAAGGCCGACCACGGCGTCGTCACGCTGAGCGGCGACGTAGCCAGTGACGACGAGCGCAAATCTGCCGCCGCCACGGCGGCCCGGGTTGAGGGAGTGAGGACCGTCGTCAACAACTTGGTAGTGCAGCAAGCGCAGGCGAATCCCGCTGTCGAGCCGGAGCCCCCGCCGGCACCGCCGGTCGCAACCAACCCGGTCAAGAAAGCCGCTTTGCCAACTCGCCGGGCGGCTACACTGCCTCCAGCGCCGTCTTTTGCGCCAGCGACCAGCGAACCCAACGTGCCGGCCGTCAACACTCCGGCAACTCCGACTGAACCAGCCGTTGCACAAGTTCCTCCGCCACCTCCGCCGCCGAAGAAGATCACTATTCCGGCGGGAACGCAAATCACCATTCGGCTGAACGATTCCCTCGACACCGAACGCAACCAGGTCGGCGATACCTTTCATGCCACTATGGGCGCGCCAATCGTGATCGATGACCAAGCCGTCATTCCTCCCGGCGCTGACGTCGTGGGCCGTGTCGTAGACGTCAAGAGTGCTGGGCGGTTTGCTGGAAACTCCGTGCTGACTTTGGAACTCAACTCTCTTTCGGTCAATGGCAAGACCTACAACATCCAGACCAACCAGTGGTCGCGGGAGGGCAAGGGCGAGGGCAAGAATACGGCGATTAAAGCCGGCGGAGGCGCGGCCATCGGCGCCATCATCGGCGGTCTCGCCGGCGGAGGCAAAGGGGCCGCTATCGGCTCAGTCGCGGGCGCGGGCGCAGGTACAGGTGCGGCCGCAACCAAGAAAGGCGAGCAAATCAAGCTGGCGCCCGAGGCAACCCTCAGCTTTCTCTTGATCAATACGGTTACGGTGACCCAGCAGACCGCCATCAATCGCAGCGGCACCCGGAATCCCCTGCCCTGAGCGATTACCGGTAGTTCTTCCCACGCGCAGTCAGACGACGTAGTCTAGTAGGCGATTGGACCCGATTCTTGCGGTTGTAATCTTCATTGTCGGCCTCGTGTTCGGGAGCTTCCTGAACGTGTGTATCAGCCGCATTCCGCGCGGCCTATCGATCATTGCGCCGCGGTCCTGCTGCCCGCTTTGTCATCATCCCATTGCCGCGCGTGACAATGTTCCCATTCTGAGCTGGCTTCTCTTAAAGGGAAGATGCCGAAACTGCGGCGTCTCGATCTCGGCGCGATATCCTGCCGTCGAATTGCTGACTGCCATTCTGTTCGTGGCAACTTATGCGTCGTTTGGGCTCGGCTGGTTGGGCCTGAAAGCCGCGATCTTCTGCTTGCTGATTGTCGGATTGATTTTCATGGATGCGGAAACTGGCTTGTTGCCGGCGGAATTCACATACTCTGGCATCGCTGTCGGCTTGCTTCTCGCATGGAGTTTTCCCGCTCGACTCGTCCGGCACCGGATTTCTGATGTGGGAGTTCGGCGTAAGAGCCACACCGTCGCCGAACCTCCTTTCATTCCTCGATGCGGTCTGTTGCGGCGGCGCTCGGTGCTGGCTTCTTCTTCGTTGCCTGGGCCGTTTATTATCTGGTGCGCAAGCGCGATGGCCTTGGCTTTGGCGACATGGTCCTGATGGCGATGGTGGGAACTTTTCTCGGACTGAAACTGACCGTGCTGGTGATTTTCCTCGCTCCTGTGATTGGGAACCCTTTACGCCTTGTCGTTGATTATTCGACTTCCTGCAAAAGCAGGTCCGCCGGAGCCGATTTCATTCTTGTCGCGCACGGTGCCGTTCGGAGTATTCCTCGGAACAAGTGCCCTGATTTCGCTGTTCCTGGGACAGGCAATCTGGAACTGGTATCTGGGACTGTTCCGCTGACCGAGTCCGGTCTATCGATGTCCGTTGAGTCTCGCGGCCACTTGTTTCAAGTGATGACGCCCGTGAACCTCATGGAAGCGACGCCACTGTTGCGCGGTGAGCGGCCCCAGCACCGGATGGCTCAGAACCCGCGCCGATTTTCCAAATCTTTTTTCCGAGTCCACCAGCATGGAATCCATGGCCACCAGCGCATCATTGAAACGGCGCAATGGATCCGCGCCGAGGCCCGCGCCTGGAACGGTATGCTTCGGAGCCTCAACGCCAGCCGGGAAACGTCCCAAACCCAGAACATAGATGCGCCGCATTTGCTGCTTCAAAGTTCGTCCGCCCCGCTCGATTGCCCCGGACTCTGTGGCGCGAAGCAGACCCCTGGTGGTGGCGGAGTACGACAGCGCCAAGTGCTCCAGCAGCTGTACGGCGCTCCACTTTCCATTCGGGGCGTGCGACAACGCATCGGCGGACGCCGCACCAGCGGCGCGTTCGGTTTCGCGTCGTACGAATTCCAGTTCCGGCGACAAGGGCTTCAACCTGGGTGAAACTGCCCTCAGGAGCAGTCAGTGTGTTTCCACTATAAGAACCCGCCGCCGGATTCTCAAGTCCTTCGGGACGAAATGCGGCACAGCCTGTGGATTTCGGACGGGACATAGGTATTCGAGACGACGACTCGCCTCGGCCAACATTCCAGGAGGTTGCTCGACACGGAAAGCCCATCATTTATAGTTCCAATCTGCTGCAACTATGACGAGACGGAGCGTGATGTCGCAATCCACAGCACAGAACTCCAAGCCGGCGGGACTCCTGCGCGAACTCGGAGTGAGCCAGGCTAGCGCGATCGTCGTCGGCACCATCATCGGCAGTGGCATTTTCCTTGTGCCGGCGGAGATGATGCAGGCAGTTGGCTCGGCCAAGCTGGTGTATCTGGCTTGGATTGTGGGCGGACTGCTTTCGCTGGCGGGCGCGATCACTTACGCCGAGCTTGGAGCCATGAAGCCGCAGGCCGGCGGCGAGTACGTGTACATCCGCGACGCTTACGGAGAGTTGCCGGCGTTTCTGTATGCGTGGACGTGGTTCATCGTCGCCAAGCCGGGTTCGATCGCGACCATCGCGACTGGAATCGTGCGCATTCTCGGCACTTTTCCGGCGCTGGCGTTCTTCACTCATGCTGCCATCAACGTCCTTTCGCCGTTACCTACGGCCAACTCGTCGCCATCGCAGCAGCCGCGCTGATTACGTGGCTGAACTATATCGGCGTGAAGAAGGCCGGCGAGTTTCAACTGGTCTTCACCATTCTCAAGGTGGTGATGATCGTCGGCGTCGGCGTCGTCGGATTCACCGCAGCGAGCGGCACCTGGAAAAATTTCGGCTCGCACTACGCGGGCGCCGCAGGCGGCATCGCCGGTTTCATGGCGGCGCTGGTGGCGGCGCTGTGGGCCTACGACGGATGGAACGACCTGAACATGGTCAGCGGCGAAATCAAACAACCGGAGCGCACCATTCCAATTGCTCTTATCGCCGGCGTCGCCGTCGTCGCCGTGCTCTACATGCTCAACAACGCCGCCGTGCAATACGTTTTGCCGGCCAGCCAGATCGCGGTCACCGAGCGTCCGTCGTCGGAAGCCACCGCGATCGCCGTCGGCGTTTGGGGAGCGGCCATTGTTTCCGTCGGCATGGCGCTTTCCATGCTGGTCGGACTGAACGGCACCATCATGAGTGGCGCTCGCATTCCGTATGCCGTAGCGCGTGACGGATACTTCTTCAAGGCGTTGGCTGACGTGCATCCGCGCTTTCATACGCCTTCGGTCGCGCTCATCGTGCAGCTTGTGCTGTCGGCCGTGCTGCTGCTCTTCGGCGGAAATTTCCGCCAGTTGTTTTCCCTCACCATCTTTGCCGAGTGGCTGTTCTACATGATCGCCGCCAGCACCGTGTTTGTGCTGCGCTGGAAAGAACCCAACACTCCCCGGCCGTATAAGACCTGGGGCTATCCGGTGGTCCCGCCGTGTTCGTCCTCGTGGCCGCGGTGCTGCTGTACTTCACCTTCACCGAGAACCTGCGGAACTCCATCTGGGGCTGTGTGCTCATCCTGTCAGGGATTCCCCTCTACCTGTACTTCGCCAGTAAGAAGGCGCGGGCGCACTAGGGACCTTTGCCTTCTCTTGGCAACGGTGGCGCGCAGCTGAGCCCTCGGCCAGCGAGTCAAATGAGACCTGCTGTTTCTTCGATTTCCCTTCATGCTCCGACAGAATTAGTCAGTTCTTCCCTCGCACTTTGATCTTTTGTCCAGGGCCGATGTGGAAGTTAAAGATGGGACTCACTTCAAAGCCGAGGATCACTCCAGGATTGGGCGTTCCAGACGGTCGAGCAGCTGCGCCTCCAGCTTCAACGGACATGCTCATCGGTTGCTTGCCGATTCTCACCACTTTGCCGACCTGCATCCCCAACGGAATCGTCGGTGCGCCGCCATTCTCCCAGTTGAACGAGAAGTTGTAGTCGGTCAGCCCGACGAACCATCCGTCGTTTAGGTTGTAAGTGAATGTTGGGGTGATGATCATCTGGTTCACCTTGGGGCGATTGGAGGAGCCGGCATAAGAAATTGGATTCTGAACGATCGCACCGAGAGTGAGGTTCTTAATGCCGGTATAGATCAGAGCGGCCGAGGGACCGATCTGGTACTTGCCCGCACCAAGCGGAATCGCGGAGGCTGTGGGAAATACCAGCGCCGGCCCAAAGCCCCATCTACCCCACGACTGCTTGATGGTGATGAGGTCGAAAACCTGCAAGTCTCCAGTGCCGGTTGCACCTGTCGTGCCCGATCCGCAGCCTATGCACCCAACCGGGGGAGCAACGCCCGGAGTTGAGCTAACCATAGGAAACGTGATCTTCACCAGTTGCACGAAAGGAAAGGAGTGAAAGGGGCCGATGGGCAGGACCGGTTGCATCTGCAGGGAGTTGAGTACTCCCTTAAAGCCGGGAGCGCTGGGAATTAGAATGTTGCGAAACTGAACGAAGGTAACTGGAGCGGCTGGGTTGTTGACCTGATTGGCCAGCTCCTGGGCCGAGACGGACGCGCCTCCCTGGGGAGGGGGCGGCTGACCCGATGTTTGAGTCGATGAGTCGGGGGGCTTAGTTTGGCTCGCAGTGGTTGTGTCCTGCGCCTGTAACGTGAGTGCGAAGACGAACAACGCCAACAACCAGCGGACTTGGGCACGTGACTTCACTTGAATAACTCCACTGTCGCAAACGGCTCAGCGGAGCCTGGACGGAAGCGATTGAGCGTGAACTTCGTGGGCTGGTCCGGCTGCACGTCCACGAGGAGGTAGTTGTATTCAAGGATCGGGCTTGCGCCTTTCCAGTATTGGTCCGGTGGGTAGCCCTCAGGCATCTTGAGATGGGTCCTGCCGGGAAGGATAGGGTCTTGTTCCGCGCCACCGCCTCCCAGCACGAGGTATTTCACACCGTCCACCCGGTAAAGCTCAGTGGTGTGCACATGTCCGTTGAAGACGACTATGTCGAGGTCCTTGGCGTAAGCGGCAATCGTTTTGTGAGGATTCTGCGACTCCGGAATCGGACCCAGACCAGCGCGGCAGAATGTGGGGGCGTGGAAGGAGATGAAGACCTTCTTGGTGCCATTGGCCTTGGCTTCATCCAGCCACACTCGCAACTGCTTCATCTGTTCTTCATATGCGGGCCGGGTCGCCTCCCATGCCGAGGGCTCGCGATAGTCGTAAGCGCCGGTCCAAAGGAATATGAAGCGCACGCCCTTGTAGTCGAACTTGTAGGTGAGCTGTTTGTCGGAGACGCCGAACTTCTTCAGATAAGGAAAAGCAGCCAGCAAGCCTTCCACGTCGGAGTCTTCCCACACTTCATGGTTCCCGACGGCAGGAAACATGCGACCGGGCAGGCCGGCCTTCTCCATCTCGGCGTCTGCTTTGGGCAACTGGTTCAGAACGTTTTCGTTTACCAGCTTCCAGTACGGATTGTCGGAAGGTTTGTCCCCCTGTTTGCCCCACCAAACCAAGTCTCCCGTGTTGACAATGAACTGGGCGCGCCCGCTCTTCACGTCGTTCACTACTTCTTTGGCAACCCAGTCGCCGCCTTCGAGCCGGAACATGCTGCGGCTCACTCCGGGAAGCAGCTTTACGTCTTCGACTGACGCCTCGGTGACCCAGCCCTTGTCGAATTTCAGGGTGGTGATTTCACTGGCAGTCATGAACGGCATGACCATCTCCACCAGTTCTTGGTTCTTTGGGTCGTAGATGAGCTTGACATTCTTCTGAACGAACTCGGGCGCCACTTTCGCCGGGAGCACGAGCTCAAAGAGGTCGATCATGAGTTGGCGGGCTTCGGGTTCCTGATCTTGCTTGTAGGGGAGGTACATCATCGAACGCGAGTCGCCGTACACGGCAAAGGAAAAGCCTTTGTCGGCAGGGCGTGAAGGTTGTTGAGCTATTGCAGTGAACGGCTGAAACGCAAGCACCACAGATAGGACGCACAAAATAGAACAAAATCGCTTCGCATTAGCCATTGTGTCCACTTCGTCTAAGTTGAGCTGTGAAGCGAGGAAGGCTGTTCAGCCTTCCTCGCTTTCCGACTTCAGTTGTGCGGACTCTAGCGAGTCCGCGTTTTCATGTGCTCGCAAGCGTCTGTTGACTCTCGCGAGCTAATAGCTTAGTGCGCTCCGATAGTCTTTGGCATCTTCATCGGATCGTAGGGTAGCGGGTTCTCCGGGTTCTGGAGGTTCGGGATCATATCGTTCGAGGCTCCGCCCGGGAATCGTTTCAGGCTCGGATATTTCACGATGGACTGGTTGAACTCCGTGAGGGGAATATCCAACAACGAGATGGCCCAACCGTTGTCCATGCCGGCATAGCGGCCCGGAGAAGTGGTTGGATTGCGTGTCGCCACGGCTCCGTTGAATGTCATGTCGTACTTCTCAAACGGGTCCATGGTGAGGTTGTACGTGGAACCGATGGCGCCTAGGTCCAGGGTCGGGCCCAGCCAAGTGTCTTTCGACGAGTAGAGCAGCTTCCAAGCGATGTTCAGGTCGGGATTGTTCTTGTCCCCAGCCATGTCGTAACGCATACCGAGAAACTTCTCGCCATCGGTATAGATCCATCCCCTGCGCGCCGAATGTTTGGTCTTGCCGGTCACATAGGCGGTGTTGTCAATGCCGTCGAAGTAGATGGGCTTGCCGTTGTTATCTTTCCATTCGCCGTGGGGCGGCGGTGTGAGCCCGGCCAGGGTGGCAGTCGTGGGCCACACGTCCATGTGTGACATCATTTCGTCGAGAACCTGCCCCGCCGGAATGTGTCCCGGCCACCACATAATGCCGGGCACGCGGAAGGCGCCTTCAAAGCCCGTTCCTTTTTCGCCGCGGAACGGCGTGGTACCAGCGTCGGGCCATGCATCCTGCCATGCGCCATTGTCAGAAGTATGGATGACGATGGTATCGGGCGCCTCGGCGCGGATGGCGTCCATGATACGGCCAATGTTGGAATCCATTTCGATCAGTTTGTCGGAGTAGTTGCCAAGGTGCGACTTGCCCACGAATGCCTTGTTCGGGCTAGTCGGTTGGTGCATGCCCATGAAGTTCACGCTCATGAAGAAGGGCTTGCCATCCTTGGCGTGCTGCTTGATGTAGGCGACCGCTGAATCTGTCTGACGGACATCAAAGTCGGCAAGGTTTTCCAGAGTGATTTTCGCTCCGTCGTTGCCTTTCACTGCCGGCTGGCCCGCTTTGCCTTCCCATTCATACTGATTCACAACCTTCTGATACATGGCCCAGTAGTCGTCGTTATATTTCGGGAACCAGGGATGCGCGTTTTGCGCCGTGTCTTCGTAGGCATAGACGCCGGGGTAGTAGGCAGCAAATTCCTTCATCTCGTCGAAGCCGTGCTCGATGGGATAAAACTTGGGTACGTCGCCAAGGTGCCATTTACCGGAGAAGTAGGTCTGATATCCGTTCTTCTGGAAGAACTCGGCGATGGTCGGCGTCTCCGCCCGCAGGCCGTTCGCGTCGCCGGGAACGACCACAACCGACAGTGCCGTGCGGATCGGAATGCGCCCGGTCATGAACGAGGAACGGCCCGCCGTGCAACTGGCCTGGCCGTACCAACTCGTGAACATTGCGCCTTCTCTGGCCATGCGATCGATGTTCGGCGTGGGATGCCCGAGGGACGCGCCCCCGAAATACACGCCGTAGTCGCTCCAGCCCACGTCGTCGCTCATGAGCATGACGATGTTAGGTTTCGTATCTTGTGCGGCGGCAGGAACTGCGCCACCCGCCAGCATGAAGCTGGAGATGGCGAGCGCGCCCAACGTTACTCTTTGAACACTTGCTCCTAAATCCATCGTGCTTCTCCTTGTTTGGTTATGGTGCCTCGTCCTCCGAAGAAAACTGAGAGACGAATTCGCGGCCAGCAACGGCCTCATTTATCGCGGGAATCAAGTCACTATCCATCAGCTCTTTCACCACATAGCCCAGTCCTCCCGCGGCAAGACAACTCGCCAGAATCTCAGTATCCTCATGCACCGTGAGGAAGACGATCTTCGCCTTGCTCTGGCGTCGCGTTAGCTCCCTTGCCACTTCTATTCCGCTCATGCCCGGCATCGAGACGTCCAGGACGATCAGATCGGGATCGTGCTTCAGCGCTGCCTGCAACGCAGCTCGCCCATCGGCCACCAGATCAACCACATCGAATGACTTCCCCAGCAAGGCTGATACCGCCTTCAAAATGCGTGCGTGGTCATCGACCACGAGCACTCGCTTTAGAGTCACGGCCGATTGCTGCCCTAGTTTTTCGTTTCCTGCCGGTGGCTCAGAATTTCGGAGCATATTCCGCCCTCTGCCATCACTGGCCTGGAGACTTAGTTAACTTGCGTATTTATGGAACTTCTCTTTCAGAGTGCGCCCGGCCGAGGAGGATGTCTATTGTCAGAACTACCAATCAGGAGAGAATTCTTGAAGCCGACTAAATAGAAGAAACAAGTTTGTGTTTGATGGCGTATTGGACTAAATCCGCATTGCTCTTAAGTTGTAAGAGCTCCATCACTGCGTACTTGTGTGCCGCTACCGTCCTTACTGTGATCTTCAGCGAGTCGGCAACTTCTTTCATGGAATGGCCTTCCGCCAACAACTGAATCACTTCGCGCTGCCGAGGAGAGGGTTCAGGAATGTGGTCCAGACCCTTAGGGTCGCGCACTGAGATTTTGGTCAGACCTTCTGCAGCACTGGGCGTCACGTACGAACTGCCCTTCACGACCGCCTCAAGTGCATCGATTAGCTCAGAAGCTGCAGCCTCCTTGAGGAGAAACGCAGAAGCGCCACAACGGAAAGCCTCTCCCACAAGATAAGGATCTTCATGCTGCGTCATGAAGATAAGTTTCGTCTTGGGCATCTTAGCTTTGATCTGGCGGCCAGCGTCGAGCCCGTTCAGGTGAGGCATGGTGATGTCCAGCACAACAACGTCAGGATTCAGCGTGGCTACGGCTTCCAGAAGTGCCCGTCCATCGCTCACCGTCCCCACCACTTCGCAACGGGGCTCCAGAATCTTTCTCAGCGCATCCGCCAACATCCGATGATCATCCGCCAACAGTACCCGTGGACGAGTCATGACTCCATTCCTTGTTCTGCGGGCGCGGTCACCTGCTCGACGGCCACAGCGGTGGACAGTGGTATCTCGGCGAGAACTTCCGTTCCTCGCATCGGCTCCGAAACAATCGAGAGCTTGCCGCCTACTAACCGAAGCCGCTCGCGCATACCGAGCAACCCAATTCCTGAACCCGGATCCTTCACTGCTGGGTTAAACCCTTTGCCGGCATCCGAGATGCGAAGACTGACGTTGTGCCGGTTGGCGCCGAGTTCGACTTGGGCGCTGCCGGCCTCACTGTGCTTGACTACGTTGTTCAACCCTTCTTGGGCGACTCGGAACAAGCACAGTTCTGCATCCTTCGTGAGATTGCGGGGCAAGTTGTGCTCCGCGAAGTGAACATCGATCTTGTACTTCTTGGTGATTTCGTCGCAGAGACCACTCAGGGCCGGAACCAGACCCACAAGGTCTAGCCTGCTGGAATGTAGCTGATGAGAGAGAGACCGCATGTCCGCGGACATCTCCTTCGTCTCCTTCATCAGTTGCAGTGTCCGAGTGCGATCCTCAGCTTGCGAGGCGAGAAGGTTTTTCTCTAGCTGAGTAAGCTCAATGTTTTGAACTGCCAGGCGCTGGCTGAAGTCATCGTGAAGCTCACGCGCGATGCGGGCGCGCTCTTCTTCGTGAGCATGGATCAGGTGGCTCCCAAGCCTTTGGAGATCGGCCGTTGCAGCCTTCTTCCTGGCACGTTGCCATAGCAGTCCCGCGATCAGCACCGCCTGAAGGATGATGAGCGCGATGGCGGCGATGATGTATTTCTCGTATCGTTCCCAGAATGAAGGCTGGCGAAACAGAACGATGCTGCGAGGAGGAAGCGCGGACTCGGGAATGTTCCACTGAACAAGCTGGCGAAAGTCAACGGTAACACGGGTCCCAGAATCGTGAATTACGGGGACATTCTCAGCCTTTTCACCGGAAAGGATACGTGCTGCAATTTCGGCAGTTTTCGAGGTCTGCTCACCAAGGTCATAGAACGAGCCGCCCACGCCACCATGGTCAACGCAGAAATGCCGGAAGATACAGTATGTAGGGAAACGTTGGCCGATAGCGGCCACCGTGTCATACACCCCAACTTCGGGCTGTGACGAATCCCTGGGCATAACGATGAAGAGAACCACGGTGTGAGGAGGGAGCGCGGCGACCTGCTTGAGGATGTCGGTATTCCCGAGACCCACGATCTCGATCAGCCTCATCTTTTCTGAATACGGACCAAACTGATTGCGAACTGCAGTTCGCCAAAATCTCTCAAATTCCGAGCTTCCTGCAACAACTGCGAGATTCTCTGCGCCCGGATGCAGCTTGAAAGCAAGTGCTAAGGTCTCTCGAATACCCACGGAAACTGTAACCCCGGTTACACCGGGCGGGAGTTGCCTCCCGTCCACTCTGCTGCCATTGACGTAGGAGAAAACCACCGGGACGCCAGGGAACAATTCATCGCGATGCCGCAGCGCGAACTGATATGACGAATACACTGCGGTGATTACCAGATCCAACTTCACGCCACGGAGCTCACTGCGCAAGTTTTCGCTCAAACTGTGGTCGTAGTTGGGATCTTCCAGCCCCTGTGCCTCCAGGTAATGCACGTAGAAGTTCACCGGCGAATTGACGCGAGACCGAATGGCAGCTTTGAGGTTATCGAGCGGATCGAAGAGGTTGCGGTCGGAGAAGCTGTAGAGGACCAGTATGTTCTTCGGCTGTCCGGACTCGGCAGCTTGGGCGAGGAGCCTGGGTGCTGGAAGAACGAGAAAACACAGCACGACCAGCACGCGCGCGCTCCAGCCACAAGGGGAGCGTGAGCCGGTTCCGCGAGGTCGTGTCTCTCCCGTTCGACACTTCATATGACAGTCCGAAGACACGGAAAAGCCGTACCGATCCTCTCCACCTTCACTGCAGGGAAGGACCGGGCTGCCGCATATTTAGCAGTCTGGCTCTAATACGTGCCTTCACGTTAAATGAAAGCAGAGCACGTGAACAATAGCCAGTGACATCCGTCACAACTCTGCCGAAGAGGCAACTCGAAAGGGTTGGGGCGGTCTAGTTGCTGAGGATGTTGTTTCCGAGCCCGGTGCTCCATGTTCGCGGCCTGTTGTTGGCCGCTAACCTGGGTTGAAGTCCCGCCGCCCGGCGGGACGGCAGAAGAAAGCCCAGCGATTCATCGCTGGGAAGGCAAATAACAAAATCCAATTCCTCTCTGCCGAAGGCTTGCGCGCAGGCCGCAGGACGAAGCGCACAAGAAAATGCCCTTCGTCCGGCTGTAACGACGAAGAACCGCTTCAAGCGGTGACCCGATCTTGCTTGCCTTTAACCCGTTGTTGTCTGTGCCTCCGTGCCTCTGTGGTGAACTCTGCCTTTCCCAAAACGGGAACTCCGCCTCATTTTTCCTACGATTTCCCTTGACATCCAAAATCCAATCGGTGCAAGGTAACCAAGCGGAGGTTACTCCCGCTCGAACACTGTTCGACCTTGCCGCCGGTATACCTGCGGCCTGTAGCAACTGACTGATGGCTGACAGCTGATAACTGAGAGCTGAAGGCCAACGGCCCAGCCGTTCTTAGGAGGCAAATATGCCCTGCCGCACTTGTGACCATCTCAAGGAAGATGGCGTTTACTGCAGTTCTCCCGCCCTTCGCGACCAGCGTTATTGCTACTTTCACCTCAACCTTCGCGCCCGCCGCGTCCAGGCCGCCCGCGCCCGTCTGCGTAACGAGCCCTTCCGCCTGCAAATGCCCATCCTCGACAACGCGCACGCCATTTTGTCCGGCGTCCAGCAGGTCCTCGACGCCTTGGCCGACAACTGCCTGAGCGCGCGTCAGGCCGCCGTCTACCTCTACGGACTGCAGATGGCCTCCACCAGCCTCAAGTCCACGCCCGAGTGGAAGGGCCAGCGTCCCGAAGTCGCGCCCGACGACCCCCTTCGCGCCCTCGAGATCAACAGCCTCTGGGACCAGTACCAGCTCCCCTTTGACACCGATTTTGATGCCCCGCCCGACGTCGCTGCCGCCACCATCGAAGCCACCATCGGCCTCACCCCCGAGGCTCGGCTCACGCAAACAAGGCAACCTTCGCTCGCTCGCGTCCCCGCCCGCGATCCGCACGGTGCCCCACCAGCAAACTTGGTGTCCCAGGTTCGCGCCGTGCTTTTCGGCGCTAACCTGGGCGACCTGCCCGACCCGCCCGCGACCGACCGCAAACCGCCGACTGCACCGAGCCAGGTTGCCGCCGACACCCCAGCGAATGCCGCATGACACCCAAAACACACTCCTATCCCCTTTCGAATGAAGATTTTGCCTGCAACCCGTTTGTTATGAGGATTTTGCCCGCACCGCGTCGCCTAACTCCATTAGAAAGAGGAATTTACAGGATTAGGGGGGTGGGGGGTACTAAAGCCCGGTGCTTCCACCATTGTTGGGGCGGCGATATCGGCACGACTGAAGTGGTGCCCTTTCAAAATACGTTTACAAAACCAGTTCTAGCAACGCGCTCCTATTCGCATCGCAATGAGGTGTTGGGATCGATGCGGGAGGCGCGTCGCGCTGGGATGTAGCTGGCGACCAAAGCGACGCAAGCTAGAAGAATGGGAACGGCGACAAAGGTTGCGACATCGGTGACTCCGACGCCGAAAAGCAGCGAGCGCATCAGGCGGGCTGACGACCAGCGCGCCTGCGATGCCGATAGCGACGCCCCACAAGGCCAGGGTCATCCCGCCGCTGACGATGAGTTTCTTGATGTTCGCGGGTGTCGCCCCAAGCGCCAGGCGGATGCCGACTTCGCGGCTGCCCTGGCCAACCAGATAGGCGATGAGTCCATAAATTCCGACCACCGCCAACCCAAGAGCGATGGCCGCGAATGTCCCCAGGACCAGCATGGTGAAACGACGGCGGGCGAGAGATTTGTCGAAGCGCTCCTGCATGGTGCTCACGTTGTAAAGCGGAAGGTCGGGATTCAGTTCGTGAATCTGCTGGCGTACAGCGCCGGCCAGAGCGAGCGGATCGTTGCTGCTGCGCAGAACGACGTTCATGGCGCGCGTGACGTATTGGGTTTGCGGAAGGTAGAACGCGATGCGTGAGTCGGAGTCGAGGGTGTATTGCTTTATGCGGCCAACCACGCCGACGACGGTGATCCAGGGAGAGCTGGTCTCGCTGATTCCACCGATGTGCAAGCGCTTGCCGATTGGGTCCTGGTTCGGCCAGAGTTGTTGCGCCATGTAGTCGTCAACAATGGCCACACGAGGCTTGTCGGCGGTGTCATCGTCGTTGAAGAAGCGGCCTGCGCGAAGGGGGATTTCCATGGCCTGGAAATAACGTCCGCTGACCATGCGTTCGTCGGCATTGATGAACTTTTCGCCGGGCGGGGGCACGCGTCCCTCAACGGTGATGGGTCCCCAGGCGAACATCTGGCTTAGCGGCAGCGATGTGACGGCCCCTGTCGAGGTGACGCCTGGCAAGTGTTCCAGCCGCTGCCAGAGATCGTGATAGGCAGCGAGGACTGCCTGCTTGTCTTTGTAGCGCTCGCCGGTCATGGTCAGCTCAAGGGTGAGAACATTACGAGGATTGAAGCCGGGATTTACGTCGCGAACACGAGCAAAGCTGCGAATGAGCAAGCCGGCGCCGATCAGCAGCATGGCGCAAAGGGCAATCTCGGCGATCACCAGAGAGCGGCGCAGGTTGTTGCCTCTTCCCCAAATCGCGCTGACGCCAGCCGAGGCGCGACTGTTGTCTTTCAGAACCGTTTGCACGTCGAGGCGCGAAACCCGCAGCGCCGGAGCCAGTCCAAACAGAATCGCCGACAGAATGGAAACCAGGAACGTGAACGCGAGAGCGGCAAAGCCGATTCCGATGTCGTTGACTCTCGGCACGCTCTGCGGGCCGAGCAACCGTACCCAGTGCAACGCAAGAAATGCCAGAAGGACGCCCAAGGCGCCACCGGCGAACGCAAGCAAAACGCTTTCGGTGAGCAACTGCTGGATGATGCGCATGCGGGTGGCGCCGAGCGCCGTGCGGACCGCGATTTCTTTTTGGCGAGCGACAGCGCGCGACAGTTGCAGGTTGGCCACGTTCACGCACGCGATCAGCAGGACAAAGCCCACCGCTCCGAGCAGCAGATAGAGCGTGCGGCGAACGTTGCCGACCACCTGCTCGAGCAACGGCACGATGCCGAACGTGAGGCCGCCGTTGGGCGGATACACTTCGGGGAAGTCATGGCGCAGGCGCGCCGTGAGGGTGTCCATTTCGGCTTGTGCCTGTTGCACGGAAACCCCGGGCTTCAACTTGCCCACAATGTTGTAGTCTTCGTGATCGCGATTCTGGGCGGCATTGGCAGGGAGGGGAAGCGGCAGCAAGATCTCGGCCTGCTCCGCGCCGTCGAGCGTGGGCATCACCTCGCGAGGCAACGAAAACGAGCGCGGCATGACACCGACAATTTCGTACGGCACACCGTTCAGCATGAGCTTCTTGCCGAGAACGCCGGGATCGGAACCGAAGCGCCGCGTCCATGTACCGTGGCTGAGAAGGGCGGTGGCCGTGCGGTCCGGCAGGTCTTCGTCGGCTACGAACAATCGCCCGAGCGCTGCCTGCTGTCCGAGCATGGGCAGTAGATTCGAGGAGACGCGGATCGCGCCGACGCGCTCCGGGTCGCCCCAGCCGGTGAGGTTGTAGTTGCCGCCGATGGCGATGGCGACCTGCTCAAAGCCACGATGGCCGTTCTTGATGTCGAAGTACTGCGCCGTGGAAAACCAGTCTTCGGCAATGTCGAGGCCGGGAGAGCGGTTCCAGAGAATGACCAGCCTCTCAGCGTCCTGGTAGGGAAGTGGACGAAGCAACAAGCCTATCCACGATGCTGAAGATTGCGGTGTTGGCGCCGATTCCGATGGCCAGCGAGAGTATTGCCGCGACGGTGAAGGCGGGAGCAGCGGCCAGCACGCGAAGCGCGGTGCGAACATCCTGGAGCAGATTACTCATGCGGGTGTTGGTGGCCTCGATGGCCAATGTAAACCATCAGACGATGAGGTGCACGTGGGAAAGCAAGACCCCGAAAAGCAGATCCCCCGCGGCCTAAAGGCCGCGGGGGATGACAAATCAGGAAGGGTGGTGACGGCGCAGCTTAAGCTGCGCCCCTTCAATGCTGCGTCGCTTTCAAGCGGCGCTAGTCGTGGGCGCTGGTGGTGCCCGCTTGCGAGGCGGCTGTGGTCAGCGTGCCCTGGATCTTGCGGGCTTCCTTGACCGCTTTGTTGCGGGCAGCGCGCAGCGTCATAAACTGCTTGGCTTCCACGTAGAGGCGTTTGCGCTCCTCATTGTTGAAGATCGCCTTGCGGACGATGCGGAAGATGGCCTGGGGACGGAAGTAGTATTCGTCGTAGAAGCGGTGCACCATCTCCATGACGTAGTCGCGGGGCAGGCCGGGGTATTCGATCATGGCGACCTGGTGTCCGCCTTCGTCGACCATGGCCGCGCCTTCGCTCAGGATGAAGCCATTGGCTTTGGCGTAGTCGTACAGCTCAGTGCCAGGATAAGCGTGCGCCACGGAAACCTGGATGGTTTCGCAGTCGATTTCCTTGGCGAAGTCGATAGTGCGGCGAATGGTTTCCTTGGTTTCGCCGGGCAGGCCGAGGATGAAGTCGCCGTGGACGAGCAGTCCGAGCTTCTTGCAATCCTTGGTGAACTGACGAGCGCGCTCGACGGTTGCGCCTTTCTTTACGTTCTTCAGTATCTGCGGGTCGCCGGATTCGTAGCCGACGATGAGCAGGCGGCATCCGGCTTCTTTCATTGCCTTGAGCGTTTCGTAATCGGTAGTGACGCGCGAGGTGCAGGACCAGGTCATCTTCAGAGGCTTCAGCTTCTCGCAAAGCTCGATGGTGCGCGCCTTCTGAATGTTGAACGTGTCGTCGTCGAAGAAGAATTCTTTTACCCAGGGCCAGTACTCCATGGCCTTCTTCATCTCGGCGGCAACGGCGTCGGTGGAGCGCTTGCGCCATGGGTGTCCGCTGAGCGTCTGCGGCCAGAGGCAGAAGGTACACTGCGCCGGGCATCCACGCGTGGTGTAGAGCGCGACGAACGGATAGAGCAGGAACGGCACATTGTACTTGCGGGGATCGATGTCGCGCTTGTAAACGTCGACCACGTCGGGCAGCGCGTCGAGATCCGACACAGCCGGCCGGTCGGGATTGTGAATTACGGTGCCGTTGGGTCCACGGTATGACGCGCCCAGAATTTCGCTGAGCGGCTTGCCGTTGGCGTATTCCACGGTGGCGTAGTCGAACTCGCGGCGCACGATGAAATCGATGGCCTCGCCGTCGGCGAGTGACTTTTCGGGAAGCGTGGTGACGTGCGGACCCACAAAGCAAATTTTGAGATTGGGG
The DNA here is from genome assembly GCA_963814165.1 of uncultured Acidobacteriaceae bacterium. Classification (GTDB taxonomy): domain Bacteria; phylum Acidobacteriota; class Terriglobia; order Terriglobales; family Acidobacteriaceae; genus DASRAA01. The sequence goes on along the minus strand of CAWFBW010000002.1, from coordinate 47,411 downwards.
TTGGCTTCTTTCATGCGGGCGGCGAGTTTGATGTCGCCGGGGAAGCCGGGCGTGCTGGTGAACAGCACTAGGAAGTCGAAGCTCTTGCCGATCTCGATGGTCTCTTCCGCGCTGATGTGGTGCGGAGGAGCGTCGAGCATGCGGGAGCCTTCCAGCATTCCGGCCGGGTAAGCCAGCCAGACGGGGTACCAGTAGGACTCAATCTCGCGAGTGGCAGGCCAACGCGAGCTGGCTCCGCCGTCATAATTCTCAAACGAGGGTGGGTTCAGGAAAAGCGTCTTCAAAGGCATAGTTGTGAGTTTAATTTTACCACTTGTTGGATGCAGGAGACTACATGGAAACGCTTGAGAATGTAATAGTTAGATGCGGTTTGTGAGGTGCAGCGAACGGGGATTTATGGGGCTGGAATGGCCCAATTTTCGAGTTCTCCGGTAAGTCGGAGCAATTGCAGTTCAGCACGGGTCAATTCGAACGCGGCATCGAGGTAGGCGGCGTACTTGTCATTGACCTCAAGCTCCGCCATTTGAAGGTCGCGAGTGTTGGCATTTCCGGTCTGAAGGCGCGCCTGAGCGGCGTCCAAATCGCCCTGGGAAACCTGCCATTCGAGCTTGGAGACGTCGCGGGCGGCCTGAAGCTGGCGCAGGGAGCGCTGGAGCTTCAAGGTGTCTTCGCTGACCTGGTTGCGAGTAAGCTCAGCCTGCTTGCGGGCGACAACGGTGTCGGCGTCGGCTTGCTCAGCGTGGGCCTTCTGCACCGGGTTGAAGAAGGGGAACTTGATGTTGATTCCGGCCGCGAGATTGTTCGCGTTGTAATTGAGGAAGTACTGATCGTAATTGTTGAAACGGGCCAGGTAGGCGTACTGGGAAGCAATATCGGCGTAAGGCATGTTCGCCTTATGCTCGCCCTTGGCGCGAGCTGCCGCGGCCTCGGCCTTCTGCTCGGCCAATTTCACGGCCGGACTGTTTTCGGCAGCGCGTCCCGCGAGGTTGTCGTCTTGTGAGATTAACGGCAGCTGCGGCATGGACTCGGGATCGGGTTGAATCTCTGCCGGAGTCAAGCCCGTCAGCTTGGCGAGATGCTCGCGCAAGACGTCCTGCAGGCCCTGGGCGTCTGCGATGCGGAGCCGGAGGCGCGCGGCGGTGAGTTGCGCCTTGGTGAGGTCGAGTCTGCTGTCAACGCCCTCGTTGAGGCGTTGCTCGGTCACGAACTGCGCTTTTTCGGCGGACTTCTGGGCTTCAAGCAGGGTGCTGATCCTGCCGCTTAGATTCACGAGTTGCGCGTACGAAAGCGATGCGTCGAGGATTACCTCGGCACGCTTGTCCTGCACGTCGAAGGAAGAGGCGTTCCAGTCAATCTTGGCGGCCTTGAGGAACTCTTTCAAAGAAAGGTTGAACAGCGATTGGGTTGAGGTGAAGTTCGCTACCGCCGGCGCGGAGCCTTCGAGGGTCAGCGGAAACCCGTAGGAGTAGCCGAGGCCGGAGCCCACTGTGAGTTGCGGCAGGTAGTGGTTCTTGACTTCCTCGTAGGCTTTGCGCGAGTGCAATTGATTGGCGGCAGCGATACCCATGACGCCGCTGTGTTGCAAAGCAAGTTCAATGGCAGTGCGGAAGCGAAGAGGATTGGCGGGCGGATCGTCTGCGCCAAACAGTGTGGCCGGAATTACGAGGAGTAATGTCGCCCGCAACGCCGCTCGGCGAAGCGCTGCGGCAAACGAATTGGACCGTGCGACGGAGGAAATCATGAAAAGCTCGTCATTGAACCCGGCCCAGCGCTTTTGAGGCCGGGGAGAAACCCGAAGCCAAACTCAGCGAAGCCTTGTACTCAGCGATTGCGTCAGCCCTCTTGTCTGACTTTTCGTAAAACTGTCCAAGCAGGTAGTGGGCGCGGAAGGCCGGCGCATCCTCGACCATGGCTCCTGAGTCCAGATACTTCTTCAAATATTGCACAGCCGACGGGAAATCTCTTCCCGATTGAAAGAGCTCGCTGGCCGCATTGTAGTAAACCTCGGCGCTCTTGCTGGGTTGCGCGACGGCCTGGGCAATTGCTTTCTGCATGTCGTCAAAGCGCGAACGACGACGATAGAACGATGCAAGACTCATCTGGTATCGCGAGGGGTCTTTCGCGACCTGAATGGCTTTCTGGAGTTCAGCTTCCGCGTCGGGATAACGCTTCTCCTTCTCGGCAATCTTGGCAAGGATCCAGTGTGAAGTAGCTTGATCGTACTTGGCAACCTGAGTTGCCTGGTCGCGTGCCTTGTCGATGCCGCCTCCCATAAAGGAGGGAGCCTCGGTGTAGTACTCGGCCAAATCGGCGTGCGCCTGAACCAAGCCGGGATCGAGCTTCACGGCCTGCTCGAACTCGTTTTTGGTTTTGCGGGCCAGGGACGCGGCAGACAACGGATTCACGGAGCTTGCTTTTTCGCCGTATTCGCGGCCCAGCCACCAGTGATAAGTCGCGCTGCCGGGGCTGAGACTCACCGCTTTTTCGCCGTTGGTCACGGCGTCATCCCAATGTTCGATGGCGTAGTAGGCGCGTGAAAGCATATTGAGCGAAGCGGCGTCTTTGCTGCCCGAGAGCGAACGAATGAGATCATCGATGTTTCCTGAGGCAATTGTCTGCTCAGGTGAGGCGGCTTTGGCAATTGGAACACAGCTGAGAGCCGCGAGGAGCAGGGCCGCAATCTTTGGCACAGGACTCCTCATCAAGTGGGGTTCTTCACCGGAGTGCCGTCGCGCAGGGGTTGCATGTTGACAGCGCCCAACGCCAGCACAGCGTTATCGGGAAGGCCCTTGGTGATCTCGACTCGCGTGAGATTTGAAATCGACGTTTCCACGTTACGCCGCTTGAGCTTGCCGTCTACGACCTGAAAGACGTACTTGCCTTCGGAATCCTGGCGCACGGCTTCGCGCGGAACCGTGATGGCGTGATCGTGACGCGCCTGAATGATGGAAACGGCGACGTTAGTGTTCGGCAGCAGCTTCAGGTCGGAGTTGTCGAGGATGCAGGTGACTTCTCCTACCATGCGGGTTCCATGCTGCACAACGTTGGTGGGCAGGTTTTCCACCGTGCCTTTCCAGGACCGGCCGGGCAGTGCATCCCAGGTGACTTCGACCGCCTGGCCCTTTTGGAGACGCCCGATTTCCGGCTCATCGACATACGCCCGAACGCGGACACGATGCAGGTCGGCGACCTCTACAAGAAGGTCGCCGGCGGGTACGAAGGAATCTTTTCGAACCGGCAGGTTGTAGGCCATACCGGCGAAGGGAGCCGACACATTCAGGTTGCGCAGAAGGTCTGAAGACGCCGCGAGAGCAGCGCGGGCCTCTGCAACCTGGGCTTCGGCATGACCGATTTCGCCCTTCGAGAAGCGGTCATTCAGCTTCTGTTCGAGCATGTGAACATTGGCTTCTGAAACGCGTAGCTGCGTCCGTGCGTTGTCAACTTCGGCTTGCGAAGCAGCGCCCGTCTGCTGGAGGCGCTGCATAGCCTGCACGTTGCGCTGGGCAGCCTCCAGATCGGCGCGCGCTTTGACGAGAGAATTCCTGCTGGTGAGGACTTCGTCCTGCGTGCCGCCTGTCGAGACCGCAGAAAGCTCGGACTCGGTCCCCTTGACTTGCGCCCGGGCCCGGGCCAATTGCGCTCGAGCCTCGGAATCGTCGAGTTGGAGCAGCATCTGCCCGCCTTTTACCCAATCGCCTTGCTTTATGTTCAGTCGCTTGACGGTGGTCGAGACCGGAGCGTGGGCCTCGAAGTTCTCGATCGGCTCAATTCTGCCGTTGGTGGCGATACTGGAGGTGATGTCTTCGCGATAAGCGACGGCGGTGCGCACCTGCACCGGGGTGCGGCGAAACGACAGCCAGAGCACCACGACCAGGATGACCGCGATCATCGCTATCGTGATGATCCAGCGCGGCTTCCAGGGTATCCGGGTACGTTCGCTTGCAATTGACTCGGCCATCGGCGTCCAAAGGGAACAGTATAGCGTAGCGCAATTTCAGAGTCGCTGTGTCCTCCAGGTAGGCGAGCTGCCGCCGGGTTAAAACCCGGCTCCCTTCAACAGGCCGTGCTGGACGCGGCGCTGAAGCGCCGCTCTGCCATAAACGCCACCGGCTACAATGGAACAATGGCCAAAAGCACGCGATACACCGAAAAACACGCAGAATCTGGGCTGAAGACGCCCCTGCCCGAAATAGAAACCTGGGCCAACCAGTTTTCGGGGTACGAAATCTTGATTGATGTGCCTGAATTTACCTCGGTCTGCCCGAAGACCGGTCTGCCGGATTTCGGGGTGTTGTGGATTCGGTACATGCCGAACCGAGAGTGCCTGGAGCTGAAGTCGCTGAAAGAATACCTCACGTCATATCGCAATCTTGGGATCTTCCAGGAAAACATCGTTAACCGGGTGCTGGGCGACGTGGTGCGGGCGACCAAGCCAAAATGGGCCGAGGTGAAAGGTGAGTTTCGTCCGCGCGGAGGCATCGGTACAGTAGTGATCGCACGCTATCCCAGGCCGCGGAAGTAAGCCTTAGCCTGACCGCTGCCGACGTGATATTCTCCGCCAACCGATGACCGATAAGGCCAATGCCCGCTTTGCGCTACTGCTGTTGACGGCGCTGAATTTCTTTAACTACGTCGATCGCAACGTGCTGTTCGCGGTGCAGCCGTTAATCAAAATTGAGTTCAAGCTCGACGACGCGCAAATCGGTTTTCTCACAACTGCATTCTTCATCTGTTACATGGTGGCGGCGCCCCTGATCGCACCACTGGCTGACCGCTATCCCCGGAAGTGGATCATGGCGGCGGGCGCGGCAATTTGGAGCATTGCGACACTGCTCTCCGCGGTCACGAACAATTACGACGAACTGCTACTGCGGCACCTTATCGTCGGAATCGGCGAGGCGACTTTTGTCGTGATTGCACCGGCATTTCTGGCTGACCTGTTTTCGGAGCGGATCCGCGGAAGGGTGATGGGGCTGTTCTATTTGTCGCTGCCGGTGGGCTCGGCGTTTGGATACCTGGTGGGCGGAGTCCTGGGGCATCACTATGGCTGGCGGACGCCGTTTATGGTCGGCGCTATCCCGGGGCTGCTGCTGGCGGTGGGAATGCTGATGGTCCGGGAGCCGCAGCGCGGCGCGAGCGATCATCTGCCCAATACCCTCGAACGCGGCACCATCCTTGGATTGTTCCGGAACAAGAATTATTGGACGGTGAGCCTGGGGATGGCGATGATGACATTCGCCGTAGGCGGCATGCAGGTCTGGATGCCGACGTTCCTCGTTCGCGTCCATGGGATTTCGCTGGACCGGGCCAACTTGGTGTTTGGCGGCATGACGGTGGTTGCGGGGACCGTCGCTACTTTGCTTGGCGGTTGGCTGGGCGACCGCCTGCTGCGGCGGACGCCAGCCGCCTATGAGTTGGTCTCTGCGACAGGCATGATTCTGTCGATACCCGCGGTTGTGGGTGCGATCTATCTTTCGGGAACGGCGATGTACGCCGCCATCCTCATCGGCGAGTTCCTGATACTTCTCAATACGGCTCCGTTGAATGCCGCGTTGGTGAACTCAGTAGCTGCGCCGATTCGAGCCACAGCGGTGGCTGTGAACCTATTCACGATTCATCTTCTGGGCGACGCATTCTCTCCGCTGTTGATTGGGTATATCTCCGATAGGACGAACTTACGGATGGGAATGGTTGCCATGATCGTGGCGGTCGCGCTGTCGGGCGGCATCTTGCTCTACGGCATGAGGTTTGCTCCGCATCTGCCGGCGGAGAAGCGGCCAGACGTACTCGCTGAAGGGACCGCGGATTGATGTCTGCGGGATTTCTTGCGCATTCCGTGATCTGGATATTGGGTGTGATCCTGGGCGCGGCGTGGCTGTCGCGACTGTTCGCCGTAGCTTTGCATATGCGGCGGATTCCGGAGCTGACGAATGCAGAGTTCGACGCGCTGCCCGCCGATGCTCTCGGTCGCGTGCCACGCGTCAGTATCATCGTTCCGGCCCGCAACGAAGCCGACCACGTCGAAGCTGCACTTCTGTCGCTGCTGGAACTCGACTATCCCGACTATGAAGTTATCGCCGTAAATGATCGCTCGGATGACGGTACCGGCGACATCATGAACGACTTGCAGACACATTGGCGGGAGCGTGGTGAGACACTGCATCATCGACTGAAGGTCGTACATATTACCGAACTTCCCGCCGGTTGGCTGGGCAAGACTCATGCGATGTGGCAGGCAGGGAAGCAAGCTACCGGGGAGTGGTTGTTGTTTACCGATGGCGATGTCGTATTTCGTGCTGACGCGTTGCGGCGAACGATGGTCTATGCCGAACGGGAGCGTGCCGACCATGTTGTACTGTTCCCGACGATGGTGATGGAGTCGGTTGGCGAGCGCATGATGATGGCGTTTTTCCAGTCGCAATTTGTCTTTGCGCGCCGGCCATGGAAAGTAGCCGATCCCAAATCACACGATGCCGTGGGAGTGGGCGCGTTCAACCTGATCCGGCGTGAAGCATACGAGAGGATTGGAACCTACGAACGAATGCGGTTGGAAATTCTCGACGACATGCGGCTAGGTGAAGTTGTGAAGCACGAGGGGCTTCGCCAACGCGCCGTGTTTGGGCGCGACCTACTACGCCTGCGCTGGATCTTCGGTGCAATGGGGATGGTGCGGAATCTCACCAAGAATGGTTTCGCTATCCTGCGATTCAATCCCTGGTTCGCGATGATGGCGGTGTGCGGGATTCTCCTGGTGAATGTTGGGCCCTTGGTCGGCGCAGCCGTGGCCCCGCATTGGGCACGGGCCGGCTACCTGGTTGCGGTGGCGACGCTGGCAGCGATTTACGTGGGAATGTCGTGGTACAGCGATATCCCGGCGTACTACGTGCTGCTGCATCCGATAGGAGCGCTGTTGTTCTGCTATGCGCTGGTGCGTTCGATGGCCTTGACTCTTGTACGCGGCGGAGTGGAGTGGCGTGGCACCCGCTACCCCCTGGGTGAACTGCGCGCCTTTCTGCGCGAACAGCCGCGCTGGACCTGGCTTTAGGGCGGTTTCAATCCGGGTGTATTGGCGACGCGTGGAGCATGTCTTCAGGCTTGCAGCAAGGCCGGCAATCTTCGATTGCGCCTTAGCGCCAAGGTCGAACTACCTCAGCGGCTAAAGCCTGGGTCGTTCGAGTGTTCCAAATGCACCGCTGAAGAGGCTGCTGAAAAAGTCTGAAGAGACTACGCCTCGCGGACTAAAGTCCGCTCGGCGCACCGAAAACAAAGGACCTGTACGGCGCAGCTAAAGCTGCGCCCCTTCAAAACACGATCAAAAGCGAGTTTTTCGGCAACCTGCGAAGCGGTGCGCCACCCTATACACCGGCCCTGAAACTGCTCTAAGGCAGGGAACAATCAGAGGCTGGCGACAAAAGAAGCAAACGCCCTTTCGCGCAGGCGAAAAGGCGTTCGAGCGTCTTGAGCTACGTCCGTGACGGACGGACGCAGCTTACTTTGTGAACGACTTAATTGCGTTAGGCTCGTCTTCCTGCACGTCGAATACCGTGTAGAGCTTGGTGATCTGGAGCAGGTCGTGCACCTTCTTGGTGAGGTGCAGCAGTTTCAATTCGCCGCCCTGACGTTGAACCGAGGTAAACGCGCTGACCAGTTCACCGATACCCGAGCTGTCAATGTAGCTGACATCGCCAAGATTCAGGAGAATGCTCTTTGCGCCCTTGCCAAGCAGGTCTTTGATGGTGTCGCGCAAAACTACGCTGCCTTCGCCGAGGGTGATTCGCCCGCTCAAGTCAACGATGGTGACGCCATCGACTTGCCGGGTGCTTGCTTTCATACTCACGTGGAAGCCTCCTGGCGGTCCAGATCAGAGCCTGGGATCCGCTTGATCAAAGTAACTTCAGTGCCGGGTTCCAGTTTGCGGAACCGAACTTCGTCCATAAACGCCCGGATGAGAAAAATGCCGCGCCCCGATTGCTTCATAAGATTTTCCGGGGCCAAGGGATCGGGGATTTCTTCGGGCTCGAGGCCTCTGCCTTCGTCCCCGATCGTAATTATCAACTCACGGTCGTTCTGTTCCAACGACAAGTTTACACGTTTGCCGGGATCGTAGGCATTGCCGTGCAAAACGGCGTTAATCATGGCTTCACGTACCGCCATGCTTATGCCGTCGCGTGCATCCTCGTCAAAACCCGCTTGTTTGGCCAGTTGGCCAACCATTTCCTCCGCCTTGTTCACGCTTTCAAGCGTGGATTCCATTCGGTAGGAGACCTTTGATTGTGCGGTCATGGATTGGTTTGTCCGCCCCGGCATGGCGCTGCAAGTGAAGGCAGGGCCAATTCGTCAGGATTCTGCAGTTTGCTTTATTGGGGAGAGAGTTGTCAACGTTGGGGTTAAAACCGACGCGAAGTGGGAGAGAAGAGCGGACAAATTGGAGGTGGGTGATGCAGAGTTGTGAAGACGCGGGGACTGGGTTGTCGTTGCGGCAGGAGGCTGCTACGATTAGAACGAACGTTCGTCAGATTCCGGCCGACTTCCAAGCGGCCATCCACGGTAGGACTCGTGCACACTGGCACTCCCAAATCGAACGGGTCTTCTCACACCTCACCGAGCGATACGCGGTTCGATCGCCGCTTCTCCGAAATCCTCGACTACGCGACGGAAGTTTTCGCGGATAAGGGCTATGAAGGCGCGTCGATGCGAGACCTGTCGCGCTTGAGCGGGATGTCGCTGGCCGGTCTTTACTACTATTTCGATTCCAAGGAAAGGCTGCTTTACCTGATCCAAAAACATACGTTCACGACGATCATGGACCGCCTGCGCCTGCGCCTACAAGACAGTAAATGTCCCGAAGAACGGATTCGCATCTTTGTGCACAATCACGTGGACTACGCGGTGGCCAAGCAGAAAGCGATGAAGGTCCTTTCGCACGAAGATGATGTGTTAAGGAACGGGTATGGCACAGAGTTGGCCGCAATTAAGCGCGAGTACTACAGGATTTGTGTAGGACTGGTGGACGAGCTTGCCCGGGCGGAAGACCTGACTCGACTGGGGCCGAAAGCGTCCGGCAAGGGCGGAGTGTCAACCCGTACCGCGGTGATGGGCCTGTTTGGAATGATGAACTGGCTGTACACCTGGTACAAGCCGAAGGTCGATCCGAGCGCCGAGATTATTGCGCGCCAGATTAGCGATATTTTTTTGCAAGGCGTGCGTGGGGAAAAGGGATCGAGTTGGCGTCCCTCACCGGTTGACGCTGCGACCGAGGAAATCGAGATCGATTCGCCGCCGGCGAAGACACGCAGAAGGCGAACGTGATACCGCAATGACGCTTGCCGCAAAACCCGAGTTCCGACGTATTACGGTGGACCTTCAGATCCCCGTTGTGCGCATTACGCTCAACCATCCTCCGCTGAACGTAATGGACATGGAGATGATGGGGGAGTTGGTGGCGGCGCTGGAGCAAATTGAGGCGATGCCGGAAATCAGCACGGTGGTGATTGCGGGTTCCGAGCGCGCGTTCTCAGCCGGCGTCGATATCGCAGCACATGCTCCTGAAGCTGTGCGTAACATGCTGACTGCGTTTCACAGCGTGGTTCGTGCGGTTGTTGCGACAAAGAAGCTGACGATTGCGTCGGTTCGGCGGCATTGCCTCGGCGGTGGAGCTGAACTGGCGTTGATGTGCGACGTGGTTTTTGCCTCGCCCGATGCCGTGTTTGGGTTTCCGGAGATCAAGCTGGCTTGTTTTCCTCCGGTGGCGAGTGTGGCGTTGGCGTCTGTAGTGGGACAAAAGCTGGCGGCTGAAATGGTGTTGACCGGCCGGACGCTGAACGGTCCCGAGGCATTGGCGGCGGGCCTGGTCAATGGAATTGCCGACGACCCGGACATGCGAGTGCAGGAATGCGTGGCGCGAGTGTCGCAGTTGAGTCCGGCGGCGTTGGCGATTGCGAAGAAGGCGTTCTATGCGTGGGATTCGATTCATTTCGACAAAGGACTCGTGCGGGCTGAGCAGATTTACTTTGACGACTTGATGAAGACGGCCGATGCGCAAGAGGGAATCCAGGCGCATATCGAGCGGCGGCGGCCGGTTTGGACCGGCAAGTAATCATCATTGGGAGATTGGGGCATATTGGACTACGAGATTTCGGCTGGCGATTTGAAGTCGCTGAAAGACGGTGCGCAAGAATTCACTCTGCTCGATGTGCGCGAGCCGTGGGAGTACCAGACTGCGCATATCGAGGGAAGCCGGCATGTCCCGATGGGCGAGATTCCGGCGCGCTTCAACCAGGAACTCGACCCCGAACAACACATTGTCGTGGTCTGTCATCACGGAGTGAGGTCGATGAACGTCACGGCATGGCTGCGGCAGCAGGGCTTCGACAAAGTGCAATCATTGCGGGGCGGAATCGACCGCTGGTCGCGCGAGATCGATCCGAGCGTGCCGCTGTATTAGGAGCTTGCTTCGTGAAAAAAGAGCTGATTGAACTGAGAGTGAACGGCCGAGGGCACGAACTGGCGGTGGAGCCGAACAGCCTGCTGCTGGACGTTTTGCGCGGCGATCTGAACCTTACGGGATCCAAGAAAGGCTGCGACGACTCGTCGTGCGGCGCTTGCATGGTGCAGGTGGATGGTGTACCGATGCTGGCATGCACGATGCTGGCGGCGAGCTACCAGAATTGCGAGATCACGACGGTCGAAGGGATTTCCGATGGAGGTGGATTGGCCGCACTGCAGAAGGCGTACGGCGATTTCGGAGGCTCGCAGTGCGGATACTGCACGCCGGGATTCATGATGACGGTGCGCGGGTTGCTTGCCAGCAATCCGGATCCTTCCGAGAGCGAAATTCGCGAGGCGTTGAGCAGCAACTTGTGCCGCTGCACGGGGTATTCGCAGATGTATGAGGCGATCCGGGCGGTCATCAAGGCGGAGCAGAGCAGCCAGAAAGCTGAATTGGCGGGAGCGCGGGAGTAATGACGGAATTCTCTGTAATCGGCAAGTCGATTGCCATGGTGGACGCGGCCGGGAAGACCACCGGCGGGGGCAAGTATGCTGACGACTTTAGCTTGCCCGGGATGCTGATTGGGAGAATTCTGCATTCGCCGTATCCGCATGCGGCCATCAAGAGTATTGATGTCAGTCGAGCACGCGCGCTGGAGGGTGTAGTAGCCGTTGTAACGGGAGAAGACGCGCCGAATCAGTATGGAATCCTTCCTGTGGGTCACGACGAAACCGCGCTGGCGGTCGGCAAGGTGCGATATGTGGGCGACAACGTTGCCTGCGTCGCTGCGACCACGGAAGCGATTGCGGATCGTGCGCTAGAATTGATCGATGTCGAATATGAACCGCTGCCGGCGTACTTCGATCCCGAAAAGTCGATGAAGGCGGAGCGGAATCTCATCCACGAGAACCGTCCCAACAATATCGAAAAGGACTACCACCATATTTTCGGCGATCCGGAGAAGGGTTTTGCGGAGGCGGATTACGTCGCCGAGGCGCGCTATATCGCCAACGAAGTGACGCATGCAGCGATGGAACCGCACTGCACGCTGGCGAGTTTCGAAATCGATCCGCACACGGGGAAACAGGGGCGGTTGACGGTGTGGTCGTCAACGCAGGTTCCTTACTACCTGCAGCACAAGCTGTCGCTGGTGCTGGAACTGCCGATGTCGCAGATCCGCGTGATCAAGCCGCTGGTCGGCGGCGGATTTCGGCGGCAAGAGCGAGATTATTCCGCTGGAGATCATCGCTGCGGTTACAGCGCGCGCGGCCAAGGCGCCGGTGAAGATCACCTACACGCGCGAAGAAGTATTTTGGGCGCATCGCGGGCGGCCGCGCACCATCATCGATCTCAAAACCGGCGTGAAGAACGATGGACGCATTACATCTGTGGCTTGCAAGGTAATTCAGGATGGCGGCGCGTATTGTTCGTACGGGATTGTGACGATTCTGTATTCCGGCGCGCTGTTGGGTGCGCTTTACGACATTCCAAACATTCGCTATGACGGCTTCCGCGTGCTGACCAACAAGCCGGCCTGCGGGGCGATGCGCGGGCACGGAACGGTGAATGTGCGCTTTGCCTTCGAGTCGCAAATGGACGAGATTGCCGCGAAGATCGGCCTCGATCCGGCGGTGATGCGCCGAGTCAATCTGCTCAAGCCGCCCTACGGTGACGGTGAACGGCCTGCGGGTTTTGAGCTATGGATTGCCGGAGTGCATCGAGCAGGTCGTGACGCGGTCGCGGTGGACGGAACGCAAAGGGAAGTTGCCGCGTGGCCGCGGTCTCGGCATGGCGTGTAGCCACTACGTCAGTGGAGCGGCCAACAGCATTATTCGCTCAGACATGCCGCACTCGACGGTCAACATCAAGATTGACCGCGACGGCGGAGTGGTGGTGTACACGGGCGCCTCGGAGATCGGCCAGGGTTCCGACACCATGACGGCGCAGGTGGTCGCCGAGGTACTGGGATGCAGCATGGCGCGCGTGAAGGTGATTGCTGCCGACACGGACCTGACGCCAATTGATCTCGGCTCTTACTCCAGCCGCGTAACTTTTATGGCGGGCAACGCCGCGTTGCGTGCTGCCGAGGACGTGAAGAAGAACATCGTCAGCGCGGCGGCGAAGCGGATGAACTGCGCGGCCGAAGAAGTAATGATCCGGGAAGATCATGTCTGGAAGCGTGGCGCGGATTTGTCGCCGGTTGCGGGGCCAGAATCGGCGGCAGCGAGTGGACATGTTGACGGCCAGATTCTGCGCGGTTCAGTGCTCCAGACGCGTAAAGAAGATGGCACCAAGGACCACATGAGTTTTGAAGAGGCAGTCGTCGCAGCCATCGACGTTCACGGTGGACTTACCGGGACGGGATCGTACGCGCCTCCGGCGGAAGCGCGGGGCGGCAAGCACAAGGGTGGCGGCGTTGGACCATCGCCTGCATATTCGTATTCGGCGCAGGTGGCTGAGGTCAGCGTGGACGAAGAGACCGGAGTTGTGACGGTACACAAGATATGGGCGGCTCATGATTGCGGACGCGCGCTGAATCCAGTGGCGGTTGAGGGACAGGTGATCGGCTCGGTTTGGATGGGACTGGGGCAGGCGCTGCAGGAAGAGATGGTCTGGAAAGACGGACTGCTCATGAACGCAGGGCTGCTGGAATATCGCAGTCCGTCGTCGGTGGAGTCGCCGGAGATCGAATGCATTATCGTCGAGAGCATTGATCCCGAAGGCCCGTTTGGTGCGAAGGAAGCGGGCGAAGGTTCGCTGGCGGCGACGATTCCGGCAATCTCGAACGCGATCTACGACGCTGTGGGAATTCGGCTGCGCGAGGCGCCGTTTACACCGGAGCGCGTTCTGGCGGCGCTGCGCGCGAAGCGGGGAGCGAAGAAGGTCGAGATGACGGAGGGCGTCGATCCGACCGAGCCGGAATCGTTCCGCGAGCATGGCGGCTCGTTGTGGTATCGCGGCAAGGGCCCTGAGCGACATCCGGAAGACCCGGCGCGAACGGCGGTTACGGCGGGAGGTGAAGTATGAGCCTTCCTGAGTTCAAGCTGCTGCGGCCGAGGACGCTGGGCGACGCGGTCCAGATGCTTGCGGCGCACGGCGATCAGGTGAAGGTCGTAGCGGGCGGAACAGACCTGTTGCCGTCGATGAAGCAGAAGCTGTTCACGCCGCTGTTTGTACTTGACCTGCGAGCTGTGGGCGAGTTGCGCGGGATTCACGTGCAAGCTGACGGAAGCGTGAGCATCGGAGCACTGACGACGCTGTCGGCGATCGAGCATTCGCCGGTGATTCGGCAGGAATATCGGGTGTTGCACGAGGCGACGAGGACGGTTGCTTCGCCGGTGATACGCAATATGGGGACGATTGGCGGAAATATCTGTCTCGATACGCGCTGCCTTTGGTACAACCAGTCGCTGCTGTGGCGCAAGAGCTGTGGGTTCTGCCTGAAGAAGGATGGGGATCTTTGCCACGTCGCGCCCGGCGGCAAGCTCTGCTGGGCGGTGTTTTCGGGCGACACGCCGCCAGCGCTGCTGTGCCTTGGCGCCGAGGTGGAGATTGCGTCGGCAAGTGGGTCACGGCGCGTTCCGATCTCCGAGTTCTACGTGAACGATGGCATCGTGCGGCTGCGACTTTCGGTGGGTGAGATGCTGACGCGAGTGGTTCTTCCGGCATCAGCGAAAGGCTGGCGCGGAAGCTATCAGAAGCTGCGGGTGCGCGGGAGTATCGATTATCCGCTCGCCGGTGTTGCGGTGGCATTAAAGCTGGACCGCGGTCGCGTGGAAGATGCGCGCATGGCGATTACGGCGGTGAATCCCGCGCCGCACTTGATAAGGGACGTGGATGCGCGGCTGGTCGGCATGGAAGTTGGCCCTGATCTGGCTGAGGCGATCGGCGAACTCGCGGCCAAGACGGCGAAGCCGCTGACGACATCGGCGCTGACGCCGGAATATCGCCGCGAGATGGTGAAGGTGTTTGCCAAGCGGGCACTGCTGGAAGCGGCTGCCAACTGAGATGATCACCGATTGCCATGTTCACATCGCGCCGATGCATCTGTTCAAGCCGGAAGCGCTGGCGCTGATGAAGGCCAAGCGCAAGGACTTCGAGCAGATCGAGCGCTTCTGCGAATCGCCGAAGGCGTTCCTGAAGCACCTGGACGAAATCGGAGTCGATCGCGCGGTGCTCATCAATTATGTCGCGCCCGAGGTGATTGGCTTCACACCCGAGGTCAACGAGTGGGTCGCGAACTACGTGAAGGCCGACCGGAAGCGGCTGATTCCGTGCGGCAGCGTGCATCCGAGGCACACGAAGAACGTGCTCGCGGATATGGAGCAGATCGTGCGGCTCGGCATCCGGCTGATCAAGATTCATCCACCGCATCAGCTGCTCTATCCTAACGACTACCTGAATGGCGTCAAGGAATTGGAGATCATCTATCGCGCCGCGGAAGCGAACGGCATTCCGATCATGGTGCACACGGGAACATCGATCTTCCCTGGTGCGCGCAATAAGTACGGCGATCCGATTTATGTGGACGATGTCGCGGTCGATTTTCCGAACCTGAAGATTTTGCTGGCGCACGGTGGACGTCCGCTGTGGATGGACACTGCGTTCTTCCTGGTCCGGCGGCACCGGAACGTGTATCTCGACATCAGCGGGATTCCGCCGAAGACGCTGCTGCAATATTTTCCGCGGCTGGAAGAGATAGCCCACAAGACGCTGTTCGGAACGGATTGGCCGGGGCCGGGAGTTCCGGAAATCGCGAAAAACCTCGCGGACTTTCGCAAGCTTCCTTTGTCGGGAGCGGCGAAGCATCAAATGCTCTCGCAAACCGCGCTGGAAATCTGGCCCGCCTAAACTAGTCCGGTTTGCTTCCTGCCATCGCGATACCAGCGGCAGACTGGATGGCGCGCCACAACGCCGTATGTCCAACTTGGGACTTGGCGGAGAAGGGCAGGATGCGGTCAGCGTTGACGCCGAGTTCGTCGGCGAGCGTGGCCAGCGACTTGCGCAGCTGGTTGTTGGAGATGCGGTCGGCCTTGGTGGCGATGACGAGGAGGGTACGGTCGTGGTGGCGCAACCACTCGTGAAGTTGGATGTCCGATTGCTGCGGAGGAATCGATACATCGACTAGGGACAGACAGAGCACCAGCGATGGCCGCGAGGCGAGGTACGGATCGATGAACTGCGACCACAGCGTGGTGATGGCTTTCGGGACACGGGCGTAGCCGTAGCCGGGCAGGTCAACGAAGAAAAACTCGGGATGGGGACGGCCGGGGCGGCGCAGCTCGAAAAAGTTGATGGTTTGCGTGCGTCCTGGTGTGTTGCTGGTTTTAGCGATTTTGTCGCCCACCAGTGCGTTAATCAGGCTCGACTTGCCGACATTGGAGCGGCCTAGGAAAGCGATTTCGGGGGCGCTGGGGGCAGGGAACTGCGTAGGCGCGGCGGCACTGGTGACGAAGCGGGTTTGAACCTTCACGGTTTAATCATAGCGGTTAGCAGATAGAAATGCGGTCAGTGGAGTTTCAAGGGGGCTTATCGTCGGTCTCGTCGATGCGCACGGGGTGGAGCTTGTGCCAGAAATGGAGGATGACGGCCACGATGATCGCAACGACGAGGCTGATGGCGAAGAAAATTCGGTATGCGGGCAGCATGATCAGTAGCACGACGACGGTGCCGACGGCGACGAAGAGGGGGGCGCTGCCTCTCATGACAGACTCCGTCAGCATTGTAATGAAGGGCGCCGCTCCGCGGCTGGCGATTTTATGGGGCTGTTGTGCGCGCGCTGACGCGCACGCCTAACAGCACGTCGCGGCTCCGCCGCTTACGAGAGGTTTAGCGGGCGCTTGTCGTCGGCTTCGTCGAGGCGGACAGGGCGGAGCTTGTGCCAGAAATGGAGGACGACGGCCACGATGAGGGCAATTCCGAAGCTGATGGCGAAGAAGATGCGATAGGCGGGCAACATCACGAGCAGCACGGCGACGGTGCCGAGGGCGACGATGAGGGCAGCGCTACCCTTCATCGAGAATCGCGGGCCGGGCATACGGGGGTATTTTAGCGCGGATGTTTCTCGATGTGGATAGGAAAAGACCCACACAAGCCACAACGGGGTTGTGCCGAGCACCCGGCGCCAGGGCTATTTCTTGCAGGCTCCCAGATCGTCTACCTTGTCCACGGAAAAGAAGCCTGCCCGGTGTCCTTTTGCATCACTACTGGCGGAGGGGTTGCGGGAGGTGTCGGCCTTTCCTGTCACCGTAATCTTGTGGTTGACGTAGATACCCAGGTCCTGGTCCTTCGCATGGAGTGTATGACGTGTGCCGTTCGTTTCGACGATGTAGTACTGATCTGTTGAACCCTTCAGACAACCCGTTAAAGTACGTGTGCCGGATGATGCGGCAGTGCCTGGTGAGCTCGGATTCTGCGCTGAAGCGGTTAGCATGCCAGCCAGCATCAACGTCGCAAGCAGCATGGTTATGCGCATATTCAACTCCTTATTCGTGTAGAAGAGACTGGACGGAAGTATATACGGGAAGCCTTTGTGCAAGGTTACGATTTTGTGAAAGCTGCATAGATTATCGTTCGGCGAATTGCCTTTCCGACATCCCGCTAACCGAGTCGTGATTCGTGAATGGCCTCGCCAATCATGACTAACGGTGCATGGCGGCGCGTACAGGCGTGGGAGTAAGCACGGCCAGGGGCCAGAGGGCGACGATGAGGGCGGCGCTACCCTTGACCGATAGTCCGAACGCGGGTCGGGGGGCCATGCGCGGTCTATTGTACTGCGGGTCGAGCACTGCTGAAGTGGATAAGAACAGATCAGAGCACCCCTAGCGGAAGCAGCTTTGTTGGGGGCAGTATTGAACGGATACCCGGCGGCGCGCGTACATCGGATGTGGGGTGATGATGGGATTCCTGTTTCTGCTTTGCTCTCTGGTGCTGTCGTCAACAACCGATTCGTCCGTATCGGTCGCCAAGTTCGACAAGCTCGCAAGTATATGGGACTCCGAAGCTCGCCAAGCCGGAGTGCCGGGATACGCGGTCGCGATTGTCACGCCGAAGGGCATCCTGTTTCGGCACAATTTCGGATATCGCGACTGCGCCCGGAAGAAGCCAGTCGATGAGGAGACGATGTATTACATTGCGTCGGCCACCAAGCCGTTGCTGGCCGCCGCGGTACTCAAACTTGCGGGCGAACATCGCCTCGACCTGAACGCTCCGGTCAAGAAATATCTGCCGCGTTTCACGCTTGCTGACCCCGCCGAGGCGGAGACGCTCACGGTTGGCGATCTGCTCTCGCACGGAAAAGGTTTGAACGAGTTTGTGATTACCTTCGGCGAAGCGTTTACGGGAGAAATGGATGACGACAAGTTCTACCGGCTGCTCACGACCGTCCACGCTAAGGGCCAGTTCTCCTATTCGAACCTGCACTACACGCTTCTGGGCCGCGTGATAGAGAGTGTTACGGGAGAATCGTGGCCGTCGTACATTCAGTCTGCGGTTTTTGACCCCCTTGGAATGCGGCATACCACGACCAGCGCAACGCGTTGGCTGACAGATGCGGATCATGCCTGCCCGCTCGAATACTGGAATGGCAGACTGCAGGAGAGTTCGGTGGTGAAGAGCGATCACACGATGCATGCAGCAGGGGGCGTAGCTTCGACAGCCTCCGATCTCGCGCGCTTTCTGCAGATGGAAATGTCTGGTGGCGTGTTCAATGGCAATAGAATTCTTACAGGCGAGCTGGTTCAACAATCCCAGAAGGCACAGGTTGCGACGGACGCAAACTACTTTACGTATCACCGCTCAGCGTATGGATACGGGTGGTACATCGGGGAGTATCGCGGCCAGACATTGCTACATCATTTCGGCGGATTTGACGGTGCCCATGCGCATCTCTCCTGGTTGCCGAACGAGCAAATCGGAGTGGTTGTGCTGGAGAATTTCGACGGTCGGGCAACGAACTTCGCGGAAGTGCTGGCGAACTCGGTATACGACAGCGTTCTACATATTGACAACGAACAAGGATGGGAGAAATTCCAATCGCAGGTCGATGAAGCGCGCGAGAAGGAGAAGAACTATCCGGAGTTGCAAATTGCGGAGTTGCACGAACCGGTTGCCAAATTGGCGGGATCATACGTCAATGGGGATTGGGGAACGCTCGTCTTTGCACAGGACGGTAATCGCGTGGTTGCGCGGATCGGTGAATACCCGCTGCACCTCTCGCTGCAAAGTGATGGAACCCCGATCGCAATCGTCGAAGGCCGGCCGTTTGAGATGTTGTTCTCTGGCGAAGATGGGAAGACCACGCGGGTCAAGCTGCACTCGGGGCATATGGACCTGATTTTTGAGAGGCAGACGGGCTAGGCAACTGTCGTGGCGGTCTGATTGATTCATCGGTGACGTTTGAAATACGCAGCTCCGCGGCTGGGAGCTTCGTTGTGCAGTTCAGCGCGCGCTGACGCGCACGCCTAAAAGCACGCCGTGGCTCCGCCGCTACAGACCCGTTCCGTCAGAGGTGAACCCCATTTCCCAGGGAGGGGAAATGGCGGCCACCCATGGGTACGGTTGTCAGTTGTCAGAAAAAGCGTCATCCCACCCTTTCCCAAAAGAAGGGAAAGGATGGGGCACCCACAGGGTCTAAGCGTCGGAAACCGCTGTTTATTGGTGCGCGGCCGGGGACTCCGGTGTTGGGGGAAGCGCGGCCAGGGCCGGGGCCTCGTCAGGAACATCCGGCAGCGGGCTCTCCAAGGCCAGCGCCAACACGTCGTCCATGGTTTTGACGAAGTGGAGCTTCATGGCCGAACGAAGGTTCTCGGGCACCTCGGCCAGGTCTTTCTCGTTGTCGGCCGGCAATAAAACTTCGAAGATTCCGGCGCGGTGTGCCGCCAGTAGCTTCTCTTTCAGGCCGCCGATGGCGAGGACTTTGCCGCGCAACGTGATTTCGCCGGTCATCGCGATGTCGCGCCGAACGGGGATGTGGCTTAGTGCGCTGGCGATGGCCGTTGCCATGGTGATGCCGGCGGATGGGCCGTCTTTGGGGATCGCGCCCTCGGGAACGTGCACGTGAATGTCGAGGTTGCGGTAAAAGTCGCGGGGCAGTCCGAGGCGATGGGCGCGTGAGCGCACGTATGACATGGCTGCCTGGGCCGACTCCTGCATGACGTCGCCGAGCTTTCCGGTGAGAGTGAGCTTGCCTTTGCCGTCAACGGTGGCGACTTCGGTGGTGAGAATGGAGCCGCCGACTTCGGTCCAAGCCAAGCCGGTGACGAGGCCAACTTCGCTGCGCTCGTGGGCTTCGGTGTCGCGGAACTTCAAGACACCGAGATAATCGTTGACGTTCCCGTCGGTTAGAGTGACCGAGTACTTCTCGCCTTCCTTGACCACCTTGCGCGCGACCTTGCGGCAGATGTTGCCGATTTCGCGTTCCAAATTGCGCACACCAGCCTCGCGCGTGTAGTTGCGGATGACGGTCTGCAACGCTTCGTCGGTAAAGACGATGTTCTTGTCGGTCAGTCCGGTTTGCTCGCGCTGCTTGCGGACGAGATACTGCTTGGCGATCTCGACCTTCTCGGGCTCGGTGTAACCCTGCAAGCGGAGGACTTCCATGCGGTCCTGCAAAGCCGGCGGGATGGTGTGCAATACGTTCGCGGTGGCAATGAAGAAAACCTGCGACAGGTCATACTCCACGTCGAGATAGTGATCGACGAACATAAAGTTCTGTTCGGGGTCAAGCACTTCGAGCAGGGCAGCCGAGGGGTCGCCGCGGAAGTCCATCGACATCTTGTCAACTTCATCGAGCATAAAGACCGGGTTCTTGGTGCCGGCCTTCTTCATCATCTGGATGATCTGGCCGGGCAACGCGCCGATGTAAGTGCGGCGATGGCCGCGGACTTCGGCTTCGTCGCGCACGCCGCCGAGGGACATGCGGACGAACTTGCGTCCGGTGGCCTTGGCGATGCTCATGCCCAGAGAGGTCTTGCCGACTCCGGGAGGTCCGACGAAGCAGAGGATGGAGCCCTTGGGGTTCTTCACCAACTGGCGGACGGCGAGGAATTCGAGGATGCGCTCTTTGATCTTCTCCAGACCGTAGTGGTCTTCGTTGAGCGTTTTTTCGGCGATTTCGATGTCGCGGATTTCCTTGGAGCGCTTTTTCCACGGGACCGCCAGCAGCCAGTCAAGATAGTTTCGTGAGACGGTGGATTCGGCCGACATGGGCGGCATGGCCTCAAGCTTCTTGAGCTCCTGGATTGCCTTCTCGTGGGTCTCTTTCGGCATGCCGGCGGCGTCGATCTTCTTCTTCAGTTCGTCGAACTCGCTCTTCTCGCCGCGGCCAAGTTCCTTCTGGATGGCCTTGATCTTTTCGTTGAGGTAATACTCTTTCTGGGCGCGCTCCATCTGGCGCTTGACGCGCGACTGGATGGTGCGATCCATGTTGAGCTTCTCGATTTCGACGTCGAGAACGTCGCCGATCCGGCTCAAGCGCTCGGCGGGATCGAAGATTTCCAGCAGCTCCTGCTTCTCTTCGATCGATAGCTGTAGGTTGGCGGCGATGGTGTCGGTCAGCTTCGACGGGTCGTCGTTGCGGACGGCGGCAATCATCGTCTCATAGTTCAACGACTGGCAGAGCTTTACATATTGCTCGAAGAGGCCGGTGACGCGCTGCATGGCGGCTTCGACCTGGGGCGTGAGTTCGGCGCCATATTTCGCGGTGCGGACGGTTGCCTCGAAGTAGCCGTCGGTATCGACGACCTGGAGAATCTTGCCGCGCTCGAGGCCTTCGACGAGGACCTTGATGTTGCCGTCGGGCAGCTTCAGGCTCTGCACGATGTTGACGATGGTACCGACCTGGAAAATTTCGTTGGGCTTGGGTTCGTCGATGCTGGCATCGTGCTGCGTCGCGAGAAAAATCTTTTTGTCGCCGGCCAGAGCCTCTTCCAGCGCCCGCACGCTCGACTCCCGGCCAACCACGAATGGCGTCATCATCGACGGGAAGATAACGACATCCCGGATGGGCATCATGGGGAGCTTCTTGGTCTCGAATTTCTCTCGCTGGGTCACAGGAACCGCCTTATGGTGCAGAGCGCAGCCGCTCCACGGGTAGAGTCGCGATTATTGAAGCCGCATCGTGTTGATTCGGATTGCCGGGAATCCTCACAATGAGCCTAGGATACCATGCAGAAAGGGCGAGGATTCTCACTGGAGAGCCGCGATGGGGCTCGATTGTTCGGGGTATCCCGTTACGCATCAACGTGATTTTCACGGCTGAAACGAGAAACGGTGAGACCCGGGCCGCGCCGTGACTGTGCGCATCTTGCGATGCTGAATCGGCTAGAGGAAATTAGAAAATGGTGTACCCATTGAAATCGAACGTGCCGCCGGGTTAAAACCCGGCTCCCTTCAAGAGGCCATGCTGGACGCGGCGCTGAAGCGCCGCTCTACCCTGTACCCAACAGTTACAGTAATAGTTAAACAGGTCTAGCCAGCTTTCTCCATGATGGGGAGATTCACATTTCGGTTCTCCACCATTTCCTGGGTGACCTCGAAGTCCTTCACTCGTTTCTGGCTGGGTAGCTGGTACATGAGGTCGAGCATGAGCTCTTCGAGAATCATGCGCAGGCCGCGGGCGCCGACTTTGCGAGTCATGGCTTCGCGGGAAATGCTGCGCAGGGCAGCTTCGGTAAAGTGGAGTTTGACGTTCTCAAACTCGAAGAGCCGCTGGTATTGCTTGATGATCGCATTCTTCGGCTTCGATAGAATCTCAACCAGCGCGTCTTCATCGAGATCGTTGAGCACCCCTACGACGGGCAGGCGGCCGACAAACTCGGGAATCAACCCAAACTTGATGAGGTCCTGCGGTTCGGCCTGGGCCAGCAACTGGGTGTCGCGCTTGTTGGATTCGGTGAACGCGGCTTCTTTGGTTTCATCGGTGCGGAAGCCCATGGAACGTTTGCCCATGCGGCGGGCGATGGTGCGCTCCAAGCCGACGAATGCACCACCGCAGATGAAAAGGATGTTGGTGGTATCGACCGGAGTGAACTCCTGGTGCGGATGCTTGCGTCCGCCCTGCGGAGGAACGTTGGCAACGGTGCCTTCGAGGATCTTGAGCAGCGCCTGCTGCACGCCTTCGCCCGACACGTCGCGCGTGATCGAGGGATTCTCGTCTTTGCGCCCGATCTTGTCGATTTCGTCGATGTAGATGATGCCGGTTTGAGCGCGGGCAACGTCGCCATCTGCAGCTTGCAGAAGTTTGAGGATGATGTTCTCCACATCCTCGCCGACGTAGCCGGCTTCGGTCAGCGTGGTAGCGTCCACGATAGCGAAAGGCACATCCAGCATCTTGGCGAGCGTCTGCGCCAGTAGTGTCTTGCCGGTGCCCGTCGGACCGATCAGCAGAATGTTCGACTTCGAGAGCTCGACTTCGCCGCCGCGCTGGCGGTTCATGTAGACGCGCTTGTAGTGGTTGTAAACCGCCACTGCCAGCTTCTTCTTGGTCTGGTGCTGGCCAATGACGTACTCATCCAGGAAAGATTTAACTTCCGACGGCTTGGGCAACTGGTGTGGCGTCGTTGCGGTCTGGGCTTCGGAACGGTCGTCTTCCAGGATGGAATTACACACAGCTACGCACTCATCGCAAATGTAAGCGCGCGGGTAGTCGGTGGGAGACGAAATGAGTTTGGCCACGGCGTCCTGCGACTTGTGGCAGAACGAACAACGAAGCACCTCATCGCTACCAGTCCTGGTTCTCACGGAAGGATCCCCTTAAACACGAAACGCCCCCTCAGGCTGACGCCACTTTCCTGCTTGGCATGGCATCGTCGCGTCCGTTATCGAAGTGCAGTGAAGCTTCTCGAAAACGATCATCGCAGCACCCTCTGCTCTGAGGCCATCGCGACCAATGCAATGCGTATGCCCATATTGAAGCACAACTAAGAGAGTCGCGCTTGTTCGGGCAGCAAGTTGCAATACAACTTTAGAACCAAACTGGTAATTCTTGCGCAGAGACGTACAGTGGAACATCGGCCCGTGGCCGGCCCCTATTTGTGCTTGTAAATGATGTCGTCGATGATGCCGTATTCCTTGCCCTGCTGGGCGTTCATGATGAAGTCCCGCTCGACGTCACGCTCCACCTTCTCCAGTAACTGCCCAGTATGCTTCGCCAAAATTTGATTAGTGATCTCGCGCATGCGAAGAATCTCGCGGGCGTGGATATCGATGTCCGTGGCCTGTCCCGACAATCCCGACATGAGCGGCTGGTGAATGAGGATGCGGGAGTTGGGCAGGGCGAATCGTTTCTTGGGCGCGCCGCCGGAAAGCAACGTGGCCGCCATGCTTGCCGCCTGACCGATACAGATGGTCGTAACATCCGGCCGGATGAACTGCATGGTGTCGTAGATTGCCATGCCGGCAGTGATCGAACCGCCCGGCGAATTGATGTACACGGAGATGTCCTTCTCCGGGTCTTCGGCTTCCAAGAACAGCAGTTGCGCGATGATCAGGTTCGCGACATTGTCATCGATAGGAGTGCCCAGAAAGATGATGTTGTCCCGCAACAGGCGGGAATAAATGTCGTACGCCCGCTCGCCCCGGCTGGTCTGTTCAACCACCATCGGTACAAGCATTGTTCGAAGCTCCTTCTGAAGTTTCGCCACACTCGAAGGTGGCGGCTAGTTGGATTAGGTAGAAAGCAGCCGCGCTAGGCGGACCTGCGATAAAGGTAATTCAGTGTTTTCTCGTTGCGGATGCGATGCCGAATTCTATCCAGCCCACCATCCTGCGTCAAACGTGCGCGAACCTGCTCAACGGGCTGCTTCGATTGCAGAGCCAGAGCCGCAAGCTCTTCTTCCATTTCTTCGTCGCTGACTTCGATCTTTTCCCGCTCAGCGATCTGTTCGAGGATGAGCGACGCCTTCACCTCGCGGAGGGCGCCTTCGCGCTGGCCTGCCCGCAGGCGATCGAAATCCATGCGCTTGAGGTCTTCCTCGCGCATGCCTTGTGCGGCGAGAGCGCGCAGGCCGCGCTCCAGGCGCATATCCACTTGCTGATCGACCATGACGTCAGGAACAGGAAAGTTGTTTCTCTCGACTAATTGGGCAACGATCTTGTCTTTGCCCTGGTGCTCGGCTTCGTGTTCCTTTTCCGCCTTCATGTTTTCGTGGACACGGTTGCGCAGGTCGTCGTAGGTGGCGAAGTCTTTGGAGAGTTCTTTGGCAAAGTCATCGGTTGGATCGGGGACGCTACGGGTCTTGATGGACTTGACGTCAACTTCGTAGGTCAGGGTCTTTCCGGCCAGACGCTTGTCGGAGAAGTCGTCGGCGTACTTCACTTCGAACTTCTTATGGTCGCCGGCCTTGGCGCCGCGCAAATTCTCGGAGAACTCGGGGATGGTGTTGTCGCCGCCAATCTCGACCATGACTTCGTCCACTTCGACCGGTTTATTCTGTTCGCCTTCTTCGGATTCGGCCGGAATGCCGCGGAAGCTGACCACAGCAAAATCGCCATCGGCAATTTCGCGGTCGACTTCGACGGCGTTGTAAGTGGCGTGCTGAAGCCGCAGGTTTTTGAGCGCTGCCTCGACGTCATCCTCGGTTACGTTCGTATCAATCGTGTCGGCCTTGATGTCGTCATAGGCGGCCAGAGTTATTTCCGGAAGGATCTCGAACTCGGCGGTGAACTTCAGGGGCTCGTCGTTGTGAAAATGCATGTCGGTTACCCGAGGTTGAGAAACGGGAACCAGATTTTGCATCTTCGCTTCCTCGCGGAAATAGCGGGGGACGAGCGATTCGACGATGTCGGTCTTGATCTCGTCCGCGAAGCGCTGACGAACGACGCTTGCGGGCACTTTGCCTTTGCGGAAACCAGGGATGCGCGCGAGCTTCGTGTAGCGGGTGACAATCTTGTCGCGCTCGCCATTCACGACATCGAGGGGAACTTCGATGGTCAGTTCACGCTTGCAGGGGTTGGTGGTTTCAACCGGATTTGTCTCAGGAGTGCTGGTTTCTGTCGTCAAAGGGATGCCTTCGGGAATGATTTTGTCGCTGCGGAGTGGTAGGCCACATCCGATCGTGAGCGCTTTCGTTTAAGTAGCCGCCTGCGGCGTCTTCCTCGGCAGCGGCGCTATATTTAGTGTATGAGAGGCGCGATGGACGGTCAAACAACGGGTGGCCCATTCCAGCATCGTGGTTCGACGCTGAAATTGCCGTTCCACGAGATTTGTAACGGAGCTGCGTGCTCCCATATGACGTTCATCATCTGGCAGTTTCGGGCGAAGCAGGATCGTGTCGAACAGTTTCGCCGGGTCTACGGCGGCAATGGTGCATTGGGCCAACTTGTTCTAGCGCTCGCCCGAGTATCGCGGGACTCAACTGCTGCAAGACGCCGCTAGACGCACTGTGTTCATGGTGATCGACCGCTGGGCGAAGGCGATTCGTTTGCTCGCTTCCATCAGGAATATGCCGAGGAATATGAACGACTCGATCAGCAGTGTCTCGAGGTGTACCGTTGAAATGAATAGAGGAAACGAAATGAAGAGGCGTTACAAAAGGTCGTGGATTCCGGTGAGATTTACGGGGCTGCGACGCTCGTCTGGCGCGATGGACATGCCCGGACCGCCTTCGTGGGCTGGCGGGACATAGAAGCCAATCTGCCAATCGAACGAGACACGATTTTCAGAATCGCCTCCATGACCAAGCCAATCACCTCGGTTGCCGCTCTCATGTTGGTCGAGGAAGGCCAGATTGCTCCGACCGACTCCCTTGAACGTTACGCTCCGGAGTTCTCACACATGCGCGTACTGCGCTCTCCGAATAGTCCCCTCGACGAAACTGACCCGGCGGAACGCCCGATTACCTTCGAAGATCTGTTAACCCACCGCGCCGGATTCACCTATGGGGATTTCCATCGTGGCCCGATCGCCCAGGCATATCGCGATGCCCTTGGCGACGATATCGATAGTGACGTCGTGCCCGATGAGTGGATCGCGAGGCTCGCGAGTGCTGGAGACGGACAAAGCCGATTTCATGCGGCGTGGCGGCGTGGGAACGGTCAGTTGGCCGGGCGCTTTCGGAGGATGGTGGCAGGCTGATCCTAAAGACGGCTCCGTGCTCATCTTCCTGGCTCACAACATCGTCGATCTTGGGCAGATGGCCAAAGGGATCGGCTTGGGCGTGTGGGGCGCCATCGACACGTTTCAAACGTTGGCATTGGCTTCGCGACCCTAAGACTAGCTGGTGAATCAACGTGACCGCGAGCTGAGCTCTCCGCCTCGCCTCACTCCCGCTTACAATCACCTTGCCAAGCGCGCTGACAATACTCAATAAAGAAGTGATCGCGTGTGTCCGATGTCCGCGGTTGGTGGAATACCGCGAGCGAATCGGTAGGGAAAAGCGGCGTGCCTACTTAGATCACGAATACTGGGCGCGTCCGGTGCCGGGATTTGGCGACCCGCAGGCACGTGTTTTGATTCTGGGACTAGCTCCGGGGGCCCACGGCTCAAACCGCACAGGCAGGCCGTTCACGGGCGACGCTTCCGGCAAGTTCATGTATCCGATCCTGCACAAGGTTGGGTTCGCCTCGCAGCCTACGGCTGAGCGTCGTGATGACGGGCTACAACTGACCGACTGCTACATCACGGCCGCGGTGCGGTGCGCTCCGCCTGACAACAAGCCGCTGCCCAGTGAACTGGCGAATTGCTGCGGAGTATCTGGACCGGGAACTGGCGATACTGAGGACAGTCAAAGTGGTTGTCGCGCTGGGGAAGATCGGGTTCGATGCGTACCTCGCGCATCTCCTGCGCACTAAAGTGATCAGCGGGAAAGCCGGACTGGTTTTTGGCCATGCCAAGAGGTACGAACTGCCGAACGGGGTGACGCTGCTGGCCAGCTACCATCCATCCAACCAGAACACCGCTACGGGGAAGCTGACGGCGGCAATGTTCGAGGCCGTATTTCGCTCTGCCAAGTCAATCGCCGAGCGGAAGTGACTCTGAGAACGCGGGATTCGAAAGGTTATTTACTTTTTCACAAACTGACCGGAAGATGACCTTGTCATCGCACAAGAATCCAGCCATAATTGATCGTGCACCCCTACAAACTCCACCTTGATTTCGCTGGGCAGCCAGCGCAAGGGGCTCCCTGTTTTCCGGAGCCGACGGAGAAGCCCCCCAGGTGGCACAAATCCCCAAAACTACAGAGGATGGCATGGCGGCAAAGTACATCTTTGTGACCGGTGGTGTGGTGTCTTCACTTGGGAAGGGACTGGCAGCGGCGTCGATCGGCTGCCTGATGGAGAGCCGGGGGCTCAAGGTTTCGCTTCAGAAATTCGACCCGTACCTTAATGTTGACCCGGGAACGATGTCGCCGTTCCAGCACGGCGAGGTCTTCGTCACCGATGACGGCGCCGAGACCGATCTTGACCTGGGGCACTACGAGAGGTTCACTCACAGCCGGCTGAGCCGCGACAATAACTGGACCACCGGGCGCATCTACGAAAACATCATCGCCAAAGAGCGCCGGGGCGATTACCTGGGCAAGACCGTGCAGGTCATTCCACACGTCACGAACGAAATCAAGAGCGCGATGAAAAAGGTGTCGCAGGATGTTGACCTGGTGATCGTCGAAATCGGCGGCACCGTGGGCGACATTGAGTCGCTGCCATTCATCGAAGCCATTCGCCAGATGCGGCAGGAGTTGGGCCGTGAGAATACACTGTTTGTGCATGTCACGTTGGTTCCGTACATCGCTGCGGCCGGCGAGCTCAAGACCAAGCCCACGCAGCATTCGGTAAAGGAATTGCTCAGCGTCGGGATTCAACCTGACATTCTGTTGTGCCGTGTTGATCGTTACCTGTCGCACGACATCAAGTCGAAGATCGCCCTGTTCTGCAACGTCGAGGAAGAGGCTGTCGTGACTGCCAAAGATGTGGCTTCGATCTACGAAGTTCCGCTGGTATTCGCGCACGAAAAAGTCGATCAACTGGCGCTGAGGTATTTGAAACTCCAGGCGCCGGAGCCAAACCTGGCGAGATGGGAAGACCTGGTCCAACGGATCTACAACCCGAAGGATGAAGTTGTCATCGGCATCGTGGGGAAGTACGTCGAGTACGAGGACTCGTACAAATCGCTGAAAGAGGCCCTCGTCCACGGAGCGATCGGTCACAACCTAAAGCTTCGCGTGGATTGGATCGAAGCCGAAGGACTGGAGTCGAAAGACCAGTCGGTCCAGACCCAACTGGAGTCCGTGGACGGAATCCTTGTGCCGGGTGGCTTCGGCAAGCGCGGCATCGAAGGCATGTTGAAGAGCATTCAATATGCACGGGAAAACCAGGTCCCGTACTTTGGGATATGCCTGGGCATGCAGACCGCCTGCATTGAGTTCGCGCGCAACGTTTGCGGCCTCGAGCAGGCGAACTCGAGCGAATTTGATCCGGCTACGCCGCACCGCGTCATCTATAAGCTGCGAGAGCTTCGCGGCGTAGAAGAGTTGGGTGGAACAATGCGCCTGGGTGCGTGGGAATGCCGCCTTGAGCCGGGATCACTCGCATATCAAGCGTATGGTGAAACCGAGATCAGCGAGCGCCACCGCCACCGCTACGAGTTCAATCGCGAATACGAAAGTACGCTGACGGCGGGTGGACTGCGGATTTCGGGAGCCACTCCCGACGGAACCTACGTAGAGATCGTCGAAATTCCCAGTCATCCATTCTTCCTTGGATGCCAGTTTCATCCGGAATTCAAGTCCAAACCTCTGGAGCCGCATCCGCTGTTCTCGGCGTTCATCGGAGCCGCATATCGCCGCCGTCTGGACAACCAAACCAAGCGCGAAACCGCGGATCTCGAGCAATTTCGGCGTCCTGAGAAGATCAAACAATAGCGAGAGCCCAACTCGGGCGCCTCTGCTCATCAAAGGGCGATTTCTCGCAGACGGCAGACGGAGGATAGGACCTAAATTCGAGATAAAAATCGTGTAGTGGTGGAATAAAAGCCTTGACAGTATCGCTACTTCCGATGTATACCTTGCTCACTGTTTAGGGGAACAATGGGTTTTCATATATCTGAGCCGCCGCTGAGCAAGCTAAAAGCAATTGCCGACTCAGCACTTTTAGGCTATTGTGTTTCTATTCGGGTAACCGGTACTGTTAGTACCTCGCACGAGGGTGGATACTGATTCTGTACAACAGTTGAAAGTTCAAGGTTTTCAATTAACACGTGGGCGGCAGAAGTGTCGTCACGTTTCGTTTTAGGGAGGAAGAACAGCATATGGCTCGCAAGATCACTTTCGCATTGGCGCTTCTGTTTCTGGCAACGGTATTTACGGGAGCCAGTTTCGCAAACATCATTCCCACCCAGATCACGTTTGGTCCGAGCACTAGCGGATCGGTGGCTGTGACATCCACGTATGCCAGCTTTCACGGCGGTGTCGGGACACGCATACCAAGCCGTAAACGCCGGGAGTTTCTCGTTGGCCGACAACACGGTTTTCTTCGCCAACGGCAGCAGCCCCTACGCTCTCTTGCCGAATTCCTCGTGGTTTTCCGTAAGCATTGGCCCCGATAGCCTCACCGGTTGGGTGAACTTGAACACGATGTACGTGAACGGGGCTTTCGGCTTTTTCACCGGCAAGTACTGGATAAACAGCTCAACGCCGGGCTTCACACAGACAGGCTTCGCGGCTGGTTCTGCGGTTGACATCGATTTTGTTACCTACCAGGGTAGCCTGTCGAGCGGCGAGGTTCTTCCCTCCTCGGTCCCAGAGCCAGGCACGATTGCGCTTGTCGGGTCGGGCTTGCTGGCTGCAGCCGGAATGCTGCGTCGCAAGTTCTAGTGATTTGGAGCTAGGTCTACCTCCCGAATCAATCTGATTCAGGCCTATATTGTTCCCATTCCCGGCATCGAAAGATGCCGGGAATTTGTTTTGCTTGCAGGGAAGGTTTACCCACGAAAAAGCGAAGGGAAGTTTGCGTTCGCGTTCGCGTTTCCTTTTCGGCTTAGGCGGTGACGGAGACTTCTGGCTGCATATAGGATGGTTATGCCCATGGATTCCTGATCCGCTGGGTTGTGGAGCGAGCAGATGGCGCAAGGATTCTCCGTTGGGCAGGTCAGTATCGGGAGCGGACGGACTGTTTCTGATTGCCGGGCCCTGTGTCATCGAAAGTGAGCAGCATGCGCTGAAAATGGCCGAGGCGATCGCCAAAGTCGCTTCTGACAAGAAGATCCCCTACATTTTTAAGGCTTCGTACGATAAGGCGAATCGCACGTCGATTCGGAGTTTCCGTGGTCCCGGTATTGACGAGGGTTTGCGGATTTTGGGTAAAGTTCGGAGCGCTGTCGGCGTTCCTGTGCTGACTGACGTCCATGAGGCCGGCCATGCTGCACGAGTAGCCGAAGTGGTGGATGTTCTCCAGATTCCAGCGTTCCTCTGCCGCCAGACCGACTTGCTCGTAGCCGCCGCAAAGACCGGCAAGACCGTCAATATCAAGAAAGGCCAGTTTGTATCGCCTTGGGACATGAAGCACGCGGTCGAAAAGGTCCGTGAAGCGGGAGGGGAACGGGTCTTTCTGACAGAACGGGGTTCGACATTCGGATACGGCAACCTGGTGGTTGACATGAGGGGATTGGCAATCATGAGGCAGTTTGCTCCGGTGGTTTTCGATGCGACGCACTCGGTTCAACTTCCTTCAGCCGAAAGCTCCGGCGGACAAGATGCCGCACAACAAAGTGGTGGACAGCCAGAATTCATTCCGCTCCTGGCGCGGGCTGGAGTGGCGGCCGGCGTGGACGGCGTGTTTGTGGAGGTGCACGACGACCCGCCGCGTGCCAAGTCAGATGGCGCGAATGCTTTGGATCTGAAGCACCTTTCATCGCTGCTGGATCAGTTGTTGGCTGTTCACACGGCGCTGAAGCCATAGCCCGAGGCCGGTTGCCAAGCTGGCTCGGCCTCGCTAAATCCAATCGGAGTAAGGATTTTGACGGTGTCAAGCAAGGCTTTTCAAGGACCATTTTCGCTGCAAGATCGTGCCGTTCGATGGCGGATATTGGCCTTTGGCACCTAAAATGTAGGTAGTCGTCCGGTTCGTTGGTATCCTCAAGGGAGGCTCCAGAAAGCCAAGGCACGGTTGTGTCCCGCCGAAGTGCTCTGAGTCCTGAACCCACGCGATCGAACTGATAGGAGTTTTCCATTGTCGAAGAAGCGTTATCTGTTTACGTCTGAATCGGTGACAGAAGGTCACCCCGATAAGATTGCCGACCAAATCTCTGATGCGATCCTTGATGCCTGTTTAAAGGAAGATGCCTACAGCCGTGTGGCCTGCGAGACCCTGACCGCGACGGGCCTCGTGGTGATCGCCGGTGAAATCACCACCAAGGCATACGTAGATTTTCAGAGCCTGGTCCGCGGCGTTGTAGCGTCCATCGGCTATGACAACGCGCTGTATGGCTTCGATTCCAACACCTGCGCGGTGATTTCGTCGATCAACAAGCAGTCGGGTGACATCGCCATGGGCGTGGACACCGGCGGCGCGGGCGACCAGGGCATGATGTTCGGGTACGCTACCAACGAAAACGAAGATTACATGCCGACGCCGATCCACATGGCGCACAAACTGACCCATCGCCTCACGGAAGTCCGCAAGAACGGCACTCTCCCTTATCTCCGGCCCGACGGCAAGTCCCAAGTGACAGTCGAATACGATGAGAACCACAAGCCGGTGCGAATTGATGCCGTGGTTATTTCGTCGCAGCACGCCGAGACCATTTCGACCGAGGAATTGCGCGCGGACATCCTGAAACACGTGATTCAGGCGTCGTTGCCGGCGAGCATGCTCGACGAAGACACCAAGTACCACATCAATCCTACGGGTCGGTTCGTAATTGGCGGCCCGATGGGCGACACGGGCCTAACTGGACGCAAGATCATCGTCGATACCTAC
Source organism: uncultured Acidobacteriaceae bacterium (assembly GCA_963814165.1). Taxonomy (GTDB): domain Bacteria; phylum Acidobacteriota; class Terriglobia; order Terriglobales; family Acidobacteriaceae; genus DASRAA01. Next base: position 15,007 of record CAWFBW010000002.1, on the reverse strand, counting down.
GGCGGTATGGGACGGCACGGCGGCGGCGCTTTCAGTGGCAAGGACCCGACCAAGGTTGACCGCTCAGCCTGCTACATGGCGCGCTACATCGCCAAGAATATTGTGGCCGCCGGCCTGGCCGATCGCTGCGAAGTACAGTTGGCGTATGCCATCGGCGTTGCCGAGCCGGTCAGCGTTCTGATCGACACGTTCGGAACTGCCAAGGTGGACGAGCAAAAGATTTCCGACCTGGTGCGCGCAAACTTCAAGTTGACGCCGAAGGGCATCATCGAGTCGCTCAACCTGCGCCGTCCGATCTACCGCAAGACTGCCGCTTACGGGCACTTCGGACGCAATGAGCCAGAATTCACCTGGGAAGCCACTGACAAGGTCGGCGCGCTGCGAGAGCAGGCAGGTTTGATCGCGGCCGGTAAGCAGAAAGTTTCAAAGTAGCTTCAGTCGCGGAGCGCCCGAGGATCGGGTGCTCCATTCACTTCTGTTTTGTTTGTGCCGGTGACCTGTCCTGGGCGGCCAAGCAAACCGTCACTCAGGTTTATAGGAACGGGAGATTATGTCCACGACAACTACGCAAATTGCAGGGGATATCGCAAACATTGAACTCGCTGATCTGGGCAAGAGACGCATCGACTGGGCCAATCAGTCCATGAAAGTGCTGCAGATCATCCGCAAAGAGTTCATCAAGAACCAACCGCTCAAGGGCATGCGGATTTCCGCGTGTCTGCACGTAACCGCAGAGACAGCCAACCTCGCGATCACGCTGCGGGATGGCGGAGCCGATGTCGTGCTGTGCGCTTCGAATCCGTTGTCAACGCAAGACGATGTTGCCGCGTGCCTGGTGCGCGATTACAACATTCCGGTTTACGCCATCAAGGGTGAGGACAACGACACGTACTACGGTCACATCATGTCGGCACTTGACCACAAACCGCACATCACGATGGACGACGGTGCCGACCTGGTTACGATTGCGTTGACCAAGCGCAAGGAAGTGCTCCAAGGCGTAATCGCCGGAACCGAAGAGACGACCACAGGTGTCATACGCCTGCGTGCAATGGCGAAGGAAGGGGTACTCACTTACCCGATCATCGCCGTAAATGACGCCGACACCAAGCACCTGTTTGACAACCGCTACGGCACGGGGCAGTCCACGATTGACGGCATTGTGCGGGCGACCAACTTCCTGCTGGCTGGATCGAAGTTTGTGGTTGCCGGCTACGGGTGGTGTGGCCGCGGATTGGCCAGCCGCGCGCGTGGATTGGGTGCTGAAGTCATTGTGACCGAGATCGACCCGACGAAGGCGATTGAGGCGGTGATGGATGGCTACCGCGTCATGAGCATGGAAGAAGCGGTGAAGATTGGCGACGTGTTCTGCACGGTGACCGGGAATAAAAGCGTGCTTCGTAAGGAGCATTTTGAAGCCATGAAGGACGGCGCAATCATTTCAAACTCGGGCCACTTCAACGTGGAAATCGACATTCCGACGCTGGAGAAGATGTCGTCCTCAAAGCGCACGACTCGCCCCTTCGTGGAAGAGTTCTCGCTGAAAGATGGCCGTAAGATCAACCTGCTGGGTGAAGGCCGCTTGATCAACCTGGCTTCTGCCGAGGGACATCCGCCGTCAGTGATGGACATGAGTTTTGCTGATCAGGCGCTGTCCGTTGAATACCTAGTGAAGAACCACGCGAGCCTTGAGAAGAAGGTCTTCGCAGTGCCGGAGGAACTCGACAAGCGAGTGGCAAAGCTGAAGCTCGAATCGATGGGCATCAAGATCGATCGGCTGACCCTCGAACAGGAAGAGTATCTGGCGAGCTGGTCGGAAGGTACATAAGCGAAGTTGCCGGCAGCCAGGTGCCGGTTATCAGTTGGGCGGCAGCGATGCCGCCTTTTTGATTTCTGACGTCGGAGTATCTTTACAACGCGATGATTGTGATGCCACGGTTACCTCTCCCGAAGTCGTGATCGTCCTTCAGCGCAGGAAAACGCTTCACCAAGTCCCACGATACGCTGTCACTCCTGCGCCAGTTCTCGCCGAAGATGCACTCACGTATCTCTCCCTTCTCGGCCATTTGCCGCAGCGCCGACTGTATTGCGATGCGCAAGTCGCCGCCCACTCCGCTCGATCCGTATCCGTGAATAATTTTTAAAACCTTCGTGCTGTGCGCTCGTGCCGTTCCTAGCTCGGCTGTGAGCCGAGCCAGCGCTTGCGAGACAGAGGGCATCCCATGTTCCAGATTCGCAGTTTGTAACTTGAAAACCATACAAGGTAAACCATAACAATTTTCACAGCTGACACGAGTGCTGGGCGGTCCGCAACATGACATATTTTGGCTACTGGCAGTGACCTCGGTGATCCAAATCTGCCAGAACAGGTTACCTCCGTTGGGCCGCAATTCCACGAGGCTGGTTAACTCATTGAAAATAGAGTCTCAATATGGGAAACAATGCCGGCCAGAAACAACTTTTCGATGGCGCAAGTGGTGACCTTGGTGGTACTTTAGTAACTTCAGACAGGATGTAATTCGATGTATTGTTGTTCTGAACTGCCATGAACCCTGAATCGCATCCTGATCTTCGAAACGCTATTCGCTTCCCGCTGCATCTTCCGGTGACTCTCAAGACGGACACCGAAGAGCACCGGGCCGAGACAATTGATATTTCAGCGGGCGGCATCTTGTTTCGCAGTGAGACTGACGTTGAAGTCGGAACTGCGGTTGAATTTACCGTGGCAATGCCAGGAGATGTACTAGGTTCGGATCGCGACATCCTGGTCAAGTGCCAAGGGCGAGTAGTGAGATGTTCGCAGGAACAAACACGACGTAGCATTGCGGTTGTCATCGATGAATACAAGTTTGAGCGGCTCTGAAAAAACGTCATCCACGGTTACGCGGCAGGAAACTGAACGGCCGCCATTTCGGTCTGCGTCATCGTCGCAGCCGGGCCCTCCCGAATCGAAACGCGTCCCGATGCGCGTAATCGTAGCCGACTCGGAGGCAATCTTCAGGGTCGGAATGGTCAAGATTTTCGCCCTGGAGAAGGACTTGGAAGTCGTCGCCCAGACCGACAGCTTGCAACAGACATTGAACGTCGTGGCGAGCACGCCGGCCGACATCATACTTTTTGAGGCAGGACTGTCTCCGAATCCGGCGGAGTCAGTCTCGGAAGTCATCCGGCGGTCGGAACCCGGCACAAAGATCATCATCATTGCGCATTTCACCGGCGAAGAAGAAACGGTGGATTACCTGCGGCGCGGGGTGCGCGGAATCTTGACTCGCTCGATTTCGCCAGATCTGCTGGTTAGGTGCGTCCGTAAGGTGTCTTCAGGAGAGACATGGCTCGATAATCAGGGAGTCAATTGGGTGATCGAGGCCTATCGGAACCAGGCAGAACACGGGGTCACTCACAAAAATCAACTCCGGCTGAGCGAAAAGGAGATGATGATTATCGGAGGAGTGACCCAGGGCCTGAAAAACAAAGACATCGCAATGGAGGTCGGAACTACTGAGCAGGTGGTGAAGAACTACCTGCGGAAGATCTACGACAAACTCGGCGTCTCCGACCGCCTGGAGCTTGCGCTGTACAGCATGCACCGGCGCTTGTTGGATGGGTACATTCCGCCGTCCGCGCGCGAGGTACCCATGCCTCACGCCGTGCCAGGGGCACGGCCGGAAGGGGCACCGTTGCCCTCGGGTTTGGCGCCCACGGCGAACGGTGCTGAAAAGAAGTAGTTGATCCCCCGCCTTCTCGATCACGCCAGGATTTCTGCCCCGGCTCGAATTGAGAATTTCCGCCGTGGTCGCGAGATCAGTACAATGAGCAGTTCTGGTGAGCGGATGCAGTATGCAATTCTATTTTTCTTTCTGTGAGGCGACATGAAGGGTGATGCCAAGGTTATTGAATTTCTGAACCAGGTGCTGAAAGCCGAGCTAACAGCGATCAACCAGTATTTTCTGCACGCGGAGATGTGCGAGAACTGGGGCTATGAGCGTCTGGCCAAACTGATCCGAAAAGAATCGATTGAAGAAATGGTACACGCAGAGAAGCTAATCGAGCGGATTTTGTATCTTGATGGCAGCCCGAACATGACTGACTATTTCAAGATCAATATCGGCCAGTCGGTGGAGCAGCAGTTCAAGAACGACCTCCAACTGGAATATGACGCCGTCAAGCGGCTGAACGACGGGATTCAGTTATGCGTCGCGACCAACGATGGGGGATCGCGCGAGCTTGCCGAGAAGATCCTCACTGACGAAGAGCACCACATTGACTGGCTTGAGTCTCAGTTGCACGCCATCGGTGAGATGGGCTACCAGAACTACCTTTCCCAACAGCTGAAAGAAGACGAATAGCTACGGTAGGATTAGGGCCATTGAGCGGCAATCCGGGACTGGCTTGCCTACGCTACAATGAGAAATGCCAGCCTGTCCGCGATTTGGCGTGCGGGTTGCGATCGGAGAGATGGCCGAGTGGCTGAAGGCGCACGCTTGGAAAGCGTGTGTACTCGAAAGGGTACCCAGGGTTCGAATCCCTGTCTCTCCGCCATTACCTCTTCCTGTCTCCCATGACTTCGATTTCAGCAGGAACTTAGGCGGATATTGCAGCAAGCAAGGCGGTCGCCCGGGCCCGGGGGTAGCCGCCTTGTTTTATGCGAGGTTTTACTGACAGCTCATCGCAGTCGGCGTGCTTTCCTGGTAACCGGCCGACAGTGCAGTCGGGAACATTCGCAGTTCGAATACGTACAAAAATACGAGCGAGTGAACACCGCAAGGAATAATTTCAAAGAGATGTATGAAGATTCTGTCGGGCGTCGAAGACCGAACAAGGAGCTGAACTTATGCGCATGACCCGAGTAGTCGTGGGACTGTTTTGCCTGGCGGCGATAGCCTCTGCCCAAACGGCTGAGGAACTGGTTGCCAAGAATCTGCAGGCGCGAGGCGGAGTCGCGAAGATCAAGGCCGTGAATACCCTCAAAATGGCCGGCAAAGCTTACGTCGGCATCAATGCGGAGTTCAGCAAGGAAAACAAACGGCCGAACATGATTCGCCAGGGGTTCACGGTGCAGGGCATGACGCAGTCGATTGCGTACGACGGATCTGTGGGCTGGAAAATCGATCCGTTCGAGGGGCGCAAGGATGCCCAAATGCTGGGCGAAGACGACATGCGAGATCTGATCGACAACGCCGACATCGACGGACCGTTAGTCGACTATCAGATCAAGGGCAACAAGATTGAGTACATTGGCCACGATGTCGTTGACGGCGACGACGCGTACAAGCTCAAGGTGACCCTGAAGAACGGCGACGTCATGTACTACTACCTCGATCCGGACACGTACCTCGAGATCAAGAGGGTGACACAGGAGTTCATTCGCGGATCCGTCCGCGAGACCGATGAGCTGCTTGGTTCCTACAAGCTGGTCGCCGGCGTCTACTACCCATTTTCGGTGGAAATCAGCACCAAGGGCGGTGGCGGTCCGGACCAAGCCCGGATCGCTTTCGACACCATCGAAGTCAACGTGCCGATGGAAGATTCGTACTTTAAGATGCCTGCCGCTGCGAAGTGACAGATTTGCGTCTTGCCGCAAGTTGTCTTTCCCGCAATTCCCAGGATTGAGAGGACTACCAGAAATGGCTACAGCCACCATGAGCAAGAGTCAGGCATTGATAAAGTCGTTCGGCGAAATCGTTCTACTGGCGGCACTGACCGGGAGTGGTGCGGCGCAACAACCGGTGAAGTTCGATTCAGCAACAATCTCAGGGCTTCCAGCCCGAAATATCGGGTCGGCGGTGATGAGCGGTCGCATTGCGGCGGTGGATGCGGTCCACGACCAGGGCCGGCTGACGGTTTACGCGGGCGCTGCCAGTGGCGGTGTGTGGAAGTCGGTGAACGGCGGCACGACTTTCAAGCCAGTTTTCGACAAGACTGACGTGCAGTCCATTGGAGCGGTCACCATCGATCCGACGAACCCAAAGACTATCTGGGTTGGAACCGGCGAGTCATGGGTTCGCAACAGCGTTTCGGTTGGCGATGGAATTTACAGGTCCACCGACGGCGGCGACAACTGGACGAATATGGGGCTGAAGGATTCCGAGCACATCGCAAAGATCCTCGTCGACCCGAAAAACGGGAATGTCGTGTACGCCTGCGCAACAGGGCATCTCTGGAACGACAATACTGAGCGCGGCGTATTCAAAACGACAGACGGCGGCAAATCGTGGAACAAGGTGCTGGCGGGCAAGAATGGTTCTACCGGTTGCGCGATGATGAGCATGAGTCCGCTCGCACCGAATACGGTTTATGCCACGATGTGGGACTTCCGTCGCGAAGGGTGGACATTTCGGTCGGGCGGTGAGGGAAGCGGGATCTTCAAGTCTACGGACAGCGGCGATCACTGGACAGAACTCGCCGAAGCGAACAGTAAGGGATTGCCGGCAAAGCCTTACGGCCGAATTGCCGTTGCCGTCGCTCCCTCGAACCCGCAGATCGTGTATGCCATGATCGAGTCGAAGGAGAGCGCACTTTATCGTTCCAACGACGGCGGAAAATCATGGGTCAAACTGGACGCAAGCCAGTTCATGGTCTGGCGCCCGTTCTATTTTGCCAATCTGATTGTTGATCCCAAGGACCCAGAGAAGCTGTTCAAGCCCGATCTTTTGTTGCTGATGAGCGTAAACGGCGGCCAGAGCTTCAGCGAAGTGTCGAGTGGGGCGCACGGCGATTTTCATGCGGTCTGGATTGATCCGGAGAATTCCAACGTCGTGTATGCCGGAGACGACGGAGGACTTTGGCGCAGCCAAGACGGTGGGACGCGCTGGTCACATCAGGTGAACTTGCCAGTTTCGCAGTTCTACCATGTGAGCGTAGACAACGCCGATCCGTATCGGGTGTATGGCGGTTTACAGGACAACAGTTCGTGGGTCGGCGACTCTTCGTATCCAGGGGGAGTCACGTATTCGCGGTGGGAAAACATGTACGGCGGTGACGGCTTCTGGATGTTCGAAGATCCGTCAGACCCCGCATATCTGTACGCGGAAGCTCAGGGCGGGGAAATCGGGCGAGTCAATCGTTACACGCACGAGGGACGATCGATCATGCCGTATCCGGAATATGGCGAAAAGCAATTGCGCTTTAACTGGAACACTCCGATTCACCTGAGCCCGAATGAAAAGGGCACGATCTACATTGGCGCGCAATTTCTGTTTCGCTCCCGCGATCACGGACAGTCGTGGCAACGAATTTCTCCGGACCTGACCACGAACGATCCCGAGAAGCAGAAGCAGGAGGAATCAGGCGGTATCACTGTAGATAACTCCGCCGCCGAGATGCACACCTCGATTTATTCCATCAGCGAATCTCCGAAGAACGGCCAGATCATCTGGGTGGGAACCGACGACGGCAACCTTCAAATAACGAGGGACGGCGGGAAGACTTGGACAAACGTGGTGGGCGCAGTAGGCGTAACGAAGAACTCATGGGTCTCGGCGGTGGAAGCCAGCCGGTTTGACGAGGCAACGGCTTACGTCACCCTTGATCGCCACACGTACGGTGACCTCAAGCCATACCTGTACAAGACCACCGACTACGGCAAGACTTGGAGGGCACTGCTCGAGGACGGAAGCGCACGTGGGTACGCGCACGTAATTAAAGAAGACACAGTCAAGCCGAACGTACTTTTCCTGGGCACGGAATTCGGTCTCTGGGTATCGGTTGACAGCGGCGTTCGCTGGGCCCAATACAAGGGCAGCGACTTTCCTGACGTTGCCGTGCGCGACATCGTGGTGCATCCTCGCGCGTCGGACCTGGTTCTTGCCACGCACGGACGGGGTATCTGGATTGTAGATGACATCTCTCCCCTCCGTGAACTGACGCCCGATCTCATGTCTCAGAACGCGGCGTTCATCACTGCGCGTCCCGCCGTGGAGTACATCGATGCAAATGGAGGTTGGCCTGAAGGGGATGAGTTCTTCAAAGGTCCGTCACGTCCCCAGGCCGCAATGATTACGTACTACCAGAAGGGGCGGCACATTTACGGAGATTTGAAGATCGAGATATTCGATCAGCAGGGTAAGTTGCTTGACACGGTCGGCGGCAGCAAGCACCGTGGCGTGAACCGTGCCATGTGGCCTATGCGCCTCGATCCTCCCATTGTGCCACCGGCTGCGTCGGCCGCATTCCAAGCCGCGCAAGGTCCGCTGGTCCTGCCGGGAACGTACATGGTCAAGATGACGAAGGGCGATCAGACGTATACGACGAAACTGAATGTCGTACCGGATCCGCGCGCGAACTATTCGATGGAAGATCGAAAAGCCCAATTTGATCTCGCCATGAAGCTCTCGGACATGCTCGGCCATATGAGTTGGGTAGTTGACTCGATCATTGGCGTGAGAGATGGGGCCATTCAGCGAGCGGCGAAAGTTCCTGGCAGCAGTCCCTTGCACAAGCGACTGGTGGAACTGGCGGCATCCTCGGACCAGATACGGTCGGAAATCGTGGCCACAAAGGAGGGCGGCGCCATTACCGGCGAGGAGCGTCTCCGCGAGTACGTAGCGAAAGTCTACGGAGATGTGAACGGCTACAACGGCCGCCCGACTGATGCGCAGGTGGCCCGCACTGCGGTCCTGGGCCGTGAGTTGGAAGAGGTAATTCAGAAATTCCAGAAGCTTACGTCGTCCCAGCTGCCCGGGATCAACGCGGAACTAGAGAAGCAGAAGATGCCCCCGATTTCCGCGATCGGAGAAGCCGACTGGCAGAAGCAGCACCACCGGCCGGGAGCGGCGCAGAGTCAAGCGGCGAGTGCTCAGATGAGGGAAATGGACTAGCGGAACGACAGCAAACGAGTGAGAGGCGCTGCCCTACGGTTGCGCCTCTTTTTTTGCGTCACGCAGGACTCACCTGCGTGGCTTTGCTGGCTTCGACTTTCTAGCTTTTGTGTTCCTGGTCTCAACTCGGAGCGGATCGAAGGGCTGATATTGCAATTCGGTCGAGAGGATTTTCACCAGCTTTGCCAAGACCCGAGTGCGAGCCCAGTACTTGTCGTTTCCTTCAACAAGGCTCCAGGGCGAAGTGCTGGTACTGGTCTTGACCAGCATCTCTTCAACGGCTTCTTCGTAAGCTCCCCATTTCTGGCGATTGCGCCAATCTTCGTCAGTCAGCTTCCAGGATTTGTACCCAAGGGTCTTCCGTTCTTCGAATCGGCGAAGCTGCTCTTCGCGGGAGATATGTATCCAGAACTTGACTACAACGGTGCCAAAATCACGCAACTGCCGCTCGAAGGAGTTGATCTCCTTGTAAGCGCGCTTCCACTCCCCCTCGGTCGCGAAACCCTCCACCCGCTCGACGAGCACCCGGCCGTACCAAGAGCGGTCAAAGATTGCGATTTGGCCTTTCTCCGGAAGACGGCGCCAAAATCGATACAAGTAGTGGCGGGTCTTGTCCTCTCCATGGGGAGCCGAGATCGGGTAAACCACGTACCCACGTGGATCTAGCTTTTCCGTGATTCTTTTTATGGCGCCGCCTTTGCCGGCGGCGTCCCATCCCTCAAAAACAATGACTACTGGTCGCTTCTGGAGATAGACCTGGTAACCAAGTTCGCGAAGCTGAATCTGACGGCGGGATACTTCGCGCACGTACGACTCACGGTCCAGGGCCCGGGTAAGGTCAACGGTTTCAAGCATCAGAGCTGTTCCCGTCGAGAGACTCCATCGCTTGGCGGAGCTGCGCGTCTTTGGACCGTTTGGTTGATGGGGCATCGCTGGAGGGCGCCTTCGTGCCCAGGCGTTTCTCCAAGGTAGCGATGATGGTCTCAAACACTCTGCGGCGCGTGTGCCACTTCGACGTGGCCTCCACGATGGTCCAGGGAGCGAAATCAGAGTCGGTCATCTCGAGCATTTCTTCGTAGGTCTGAACGTATTCAGCGTATTTCTTATGGCGGGCCCAGTCGTCCGGAGTGACACGCCATGCCTCAAGCGGATTTGCCTCGATCTCGTCGAAACGTCTCCTTTGTTCCTTCTTGCTGATGTGAAGAAAGAACTTCATGATTGCCGTACCGTCGTCAGCGAGCATTCGTTCGAATTCAACAATATCGCGATAGGCCTGCGCCCACGATTTGGGCGGGATCGTCCGATCGACACGCTCTTCGAGGACGCGACCATACCAGCTGTGATCGAAAATCACCACTTCGCCCCGGTTAGGCACCTTGAGCCAAAACCGCCACAACCATGGACGTTGCTGCTCGTAAGTGCGAGGTGTCGTGATGGGGTAGAGCTTGAACCCACGAGGATCAAGTCGTTGGGTGAGAGCTGCGACCGTAGTGCCTTTTCCCGATGCATCCCATCCCTCGAATACAAGGACTGCTGGGACGCCGTTGTCCCAGCAGGCCTTCTCCAAGTCATAGAGGCGCGTCTGCAGCTCAGGAAGGACCAGCTTGTATTCGTCGCGAGAGAGTTTCCTGTTGAGGTTGATGTTTTCCAGCATCGCGGACGCACAATCCTCTATGAAGAATATCGGAAGGCTGAGCCCATTGTATTGCGCCATGAACGGATGACTTGGGGCTTTCTGTGCATCACCGAAATGAGGCATTGCTGACCTAACCTCCTCGTTGGAGCCACTAGATATGGCACCTAAGGGTAGTTGTTTGATGTCACCTTCGGGTTTACACTCTGGAAGGCCGTTTCGTTGCTTTCAACCCCATTCTTTTGAAGGAGATGTCTGTTATGTCCCAGCGCTTGCCCGGGCTGTCAAGACTTGTGTGTCTACTTTCTTTATTGGCGCTTTTGCTGTCTGTTGTTGTGACTGCCCAGGTAATGCAGGGCCCCACAACCATTCGGTACAACGTGCACCATGACGTGTCGCTTCCGTTGAGGGTCATGGCGCAGAACGCACTAAAGACGACCGCCGGCCACAAAGAGGCTGAGGCGTGGAAACGAGTTCCGCTTCCTGAAGGACTGAGCCAGTTGACTGACGATCCGGTGCGGCAATCGCTGGACTTGCTTGCAACGCCGAGCCCAGCCGTGGGCTTGAGCTTCGAGGGGCTGGGACAAGGACAGTACGGATTCTCGATTCAGTACGCTCCTCCGGACACAAACGGGGCGGTCGGCGCTACCCAGTACGTTCAATGGGTGAACGCCAGCTTTGCCGTGTTCGATAAGGTGACCGGAGCGAAAATACTGGGACCCGTCAATGGCAACACCCTGTGGTCGGGCTTCGGAGGTGGGTGCCAGACCAACAACAACGGTGATCCGGTTGTCCAGTACGACAAGTTGGCGGATCGGTGGGTGATGAGCCAATTCTCGGTATCCACAACTCCGTATCTTCAGTGCGTCGCGATTTCAAAGACCTCAGATGCGACGGGCGCCTGGTACCGCTATTCGTTCTCCTACGGCAATACCCTCTTCGATGACTATCCGAAGATGGGGGTGTGGCCGGACGCCTATTATGAAACGTTCAACATGTTCCAGAACGGTATGACCTATGTTGGCCCGGACGCTTGCGCTTACGACCGCATTGAGATGCTGGCAGGCCAGGCGGCGACACAGGTCTGCTTCCAGCAAAGCTCGTCCGTCGGTCCGATGTTGCCGGCTGATTTGGATGGAACGACGCCCCCTCCAGCGGGATCACCGAATTACCTGATGACCTATGGCACGAACAGGCTGGATTTATACAAATTTCACGTGGACTTTGTAACGCCAGCAAATTCCACTTTCACCGGTCCGACCCACATCAGCGTGGCTGCGTTCAGCCCGCTTTGCGGCGGAGGCACCTGCGTGCCCCAGCCTAGTACGACACAAAGGCTCGACTCACTGGCGGACCGACTGATGTACCGACTCGCGTATCGCAATTTTGGAAGTCACGAATCATTGGTCGTGAACCATGCAGTGGTGGCAGGCAGCAGTGGTGGAATCCGCTGGTATGAAATCCAGAACCCAAGCGGCTCGCCGGTGGTCGCCCAGCAGAGTACCTATGCTCCCGATGCGAATTACCGCTGGATGGGCAGCATTGCCATGGATCAGGCTGGAAACCTGGCCATCGGTTACGCCGAATCGAGTACATCAGTGTCGCCTTCGGTTGCGTTTGCCGGTCGTCTTGCGACGGACCCGGTGAATACGTTGCAGTCGGAAACGATCGCAGTGAACGGAAGTGGCTCGCAAACCAACGGCCTGACCCGATGGGGCGACTACAGTGCCCTGACCGTTGATCCCGTGGATGACTGCACGTTCTGGTACACGCAGGAGTACATGAAGACGACGGGGGCGTTCAATTGGAACACGCGCATAGCGAACTTCAAATTTCCCAATTGCGGATCTTCGGTGACGGTGAGCCCAACGAGCCTGACTTTTGGCAGCCAGTTGGTGGATACCACCAGTTCGCCGCAATCCGTTACTTTGACCAACAGCGGAAATACCAGCGTGACCATTACTGGTATCAGCACGTCGGGTGACTTTTCGCAAGGTAACAGCTGCGGTAGTTCGCTCGCCGGAAACTCGAGTTGCACAATCGATGTCACCTTCACACCCACCACGTCGGGAGTAAGGACAGGCACCCTGACCGTGACTGACAGTGCCGGCACTCAAACCGTAGGCCTGTCGGGTACTGGGGCATCGTTGGTAGCCCTGATACCCAGTGCTGTAGATTTTGGCAATCAGGGAGTGGGGACGGCGAGTTCGGCGCAGCCGGTGATGCTGACGAATGGCAACACTTCGGTGCTGACGGGAATCAGCGTGGCTATTACGGGTGTAAATGCGGGCGATTTTGGGCAGACGAACAACTGCGGGACAACGCTGGCGGGAAGCGCGAGTTGCACGATCAGCGTGACGTTTGCGCCTTCGGGCTACGGCACGCGGACGGCGACTTTGACGGTGACCGACAGCGCGGGCACGCAGAGCAGCAGCTTGACGGGAACGGGCACGGACATCACGCCGCCGACCACGCAGGTCACGGCACCGGCGGACGGTTCGACGGTGTCGGGAACGGTGACGGTGACGGCGACGGCGAGCGACAACATCGCCGTGGCGTCGATCCAGATTTTCGTTGACGGGACGCAAGTGGCGTCGGGCACGTCATCGCCGCTGAATTACTCGTGGAACACGGGGGCGTTGACGAACGGTTCGCACACGATTTATTCGGTGGCCTCCGACGCGGCCGGCAACACTGGCAACTCAGCGGTGGTGACGGTGACGGTAAACAACGCGGTGCAGCAGTTGTTGCAGAATACAGGATTTGAAACCGGCAACCTGGCGTACTGGAGCGCGGGCGGAGTGTACTTGCCGGTGGTGACTTCGGCGCAGCACAACACGGGCAGCTACAGCGCGCAACTGGGTTCCAGCAGTACTCCGGAGCCGAACGGGGACTCGTCGCTGTACCAGACGGTGACGCTGCCGAGCTCGACGACGGCGGCGTCGTTGAACTTCTTCTACAAAGGCTATTGTGCTGACACGGTGGCAAATGATTGGCAGGAGGTACAGATTCAGAACGCCTCGGGCACGAAGCTGGCGCAGGTGATGAAGGTCTGCGACGACAACCAAAAGTGGACGAGGGTGTACTTCAACCTGCTGCCGTACAAGGGTCAGACGATTCGCATCTACCTGAACACCCATGGAAATGGGAACAACCAGCTGAGCTACATGTATGTGGATGACGTAACGGTTTCGATCAGGGGTGGCAGCGGCGGAAGCGTAACGCTGTTGCCGAGCAGCGTGAACTTCGGCAGTCAGGGAGTGGGGACGACGAGCGTTTCGCAAGCGTTAACTCTGACCAACAGCCAGTCAACCAGCCTGACGGGCATTAGCGTGTCGATTGCCGGGGCGAATGCGGGCGACTTCAACGAGACGGACAACTGCGGGACGACGGTTGCCGCCAACTCGAGTTGCACGATCAATGTGACGTTCACGCCGACGGCGGCGGGGACGCGCACGGCGACGCTGACGGTGGCGGATAGTGCGGGCACGCAAACCAGCAGCCTCTCTGGAACCGGGGTGGCGAACGTGACACTGACGCCGAGTAGCGTGAGTTTTGGCAGTGACGGCGTGGGAACGACGAGTTCTCCGCAAGCGCTGACGCTGACGAATAACGATGCCAGTGCTCTGACTGGCATTTCAATCGCGCTCTCGGGTGCCAACGCCGGTGACTTCAGCGAGACGGACAACTGCGGGACGACGGTGGCGGCCAACTCGAGCTGCATCATTAACGTAACGTTCACGCCGACGGCGTCGGGGACGCGCACGGCGACGCTGACGGTGACCGACAGCGCGGGCACGCAGGCCAGCAGCCTGTCGGGGACTGGCACGGATGTCACGGCGCCGACTACGCAGATCACCGCTCCGGCGAACGGCGCAACGGTGTCGGGCAATGTCACGATCACCGCAACCGCGAGTGACAACGTGGGTGTCACGTCGATCGAAATCTATGTCGACGGCGCGCTGAAGGCGACGGGGACGTCATCACCGCTGAATTACTCGTGGAACACGAGCTCACTCAGCGGCACACACACCATTTATTCGAAAGCCTACGACGCCGCCGGGAACGTGGGTACGTCGTCGACGGTTACGGTGACGGTGGGCTACACGGTTGTACAGTTGTTCCAAAACATGGGCTTTGAAACCGGCAACCTGAACTATTGGAACGCCGGCGGTGCCTATCTTCCGTTCGTAACTTCCGCGCAGCACCACACGGGCAGCTACAGCGCGCAACTGGGGTCCAGTACCGGTGCGCAGAACGGCGATTCGTGGATTTCTCAGGATGCGGCCATTCCGAGCACCTCGGTGGGAGCTTCGCTGAACTTCGCTTACAAAGGCTATTGTGCCGATACCGTGGCGAACGATTGGCAGGAAGTGCAGATCCAGAACACCTCAGGCGTGGTGCTGGCGCAGGTGATGAAGGTGTGCAGCAACACCCAGACGTGGACGGGGGTGTACTTCAACCTGCTTCCGTATAAAGGCCAGACGATCCGCGTGGTCTTCAATGTTCATGGAAATGGGGACAACAATTTGACCTACATGTATGTCGATGACACGAC
>CAWFBW010000001.1:0-193206 GCA_963814165.1 uncultured Acidobacteriaceae bacterium | reverse complement strand
GCAGCGAGGCCGTCAGCCTTCACCACCACGGGCGTGTGGAAGTGCGCGAGTGCGTCCTTCAGCTCGCCTTTCTGGGTGCAGATGGCGTAGTGCGCCGTAGGAATGCGGTGGCGCTGCATGAATTCCTTGGCTGAACTCTTGCTCGACTCAAGTTGTGCGGCAGCGCGCGTCGGTCCAAAGATCGGCCATCCACGCCCTTGAAACTCGTCCACCACGCCCAGTGTAAGAGGCAGCTCCGGGCCAACGACCGTGATGTCGGGATTCAGCTTGTTCGTCAACGCGACGATTGAGTCGATACTTTTGAGGTCAACAGCGGCACACTCTGCGTCGGCGGAAATCCCTCCGTTGCCCGGCGCGCAATAGAGCTTGTGGACGCGCGGCGACTGCCGCAGCTTCCACACCATCGCATGTTCGCGACCACCACTGCCGAGAACCAGGATTCTCATAGAAGGGCTTCCGCATTTTGAAAGGGTACGGCTTTAGTCGCGTCGCTAGGCCACTTATGTTTCACCCGTCGAGCGGACTTTAGTCCGCGTGGCTCTAGCCGCGGCACGCCATCCTTTCGAAAGAAAAGAGTAGGGTTGCGGCGCGTGGCGTGTCAAACGCTGGGCGGGGAGACATAGAATAGAAATCATTCCATGGCGGATTCGACACCAGAGCCGGTAGACGCTGGCTTCGACGGCAGAGGGTTGGGTAGCCACCCTTCGCTCGAAGGCATGCACAGCACCGTCGACGTGCCCCATCACGAAGCCGGCTTCTGGCAGCAATGGCGGGCCTTCGTCGGCCCGGCCATGCTGGTCAGCGTCGGCTACATGGACCCCGGCAACTGGGGCACCGACCTGCAGGCCGGCGCGCAATTCAAGTACGGCCTGCTCTGGGTGGTCGGGCTCGCCAGCCTCATGGCCATCTTCATGCAGGTCATCTCCGCCCGCCTGGGCGTGGTGACCGGCAAGGACCTCGCCCAATGCTGCCGCGACTGGTATCCGCGCTGGACGCGCTGGCCCAACTGGCTTTTCTGCGAGTTGGCCATCGCCGCCTGCGACCTCGCCGAAGTGCTCGGCAGCGCCGTCGCGCTCAACCTGCTCTTCCACATCCCGCTGCTCTGGGCGGTCATCATCACCGGCCTCGACGTGCTGCTGCTGCTCGGCCTGCAGCGCTTCGGCATGCGGACGATCGAGGCGGTCGTGCTGCTGCTGGTCGCGACCATCGGCGTCTGCTACTTCATCGAGATCTTCGTCCTGCCGCAGACCCAGCCCAGCTTCGCCGAGATGGGCCGCGCGCTGATCACGCCGCACTTCCGCCAGGCGGGAATGATGTACATCGCCATCGGCATCATCGGCGCCACGGTCATGCCGCACAATCTCTATCTGCACTCCGCGCTGGTGCAGAGCCGCAAGCTGCAAAAAGACGAACCCTCCATCCGCAGCGCCATCCGCTTCAACACCATCGACTCGACCGTCGCGCTGACGATCGCGTTCTTCGTCAACGCCGCCATCCTGGTGCTGGCGGCGATGGTGTTCTTCGGCAAAGAAAGCGTCACCGTGCCGGGCGGCAGGTGTCGTGCACTTCAGCCCCGACAGCGACTGGATTCGCGTCGCCTATCTGACGCTCGCCCCGCTGCTGGGCACGACGGCGGCCAGCACGCTGTTCGCCGTCGCGCTGCTCGCCAGCGGACAGAGCAGCACCATCACCGGCACGCTCGCCGGCCAGGTCGTCATGGAAGGCTTCATGCACTGGCGCATCCAGCCCTGGGTCCGCCGGCTCATCACCCGCATGCTGGCCATCTTGCCGGCCATCTTGATCATCGGCATTCGCGGCGACAGCAGCGTCACCGATCTGCTCACGCTCAGCCAGGTGGTGCTGGCGCTGCAATTGCCGTTCGCCATGTTTCCCCTGCTGCACTTCACCAGTTCGCGCAAGCGCATGGGCGCGTGGCGCAACGGCTGGTTTCTGCTGACCGCCGGCTGGGCCAGTGCGATCCTGATCACCGCCATGGACATCTACGGCCTGCCCGATTCGCTGAGAACCGCATGGCAGGTGATTGTTGGGGGATAGCGCCTCCCCCGGAGATGTACCACAATGTATGACACCATCCTGGTCACGCTCGACGGCACCCCGACCGACCGGGCGATCATCGAGCACGTTAAGAAACTGGCAACGGACGCACAGCCGCTTCGTGTTGCTGCACGTCGCCGATGGATGGGCCGCCCGCACCTACGGCCCCGATGCCGTGAGCCCGGAGATCTCCGCAGACCCCGCCTACCTGGAGAAAGTACGTGCCGAATTTGAAGCGGCGGGCATCACTGCCCAGGCCGAACTGGCCTACGGCGACCCTGCCACCGAAATCATCAAATGGGTGGAACAGAAAGGCTGCGACCTCGTGGCCATGAGCACCCACGGCCACCGCTTCATCGCCGATATCTTTCTGGGCACCACCGCCAACCGCGTCCAGCACAGCGTCAGTGTGCCCGTGCTCCTGCTGCGCGCCAAATAGATTACATCCACTACCGGCCACTGCTCGGCGCGCCAGAACCGCTAGTCTTTAGGAATGATTTTCCTTGGGTTTGAAACTGACAACTGGCAACTGGCAACTGGGTTTAGATTCCGAGCTTCTTCACTTCTTCGTTGTAGTACTTCCGGTAGAGGATGTCCCACTCCTGCGAGCCCTCCAGGATGGTCTTGCGCTGGCTCTCGATCTTGTGCCGCGCGGCAGCATGATCTTTGCCTCTTCCACCATGAGCTGTTCCAGCACGCGGCGGGCTTCCTGCCGAATCGTATTGCGGTCTTCGATGAAGTCCACGCTATCGGTTTCGGCCAGCGTGTCGGCCACGGCGTGCGCCAGTTTATTGATCTTTTCCCGGCTGATTCTCATAGAACCGCCTTGTACTTGCGCACTAGTTCGTTCTTGATCTTCTTGAACATCTCCTGGTAATTGGCGCCGCTCTGCCGCATCTCGTCTGAGTACGTTTCCAGAATGATTCGCACTTCGTCGTTGATGCGGTCTTCCAGCGTCAGTTCTTCGATCAACGCGGCGTGGACGCGTTCGCGAACCTGTTGCGGCTCCGCCGTCTCGATGAACTCACCGTCAATGAGCTTTTTGGTGATTTGCTGGGCCAGATAGCCCACATATTCTTTGGAGAAGTGCATGCGTGTCGAAATCGTCTAGAAACAGTATTTTAGCACAGGAATTCAGCGCCTTACTGCCCCCCGACCTTCTCCAATTCCACGGCCATCTGCTCCACGAATGTCGCCTCGTCGTTCACCACCTTGGCAACTCTCGGCACTTCCGACTCCGCCAACTTGTAATCCTTCAGCTCAATGCTTTCCCGTATTCCCGACACGGTCTTCGGCGAGTACCCCGTGTAAATCCCCGGAGCGTACAGCATGTGCTTGTAGTACGGACGCGTCGGCAGGCCGCCCTGGTTCAACAGCAGTTGTTCCGCGGTGAGCAGCTTGTCGTTGATTGCGGCCAGCTTCGCCGGATCGGCCGGTCCCTTCATCGCGGCAGCCAGTGCCTTGTTGTAGTGCTCACCCGACTTGGCCAGCGCATCCACCGCATTTTGCAGCGGAGCAAAGTTGATGTACGGCGGCACCGCCTCCAGTTTCGGCGTGACTTTCGGGCGCCGCGGGTCGTTGGTCGCCGCAAACACGCCGTCCTCCACCTCGCGATTCTGTTCCTTCACCTGGACCTGCTTCTGCTTCAGCAGTTCCTGTACTTCTTTCAGGTAGCCGCTCGCCGCGTCCGCCAGGTTGGTGAAGCGGTACGGCAGCACATCCGCGTCCGCGAGACGCATTACCGCGAGGCCCACCGTCTGCGACAACGCCTTGCCGTACACGAAGTCGGTATCCGAAAAGTGCGTGTACCAGTAAAAATCGTCGGAGATCGAGCGATAAATTCCTCCGTCGTCTTCGCTGCCATACCCCAGGTTCAGCGACGCCACGCCCAAGTGATGCTCGAAGGCCGTATAGTCCGTCCCCGAACCTAGAGGCGCCAGCTGCAAATCAACCCGGCCGCGGATGGTCGCCCGCGCCTCCGCGTCTTTCGCATCTGCAATCTGCTTCGCTTGGGCGCGCTTCCAAACCGTGACGCCGCTCTCCGGGTCCTGCACATCGCGCGCGACGCCGTTCATCATCGCCTCCAGCGAATGTGCACCTTCCATCATCAGAAAGCCCCGTCCATTCCCATCAGTGTTGACGTAGGCCACGGCGTGCTGCTGCAACTCCGTCGCATGCGTCTCGACCCATTCCGTTGAGCCCAGCAACATGGGCTCTTCGCCATCCCACGCGGCGTAAATGATGGTCCGCTTCGGCGCCCATCCCTGCTTCTTCAGTTCCCCCAGCGCCCGCGCTTCTTCCAGCAGCGCCATCTGTCCCGACACCGGATCTTCCGCTCCATTCACCCACGCATCATGATGGTTCCCCCGCACCACCCATTCATCGCTTTCGCTGCTTCCCGCCATCTTCGCGATCACGTCAAAAACCGGCCGCAGCTTCCAGTCGAACGTCACTGCGAGGTGCGCCTTCGCCGCTCCCGGACCCACGTGGTACGTGATCGGCAGCGAACCCCGCCACGTTTCCGGAGCCACCGGACCAGTCAACGCCGCCAGCAGAGGCTGCGCGTCGCCATACGAAATCGGCAATGTCGGAATCGGCGCAATGTTCTTCGCGTCCTTGATGTCGAGTCGCTTCGCGCCTTCCGTCGCGCCCACTCCCGGCGTCAAAGGGTCCCCCGGATACGAATGCGGGAAGTCCATCACGCTGCCACGCTGCACGCCGTCCTTCGGACGCATCGGTCCATTAGGAAACGTGCGGTTTTGCGAGTACCCATCGTCCTGCGGCTCGGAATAAATCAGGCACCCAACCGCGCCATGCTCCCACGCTACGCGCGGCTTCACCCCCCGCCACGAGTTTCCATACTTCGCAATAACAATCGCGCCCTTCACCGACACGCCGAGCCGCTCAAGCTGTTCGTAGTCCGCCGGAAGCCCGTAATTCACGAAAACCAGCGGCCCACTTACATCGCCGTCGGGCGAGTACGCGTTGTAGGTGGGCAGTTGCTCGTCTTTCTGACTGCTCGTCGGATCGATCGCCAGCGCCGGTTCCTCCAGCTTTGCCTTGAACGCTGTCGGCGCCGTCATTTCCAGCAGCCGCGTCTTCGGAGTCGGAAACAGCACGTCGAACTTCTCGATCTTCGCGTCCCATCCCCACGACTGCAATTGCGCCAGAATCCACTCGGCGTTCTGCTTGTCGTACGGCGAGCCCACATGGTGCGGACGCGCGCTCAGCCGCTGCATGTAGTCCCGCATCAGCTTGGGGTCGGGAATCTGCTGAAACTTCTGCTCCCACTGCCGCTCGGTGGCACTCGATTGCGCCGTGAACCCCAGCAATGACTCGCTCGCAGGCGCCTGTTGCGCCGCCGCGCCAAGTTGTGAAAACAGTAATCCCCACATCGAAACGATCGCGCAGTAGCGACGCATTCATCCTCCAGGTTCTGGTTGTCTAGCGTTGAGAGAGAAAGTAGTGAACTGATATTACCAAGTTCAACGTGCACCGGGTGACCCACACAATCCTGCTTTTGGATTGTGTGGGTCTTTAAGTCTCAACAGCACGTACGCCCAGCCCGCGGAGAACGCCATCAATCACGCTATAATGCGATTCACCCTCATGGCTCTGACTCCCGGTACCAAGCTCGGACCTTACGAACTCGTTGCGCTTATCGGCGCTGGCGGAATGGGCGAAGTTTACCGCGCCTGCGATCAGCGTCTCGGACGCGACGTCGCCGTCAAAATTCTTCCTGCGTCCTTCGCCGCCGACGCCGACCGCCTGCGTCGTTTCGAGCAGGAAGCCCGCGCCATCGCCGCGCTCAATCACCCCAACATTCTCGGCGTCCACGACCTCGGTCAGCAGGACGGCACGCCTTACATGGTCTGCGAACTGCTCGAAGGCGAGACTCTGCGCGCCATTCTCGCCCGTGGCCCCCTCTCGCATCGAAAGGCCATCGACTACGGCGTCCAGACCGCGCAAGGCCTTGCCGCCGCGCACGGCAAAGACATCGCTCATCGCGACCTCAAGCCCGACAACATCTTCATTACCCGCGAAGGCCGCGTAAAGATCCTCGACTTCGGTCTCGCCAAGACCGTTGCTAATGACAGCGATGCCACCCGCGTCGGCACCATGACTTCAGGCGCGCCGCTCACGGGAGTCGGCACCGTCGTCGGCACCGCCGGCTACATGTCTCCCGAGCAGGTCCGCGGCGCTACCGTGGATTGTCGTACCGACATCTTCAGCTTCGGCGCGGTGCTCTACGAAATACTCAGCGGTGTACGCGCCTTCCAGCGCGACACCACCGCCGAAACCATGACGGCCATCCTTCACGACGACCCGCCCGAGACGCCAACCGGTGGCCGCCCGCTTCCGCCCGCGCTCGATCGCATTGTCCGCCACTGTCTCGAGAAGGCCCCCGAGCAGCGCTTCCAGTCCGCGCGCGACATGGCGTTCGATCTCGAGTCCGTCACCACGCTCACCGCATCCGGAGGCCTCTCCGCCGCCAAGGTCAAAGAACGCAAGACCCGCACCTCTCTTTTCGCTGCAGCCGCTGCGCTCGTGCTCCTCGCCGGTCTTGCCGGATGGCTGCTTTCCTCGGCTCGGCATCCCGCCACCGGCGCACAGTTTCATCAGGTCACCTATCGCCGCGGCACCCCCGGCACCGCTCGTTTCACGCCCGACGGGCAGAACGTCATCTACACCGCCGCCTGGGAGGCCGCCGAGCCCGAGCTTTACTCCGTACCTGCCGACGGCGTCGGTGGCCATCCCATGGGCATCAAGGACGCGCGCCTGCTGGCAATATCGAGCAAGGGAGAACTTGCCGTTGCGCTCTCTCCGCAGGCCCGCACGACGCTTCTCGCTCCGGGCAATCTTGCCCGCACCACCGGCAATAGCGCTCCCAAGCCCGAGATCGAAAACATCCAGGCTGCCGACTTCACCCCAGACGGTTCAGCCCTTGCCATCGTGCGTTACGTTCCTGCCGACTTAATCTGTCAACTCGAGTACCCCATTGGCAAGGTGCTGTATCGCGAGAAGCTGATTGACGATGTTCGCTTCTCGCCCAACGGCAAGTACATCGCCTTCATCGCCCACACCAATCCCAGTGACGATCGCGGCACCGTCATGATCCTACGTACCACCGGCGAGAAAGTCGCTGCAAGCCGGTTATACGAAAGCTCTCAGGGTCTGGCCTGGAGCGTCAGCGGAGACGAGGTCTGGAGCAGCTCTCCTCTCGAGTCTGGAGAGGTCCACGCCCTGTCGCTCTCGGGGAAGACCCGCGACCCGCTGGCCATGCCGGGCCGTATTCACCTGCGCGACATCTCCTCCAAAGGGCAACTCCTGGTCGGGCAGGGCATCGCTCGCCGCGGCATTGTCGTCTCCAGCAATCACGGCGAGTCTCTCCGTGACCTCTCTTGGCTCGACTTCAGCTATCTCCGCGACATCAGCGAAGACGGCAAGATGATCCTCTTCGAAGAGGAGGGCTCTTCCACGTCTAATTACACCGTGTATGTACGGGACACCGACGGCTCGGCCGCCGTTCCCATCGGCGAGGGCTATGCGGCCACCCTCTCGCGTGATAAGAAATGGGCGCTGTCCATCAAGCTCACCGAGCCGAATCACGAAATCTGGTTGTTGCCCATCGGCCCCGGCGAGCCTCGCCGCATCAGTCCGCCCACATTCGTTCCGGCCGCCATCTTTCCCCAGTTCTTGTCCGACGGCAAGCGGGTTATCTACTCCGGCAATGAGGCCGGGAGCCTTGCGCGCATTTGGTTGCAGGACCTGAATGGAGGCACTCCCAAACCGATCTCACCTGAAGGAATGTTGAATCGACAGGTTTCTCGCGACGACAAATGGGTCGTTGTGGAAATACGAGCCGCCGCCACCGGCACATTCAGCGAAGCTATATTGTCGATGGACGACGGGAAGATCGCAGAAATCAAGGGTCTGAAGCCCAACGAAACGAGCTTGGGCTGGACCAGCGAAGGCCAGCTTTATGTGGCTTTGGCAGACGCCAACGGCGCAGGCGTGAAAGTGGACAAACTCAACCCCCATACCGGCGCGCGCACCACGTGGCGCACCCTCTCCACCGCTCCCATCGGAGGCGTAGTTCCCGATCCGCCCATCATCACCCCCGACGGCAACACCTACGGCTTCGACTACCGCGTCCGCCTCTCCGACCTCTACACCGTCACCGGCGTCCGCTAAGATTTTAGGATTGTCATCCCGGCGCAGGCGCGTTAGCGCCGGAGTCGAGGACCTGCATTTCGTTCGTACCACCAAGAATCCGGGTGCCCCATCCTTTCGCGCTCTTTGCGAAAGGGTGGGATCGAATACGCTCACACGTTGCAATCACGAACGCCGCCTTCCGCCGCGAGGGATCTGCTTTTTCGGTGGAAGCACTGGGCTTCAGCCCGGTGAATGACTCGCTTCAAAGTCAGCCTTCAACGAAGGGCACTCACGACCCGACCAAGACTTTCTGTCGTTTGTCATCCCAAGCGAGAAGCGAAGCGACAATTCGAAGGACCCTTATACCTGCAATATCACTCTTAGATTTGTCAGAAGCCATTATATGCCTTGACACGTATATGCTCTATAGCGTATATTCAATGGGTGGAATCCTTCGAAATCATTGCGGAGCCAAACCGCCGTGCGATACTCAGCCTCCTGGTCTCGTCCCAACGGTCGGTGGGAGAGATCGAGCGCCAACTTCGTATGTCGCAGCCGACGGTGTCAAAGCACTTGCGAGTGCTGCGCGAGGCCGGCTTCGTGGAATCCACGGTGGACGCACAGCGCCGTCTCTACCGGCTGAGGCCTGAACCATTTCAGGAGGTGGATGCCTGGCTGGCTCGGTTTCGCCGGTTCTGGTCCCCGCACTTGGATGCTCTCGAACGCCACCTCGCCTGCATGGCTGAACCTGCGCCAACGAAAAGGAAGACAAAACACAAGGAGAAGACGACGCGGCCCAAACTGCGAACGTGACAAAGGAGAAACGAAATGAAGATCAAATTGACCAGCGTATACGTGGATGATCAAGACAAGGCCCTGCACTTCTATACGGAGATACTCGGGTTTGCCAAGAAGACCGATTTCAGTCAGGGCCCATATCGCTGGCTGACCGTGGCCTCGCCCGAGGATCCCGAAGGCACTGAGCTGCAACTGGCGCGGAACGACAATCCCGCGGCCAAAACGTATCAGCAGGCGATATTTCAACAGGGCCAGCCCGCGGCCATGTTTTTCACCGACGACGTCAAGGGCGACTACGAGCGCATCAAGGCGCGCGGCGCCGAATTCACCATGCCGCCCACCGAGGTGACCGGCTCGACCATTGCGATGCTGAACGACACCTGCGGCAACCTGATTCAGCTCACCCAGCTGATGCGCCGGTAGGGCGGTGCAAGGAGAAGGTAGATGACTGATCGCGAGCAGTACACACCTGGTCCGGCAAGCGGGGCGCAGATACGAAAGGACCTGGTACAAAAGAGCGAAGACCAGTGGACGCTCATTCTCGTCAGAGAACTGCGCCACTCGCCGGAAAAAGTCTGGCAGGCGCTCACCAGCCCCGCGCATCTGCGCGAGTGGGCGCCCTTTGAAGCCGATGGCAACCTGGGTACGGTTGGAGCCGCGGTGAAGCTTACCACCGTTGCAGCGCCGAAGCCGCAGATTTCCGAAACAACAGTCACACGGGCAGACGCCCCCGAGGTGCTTGAGTACAAATGGGGTGATCACGATATGCGGTGGGAACTCGAAGCCTTGGATGGCGGCACCCGCCTGACGCTATGGACCAACATCGATCGCCGCTTCATCGCGATGGGTGCTGCCGGGTGGCACATTTGTTTCGATGTTCTTCAGCGGCTCCTCGCGGGCGAGCCGGTTGGCCGCATCGTCGGCCCCGAGGCCATGAAGTTCGGCTGGCAGCGATTGAACGCCGAGTACGCCAAGCAGTTCGGTATTGAAACGCCCAACTGGCCACCGAAGACGGCTCAAGAGTCATGAATCGAGGTGGAACATGAACCAAAGCACCCAACGTTCGATTCTTCGCTGGATTCACATCGTCTTTGCCATTCCGATACTCGGCTACATTTATAGTCCGTTTGAAAAACTTCCAGACTATGCACCCGCTACTCGGTTTGTCTTTCTTCCTGTAATGGTTCTTACGGGCTTGTGGATGTGGAAAGGCCATCTCCTTCGACGACTTATTTCGAAAAGACCGGCGCGTGGCACACGTTCGTACTCGGACCTCTGATCTTCGATCTGCGGATGGTGATGTCAGGAACGACGGGCTGTGCGGCGGGCGCGGGGCCCGGGCAACACACAATCCAATCTGGGTGCCTCGTTCTAGCCCAGTTTTGGCCAGGGCGGGGCTGTATCTGTGGGGATGCATCGTGGATCTATTGCCTTTCGTGTCTTTCACGTTGAAAATCCCCAGCCTTCTCTTCGCCTCTGTGTCTCTGTGGTAACTTCTCCGCACTACTGAAACTGCTTGAAATCCGGCTTCCGTTTCTGCAGAAACGCCATCAGCGCCTCGCGGCACTCCGGAGAACTCAACCGTTCGGCCAGCTCCTTCAACTCCTCCTGGATCACCCGCTCCACTTCCTCCGCCATCGGCTTCTTCATCAACGCCTTAGTCGCCCGAATCGCCGCCGCCGGCTTTTCCGACAGCGTCTGCGCCGCTGCCATCGCGGTCTCCATCAGCTTTTCGGGAGTCACCACCGCATTCACCAGCCCCAGTTCATACGCTCGCTGTGCCGTGATCGGAGTCCCCAGCATCAGCAACTCCGCCGCCCGCTGATGTCCCATCAGCGCCGGCACCAGCAGCGTCGAACCAGCCTCGGGAATGATGCCCAAGGTTCACGAACGGCATCACCAACTTCGCGTCATCAGCCGCGTACACCAGGTCGCAGTGCAGCAGGATCGTCACACCGATCCCCACCGTTGACCCTTGTATCGCGACAATCACCGGCTTTTTCGCGTGCGCCACAGCCAGCATGAAGCGCACCGCCGGAGGCACGTCCTGCCCCTTCCACGGGTTCGCCATGAAGTCCTGCAAGTCGTTGCCCGCGGTGAACGAGTCCCCGTTGCCGTGCAGCAGCATCACCCGCACCTCGGGGTTGGCTTCCCCATGCTCCACCGCTTCCGCCATCGCGGTGTACATCGCCACCGTCAGGGCATTCTTCTTTTCCGGACGGTCGATGCAGATGCGCAGAACATTTTCGTGTAGTTCGGTGTTGATATGACCCATGATGATTCCTCGCGTGCGCAGTTACCCCTCTCAATCGATACCGTCGCGCAGTCGGAATTGTACTGGAAGAAAATCAGGGAAGCGGTGATATTGAACTAAGGCCTCTTCTGTTGTTGTTTCCCTTATAGAATGTGTTTCAGGAGCGTTACGTGGCTATCGCAGTTACCGGGTCGTACCTGCCTTGCACCCCCGCGGCGGCCCCGCGCTTATGATGTCGCCAATCCGAAGCACTTTTCTTGTCAGCTTGCTTTGCACCGCGTTGTTGGTAGCTGCCGCAGCCGCTTTTGACGATAGTATTCAGCCCTGCAGTCTTGCGCTGAATCTTACTGCTGAACAGGTCTCCCAGCGCCTCGCCGCCAAAAACGCCGAGCGTGCCCAACGCCTGCAAGGCTTCGAGGGTGAACGGCATTACTCCCTCGACTACACCGGCTTTCCCTCCTCGCGCAACGCTGAGATGAAGGTCAACGTCTCCTACCTCGCGCCCGGGACCAAGCAGTTCACCGTCATTTCCGAGTCAGGCTCGAAACTCATCCTGAGCCGCGTGCTGCATCGGTTGCTCGAGTCCGAGCAGGAATCCTCCAGTGATGAATCCAATCGAAAAGCCACAGCGCTTACCACCGCCAATTACCACTTCACGTTGCGCGGGTGCGATGCCTCCGCCGGCCGCGACTCATACGTGATGGACGTCGAGCCCTTGCATGAGACCAAGTTTCTCTACCGTGGCACCATCTGGATTGACGCTACGGACTTCGCGGTGGTTCGCATCGACGCCGAGCCTGCGAAGAACCCGTCGTTCTGGATCAAGAAATCTGAGATCCATCATCAGTACCAGAAGATCGGCGAATTTTACCTGCCGTCTTCCAACGAGACGGTTTCCGATGTCCGCCTCGGCGGGCGC
Organism: uncultured Acidobacteriaceae bacterium; assembly: GCA_963814165.1. GTDB lineage: Bacteria > Acidobacteriota > Terriglobia > Terriglobales > Acidobacteriaceae > DASRAA01. The sequence continues at coordinate 181,024 of CAWFBW010000001.1, read as the reverse complement.
TCGGTCCTCAAGATCCGGTATGAAAACTACCGGGTCCAGGCTTCCGGCGAAAATCACGACAGCCAGTCAGCGAAAAACTGACTCAAAATTCCCTCTGAAATGACATTATAATGGTCGTTATAACACCCTCATTTTAGACCGTTTCGCCGCGTATACTGCGACCAGCGATTTCGCTTTCCATGACGAGCAGTTCCGCCAGCTTCGGAACCCGCCGGCGACCGGCCGGACCCGCCCCGCCCAGCCGTCTTGCGCTTTTGCTAGCCTTCCTCGCCATCTACGTTGTCTGGGGATCTACCTATCTTGCAATACGTTACGCGGTGGAGACCATCCCGCCGCTGGTCGTCGCCGGCTTCCGCCACGTCATCGCCGGAACATTCTTGCTGAGTTGGGCCTACCTTCGCGGCTATCGCCCAACCTGGCGCGAATGGCGTGCCAGCGTCGTTTTGGGCTTTCTTTACTTCGTCTTAGGCCACGGCAGCCTGCATTGGGCTGAGACCGTAGTGCCCTCCGGCTGGGCCGCGCTGCTCATCGCCAGCGAGCCCATCTGGATCGCCGTCATGGCTGCTTTACTGACTCATGGCGAACGACTTACAGGAAAGACCATCATGGGATTGCTCCTCGGCATTGCCGGTGTCGGCCTGCTCGTCGGCGAGGAAACGCTCTCCGGCAATCACGCCGTCGTCATCGGCTCCGTCGCTATCTTGTTGGGAACATTGGCCTGGTCGGCAGGTGTGATGTATTCGCTGAAGGCCCCGTTGCCCCGCAACGCGCTCGCCCGGGCGGGCATGCCGGAGATCATTGGGTCCCTTATTTTGCTATCAGTTGCGGGCGTAACTGGAGAGTATTCCAAGCTTCACATGGCAGCGGTCACGCCCCGCTCCTGGCTCTCGCTGGCCTACTTGATTACCTTCGGCTCCATCATCACGTTTACCGCCTACACCTGGCTGCTCGACCATGTTTCGCCCACGCTGGTCTCGACCCATACCTACGTAAACCCTGTAATTGCAGTAGTTATGGGATGGCTCTGGGCCAGCGAGGTAATCAACGTCCACGTGCTGCTGGCCGGTCTCCTGACGCTGCTGGCCGTCTTCCTCATCAGCCGAGGCACCGGAAAATCAACCCAAACCCAAGCGCTGGTAGAGGAAGGAGAACTTCCGTAAGCCTAATGCAGAGAATAAGTTAAATCCACCGCGTCGGCTCGAGCTTCGGTGCCGCTGGGATTTCCGCGCTGGCCACATCGATAATCGGCACGGGCGACTGATCGAGTATTCGTTGTGATTCAGCATTTGGGTTCTGGGTCACCACAATCAGTTCCGCCCAGCCCATTATGCTTTCCAGGCTCTTTTCCATTGAGCGGCCGATGTGGGGCAGCGAGCTGAGCAGGAATCCCAGGTTGCTGCCGTAGATTGCGTCCAACTGAATGTAGGGATCAAATACTTTAATATCAATACCTTTGCCGATGAGGCGCTCGATGAGTGCAACGCCGGGACTCTCGCGCAGGTCGTCGGTGTCGGGCTTGAAGCTGAGCCCGTACACGCCGATTTTGCGGCTGCCAGTCTCCATAATTCGCCGGAACGCCCGCGCGATATGCGCCTCGTTACTGGGCATTACCGAGTTCAGCAGCGGCAGTTCGAGATCAAGCTGGCGGGCGCGATAGGTAAGCCCGCGTAGGTCCTTGGGCAGGCACGAGCCGCCAAAGGCGAAGCCCGGCTTCATATAGGCCTTTGAAATGTTGAGCTTAGTGTCTTTGCAGACGGTATCCATGACCTCAGCGCCGTCGAGGCCCAGCGAGGCCGACAGCGTGCCGATCTCGTTGGCAAAGGCTATCTTCAACGCGTGGAACGTGTTACAGGTGTACTTGATAAGTTCCGCAGTCCGCAGGGCGACCACCGAGGTTTCCACCGGCAATCCGGTGTAGAGCGCGGCAACCCGCTCGGCGGCAGCGCGATCATGGCTGCCAACCACCACCAGCGAAGGCTCCATAAAGTCTTTCACTGCAGTACCTTCCCGCAGAAACTCGGGATTCGAAACTACTGCCGCCTTGGGTTCAACATACGGCGCTACCACCTCATCGCAACTTCCCGGAAACACCGTGCTCCGCACCACCACAGTCAGCGGTTTGGAACGCCCATCCAGATGCATGCCGATATCGGAAGAAACCTTCCGCAAATAATCCAAATTGAGATTTCCATTGGCAGCAGAAGGCGTGCCGACGCACAGGAAAGCGAAATCGGCGTCCCGCAGCGCATCCCCTGTGGAGAGAGTAGCTTGCAGCGCTCCGCCGCGAAGGTGCTTGGCGATCAGAGGCTCCAGTCCAGGCTCGTAAAACGGGGATCGGCCTTCGCGTATGGCTTCTACCTTGCGTTCGTCGACATCGACGCCGATGACACGAAAACCGAGTTCTGCGAAGCAAGCGGCTGTGACGCATCCGACGTAACCGAGTCCGAATACCGCGATAATGGGCTTTTCAGGCATAGGTGCTGTGTCCTTTTGAATGCGGTGGGGCTAGTTCCTGGCCCGAGACCGTCAGTACTTATCTTACGACGGACCAAGGCACCGGTGTAGTTGTCGGCAGGGAATGGCCTTGTCATTCGCCGATCAGGAGTTGTTCGAATTCGTCGGTGATGGCATCCCAGGAATAGCGCGAGGTCACAAGGTGCAGCGCTGCCGCGGCCATGGCTTCGCGCTGGGCCTGGTCGCTCAGCAGGGTCAGACATTCGGCGGCGAAAGTCTCTGGCGTGTCGGCGAGGCGGATGTTGTAAGGATGGGATACATCGAGGCCTTCGGCACCAGTTGAGCTCGAAACGGTAGGGGTTCCCGCCGCCATAGCTTCATAAATCTTTAGGCGGGTCCCGCCGCCGATACGAAGGGGCACGACGGACGCGGTCGCGCCCCAAAGGTAGGGGCGAACGTCGGGGACGGTGCCAGTCACGGTGATGCGCGAATCCTTCTCTGCCAATGCGCGGATATCGGGTGCCGGTGCTCGGCCGACGACGGCGAGCGTGCAACCCGGCTTGCGCCGCCAGATGAGCGGCATGACCTCTCTCACAAAGTAGTTGACGCCATCCAAGTTGGGCAGCCAGTCCATGGATCCCACGAAGACGAGGTCGGACTTGTGCGGCGTGTCGGCTGGGCGGCGGAAGTAGTCGAGGTCGACACCGGTCGGCACGCTGAAGGCTTCGACGTTGAACATCTTCTTCATCATGACTGCGTCCTGCGACGATACCGCGATCACGCGCGCGGCGGCGCGACACATGTCGCGTTCGCAGTTGAACATGCGATCAGCCTGCACCTGAAAATACGCTTTGCTCAAAGGGTCAGGAGACTGCTCGACATGGCGTCGCCAGATCATGGTTTCGACGTTGTGCTGGAAGAGCACGACTTTGCTCATGTCCGGAAAGTTGGGTGCGGGTGTCAGGAAGTCGCAGACCAGGCTATCGAAGGAAATGGTGCTGACCAATTTCGTGATCTGGTCGCGCATGACTGTCGAGCAATAGCGCGTTATCGAGAGAGGCAAGGGTGAAAACAAGTTGGCGAGGAGTTGCCCACCGAACTTGAGCGAACGGCGCGGCGGGACATCGAGGGTCAAAGGGTAGGCGAAAGAGCAATATTCGTGAGCACGCTGCAGACCTTCGGGTTGCGCCGGATTATCATAAGCAACGTAGTGCACCTCGTGACGAGCGTGCAGTCGCTGGATGGTCTCGAGCGTGCGGATCTGGCCGCCGCGTGTGGTGGGATGCAGGAAGTCGGTCTTGACCCACAGGATCTTCACCAATCCAGTTTCAGGTTTCGAGTTTCAAGTTGCAAGTGACAGCGGACGATTCACGACGGAGGCGCAGAGGACACGGAGAAAGATCGGGCACAAGGCAAAAGCGAAATCCGCTCCACAGACATCGAGGCACAGAGGAGCCTTGCGCGAAAGTGCAACCACTGATGACGCGAGTAGGTCTGTAGCGACAAACGCAATTTCATGACGCAGACCAGGGAGGACGTCTTTTATCAGAAAGCTGACGTCATCGCGGCGCGTCTAGGCAGTGACGGCGGCGGGCATGAGGCCTTCCCAGAATTGCTCGCGCCGGCCGGTGAGACACATGTCGCCCCAGACCTGCAAATTGAGCAGCCGCCAGATGCGGTCGGTAGCGTCGTGAACGCCGCGATCGTGTTTGTCGATCAGATTATTCAGGTACGCGGGGTCGGTATAGGCCGCAAGAATGCCGTCGCGATCGCGCAGGTAATCGCGGATGGAAGACGCCTCAGGGCGCAGCAGCCACGCCGCGATCGGCGTCGGGAATCCCATTTTCTTGCGATAAATGATGTCGCGCGGGATAAGGTCTTCCACCGCCTTCTTCATGATGTACTTTCCCTGCTTGCCTCGAAGCTTCATGTGCGGTGGAACCGAGGCGGCAAACTCTACGAACTGGTGATCGAGGAACGGTACGCGGCTCTCGATAGAGGTGGCCATGCTCATCTGGTCTTGCTTCATGAGGAGTTCGACGAGGTAGGTCTTCTGATCGGCGTACAGCAAGCGAGGCAGGATTGGCGACTGGCTGACGGAATTCCAACGCTGTAGGAATGTGGCGTAAGGATTTTGCGAGAACTCGCGATTCAGCAGTCTACTTTGCTCGTCGAGTCCGAAGGCGCAGTAGAAGTTGTTGAGGTAGAGCGATTCGATGTCGGAACCGCGTCCCAGCACCGTGTGGCCGAGTTTACGGCGGAGGTTGGCAGAAAGTAACGCTGAATCGGCGACCGCATTCTGGATGGACTTGCGAAGGCCGCTGGGAACGACGCTGTAGGCGCGCATCCAGTCGGCGTTGAGTTGATAAAAGCGATAGCGGCCGTATCCGGCGAAGAGTTCGTCGCTGCCCTCGCCGGTGAGGACGACCTTCACTTCTTGGCGCGCCAGCTTGGAGACGAAGTAGAGCGAGACGCTCGAAGGCCAGCTGATGGGTTCGTCTTCGTGCCAAACAAGGCGTGGCAGGGCGTTGAAGAAGTCCTCCATGGAGATTTGGACTTCGTGGTGGTCGGTACCGATTTGCTGCGCCACCTGGCGGGCTTCTGAGAGTTCGCTGAACTTGGATTCGCTGTATCCGACAGAGAAGGTCTTCACGGGGCCATCAGCCTGACGTTTGATGATGGCTGCAATGGCGCTGGAGTCGACTCCGCCGCTGAGGAACATGCCCAGGGGCACGTCGGACATGAGACGCATGCGAACGACGTCTTCGAGCCGCGAGCGGCAGTCAGCAATCCATTCGTGGTCGGGGCGCTCGTCGAATTGTGCTGGGCAGGGGGCTTCCCAGTACTGCTTGATTTCGAGTCGTGGTGAAGGTCCGCAGGTCACTGTCATGGTGTGACCGGGCATCAGCTTGCGGATGCCTGCGAACATCGTATCGGCTCCGCTGACGTATCCGAAGGCGAGATACTCGGGCAGCACCGCGTCATTAAAGTGTGCGCTGATGGCGGGATACTGGAGCAGGGACTTGATCTCCGAGGCAAAGGCGAAGAGACGTCCGTCCCAGTAGTAGTAAAAGGGTTTGATGCCAAGCCTATCCCGAACGCAGAAGAGCTGGCGCTTGTTCTGGTCCCAGATTGCGTAGGCAAACATTCCCCGATAGCGGGCGACGGACTGGTCGCCCCACTGTTCGTAGGCGTGGATGATGGTTTCGGTATCGCAGTGGCTTTTGTAACCGTGGCCGGCGGCCTCGAGCTCGGGACGAATGTCAGCGTGATTGAAGATCTCGCCGTTGTAGGTGACCCAGACGGTGTCGTTCTCGTCAGACATGGGCTGGCCGCCGGTAGCGAGGTCGATGATGCTGAGGCGGCGGTGCCCGAGCGCGACTTCTCCCCGAACGTAGTGACCTGAGCCGTCGGGGCCGCGGTGCGCGATAACGTCGGTCATGCGGCGGACGATGCGCTCGTCGGCCGGGGAGCCGTCGGTGTGCAAAAATCCAGCGATGCCGCACATGGGACTAGTACTGCCCGACAGCGACGGGTTCGAGAATGGAGTCGGCGGGCGTCAGCGCCTCGACCCGCGCCTGGGTTTCGGCTGCGCGATCGATGGCACGCTGCTTTTGTGCCATGAATCCAATAGCCGTGGTAAGGCCGGCAAGGATCGGCACATCGGCATTGAAACCCAAGTTGCAAAAGAACGCCACCGGCAAAAAAACGATAAAGGCGGTTCGCAGTGAAAGCGCCAATTGCCTAAGGTTCTGCCAAATCGGGCCGGGCTTCCGGGTACGGGCAATTGAGTTCAGAACCCTGAAGACGAAAACCAGGAAAGCCAGATATATGACTAACCCGGGTATGCCCATTTCGCTGGATAATTGGGTGTAGGTGTTATGCGTCACGTGCCACATGGATCGTTCGCCGCGCGCCGAAGCGAGGTCATTCTGTGCCACCATAAAATTGCCCGGACCAACTCCCAGCAATGGGTGGTGCATGGTCACAATTAGACTGTCGATCAGCAGTTGTTTGCGCGATTCGGCTGATTCTATCGTGCTCATGCGGAGCATTTCGCTTCTGCTCAAGTCGTACTGGTTGTAAGTGCCGAAGAACGTGGTAAATCGCATCCGCATTTGAGGAGGCATCAGGACCAGGACCACGAGCAAGGCGACAGGCAACCCCACCATCAGCCTGATGCGTGTAGCCCGCTTGGCTTGAATAAGCATGCCTACCAAAAGCATGCCTGCGCCCAACATCCCCGCTCTGGACCCAGTCCTCGACAGTGCCAGTAGAACTGGTGGCACCTCAAGCAGCGCGGCTATTTTCTGAAAACGGTTACCTCGCAGGTATAAGAAGCCGATGAACGTCAGTCCTACCAGCAGGCCCCAAGCCAAATCATTCGGATTCCCATAGCGCGTATTATCGAGAATCAGGCGTCCATCCGCCGAGCGGCCATTCTTCACCAGCGTGATGACGGCCATAATACCCACGCCATACGCGACGGCATGAAATAGCCGGTTGGCCTGGGGCAACGTGGTCAGCAACCCGGCGGTCAGGAAATAAATCAAGGCCGCTTTGTACCACAATTCGGTAAGCACCGTGAAGCTGCCACCGGGCCAGAGGCCAAACGGAATACAGGCCACGAACCAGGCGATAAAAATCGCGAGGGTTCTTCCGATCGGCGTGTTCAGCACCTTCGCAAATTGCCCCGTGCCAACAACAATCAGCAGACCCAGCACTGCGAGAATGAACTGAGGGCGCATCCTGCCGAAGGCCGGCACTATCTCCATAACGATACTGTAGATATCGAACACAAAGATTAAGAGCAGAACGAACGCGACGTTCAACAACGAATTGGATTGCCGTTCGATCGATGCAGTCACAGGCTAGCTCCCACGGACCCAATCACTCGGCGCCCGGAAAGGAAAAACCGCTTGGGCGCGAGAAAATTCACTGTGTTGGCACTAAACACCGCTTGCAGTTTACCATGATTACCGGAAAGACAACCCTCAGTTCCGGGTGGTTACGCTGTCGGCGGACATGCTCTGCGAAGCCGAATGTCGGCTGCCGCTTCTACTGGTCCCGGCGACGTGCCAGCAGCGTTCGTCGGGATACGCCAGCCCCGAAACGCTCCCGGAGCGTGTGCAGTCTCGCAGTGCCTCCCAGGCGGGCCAAATGACACACTCAATAAGGTGCTGCCTCGTTTAAATAGACTTTGTAGTACTCATTCTGATAGATAATCTGAGACGTGTTCAGAAGTTGCTTGATGTGATCGTACGTTCGACTATGGTGGGCGCGTGCCGCTTCGAACAACTGCTCGAACACTGAGTCCATGACAAACACTCTCGGCACACTCCCTGTCACTGCGCCCAGCGCTTGATCGTGAATGATGTAACGGTCCGGCGCCAAACCGAACCACAGTTCGCCCGTACCGATAACCACAGAGCGAGCAGTTGTATTCGCCTTGATAACCTCAATAACCGGCAAATACGCATGGTGGTATGGATCTTGATGGATCTTATATGCAAGACCGGTCACCTGAATCCCGCCTACTATCAGGAGTCCGGCAATAATGCCTCGCGATTTCCAGCCGTAGATTTCATCCACGGCGCACAAGACCGCACCATAGGTCGCCGCGAGGAACATGGTGACAAAAGGGAGGTAGTAAGCGTACTTCGAAGGTGACACAAACGTAAGGTACGCCGCTGCAATCAGAGTGAGCACGGCCAGCTCTAGCAAACCTTTCTGCCGCCGCAGCCTCCCCAAAAGAAATACCGCTGCTACCGCCGCCAGATAGGCCGCCAGCACGATAGCTTTGATACGGCTTGCCGGGGGCGATCCCGGCAGCAAACCATATGGCGCCAGATAACGGTGCTTGAGCTCCAACTGCAAAGAACGGATTGGACCTATGGAAGATAATCCTGGTTCGTCAAAAACCGCGTTCAACACTCCCAATTCGGCCTGCATCTGATCGCGAAATGCCGGCACATCTTTGAGGATGAACGCACCCCAGAGCGCCATGCCGGCGACGCAAGGCGCTGCTCCGGCCACAATTACCCGCCATGAAAGCGCCTTTCGGTCCAGCTTCAAGATTAAGAATACCAGCGCAAGCCAGTACAGGAGACCCACTGGATGCGTCACAATCGACATGGTGGCAAATACGTGACTAACGAACACTGCAATCCACAGACTACGTTGCCGAAGTTCCAAATACGAGGCCAGACAAGCAGCGCCCAGTCCCGCGCACGTCATATCCATGCGTCCATGTGCCGCTCCAAGCACATAAAAGTAGTCGACCGCGACTGCGGCCATCGCAACTAAACCCGCCGTAACCGACCCGCACAGTCGCCGAACGATGACGTACCAGGAAATAATTCCCACCAATCCGAAGACGACCGACAGAAGCCGCACCTGTCCCAGTCCGAATCCAACCAGCTTGTACAACACCGCGGTTATCACAAAATAGAAAGGGGACATCGAGTAGATTCGCGTTGTAACTGAAACCGGCATATGAATACTATGCACCTCATACACAGTCATGCCGAAATACCCGTTGTAATCAAGGTTATAACCAGGGTTCGCATAAGCTGCTTCGTCAGGCTGTGGCAATAAGGTGAACGCAGCAGTGACACTCAAGATCACGAAGGCAATAATGATCGCGAGCGCGTACCATCTTTGTGAGGGTTGCATCGCATCAAACATGGGTTTTTAGCATACCATACGCCGTATCGTTCAACGAGAACCTCCGTCCACAACTTCTGGTGTCAAAGGAACTGTGCGCTCCGGTTCCCAAAACTGAATAGGCGGCCAAGCGGATTGACAGAGAGCTTATAATGAAGCCCGTCAGTGGGTTAGAAAACTGAGCTTGCCATCAAACTAAAGAATAGTGGGTCAGATGTGCATGTTGGATCTGTCCAGAATCGCCCCAGACCTCGAAATGACTGAAGATGGCTGGTGGACTTCGCGAACGCTATCTCGTGTAGCATATCCTGAAGAAGGGAACTCTTTGTGCTTTGCGATCGAAGACTCGTCCTTCTGGTTCCAGCACCGAAATCGCTGCATTCTGGAAGCGATGAAACACTTCCCACCATCCGGTGCCCTTGTCGACATCGGCGGCGGCAACGGCTGTGTCGCGAGTGCAATCCAATCGTCCGGGCATGAAGTGGTCCTCGTGGAACCGGGACTTGTTGGGGTTCAAAATGCTGTGAAGCGGGGTATCAGGCACGTTGTGCGAGCAACGTTCGACGACTTCGGCGGGCTGGCCGAGACAATTCCGGCAGTGGGCCTGTTTGATGTCGTCGAACACATCCAGAACGACTCCGTTTTTATGGCAAGAGTCAATCGGTCCCTCATGTCCGGGGGGCGAGCGTACCTGACTGTCCCGGCTTACGGTTGGCTCTGGTCCCACGAAGATGTCATGGCGGGGCACTCGCGTCGCTATACCATCAAGACACTTACTTCGCTCTTGGAAAACGCAGGGTACACCGTCGATTTCGCGACCTACTTTTTTAGTTTTCTGCTGTTGCCAGTTTTCGTTTGCCGGGTACTTCCGTACCGCTTCGGCTTTGCACCGAAGACGACGTCCCCGGATGCCGTTCGGTCCGACCACGAACCAGAAAGTCCTTTGGTCGCCCAGATTCTTGAGAAGCTCACTCGGCGGGAATTGTCCAGAATTGCTGAACAACTCCCTCTCGGGTGGGGAGGAAGCTGTTTGGCTGTTGCGCGGAAGAAGATACAGTAGCTGTGGAAATCAAACTGACCCGCTACCCGTTTCTTGGTCGTCGAGGAGGTGTACCACGCCGAGCCGCGGCGATTGATGGATGAGGATATCTGCTTGCGCCCTTCCTTGCAGCCGTCGGGCCTATTACGAATGAACTAGCAGCGCGTCCGACACGAATTTACATAGAGAACCCGATAACAGCGGATACAACCTGAGCCTGTTCTGCTTCCGTAAGATGATTGTAGAAAGGCAGGCGAAGCAGTCGGGAACTGGCATCCTCGGTGACGGGGCAGTGTGCTTTGCCGGCCCCGAACTTCCGCCCCATGTCGGAGAGATGCAGGGGAACATAATGAAATACGCTCAGAATACCCTGAACTTTTAGATGTGAAATTAGCGCCTGGCGATGCTGCAAGGAAGGCAGCATCAAGTAGAACATATGAAAAGCCTGTTCACACTCGGAGGGCACGATGGGCAGCCTGACTCCGTGATGATCCGCCCAATCTTGCAAATGGAGCTTGTAGTAAGACCAGACTCGTCGACGTTGGATTTGGATCTCGTGCCGAGCTTCCAGTTGCGCGAACAGGAAAGCCGCAAGAATATCAGAAGGAAGATAACTGGAACCAACATCCACCCAAGTGTACTTGTCTACCTGTCCCCGCAGGAATTGGCTGCGGTTTGTTCCTTTCTCGCGAATGATCATAGCTCGCTCCACGAGTTCAGGATCGTTTATAACCAACGCTCCACCTTCTCCACAAGTGACATTCTTGGTTTCATGAAAACTTTGCGTAGCGAGAGACCCAAATGTTCCGGTGTACTTACCCTTGTATCGAGCGAGAAAGCCATGGGCATTGTCTTCTACTAATGGAACGCTGTGATGATGTGCAATTGCACCAATCGTGTCCATCTCACACGATACACCAGCATAATGGACCGGAACGATAGCTTTAGTGCGCTTATTGATCAGAGCATCCAGGCCGCCCTCATCCAGGTTCAATGTGTCGGGACGGATGTCGGCGAACACAATACGGGCACCGCGTAGAACAAACGCGTTGGCCGTGGAAACAAAGGTGAACGATGGCACGATGACCTCGTCGTCCGGTTGAATATTCAGCAGCAGAGCGGCCAGCTCGAGCGCGTGGGTGCAGGATGTGGTTAGCAGCACCTTGGAGGCGCCCAGTTCCCCCTCAAGCAATTCATTGCACTTCTTCGTGAACGCGCCGTCGCCTGAGATATGCCCGTGATCGAGAGCTTCGCGGATGTAATTAAGCTCATTCCCGACCAGGCTGGCTTTGTTGAACGGGATTTGGTATGTCATCGGTCGATCTCTCCCTTGCGACGGAACCATCGGTGATACCACAACTGCATCGACTGCGTCCTGAAACCGCAGCCTTGGTACAAGCGTTGAGCCGACACGTTGCGAGCCTGTGTAACCACAGTCACGCGTAAGGCTCCTTTCGAAGAAAACCAGCGAAACGACTCGCGCACCAAATTTTGCCCCAGTCCTTTGCCGCGCCCGTTAGACCCCACGGCCAACAGCCCAATTTGCCCTTCGGCCGGCGACGGTAGGTGACAGGAGAGATAGCCCACTGCCTCTCCGTCCAACTCGGCTACGAAAACTGCATCCGCGAAACCGTTCAGACTTTTTTCGATCCACTTCTGATAAAGGGCATCACACCGCGACCGAGTAAAATGCGGATCGAAGTAAAAACGCGAATCTCGGTGGCACTGAGTGGCAATTTGACCCAGAACAGGAATGTCCAGCGAGGTACCCCGCCGAATTGCGGACGTCATGGGGCTTATCGGTGCGCTGTCTTTGAGCGGACGCTCCAACGTGAGGCGGATATCCGCCAAGTGAAAACCATGCTTCTCAGCCAAACTTACGGTCGTGAGATCGGTTGAGTCGGCCAGAAAGTAAAGGCAATCAACCCGGTTCCGTTTACACCAGGCGCGCACATGAGCCGCCGTGTCTTCAGTCAAACGCCCCACCGTCAGGCGCGCGATATTGCACCCGAAGAACTCAGAGTCCCAATCCAGCCGCCGACAGATGCTATTGCGGTTGCTCATGTCGGCCTCCCAGCGTCGCAGAGCGTACCTCGGGAGTGGTAAAGGACATCACGTACAGTACGGTTGCTTCGATGGTTTAATATCCCGCGTCGCCTGAATTTCCTGCTCATTGCTGCACACCTGCCCCGTCCTCCTCCGCAATGTCCTGCCGGACTACAAACGGCGGTTTCTGCAGAGATCGGAAATGCATGCGCGCCAAATATTCTCCGATAATTCCCAGTGCGAAAAGTTGAACTCCGGAAAATACGGCAACTATCGACGCCAAAAAGGGAAACCCAGGAACGGAATCGCCGTGCACAAAAAAACCGAGAAGGACGTACCCCAGGACAAAGACTCCGAGAATAGTGAAGCCAAACCCGAGTAGACTCGCTAACTGCAGAGGTAACGTAGTGAAGCCGGTCATCATGTTTATGGCATGTGTGATCAATTTGTAAAGCGTGTAGCCAGACGTCCCTTGATGCCGCGGTTCATGCCGAACGCGCATAACATGAAAACGATTCGTCCCCCAGGTAAGCAATACATCTATGGAGACAAAAGATCCTTCATAATGAGCAAATGCCTGGGCTACCTCTGCCCGAAAGACGCGAAATGCACAGACTTTTCGCGCAATCTCCGCTCCCATTACATTCTGCAGGGCAAGTTTGGTGATCGTGGAAGCTAGATTGCGCGCAAGGCTGTGCCGCTCGTGTTCCGGTGTCCCGTACACGACGTCGTAGCGCCCAGCGAGCGCGGCTACGAGCTTGGGGATCTCCTCCGGGGGATGCTGCAAGTCATCGTCCATGGTGACAATGATGCCGTACCGGGCGGCGCGGATGCCACACAGGAGCGCGTTGTGCTGGCCATAGTTCCGCATCAGGTCAATGGCATGGATCCTCGGGTACTCCTTCGTCAGCAGGCCGATTACTTCCCAACTGCCGTCGGGGCTGCTGTCATTGACCAGCACAACTTCATAGTCTTGTGCTATTCCACTGAGGACGTTCTCTAAGCGGCGAACCAGATCGGGGAGGATGAGCTCGCTGCCGTACACGGGAATAACGATAGAAAGTCCTCTCGATAAAGTTATTCCTGCTGCGTTAGCAACCGGCCACCGTTTGTGCCCGTCAATCTTCATTAGATGCCACCGTTTTATGAGCAAACCAGTTTTAGAGTGTCCATTTTACGCTCACCCGCGTGCAACCACTACGATGCCGAGGATAAGTGCCCCAAATTCCACAATTTCTCGGGAGGAGATTAGGTGAACACCGAATTCCGGTTGCCGTCTGCGAGGCCTGACCGCTACACTGTGCTTTGGCCTTTCGCTCGCCTATGCCGACCCGCCGTGAGCCATCCCAATGAAATTGGCTTATCTCTTGAGTGAATACCCAACGCTGGGGCACACTTACCTGCTGCGCGAAGTACGGCGGCTGCGTGAGTTGGGATGGGACATTCAGACGATTTCGATTCGTCGGCCCGGCAGCCGGCGAACTCCGATGTCCCAAGCAGAAGCGGATGAGTTCCGGTCCACCTGGTACATTCTTGACGGCGGCCTGGTTCGCTGCCTTGCGAGCCACGCTGCCACGCTCGCGACACGTCCCGTGCGGTATTTTCGCGGGCTGGCAACAGCGTGGAGGTTCGGCCGATTCAACCCGCGGTTGACGTTGCTGGCAACTGCGTATTTTGTCGAAGCCGTGTGTATTGGATATCGTCTTCGCAACGTAGGTATCACCTATGTCCAATCGGTTTATTCCACTACGGTCGCCCTTATTCTGTCCCGGGTCTTCGACATCAATCTGTCGATGACCCTTCATGGCCCGGCGGAGTTTACCGATCCCGAGGGCTTCGCCATTCGGGAAAAAGTACGGACTGCGCAAGTGGTTTGTGCCATCAGCTATTTCGGAAAGAGCCAGATCATGCTCTGGTCGTCGCCGTCGGACTGGCACAAGATTGAGGTCGCACCGTTAGGCGTCGAAACCTCTGGATGGAAGACAGCTGCGTTCCGTGACCATCCTTCTCCCTACGAGTTGATTTCCGTAGGGCGGCTGGTCGAAATTAAAGGATATCCTCTGCTGTTGGATGTGGTCGCGCAGTTGATCAAAGAGGGCCGGGATGTTCGGCTTACGTTGGCAGGCGACGGTCCAGACCGCGCGAACCTCGAATCGCGCGTCGGGCAGCTCGGAATTAGCAACCGGGTGGTGTTTACCGGTTGGAAGAACCAGGACGAACTGCGCGAGCTTTACCTGAACAGCGACTTGTGCGTGCTCACCAGCTTCGCGGAGGGGGTTCCCGTGGTACTGATGGAAGCGATGGCGACTGGTGTACCCTGCGTCGCCCCTCGCATCAATGGAATACCGGAGTTGATACGCGATGGAATCGATGGCCTTTTGTTCACGGCTTCAGACGTACAGGAACTCGCTGCCACGATCGGTAGAGTCCTGGATGATCCAGATCTGAGACGTAGCATGGCGAACTCATGCCCCCAGCGCATCGCCGACAAGTACGACCTCCAGAAAAATGTTGGGCACCTGTCCGGGATATTCACCCGATGGATTACGGCGAAGCACGGCCCTCCCGCCTCGCATTGAGCAGCACCGATTCATAAATCCGCTGCATGGTAGTAGCCGCCTGCGAGTTCGTGAAATGCGCAGACATTTTTGCCGACGCGGCTGCGGCGAGCCGTTGCCGGCGAGCCGGGTCGCACAGAAGTGCTTCCATGTGGCCTGCCAGTTGCGCAACATTATCCACCTCAAACAGGAGGCCGTTCTCATCGTCATCGATGAGCTCGGGATTGCCGCCCACTCGCGAGGCGATCGCACAACAACTGCAGGCCATGGCCTCCATCAGCGCGTTGGAGAGGGCTTCCGTGCGGGACGGAAGGACGAAGATGTCGATGCGACTGAGCCACTCGGCTACGTCAGAAGTCGCCGGTTCAAAATGACAGCGCTCGCCGAGGTCAAGCTCCGAGGCAAGAGCCCTCAAGTGGGGCTGCTCAGGTCCACTTCCGACGATTGCAAGTATCGAATCTTGGCGGGATAGCCGGGCAAACGCCCGCAACAGTGTATCCAGCCCCTTCTCCGGGCGTAGTGCGCACACAACTCCAATGACTGCCTTGCCGGGCCACGGAGACGCGGTCGCTTTGCGTCGGTATTGCTCAACATCGACGGAGTTGTAACAGATTCCGATCTTGGATTTTGACACCCCTTCGTCCTCGACCAGGTAGCGTCGCATGTAGTCACAATTCACGACCACCGCGTCGGCCAGGCGATCGGTGACCCGCAAGCATGCCTTGTTTAGTCCGCCGGTTAGGTCGCGATGGCCACGCTGGCTCGAAATGACGGCCGGTACGCCGGCAAATCTCGCCACCGGCACTGCAAAATTGTTTGTCGGTGCGTCGAATGAGTGGACCACCTGGATGTGATGCTGGCGGATGTACGTGATCAAGCGTGAGGCGGCTCGGACGACCGTCGGAGAAAGGAACGAGTGGATTGGAAGATGCAGGATTGGCACTCCAGCCCGTTCCAAGTCCGCGCGCCGCAGTCCGTCTGCCCGAAAGCACCCCACATACGGAACGAATCGGTCGCGATGCAGGAAGCGGGCCGTCTCGACAAGTTGTCGTTCTGTGCCACCTATTCCTAACTCGCGCACCATGAGCAGAACTGGCACAGGACTCGTCAGCGCAAGGGACATAGGTTTGGTCAGACGGATATGCAATTTTACACTGCCGTCGGTGTACGAGCCTTGCCGGGTTCGTGAGAGTGACCTGCGACCTTTGGGCCCGGATCTCGTCCCTCTAGCCGGTTCCGGGTAACCGTGGCCGACTCCCCAAATGAAGCGCTGTTCGCTGGGTTAATTGTTGTGAGTAAGCATCCCACTCGGGCGTTTTCCAAGTAGTAGACCTACGAGGTAATCTTCAGCGAGGTTACTTTCGTTTATCAGAAGTGACAGTAACCCTTTTCCCTGCGCACCGAACCCGCTATATCTCAGTATGCACCCAACAAGGAGACCAAGGTGGCACGCTTCAAAGTTCACCTGCGCCACCAACGTATGAGTACCGAGGTCGTCGTCTGAACAGCCATCAAGTCCCCCAAATTGCAAAGGAGAACATAGTGCAACCTATATCGCAGCTTTCATGCCACTTTGGAGCAGCTCGCCCATTCCGGTGGCCATCATTTGTTTTGATGGCACTCGTAATTTGGGGCTTCTCCGCAGTCGCGCCGGCTCAGAAACCGCAAGCAATACTCCCGATGATTTACATCGACACCACCTGGAACCCGCCCGTAGGTGGCACGACTTGGGCAGCCCATACTTCGGCCCAGTTATCGAGCGCTCTTACCTACTCTTCTCCCGGTGACATCATTGTGCTGGATGCCGGAGCGACTTATATCGGAAACTTTACGCTTCCAGGAAAGTCGAATCCTTCCAATAAGTGGATTTACATCATCTCCTCACAATTGGCTAATCTGCGTGTTGGAGTTCGTGTTTCTCCGGCATTGGCGGTTAACATGCCGAAGTTGGTTACTCCGAATGTTGGTTCGGTCTTTCAGTTAGGAGTAGACGCGAACCACTGGCGCATCGTTGGCGTTGAAATGACATCGGCATCAAGCTACCCGGCCGGCTGCGGGGTAACAGGCCATCCCAACTGCATGACGTACTTCCTGTGGGGCAACTCATGGCCCCCACCGACGCATTCTGGCTCGTTCGTCCTGCCGGACTCGATCACTCTCGACCGCTGCTACATTCACGGCAGTGACACGCTGGACATGCAGGCAGCGGTACAAATCATGGCAACGAACTTCGCTGTAATCGACAGCGATATTCGAGACGTGCACATTGCTGGATTTGACATCAGGCCGTTGGTTCAAACGTCTCTCCCGGCCCCATCAAGATCGTGAACAACTATCTGTCGGCTGCGGGTGAAAACATTCTTTTTGGTGGTGGGGGCAAGGGCTGGGGTGGTTATGTGCCATCGGACATCGAAATCCGAAACAACTGGATTTTCAAGCCGCTGGAATGGGTTGCGCTTAGTCGAGCCCCCATCTATTCGATGCTGGTCAAGAATCTGCTGGAATGTAAGAGTTGTCAGCGGGTGCTGGTTGATGGCAACACATTCGAGAATGTGTGGGCTGCCGGTCAATCGGGATACGCTATCGTGCTCACGGTACGAAGCTCTCAGAGCGGCGACGTAGCTGTGGTGAATGACATCACGATTACGAATAACGTCCTGAAGAACGTGGGGAGCGGAGTCAACACAATTGGCGCTGATGACACTTGCGTGTCACCCTGCACGAACGCTGGGAGCCAAGCACGCTGGAACATTTCCAATAACCTCATCATGTTCGCGGACAAAACGGTGCAGCCGACTGGCAACGTCGGAATAGCCTTCAAGCAGGGACTCAATCGACCCGCTGGTACTACACCGATGACCCTAGGATACATGCGAGACGTGTTGTTTCAGCACAATACGATGGTTGGTTCTCCAGATTGGAGCGGCGGTTGTGGATGGGCTGTATATTTCGGGGACGCTAATGGATATTCCAACCCTCCGACTTATACGCCTGCGCCGCACCTGACCGACAATATCTGGATTCTGGACAACGTGCTGTGCCGCCAAACCTCCGGCGACAACGGCAGGAAGGGAACGGTGGGTCTGCAATACTACATGGGCTACCCCGGCACGTCGTCCTATGACGTAAATGCACGGTACTACGGAAACGTGATGTACGCCCCGCCCGGTGAAAGGGTGCAGAGCTTCCCACCGCACAACTATGCAACCACCGTCCCATTCACCTACGTGAGCCCAGCCTCATACAACTACCAGTTGTTGACGCCTTATTGGACGGATACTTCGGATGGGAACATCACCGGCATCAGCAGCACCAGCCTGCCTGCCCCCTACTGAATGGGCTCCAGCAGGGGTTCCAGCGGTGCCGGACAGTAGGTATTGACCCTCCTGCAGTTGCCATCGGTCCGTGGAACTGAGTCGACTGGCCGACTCAGAAGCCGGGCTATCGTGACGAGTCCACGTCACGGAGCCCGGTTTCCACCCACCGCGCAAAGTGACTGAAGCCATCGACTGAGGCTAGCAGTCGTGTCTAGCAGTGAGACACCGCAGGATTGGCACGTGACATCGGTGATCACTTCCAAAGCGGCGAGCTGTTATCGGGTCAACACCGGTCAACGGAAGTGGCCGTCCAAGACGGAGATTGTTCTACCCTGCCGCCTCCTGGGGTGGCAAGTCGGTTTTGGTGCGCTAGCTTTGCGGGCTGCACTTGGGCACATGCCCGTCGTGTAGTAAGCAGTTGAGCGCAACGGCGACGGCGTCGCTGTCGCCGAGCAGCTTAACCCAGTCCTCAACCGGACGATTCGAGGTCAGCGCGGTATTAGCTCGCTAGCAGCGTCGTGTGATGATCACCAGCAGCACTTTGGCCGCGGTCAGCGGCAGCTTGCGCATTCCCAGACCGTCGATGATGAGCGGGGTCAGGGTAACCGCGAACTCCATGTGCGCTTTGCTGGTGCTGTCGAGCGAGGCTTCGGTCAACTCAACGAGCAAGCTGTGGGGCTCGCGGTAGAGCATGCGATAACCCCATTGGATAGCGGTATGTCCGATGGCTTGAGCCAGGTGCATCTTGCCGGTGCCGGGGGACCAAGAAACAGCGCATCTTAGCGGCGCGCGATAAAACCGGAAGTAACCAGATCGAAGACCAGGCTGCGATTCATCTCGCTATTGAAAGCGATGTCGAAGTTGTCGAGGGTCTTCTGGGAGCCTAGGAACTGAGGTTGCCGTTCCCGCCGCTTCAGCAAGCGCCCGCTATGCCGGGCCAGTTCGTCGGAGACGAGACACGAGAGCAGGTCGATGGGGGCCGAGCGGTGCGGCTTGGGTTTGTCACCGGGCAAGTCTCCAGCGCGGCGGCCGTTCCGCCCAGGCGAAGTTGTTTGAGAGCACGATCGAGTTCAATCAGATTCATTCCTCTGTCTCCGCAGTTATGCAATCAACAAGCTCGCGGAACTGCACTAGCTCGCGAATCAAGGGGTACATTTGCTGCAAACTGATTGGGGGTGTGCGGACGGCGCTCCAGATCGCAGCGAATAAAGCGGTATTCCTGCACTCCCATCTCCAGCGCAGCGGCGCAGGCTTCATCGACTGCCGCTGTTCCGTACTTCTTTGCGGGAGAGAAAACGCCCAGGATGCGGAGCATACCTACTTCGCCTTCATGACGATGGATGGCGTCTCGGAGCGCCCCGAAATGAAGTCGGAGATGGAAATCATCCCTTTGCACCCTGGCCCCTGGCGCCCGATCCAGCCCGGCGGTGCGCCGTAGTAACTGGCCCTCGACGAAGCCGCCTAGATGCACGATTCATTCGACGTCACTGGTAATAGCGAAACGGTTCCAGTGGACGCGGAAGCAACCTGGGTTTCTCTTCGGCAAACACGACAGCCACCTGTTGTTCAGTCATGCCGTGGATCCGGGTGTCGGTCCAGCGTCGTTCTCAGTGTTCGAGGTAGGCTTGGGCTCCTTCCAGTTGGCCGGTATTGGATGATCCCTGAGGATCAGCTACTGACCACGGTTGAATTAAACGAATTTCCTGTCTCTCCGATAGGAAATTCATGGAGCCAACGTCCACTTGCCGTTTGGCTGATCGTATCGCGCATCCCGTCCAGTTGCCGGACGTGGATGGTTTCCAGCCGAAGAGTCCGCACTCTGAGATCTCCGCGAACTTGAGCCCCCAACGAACCGTGGGCGGGCGCCTTCCGGATCCTTTGCACCACGCGTGCTCAACCAGCACCCGTAATTGGCTCGCGACCCGGGACAGCGCGGCGCGACACAGTAGGCCTGGATCGTCTCCCGGTCCCCAATTGTGGCTCGCCGTGCGAATCCGCCGCAGATTTAGTGCTCTAGATATTCAACTCTTAAAAAGGATTAATTATGTCGAAGATTTGTACCCCAGCTCTCGTAGTTGTAATTCTATTCTGTGGACTTGCCGTCGCGCAGAAGCCAGTGGCCGAAAGGCCTCGCGTCTATATCAACACCACGTGGAACCTACCCGTAGGTGGCACGACTTGGGCAGCCCATACTTCGGCCCAGTTATCGAGCGCTCTTACCTACTCTTCTCCCGGTGACATCATTGTGCTGGACGCCGGAGCGACTTATATCGGAAACTTTACGCTTCCAGCAAAGTCGAATCCTTCCAATAAGTGGATTTACATCATCTCCTCACAATTGGCTAATCTGCGTGTTGGAGTTCGTGTTTCTCCGGCATTGGCGGTTAACATGCCGAAGTTGGTTACTCCGAATGTTGGTTCGGTCTTTCAGTTAGGAGTAGACGCGAACCACTGGCGCATCGTTGGCGTTGAAATGACATCGGCATCAAGCTACCCGGCCGGCTGCGGGGTAACAGGCCATCCCAACTGCATGACGTACTTCCTGTGGGGCAACTCATGGCCCCCACCGACGCATTCTGGCTCGTTCGTCCTGCCGGACTCGATCACTCTCGACCGCTGTTACATACACGGCAGTGACACGCTGGACATGCAAGCAGCGGTGCAAATCATGGCAACGAACTTCGCTGTAATCGACAGCGATATTAGCGACGTACACATTGCTGGATTTGACTCCAACGCGGTAGGTACAAACGTCTCTCCCGGCCCCATCAAGATCGTGAACAACTATCTGTCGGCTGCGGGTGAAAACATTCTTTTTGGTGGTGGGGGCAAGGGCTGGGGTGGATATGTGCCATCGGACATCGAAATCCGAAACAACTGGATTTTCAAGCCGTTGGAATGGGTTGCGCTTAGTCGAGCCCCCATCTATTCGATGGTGGTCAAGAACCTGCTGGAATGTAAGAGTTGTCAGCGGGTGCTGGTTGATGGCAACACATTCGAGAATGTCTGGGCGTGCGGCGCAGCAGGGATACGCTATCGTGCTCACGGTACGAACCTCTCAGAGCGGCGACGTAGCTGTGGTGAACGACATCACGATTACGAATAACGTCCTGAAGAACGTGGGGAGCGGAATCAACACACTTGGCGCTGATGACATTTGCGTGCACAACGGCTTAGTTCTGCACGAACGCTGGGAGCCAAGCACGCTGGAACATTTCAAACAATCTCATCACGTTCGCAGGCAAAACTGTACAGCCGTCCGGCAACGTCGGAATGGCCTTTAAGCAGGGACTCAATCGACTCGCTGGTACTACGCCGATGACCCTAGGATACATGCGAGACGTGTTGTTTCAGCACAATACGATGGTGGGTTCGCCAGACTGGAATGGCGGTTGTGGATTTGCTGTATATTTCGGGGACGCTTCCGGCTACAAGGCAGCACCGCACCTGACTGACAATATCTGGATTCTGGACAACGTGCTGTGCCGCCAAACCTCCGGCGACAACGGCAGGAAGGGAACGGTGGGTCTGCAATACTACATGGGCTACCCCGGCACGTCGTCATATGACGTAAATGCACGGTACTACGGAAACGTGATGTACGCCCCGCCCGGTGAAAGCGTGCAGAGCTTCCCACCGCACAACTATGCAACCACCGTCCCATTCACCTACGTGAGCCCAGCCTGGTTGAATTATCAGTTGCTTGCGCCTTATTGGACCGACACGCGCGACGGCAAGCTAGCGGGGATTGATTTTACGGCCTTGACAACTGCGTTCGCATCCGGGGGGCTGCGCGGCACCGTCCCGGTCTCACACAATTTTGCAGGGTCTAACGTCTCGACCCAATCGCCTCCATCAGTGTCAATCACATCAGTCCTGGGCGCGACTGCCCGCTGAAACAGCGAGCCAGTCATTTCGTGGAGTTTTCTGAGTCATCGTCTTCTGGGGCTGCCTCGACTGCATGCGCAGTAGAGGCAGCTCGTCCTTTCAGCAGGTGACAGCAGCTAGAGATACTCGAATAACTCCATCTAGTCAGTTCGCACGGAAAGCAGACCTGCGCCAAGTAAAGATGGAACTTGCCGCAAAATTCCATACGGAGCCCACCGCCAGGCCGGAGATTCCAGCCAATGGCCACCACACATTCTGCGATACCAGCAGCTTAGCCAGAGCATAGTTACTGAGGTTGCCGACGGAGCAGACGATAGCATAAATCAATAGCCCCCAAAGGAACCACCATCCACGCAGCCGCTGATCACGATAAGTTAGAATATTATTAACTGCATAATTAGCAACAAGCGCTACCGAAATAGCTATCAAAAGAGCAGTCTGAAAAGAGTAGCCCACACGCCGGTAGAGTAACCATAGTACGCCCAAGTAGACGGCGAGGCCGCCGGCACCTACGAAGCAGTACAAAACAAAACGGATGGGCAACCACCGGCCGACTAACTTATCGGCTATGAGAAATAGATACTCAATACCTACATTGAAATCTAGCTTGCTTTCGCCTAACTCACGAGTCCGAAAGCGATAGGGCACTTCGGTGAAACGGATGGGACGTCTGGATGAGGCGACCACGTCCAGCAGAATCTTGAAGCCCACGCCCGTAGTAGATCGCATAACCTCGTCGAAGAATCTGCGGGTTAGCATGAAGAATCCGCTCATCGGATCGCTAAGATCGTGCTTGCTAATGAATTTGCTGACCTTAAGCCCGAGATTGCTGAGTGCTACTCTCGCACGCGCGAACTCCCCCATGCTGCCGCCCTCTATATTCCGACTTCCGATCACGAGGTCGTATTGCCCGGTGCGCAGCTTGTTCAACATTTCAGGAAGTATAGACTCGTCATGCTGAAGGTCAGCATCCATGACCGCTATAAAAGGAGCGCTCGTACTGTGCATGCCCTCGAGGCAGGCTGAAGCCAGGCCTCGCCGGCCCACTCGCTGGATCACCCGTACTTTTCGGTTTGTACGTCCAATTTCGCGGATCGCATCCGCCGTCCCGTCCGGAGAGTCGTCGTCAACGAAGATCACCTCGTAAACGACCCCAGTAAGCGCCGTTTCAAGTCGATCCAGCAGTGGCCTGACATTTTCACGTTCTTTGAATGTGGGGACAATGACCGCCAGTTCCAACACTTCAGCCATGCGCGCGCCTATCTGGAAGGGACAACGGTGCTCTCCTGGATGCAAAAAACATCATCATGTTACTATATCTTCCAATGTTTGCGAACCGCTCGAACCTCTTGTTGGCATTGATTTTCCTGCTGATTCTTCCCGGCCTGTTCTGGGGCCTTCCCAGCGCGATTACCCCTCAGGTTGACGCGCCGTTTCCTTTGGGGCCGCTGCTGTTTGTTGCCGAGTACAGCAGGTCCCACCTAAACATCACTTATCCCGCATTCCATCAGTTGCTCATGCTTCCGTTTTACGCTGTTGTTTTTGGCGTCACCTGGCTCACGGGAGGCATTTCACATTTTTCTTCGACATGGCCTTATGGCCTGCATAATATATCTACCTTCTTTTCTGTCTTGATTTTCCTGACCAATCTCATCTCGGCAATAATGGCCGTTTTGCTGCTGAGAGCGACGTTTCCTTTTGTCGAACGAAGCCGGCAATGGCTTTGGTTCGGATTGCTGGTTATCGGTACAAATGGAGTGTTCGTTTACTATGCCCGCGTGGGAAATCTGGATATGCCTTATAACTTCTGGTGGGCACTCACGTTGGTCGGATTATGGCGTTACCTGATAGCTGGATGTCCAGCGCGAACCTCCCTGTTCCCGGCCGGTGTCGCTGCTGCTCTGGCCGCCGGGTCAAAGGACCAAGCCGTGGGCTTGATCATAGGCGCCGGCTTCCTATTGCTTTCGTTTGCTGCTGGCAAGTCGGTGTCCTGGCGCGACCGAATCCGGAATACGTTCCTTTTCGGCCTGACGGTGGTAGTTGCGTACTTTCTTGTTGCAGTTCTTCCGCAGCCCGTCCGCTGGTGGAATCATGCCCGATTTGTCGTATCGCCACACGCGCCAACCTCAATTCCTTTCTCTCTGGCTGGGGAGATCCAGATCTTTTGGATTACGATTGACCAACTGCGACACGTGTTTGGTGTTCCCGTATTGGCCTTGGCTGCAGTGGGTGCGGTTTTCCTTTTTCGGTCCGGCAGAGGTCGTGAGTTTTGGTTGCTGGCTTTCCCCCTCATGGGCTACTACCTCGTGATCATTGCCAAGACCCGAGTTGCCTACCCCCGATTCATGATTCCCTTCGTATTTGGCGTGGTTGTCTTAGTGACTCATGGGGTGGCCTGGATATCCCTCCGGTTCAACCGGCGGAGTGCGCGACTTGCATGGACGGCAACCCTGTGCCTGTATGTCGGGTTCACTTTCGTAACCAGCTATCTTCCGGTTACCTACGCACAGGTGTTTGACCTTAAGCGACAACTCGCGAAGGAACTTCCTCCGCTTCTGCCGACCGGAAGTCCGCTGCTCATTTCTCACATGCAGTCCTACGAATATCCCAATGGCAACGTCTATGAGCATTATCGACTAATGAGACTACCCAACGAGCCGATCATTCCAGCTAGCCGCCATACTGCAAGCTTATTTGCGCCTCTCGACAATCAGGTTGAATACTATCTATGGGGAACCGGAACCGCAGGCTTACCCGCCAACAGACCTAGACCTCCGATGCCGCTACAAGGAGAATTGGTTAAGGAATGGAAGTATCCGGACTGGGTGCGAAACTCTGTGCTGGCACCCTGTATTCTGGAGTTCAGCCTGTATCGCCGTACTGGACCCTTGCCCCTAGATTATGTGCCTCCGACTTATATTGTCAGCGGCCTTCAGTAGCACAACCGCACAGCAGAATAGTTGGCTCTGCGCATGATTCACGTCCGCAACTGGCGGGTCGGTTAGTCGAATCCGTTCGGACAGATCGCCAGTGTCAAATTCGGAAACGATCTACATCCTCTACCCATCATGTGAGACACCTCGGTTCCTGGGGTAACGTCTCCCATGTCCAGGCTTTGTGAAGCTTGCTCTCGGTGTAGGTTTCGTTGTGTGCCTAGGAGAAATCGGTATCCAGCTGGTGGTTCGAGCCGTGACCGACGCGCTTGGCCGTAAGGAAGGCCACCCCGACCATCACTGCCAATATCGCGGCGAAAATGGCCGGTAGTGCTACGAAAGTCGTATATACTGAAGGGGCTTGGCAGGCTTGGTCGCCGATGCCACATGAAGAGTTAGGTTAGAGTCGAGTCATCGAAAATCACTTTTGCCGGGGACCCAAATTGTTCCTGAAGACTCAGATGAGATGGTTTAAAAACTACGCGACTTGTATGAACTCCGGGGCATTCGTAATGCTGGTCGCGGTGTTGCTAACCCCGCCAGCCTCGGCGCAGAAGCCAGTCGCGGAACTGCCTCGCGTGCACGTCGACACAACTTGGATCGAACCGAAGGACGGAACTACCTGGCGGGCCCACACCGCGGCTGAATTATCTGCTGCCCTGACAAAGTCCGCTCCGGGTGACGTGATCGTCCTGGATGCCGGAGCGACATATATCGGAAACTTTAAGCTTCCGGGCAAATCGAATCCGTCCAATAAGTGGATTTACATTGTCTCCTCACGATTGGCGAATCTACCGGTTGGAGTTCGTGTTTCTCCGGCATTGGCGGTTAACATGCCGAAGTTGGTTACTCCGAATGTTGGTTCGGTCTTTCAGTTAGGAGTAGACGCGAACCACTGGCGCATCGTTGGCGTTGAAATGACATCGGCATCAAGCTACCCGGCCGGCTGCGGGGTAACAGGCCATCCCAACTGCATGACGTACTTCCTGTGGGGTAACTCGTGGCCCCCACCGACGCATTCTGGCTCGTTTGTCCTGCCGGACTCTATCACTCTCGACCGTTGTTACATACATGGTAGTGACACGCTGGACATGCAATCAGCGGTGCAAATCATGGCAACGAACTTCGCTGTAATCGACAGCGATGTGAGGGATGTACACATTGGTGGATTTGATTCCAACGCGGTAGGTACAAACGTCTCTCCCGGCCCCATCAAGATCGTAAACAACTATCTTTCGGCTGCGGGTGAGAACATCATTTTCGGCGGAGGCGGCAAGGGATGGGGCGGGTATGTTCCATCGGACATCGAAATCCGCAACAACTGGATTTTCAAGCCGTTGGAATGGGTTCCGCTCAGTCGTCCTCCGATCTACGCAATGGTGGTCAAGAACCTGCTGGAATGTAAGAGTTGTCAGCGGGTGCTGGTTGATGGCAACACATTCGAGAATGTCTGGAGGGCGGGGCAGGAGGGATACGCTATCGTGCTCACGGTACGAAGCTCTCAGAGCGGCGACGTAGCCGTGGTGAACGACATCACGATTACGAATAACGTCCTGAAGAACGTGGGGAGCGGAATCAACACACTTGGCGCTGATGATGTTTGCGGCACAACGCGCTATGAGTTCTGCACGAACGCTGGGAGCCAAGCACGCTGGAACATTTCTAATAACCTCATCATGTTCGCAGGCAAAACTGTACAGCCGTCCGGCAACGTCGGAATGGCCTTTAAGCAGGGACTCAACCGGACCGCTGGCACTACACCGATGAGCCTGGGATACATGCGAGACGTGTTGTTTCAGCACAATACGATGGTGGGTTCGCCAGACTGGAACGGCGGTTGTGGATTTGCTGTATATTTCGGGGATGCTTCCGGCCACAAGGCAGCACCGCACCTGACTGACAATATCTGGATTCTGGACAACGTGCTGTGCCGCCAAACCTCCGGCGACAACGGCAGGAAGGGAACGGTGGGTCTGCAATACTACATGGGCTACCCCGGCACGTCGTCATATGACGTAAATGCACGGTACTATGGGAACGTGATGTTCGTCGCCCCGGAAGACAGGGTACAGAATTTTCCTCCACATAACTTAGCGACGACCAAGGCTTTTCGATATGTGGATCCTCAAAAAGGCGACTATGATCTGCTGCAGCCGAAATGGACGGAAACCAGCGATGGTAAGTTAGCCGGTGTCGACTCGTCCTCCCTGCCGCGGTAAGCTACAGTATGGATATTAGCGAGGGGAGAGAGTGATCCGACAAAGCCTACGCCAACTCCGAACCCCTCTCTGTGCCGTCCAATATCTCAGGAACGCGGTTTCTCCGCATAGGCCGCTATGCGGTCCACTGTGCCGAAGTTTTCTAATGTGAGTTCATCCTGTTCCAACTCGAGGCCGAATTCATGCTCGAACCACATGATGAGTTCCATCAAAGCTGCCGAATCCAACTTGCCTGAGGCCGGAATGTCCTGGTCATAGCGCAGCCCGCGCGCGTCATGCCCCAGTTGCCGGGCCAGATCCACGACCTTGCTATGAATCGTCTTGCGGATATCCTTCATGCCGAGAGTAGGCTCCTTAGAATTTGTCGTTTCCTGGCGGACGAGATAGGGTCTGCAACGCGCGAACCACGCCCCCACCGTTCAGGACGCGGTGATCATAGGTCGCTCCCAGGCACGCCGATCCGTTCAATGGCACAGTGTGCGCAATCATGAAAGCGGTCTGCGGCAGCAGCACCGGCACATGTCGGCTCACCGCCCAGCGGGCCATGCTGCTAAACCCGACGGTGGCGCCCGATGTTTCGTCGGGACGCAGAGCATTGCCGATGGCACGCCGCTGCAACTCGCCCAGCTTCTGCGAGAAGGCCAGTTCGTCTAGGTTTTCCGCTTCTCGTACCACCACGACCATGAGGTTATCGCCTGACTGCACCGTGAACCCGAGATTCACGTGATCATAGATATGTCCCTGCTCACCCAGCAAAGTCGCATTGAGGGTCGGCTGCTCGATGGCTGCGTCGACGATGCGCCTGGCTAGGAGCGCAAGTAGCGGGCTCATCAACAAGCGGTGACGCTGCTGGAAGTCGGCCGCGTACTCAGCCCAGGGGCCCGGGTCGTAGGAGATCTCCAGGTAAGCGGGCACCGCTTCCGATTTGTGCCAGGCAACGGTGCGCAACATGCCGTGCTGAGGTGGAGTAAGCTGCACCTGTTTACCGGGCTCGGCAACCATCGGCGACGAGACTTGGGGAGGCGCTGCAGGCGCTGGACGGACATGCCTCGCCGCTTTCCCGCGCGCTGCGACGTACTGTTCGACATCCGAGACGGTCAAGCGTTCGCCCGAAGCCGGAACATCGCGTGCCGCGAGCCCGTGTTGAGCCAGTAGCAAAGCAGCTTTCAGTGTCGGAGCGGCCGACGAGCCGTCGCCCTCGGCGGGAGCTCCCGCCGCCTTCTCAGCTCCTGAGGGAAGCTGTTCATCCGCACTATCTCCGAGCCACGCCAGCACCGAGCCAACCTCAATGGTTTCGCCCACGCGCGAATTGAAACCCAGCACGTACCCGTCCTGCTCGGCCTCGACGGTGAACCCGGCCTTGTCGGTTTCAACGTCAGCCACCGGATCCCCACAGCGTACAAACGTACCCGGGGTGACGAATATGTGCGTCAGCCGGACGAAATCGTCGTTGTTATTGAGTCTCGGAGTATGTAAGGGAACCAGCATCAGGGACTTTATGACGCAGACGCCATGTCCTCCAGGATTAACTCCACCACGCCATTGAAAATGTCTTCTTCAGAGCGCAGCACGGCGGCTTCCAGGCTACGCGCGGCTGGGATGGGTACTGGAGGCGGCGCGAAGCGCCGGTAGCTGCCACGGTAACCGCCTTCGAGCAACGCCGCCGCCAGTTCGGCGGAGAACCCTAATTCCGCTGGCGCCTCTTCGATCACCACGATGCGCCGCCGCTTGCCCAGATGGTTCGTCAGCGTTTTGCGCTGCAGCGGAGCCAGCAATGCGGGGACAACGATCTCGCACTCAACTTCCTCATCGGCCAGTTTGGCCATCACACCCTCGGCCAGGGACACCGCGTCACCATATGCGATCAGGGTGACATCCGGATCGTCGGAGCCATGTGCCAAAACCGGGAAACACTCGGAGCCCAGGTCCGTTGGGTCAGCCGCTAGTTCACGGTAACCCGAGGGTTCCACCATGCGCGCGTAGAGCAGCTTATGCTCAAAAAAAATGTTGGAGAATTCCAATCGATGACACAACGTCGAAGCAACAAGCCCGGATCGTGGTGGCGGCTGGGGAAAACCACCGTCAGGCCGGGGACAGCCGCCATCAGGTTTTCCATGCTTTGGCTATGAGTGGGACCATAACCGCGCCGCCCGCCGCTCGGCGTTCGCACCACCAGGGGCACTCGCATATCGGCGAACATACCCGGAAACTTCACCGCATGGTTATAAATCTGATCCATCGCGAGAGTCACGAAATCGGCGAACATGATCTCGACCACCGGTCGAAATCCGTCAAGTGCCAAGCCAATGCCTGCACCGATGACGCCAGCTTCGCTGATCGGAGTCGAAATGACTCTACCCGGGTAACGGGTGCTGAGGCCGGCGGTGACTTTAAACGCGCCGCCGTACGGGTCATGCAAGTCCTCACCCAGCAGCAGAACTTCAGGGTGTGCGGCAAGCAGTTCGTCAAGGGCGCGATTGATCGATGCTCTCATGTTGATTGCGCCTTCGGCCACACCAGTCGCTTCCGACGCTGCGTGTTGCGTAACACGCGCGTGGTGACGCGTCGGCTCTGCAGGCCTTGAGGGGGGAGAGGCCAGCGCTTGGCTGTGGACCTGCCGCAAATATTCATCGACCGCCTCGTCGATTCGTTTGCGCGTGTCATCACCCAGTTCGCAGCCAAGGCGGACCAAAGGGTCGCGCTTGCGAATTGACTCCATCTCTGCCGAATCGCGGAGATCGTCTCCCTTGCTGTGCGGCCCCAGCCGTTGAGTGTCGATCACGAGAAACCCGGGCGTCCGGGTCGAACGTACTTCCGCGACCACCGACTCGGCTTGCTCTAGGAAACGGGCATCAGCGTCGTCCAAGCGCCACGTCCTCAGTCCAAAGGCAGCGCCTCGGGCTTCGAGCGATCCGCCCACCGTATCCGCCGTGGGCGTGGTCTGCGCGATGTGGTTGTTTTCCACTACGAACAGCATCGGCAATCCCCAGACGGACGCGAGGTTGAGGCTTTCGTACAGCAATCCCTGTCCGGTGGTTCCGTCGCCGATGATCACTGCCACAATTCCATCTTCACCACGTCGCTGCATCGCCAGCGCATGCCCCGTCCCGATAGCGGTCATGCCACCCTGGACTCCGTTGCTGTGAAAATGCCGGAAGGCGATGTGTTGGCTACCGCCGATTCCGCCGCAGACCCCGGCCTGGCGGCCCATAATTTCGCCTATCAAGCCCAAAAAGTCGCCACTGTACGTAAGGAAATGGCCGTGATTCCGGTGGTTCGATAAGACCACGTCAGAGGCGCCAGTCAGCGCGCGCACCACAGACATTGCACATAATTCCTGGCCAAGACAAGTATGCGTGGTTCCCGAAAGGAGGCCCTGCGAGAAGAGGCGTAGCAGCAGTTCCTCGGTCTGACGAATCAGCGTTCCGAAGGTGTACACCGACTCGACAGTGCCGGGAATGATAGGTTTTCCACAAAGGTCGCGCCCGAAAAATGTCTGAGAGGTTGCAGCCTGGAAGGAGGACTCGACCATCGCAGAGACGATTCTACATCATCCTTCCCGAATTCGACATGGCAGCGACCGGCCTGCAACGGCCATCCCGGCGAGGCCGGGCGCTTTATCTTTCCGGCCGATCTGTAATACTGAACAACTCGCAATCTCCGAACAGAAAGGGGCAGAATGGGATTACATCAGTACTCGAAAACTGCGGTGCCAGCACGACCGGCGGCCGCCTTGAGTGCTTTGGCATCCACTCCAGCCGGCTTGCCGTCGGTGGTCTGGGTCCACTTCGGGGCAACTAACTGGTAATTGCCATGGCTGGGATCAGCAAAACGGAGCGGCCCGTCGGTCAGCAAATTCCCGCCCGGAAGTGCCGCCCCTCCGCTCGCGCTGGAAACTGGGACAACATTGCCTGTAAACCGTTTCTCCAGAGGGGCCGGGTCACCCATGTAACTCAGAAGTCCGGTGGTACCTTGGCCTGCCCAGTCTCCCGTAGGAGGCCGACAGAGCACATTGTCGGTGACCCATAGGTTGTGTGTGCTCGACTTCGCCAGAGGCCACTTGCTGCCTGCAGCCACACTGAAGTAGAGCGACGCCCAACACTCAGTTCCCGGCGCGGGTACAACCGTGTTGTGCTGAAATACAACCTCCGTAAGGTCAGGCAAGAACTGAATCGCCATTGGCCGTAGCCCGCCGGGCGCGGTGGCACTTCGTAGCAGGATGAGGTTATTGGCAATCCTCCAGCGCTTGGCTTCGCCCGGATTGTTGCACCAGGGAGCGCTCAAGAGCTTGCACTGGTCGTCATGTGCCAGGGTGTTGAATCCTGATGCCACGTTCTTGAGCACGTTGTTTTCGATGGTGATGTCGTTGACCACCGCGAGATTCCCGCTGTCAGAAGTGCGCACCGTGAGCACGATGGCGAAGCCTCTCTGCTCGCCCGCCCAGTTGTTCTCGAAAACGTTCCCACTGACCAGCACTCGCCGGGCGCTCTTGAACTCGAGGCTGTTTTTCACCGACCACTGCGGCGCCGGTGGCAGTGTTTTTCCAGGCGCGGCCCACTTTTCCGGTTTGAAGAAGTAATTGTTGCGAATCTCGATGTCCGACGGAACGTACGGATTGTCCGCGCCGCCCGCGCCGCCGAACATCAGGTTTTCTGTGGTGGACGAAAGAAAATTGTTCACCACCTTGATCGGCCCCGGGGTCCAATAAGCTCGGATTGCCTGCGAGTCCAAGGTGCTCTGGTGAATTTCGGAGATGTAGCTGTCGATCACGGCGACGTTGGTGCCGTTGGCCACCACCCCCGCACGCACATCCTGCGTGTCGCTGCCATGCACGTAGCAACGGTCAACGGTGATGGAGTCGGGAAGCGGTTTGCCCTGCGCCTCAGGCATGTTAATCAGAAAATAGGTAACGCAGTTCACCGGTGGTACATGGCGCGTGTCGCAGCCCTGCGTGGAGGTTGAGTATATCTCCAAGCCGACCAGCCTATAGTAAGACGCCCCTGGGGAGATGCTGATCGCAGGAGACACGCTGTTCGCCACAATTTTCGGCATCTTTACGGCATCTCTGTCGGGGCTCACTCGCCTCCCGGGCGCTGGCAGGCTTGCCAACTCGGAGCTCTCGATGTAAGTCCACTTGTGGCCGGGATTGACTTTCGCAGGTACCGTAAAGTTTCCCAGATAAGCTGGCACCGCCATCGAGAACGATTATGTCGCCCGGGGACGCCGAATCCAGCGCCTGCTGCAACTCCGCCGCCGTATGCGCCTTCCAGGTTTTGCCGCCAGTCGGAGGGTTCCATGCGGTGTCCAGATACACTTGCGGCAGCGCAGGCACCGGCATCTGGCCCCAGACGTGCGCTGTACTTACGACCGCCAGCACCGACAATAGGAATCCGCGCAATCTTCGTTCCTCCACCAGTACCAAAAACTTCGCGCACCGAACTTACGCCAGGTGGATTCGCCCGTCGCCGTCGCCGCGGGTGACGTGCATGCGCTCTTCACCTTTTGGCTCCCCGCGAACCAGCTCGTTCAGCCGCTTCGAAATCGCGAGCAGGTAGTTCGATGGTCCGGCCAGGAAGCCGGCCGAACGGAAAGTGTGCACCCACGCGGCGTGGCTGTGATTCACAAGCACCAGGTCTGCCCCTTGCAGCGCCATCTCGCGATCGGTGAGCACAGCAGTCAGCGTCATAGCATCAGGGTATGCCATGCAATCTAGGATTGAGCCCACACGCAGGCTTCCGAAGTGACGATGGTTCTCCAGCGCCGCATTCCAACAGACGCTCCAGCCCACCGGCTTCGCATCGCGCTCGACGAGAAAAATTTTCGTCCTCGCGTCAGAGGTCGGGTACAGACTCGCCAGCGTGTGGCGATCGCGCTGCACCGCGAACGAACATTGCTCCCGACAACGCTGCCATAATTCGTCCGCCCAATCTCCCCAGTCGCTCACTTGACGAATCGAGCCCTTCACCGTACTCCTCCGCCGCTGCATCAGCGTCAGTCCTGCCGCGCCGAGACCCGTGAACCGCGCAGCCTGCGCTGCCATCCGTCTCATCGGTGACGTTCGCAGCATCTGTAACTCGCGCAGAAAGTTCCCCGGGCGATGCACGCGAAACAGAAACGGGACCGGCTGCACCGACCATCCCGAAGCGGACAGCAGCTTGGGCAATGGCCGGTCCGCGGACCCCATCCCCACCATAAATACCGCGTCTGCTTGCTTCTGCATGAACTTCACCATCTGCATACCAACCATGGAATACTTGGGATTCACGATGCCTTCTGACAAAGGTGACTGGAAGTTCAACGCGCGCAACTCTGTGCCGTTGATCCAGCCAGGCTGGTTCATGGCCAGCACTCCTCCCCGCACTTGGTCGCCATCGAGAACCACATATCGCGTCCATTGAATCGGGTCGTCGGGTGCGATATTACCTCTCCCCAGTTCGGTGGGCAGTAGAAAGTCGCTGGGGGCGTGGCCATCAATCATGCGCTGATTGAACGCCTCGACGGCTGAAATCAGGTTGTCTTCAAACGGTGCGAATTGCAGGCGCATGGTGGAGTGAAGTTGCTATGAAGTGCCGCGGAACATCTTTTCCCAAAGCCAGCGCATTTCGAGCCTGTGCCGGTCGCTGTCCGTTAGCACGGTGGGTCCTTTTGTCTGCAGGAGAAAGCCTAACAGGTCGGACACTGGCACGAACCAGCCGTTCTTGCGCGCGAGCCGTTCCATCGTGCGCTTGAACTTCGGGTTGAGCTTTCCGTCCTGCAGAAACCCGTGGCCGAAGTGAGTGTACATGATGCAAGCCCCTCCCTCTTCCTCCAGCCGGTCCTGGCTTTCATTCTGCAACGTTTTGAGAAACGCCGGTGCTTTGTTGCCCTCCGACGCCGAGTACCAGTAGCGCACATAAGGCCGTTGAGGATCGGTGTAGGGCATCCAAGGACACATGCGAAGCGTGTTGATGTCGGCATACACAAAGTTGCGGCAATAGCGGATGCGCTCGCGACAGACATCACCCCAGAAGCTGGGATGCCCTTCGACGTGACCGAAGAAGCGGTTGCGGCTTCGTCCCAGCGTGATCAGGTTGTACAGGCCTCGCCGCCAACCACCCAAACGCGCCGGTCCCCAGTACATCGCATCGGCGTTGTAATGGTTGGCCATCGTTACCGGGCGCTTTCCGAAATAATCGTCGAACCGATCCAGAGCTTCGATCGTCTCTTCGCGCGTGTTGGAGTGGGGCGCGGCGTTGTGAAAGCCAATCTCGAAGCCCCTGCTCTGAAGTTGCTGCAAGAAGCTGCGATACTCCGGATTGGCACACGTCTCGCCGTCGGAATTGGTTTCGCGGCGGATGTCCAGCGGCCACACCCCGATCGTCGTCCGGAATCCTAGGTCAGCAAGAAATGAATACACCAGTCGCGTGGCTTCCAACGATTGCTTGTCCGGATCGTCAAAGACTGTAAACGCAAACCGCCGGCCTTCGGGCCACGTAATCGCTGGTTGTGCAGTCGGAACAATTCGGTCGTGCGCCATCTAAACGTACCCTCACTTTCCTGCGCTTCGGCGAAAAAGTTTTGACCGGGAAGCAACAAGCGTCGTTCGCGATCAACCGCTAGTCCCCGAGGACAGCACACGAAGCCGGGTGGTCGGGCCCTCCAACTGGTTCTTGCAGGCTTTCGAACCACAGCTCGAGCATGAGCAGAGCATAAATTTGATGGTGGTTGTTGCGGCGGCCGCTTTCGTGCTCATCCACCAGGTAACGAACGAAATCGGGCGACACAATTCCACGATCGAGGAAGCGTCTTCCCCAGCAGGCTGTCGTGCACCAGTTCGCGCAGCGGCCCCCGGAACCATTGGTCGAGCGGTACCCCAAACCCCATCTTCCCCCGCGTCAGCAACTCCTGTGGCAATCGGTCGCCCAGCGCGTCGATCAGGATGCGCTTGCCCTTGCCGTTCTTCCACTTCCACGAGGTCGGAATCCCCGTGGCGAACTCCGCACAATCTATGGTCCAGCATCGGGCACCGGACTTCCAGAGACGCCGCCATTGAAGCTCGGTCCACTTTTACCAGAAAATCTCCGGTCATCAGATTGGTGGCCTCGAAGTACATAACTTGCGAAACGATGTCGTCGTTTCCAGAATTGAAGTTGTCCGGCAGCATTCGCTCCAGGAATGCCGCGTCCGCCGGCAGCATCCACTCCGGGTTCAACATTCGCTTACGCAGAAAGTAGAGACGTGTGATACTGATTGAAATACCGGTCGAGTTGGCGTAGGCGAGCCCAGCATACGAAGAAAGTTCTTGCCATAGCTCGAGTAGGGAAGTCCGTCGGCAGTCCACGAAATAAACTTCCGCAGGAATCGTGGGAAACGATCGACGAACATGTATTGTCTGCACATCACCCACAATCGTGTATCCCGCGAAAAATTCGTCGCCGCCATCTCCACTCAGGGCCACCTTCACATGCTTCACTGCGAGATCCGAGACGATATAGTCGGAATAGCGGAAGAATCCCCAACGGTCGTCATAATGCCAGGCAAGCTTCTTGATCAACTCGAGAGCATTGGGCCTTGACCACAAATTCGGTGGTGGTCCGTCTTATACTTCTTCGCCACCAGTCGTGCATATTCCAACTCGTTGTAGGCCCTCTCCTCGAAGCCGATGGAAAACGTCTTGACCGGCGACGATGACTGCAGTGCCATCGATGCCACTACCAGGCTGGAATCGATGCCCCCGCTGAGAAACGCCCCGAGCGGCACGTCCGCGATCATGCGAATGCGCACCGCTTCGTCGAACAATTCCCGTCAACCTGTCCTTCGTCTGGGCCTCGGTGCATCCCGTCCGGTTTTCTTCCGAGAATGGCGGGAGCCTCCAGTAGCGGCCTTGTCTCACCTCACCATCAGCGGAGCACTCAACCCAGCATCCCGGCATAAGCTTGCGGATGCCGCGAAACGGGCTGTATGGGTCGGCGATGTAGCCGAACTGGAAATACAGGCGTAGCGCTTCCTGATCGAGTTCGAGCGGCACACCCGCCACCCGGAGGCACTTCAGTTCGCTGCCGAAATATAGGCCTGTCGCCGTGTTGGCGTAATAGAGCGGTTTCTTGCCGAAGCGATCACGCACCAGCAAGCATGGTTCGCTTCCTTGCGTCCCAAATGCAGAAGGCGAACATCCCACGCAACAACGCGAGTCCGTCGGTGCCCTTTTCTTCGTACAGGTGGACTAGTGTTTCGGTGTCGCTGTTGGTGCGGAACTGGTGTCCCTGCGCGATGAGGTCCGCGCGCAGTTCCTGGTAGTTGTAAATCTCACCGTTGAAGACTACCCACACTGATCCATCTTCGTTCGACATGGGCTGGTGGCCGGTGCTGAGATCGATGATGCTGAGGCGCCGCATGCCGATGCCACAGGTACCGTCGGTGTAGATACCGTCATCGTCCGGGCCGCGGTGGCGAATCACATCGGTCATCGCCCGCACGTCGGCGGCCTTCGCTTCGTTGTTCCGGAGTAGGAATCCCGCTATCCCGCACATGCTCGTTAAATCGTATCATCCCTTGCGACGGGCCTGCGGCATGCCTTTGAGCAAACGCATCTAGCTTCACGCATCGCAATATCAGCTCTTGTCCGTGCAAGCGACGCGCCCTTAGCTCGCGCCAACCGTTCAGTCACCTCTCACCCTCGTGCGATAATCACAGTTCGCACTTGGCCTGGCGATCTTGCGCTTGGGCTCTAACTACTGATATGGGGGCCCAGCGGGCATGAATCAACACGCGACGGAAGTCGCCACCGGGCAGCGTTTCGAGTTTGGGAAGAACTGGGCGTGGTTCCTGGAAACACTAAATGACGAGAAGATCGAAGAAGCGGAGAAATCTCTACGCGACATGCTGGAGACCGACACGCTGGTCGGAAAGAGCTTCCTTGACATAGGATCCGGGAGCGGACTTTTCAGCCTGGCGGCCCGGCGACTCGGCGCACGCGTCCATTCCTTCGATTATGATCCCAATTCCGTTGGTTGCACTGAGAACTTAAGCGCCGCTACTTCACCGACCGACGACACTTGGAAGATTGAGCCTGGGTCCGCCCTGGACGCGAGCTACATCGCGTCCCTGGGGAGATTTGATGTGGTTTATTCCTGGGGGGTATTGCATCACACCGGAGACATGTGGACGGCGCTGGCCAACGCCGCTTCGGCCGTGGCCCCCGGCGGTAGGCTGTTTATCTCCATTTACAACGATCAGGGCACGGCCAGTCGCCGCTGGACAAAGGTCAAGAAGCTTTATAACCAATTGCCGCAAGGGTTGCGGTTCCTAGTCGTGTGGCCCTCGTTTTGGGTGCTCAACTGGCGTCCGCTGGTGAAGGATTCACTCCGTGGAAAACCCTTCAAATCCATTCGCGACTACGGAAAGAACCAGCGAGGTATGTCGTTCTGGCAGGACCTGATCGACTGGGTAGGGGGCTATCCATTCGAAGTTGCAACCCCGGGAAAGATATTCGACTTCTACCGCGAGCGCGGCTTCCGCTCACGCGCCTCCGATCTGTGGAGGCAGTCTCGGCTGCAACGAGTTTGTGTTTCAGAAGATCTAGCCAGACTCTTTCCCTGCTTTGGAATCGGGTCACCGAAGCGCCGTAAGTGCATGGGGATCTCGATCTGTTGTTTTCCCGGTGACACGGTCAATTAGAGAACCCGCCGAACGATGGCAGCCGCCCAATTGGCTTGATCTTGCGAATCACTCTTGAGGGTGCGCTCATAGAAGGGAGTCACTCATTCGGCAGTAATCGGTGATGATAAAATACGCTTCGATGTGTCCGCGCCTTTTCTACGTCCCGCGGGCTACGAGATTGGTCCTCATATCCTTCGATGCGAATTCTCATTGATCCCAGTTCGGTACACTGCCTGAACCTCGGAGACGTTGCGATGTTGCAAGTCACCGTCAGGCGATTTCGTGAGTTCTGGCCTGATGCAGAGATTTACGTTTTCAATGAATCGCCGGAACTGCTCGAACTCTACTGCCCGAGTGCCATACCTGTGCGTCCCATCGGGCGGCAGTACTACTACATGACGGCTGCCTACCTGACTCGCCTCGGACGCCGATTCTCGATGCCGGTTCTGTCCGAGTTTGACGTGACCTGGCGGCACCGTTGGCCGGGGACGGCCATGAAACTGGTCGCCTCCCGCAGTGGCGATGCCACCGCAGCAGAGATCCGAGGCTTTCTCGATCTCGTCCGAAGTTGCGATCTCGTAGTCGCCAGCGGAGCTGGTCAGATAACCACCAGTTTCGGAGACCATTCCACGCTCATTCTCAACACCATGGAAATGGCCATGCAGCATGGCATTCCTACCGCCATTCTGGGCCAGGGAATTGGCCCCATCGACGATGCCTGCCTGCGCGCCCGCGCCGCCAAGGTGCTTCCTCGCGTAAATCTGATCTGCGTGAGAGAAACAATTACTGGCCCTCCGCTCCTGGATGCGCTGCAGGTTCCGCGACAGCATGTGGTCACTACGGGAGACGATGCCATTGATACCGTGTATTCTCATCGGTCTGCGCGGTTGGGAAACGCGATTGGCGTGAATCTTCGCATGTCGTGGTATTCCGGAATCTCCAACGAACTCCTCAACTCCGTGCGCCAGCCCTTGCAAGAGGCTGCGCGACAGGTTGGGGCTCCGCTGGTCGAGGTCCCAATTTCGCGCCATCCAGACGAAGACGACTCCGGAGTGTGTCGTTACCTGTTCGACGGTTACGAGTCAATCGCCGAGCCGGCCCACGATCTGACGCTGGTGGAGGGAATGGTCGAGGAGATTGGCCGATGCCGGGTCATGATTACGACCAGCTATCACGGCGGAGTGTTCGCTCTCGCCCAAGGCATCCCTGTTGTTGCCTGGCTGAAATCGAAATACTTCGCGGCCAAACTCTACGGCTTGGCAAACCAGTTCGGAGTCGGATGCGAAGTCGTGATCCTCGACGAAGGAGATGTCCCTGATCGCCTGAAGAAGGCGATTCTCTCAGCGTGGAATTCCGCCGAATTGCTACGGCCGCGCTTGCTGGATGCCGCCAGCTCCCAACTGGCTGCCAGTCGGGCGGCATACGAAAGGCTTCGTCGGGAATTTGACGGCGTTCACCCACCGGTCGAAGTGTCAGAACGTCTCCAGACCGTAGCGCCAGCTTCGTCATAGCGCACGTAGAGTCACTACTATGACAGGGTCCGACGTACATTGTAAGCGCTGTTCCCTGACCAACGCGATGCGACTTTTTCCTCCAGACTCTGTCTAAGATACTATGAGCTAATGACTCACCGTGTTTATTGCCTGGTCACGAAAGCGCTAACCAATGAAACCCCGGAAAGTGGTGTTGACGGTTGTGATCGAAGCGAGCCCTCGGATCGCTAGGTCAACCGCGCCGTGCCGGGGATCGTCGCTGTTGAGATGCCGCAGGTGTCTTAGGTGTGTACCCGAGAGCTATAGATTGGTAGGGTTTAGGCGAGGCGGACATGTGGTCTTCTTCATTGGTCGTCGGCACAACTCGAATTGCAAATTAAGGATGCCTTCAGGTTTCACAGCTTATGTTGGAAAACAGACGGAGTGCGCAAGACGAGGCGGGCGTCAATCGATTCTGCGCCGGGGTCTTAGGTTGGCTTTTTGGAACCCGGAACAACCCGCACTCATTACTCTGCGGCCCATGATCATCGAACTCGCCTCTCATCTTCGACCTGTCGGCGATCCGGCAGACCTCTCGCGAAATACTCTATTCCGTGCTCTTCCAGCCGGAAACCTCAAGGAGAATCGCCTATCTCGACTCAGCTAAGTCACGGCCTGATAATAGACTCGCCGGGAATTGCGCCTAGCACCCGCCCTCCGCGCGTCAGCGTGATCGTTCCCTGCTACAACACCGCACACTTTGTCGCCGAGACATTGGAGTCTGTTTTCTCGCAAACTTACAAGGACTTCGAAGTCGTCGTTGTAAATGACGGCTCTCCCGACACTCCCGAATTAGAGCAGGCAATCGCGCCCTGGCGCGACAACATCTCGTATGTCCACACAGAAAATTGCGGCTTGGCCGGGGCTCGCAATAATGGCATCCGGGTTTCTCGGGGCGAGTTCATCGCCCTGCTCGACTCCGACGACATTTGGACGCCCAACTACCTGGAAGTGCAGGTCCGTAAACTCGACGAGGATCCTACGGCGGATATCGTATATCCGAACGCATTGATATTTGGGGAAGGGCTCCGCACCAGTACGTACCCGCGGTCGAGGGGAGAGGTCACTTACGAGTCTCTGGTCGATGAGACCTGCGTGGTCATGGTGTCGGTGCTGGCACGGCGCACAGCGCTGGAAAGGGCTGGCTTTTTCGACGACAGCCTTCGGAGCTGCGAAGACTTCGACATGTGGCTGCGTTGTGTGAAGAGCGGTAGCCGGATCATCTATCACCGCGAGGTTCTGGTTCGGTATAGGCGCCGCATGGGCAGCCTCTCCTCCGATGAGGTTTGGATGAACAGCAATGCCGTCCGGGTGTTGAATAAAATGCGCGACGCCGTCCCCATGACCGCCGGGGAGCGCCGGGTGCTGGAGAATGCTATCCTCCGCTTCGAGGGCCGGAGACTCTTCTTTGAGGGCAAGCGGGCTTTCAATTCTGGGGATTACTCGATGGCCGTGGATCGGCTGGAAAAATCCAATAAGTACCTGCGCAGCGTTAGAGTCTGGTTGATTATCTTGCTGGTTCGGAATCTGCCCTCGGTCGCTCGTACCGCGTACGTTTGGCGATCGCGTTTCATCGGGGAGTAGGTTTTCAAATCACTCCCTCAAGCCTGAAATCCGCCGTCATGACAAACCGAAATCCGCTTCTTTCGTGACGATTAAAAATTAGGCGGGTTCGCTTTTACTGTCGCTTGCACGGCCGCTGCTGCGTGTGTTCCTACCGTTAGGCGAGGTATTAGCTGTGGGTCTTTCTTGGCTCAAAAAGGACGAAGGATCGCATGTCGTGCCGTATTTAGGGCACGAAATTCGAAGCTAAACTGGTTACAATCAGTGGTCATAAGGCTGTCAATCCTTCCTGGCACACCTTCTTTTGAATAAAGGGCCTATCCCAGAATCGACGGCCTTTTTCTATTGCCGGTTGAGATGTTGCAGTTAGTCGCGCCCGTCACTTCCCAGTGAACGTAGATCGCTCGCTCCGCTCCATTCTTAAATTCTTAGACTCACCGTAACGGCATGTTCTCTGCCGACACGTTCCAGCCGCTCACTTCGTAGTGCGCTGGACTCTTCCCTAGATCAGCGGCACGGTAGCGCACACCAATCATCCGTGATTCCCCCGGCAACAGCGACATAAAGTTGTCGTCGAAGAATGTGGGCACGACATCTTCACCGTCGCTCTTCACCAGGCGCAAATGCACCATAAAAGCGAAAGTCTTCGTCGGATTGCTGACCGTCAGTTGCTGGTAGAGAAAGCCTCCGTCACACTCGCTCGAAGCTATGGGCGGGGTGGTGGGCGCGGCCTGCGGATGCACCGCAAAGGGCGTTGCGCACGGCGATTCGGCAGGCTTCGTTTGCACTCGCAAGGTCACCGGCGGCAGAGACTGCAGCGCGGTCATGTCGGCATACGTGCTCTGCGGGGTGGTGGCGGTGCCGGCCGTCTTGTGCCAGTCCATGTCGTCGGGCTTGGTCGAGAGCCAGTAGAAGTTGTCGCTTATGACTTTGCCGCCGGAACTGGCGGTGAGCTTCAGAAAATAAGTGGTCGAGAGGTCGTCGGGTTGCGGCACCGTGAAAGCGACGCTGGCCCGGTCGCGAGTGACATCCACGGTTGCGTCTTGCGTCCACTTCTGCGAGCCGTCGAAGTTGTAAAGGGCAGCGCTCACTTTCACTCCGCTCAGCGCAGCGTTCGTACTAACGACCGCAACACTCCGGTCGTTGTACGAGTACATGACGTGCGTCGGCTCGTTGGCGATCTTGCTGCCGTAGTAGCCGCCCGCCGGCACGAGGTAGTAGTCGTAAAGGTGCCAGATGAGCGACGGCCACGCGTTGTTCAGCATCCACTGAATGACGCCCGTGGAAGCGAACTTATTGCGTGCATAGGCCTCAAACATGGCGCGCTCGCTTTCGTAGTCCATGGCGTAGGCCTTGCGCGCGAAGTCGTTCAGGTCGCGCGGCGCCCCGTACCGGCGTTCGAGCGAGGTGTTGTAGAAATTCAGCGTCTGGAAGCTCTCGCCGCCCTCATGGAATCCCCACACTTCATTCTGCGGCCAGAGCTTGTCCGACGGTAGAAACTTGCGCAAGCTCGCGGGCACCGGAATTGCGGGTCCGGGGCTCGTCTCCGTGTTAAACCCCCAGGCGCCGCCAAGTTTTGCGTCCACCAGCCAGTAGTTCGGCGGGACGTAATCGTACGGCCCCGTCATTTTCACGCCGGACGGCCCCGTAACCGTAGTCGGCGTAGCCGACGCTGACGAAAGCGTTGGGTTGGGCCATAGCTCTTCCTTCTCGACGCGCAAGTACATGGATTCGACCGCAGCAATCGGCGGGTTGTCGCTGCCGTTGAGCCATACCAGCATCGAAGGATGGTTCCTGAGTAGGCGGACCTGGTCGCGCTGCGAGGCTTGTGCGATTTTGTATTGCTCTGTACCCCATTCGTTCCAGCGTTCCCACATGTCGCAGCAACACCATCCGGCCATCACCAAGATGCCGTATTTGTCGGCAAGGTCGTAGAATGCCTGCGTTTCCAGCTTGCCCTCGAGACGAACTGTGTTAAGCCCGAGGTCGCGCATATAGCGGAATTCCGTCTCCATTCTCTCCGGTGTGGACCGCAACAGCAGGTCAGGCGCCCATCCTCCTCCGCGCACCAGCACAGGTTTCCCGTTGATCTTGAACAGCGTGTGTCCATTGTCCAATTCCGACGTGACCTGCCGAATGCCAAAGGTGACGTCCTGTGAGTCCGAGGGTTTGCCGTCGGCGGTAACGCTGACGCGCGCACGGTAGAGCGCCGGAGTGCCCATTTCATGCGGCCACCACAGCTTGGGGTTCTTGAGGGTCAATTCACGGAACTTCTCCGGGTCGAAGCTGACCGTCTTCTTCTGCTCGCCTTCAAGTTGGACCTC
The DNA here is from genome assembly GCA_963814165.1 of uncultured Acidobacteriaceae bacterium. Classification (GTDB taxonomy): domain Bacteria; phylum Acidobacteriota; class Terriglobia; order Terriglobales; family Acidobacteriaceae; genus DASRAA01. The sequence goes on along the minus strand of CAWFBW010000001.1, from coordinate 137,847 downwards.
CTGGTGCACCTTCTTTCCGTCGATATCCCACGTGATGTCGGCGCTCACACTGTGGCCGGTCGCGTTCCAAGCCTCAACCACGGGAGTGAGTTGCGCCGTTGTGAAAGAATCGTCGAGCTTGCTGCCGACGTAGGGAAAACGCAATTGCACAGGTCCGCTCGCTGTCAGATAGACGTCGCGGAACAGTCCAGTGTTCTTGTCGGGCGGAGACGGTGCCCAGTCAACCCACGTGATGGCGAGATCATCCGCCGTCGGCGGGAACACCTCAATCGCGAGAACATTTTGCCCGAAGTAGCGGAGACCGCTAGAGAGGTTCAGTTCAAACACCCGCCAGGTTCCGGCGATATCGTTCTTGCTGGCGATCTGCTTGCCATTGAGCCACACGTCCGCGCGGTAGTTGACCCCGTCCAGGTGCATAGCGACGGAATGACTCGCAAATCCCGCTGGCAGCCGAAACTGCGTACGATACCACCAGCCGCACTTATAGGGGCTGGAGTCGAGCATGGCAAGGTTCGAGAACATGCTGCCCAGCGGGTAATCCATGCCCGGCAGCTTCCGCAAATTCATTCCGTAATATGGGTCCTTGATCACCCCGGCGGCAACCTGTGCCGCCACGATTGTGTTGGGCACTGTAGTGGCGATCCATCCAATGGGATGGTACAGCGCCGACGACAGTATCTCGCCGTCGAGCTGCGGAGCCCCACTGCTCTTCAACCCGGCGGGGCCAGTGCTGGAGCCATTAATCACGCAGTCAGATTGCAGTTGCCAGCCCGCATGGAGATCGAGTCGGGCGCCTGCCGCAGGAGGAGCGGCGGCGAAGACGGCACTTGCGGCGACCAAAAACGCGAAGTAGAGCAAACTTCGCAGCACAGCTAACCCAGTGCGGGACATAGAAGTTCCTCGCCATGCATGGTACATGATGTCACTTCAGCGCAGCAGTGATGCGACCTTGGTGACGGGCACCGAGGTCCGATTGCCACCGGCTGACGCAAGAATCGAACCGTCGGTTCCGCCCTCCCCGTGTGACAATCATCATTTGTCATTCAGCTTCCGTCCACGGGAAGGGAATTCCGCTCAACATGTCTAGCTCAACTGCGGGGAATACCGCCGCCGCACCCGGCCTGAAACGCGCGCTCGGCCTCTGGGACCTCGTCTTCTACGGCATCATCGTCATCCAGCCCACTGCGCCCATGCCCGGCTACGGCGTCTTCGCCAACGCCAGCCAGGGACAAGTCGTGACTTGCATCCTCATCGGCATGGTGGCGATGGTGTTCACCGCCATCAGCTACGGACGCATGGCGCGCGTCTACCCTAGCGCGGGCTCGGCGTACACCTACGTCGGGCGCGAGATCCATCCCGCCCTCGGCTTCGTTACCGGCTGGAGCATGACCATGGACTACATGATCAACCCGCTCATCTGCACCATCTGGTGCGGAAAGGCCATGCTCGACTTCTTCCCCGGAGTCTCGCCGCGCTGGTGGTTTATCGCATTTGCGCTGCTATTTACGCTGCTGAACCTGCGCGGCGTCGAAACCTCGGCGCGCATCAACCAGGTACTCTTCGCCGCCATGGGCGTCGTGATCGTGGCGTTCTTCGGCGTCACCATCCGCTACCTCACGTCCAACGGCCCTCATACCGCGGCGTTCTTTCTGCAACCGTTCTACAACCCGCATGCGTTCACTCCGAAGGTCTTGCTGCACGGAACCTCGCTCGCTGTGCTCACCTACATCGGATTCGACGGCATCTCCACGCTCTCCGAAGAAGTCCACAACCCCAAGCGCAACATCCTGCTGGCGACGGTGCTGGTCTGCGTGATCACCGGCATTCTCGCTTCCGCCGAGGTATATTCGGCGCAACTTCTTCGCCCCGGATACGGATACTCGGCAGCCGAAGCCGAGCGCGCCTTCGCCCATGTGGCTGCCATCGCGGGCGGAGCCGCCATCTCGTTCGCCATCACCATCACGTTGCTGATCGCCACCATCGGCTCCGGCATGGGGGCCCAACTGGGCGCCGCCCGCTTGCTCTACGGCATGGGACGCAGTAACGCGATCCCCAAGTCGTTTTTCGGAGCCATCGATCCCCGCACCCGCATCCCCCGCAATAACGTCATCGTTGTCGGAGTGGTGGCTCTGGTGGGGGCGTACATCATCCGCGACTACGACCGCGCCGCCGAGCTGCTCAACTACGGCGCGCTGATTGCCTTCATGGGCGTCAACATCGCCTCGCTCACCCACTACTTCATTCGAGGAGCCAATCGGTCGCTCTCGAACCTGCTGGTTCCGCTGTTCGGGTTCCTCATCTGCGGGGCCCTGTGGCTGCACCTCTCCACGATGGCTCTGATCGCCGGCTCCATCTGGATGCTGGCCGGCGTTGCCTACGGTGCCGTCAAGACTCGCGGCTTCCAGGCCGATCTGGTCAACTTCGACGTGCCGGCGGAGTAAGCGAGCCTTGAAAGGGCACGGCTTCAGTCCTGCCGCATCGATCCTTAATTTTGGTCGTACCGAGCGGGCTTCAGTCCGCGAGGGATCTGCTTTTCGACGTTTTCAGCAGCCTCTTTGGCCCTGAGGGACCTCGAATTCCAGCATGCGGGCTATTCATGAGTCCGCCTCTCGGAGTCGCTTAGTTCGCGTCGCCGGTACGATAAGTCAACATAGCCGTCCTTGTAAGCGACAGCGTTTTTCAGCAGCCACTTCTGCTCGGTGCCGGAATCGCCGAACAGGTGCAGTCCGTCCCCCAATGTGACCGGCGCTATCATCAATCGGATTTCATCCACCAGGCCGAGCCTCAGAAAGCTCTGGCCTAACATCGCCCCGCCCACCAGCCAGATGTTTCCGTGTCGCGGCGCGAGTACCTCACCCACCAATCGCTTAAGGTCGCCAGAGTAGAACTCCACGCTCTTCCTCGTGGACGGCAGTTGTCTGCTGGTCACCACGACCGTCGGAGTATCGCCATAGGGCCAGCCGAGTTCGAGCGCATGCTCATAGGTGCGAGAACCCAGCACGTAGCAGTCAATCGACTGGAGGACCTCAGCGCCGTCGGCAGTAACCCCTTTTTCGTACGACGTCGCCAGGACTGTCCATCCACGAAATGCTGTTGTCCTTCTTGGCGATGAAGCCGTCCAGGCTTGCAACCATGTGCAGCGTTACCGTCGCTCTCCTTGCGCTCGACATGATTCCTCCAGACGAGGCCGGCAGTGCGGTTAGGCCTCCCTTTATGAATGTCATCCCTCGTCCGCCGCGGCGGACGGGGGATCTGCTTTCCGAGCACCAGCTGAGTTGTGCCCTCAGGTCAATCCCATAGTCTAGCGCATTTTTCTTTGCATTTGGCACTTATAGGCTATTGACATTCGCGAGCGGCAGCCTCACTATCCCAGCACTTTCGTACTAGATCCGGATTCAGAACTAGATTTAACTTACTTGCGAAGCTTCGATGAGCTTGGTTTCTTGTGGGCCTGCAGCGGCTGCTTCGTCATCCCGCTGCTCATTCCCTTCCATAGCTTAAGGGCTTTGGCTGCTAGTCTGGATTCTATTCGGCCATTTCATTGAAAGAGAGAAGTCAGCTGCCTACCGGTGTTATTTGACATTCGTGCAGCTAGACAAGAGTCATACATTGTTTGAATGGGTGGGCGCACATTTGCATCGAGTAACTAGATCAGCACGGAAGAGGAGGTAGATTGTGGGAGCTGTGAAATCAAAGAAGAAGAAAGCCAACATGTCCAACACCACTTTGCCCGCTGTGGTACCTACAGACAGCCTTAAGGTCGTTGACACCGCGGTAAAAACCTGTAAGCCGTTCGTACTTCAAGTGATGGTGTTCAATCCAAAATCCGGATTCAAGATTGAGGTGCAGGTCGAAAGAAGTTGTACGCCGCAGGCCGATCCCATCTGGAAGCTGGTATTCGATCTCTACAAGAAGCAGGCCACCGGATCCGACTTCGATCAACTGGTACATGTATCCTATACTGGCCAGACGCCCGTCGAGCAGCAAGGCTTGGCTGCAACCTTTGCCAACGGCGTAAACGACAAACAGGCTGATGTATTGGTCAACCGCGCAGGTCCCGCTGTTCTCGACCTGAAAGATGCCAAGGACATGCCTCCCGAGCAGCTTGAGCAGACCAAGGCCGAAGTGAAAGCTGCCTCGAGTGATGTCGCGAACTTCGCCCTCTGAAAACCCGATGGAGCGAAGGAGTCCAGCCCGCGCTCCCTCAGCTCTTGCAGTATTTTTGTTGTGCTGCTGGAGCGCGGGCATCTGCCGGGCACAATGTGTCGATAGTTCCGTGATCAACGGTTTCGTAGTTCGAGAGGTCCGGGTCGAGGCCTTCCTGGGCCTTGTTCCTGCGGGCCTGAAGGCTCAACTCAACCTGCACCGGGGGGAGCCCTACAGTGCACTGCGGGCCAGCGCCTATCAGGAGGAAGTCACGCAATATCTTTCCCTGCATCAGGCGGTTGAAAGCCTCCTTGCCCAAGGCGACAAGCTCGTCGCTTCCGCCAGCCTGGTCGATCTGCAGTGCGTTGATCGCATCGACCCTAAGCAATGCACCAGTTCCTTCCCCGGCCAGCAACCGCTGGTGCAACAATGCGTTGATGTCGTCCTGAAGGTCTATTCGCTCGACATCAACGTTCTGAACTCCAGCCCGTACCTTGTATTGCTGCCTCGCTCTGCGCTGACGAAGTTCTACGCCATGATTCCGCGGCCACTGCTTCGGCTGAATCCCAGCATTACCTCCGTACGAGATGAAGCCTACGGATATGCGCTCGGCTTCGCTACTACCACTGACCTGCTGGGCCTGGGCCGCAGCGATGCCAGCAATCAGGCTACGCACGGCACAGATGCAGAACCGGAGTCAGCTGATGGGACAGTACCCATACGGGATAAAGCTCTGGAGGGGGAGGTTAGAAGCCCCTCACGAGCTACCCCTGTACCCAAGAAGTCACAAGAAGTCTCTCCCGAACAACTATTACTCGGCTTGAAGGGACTGAAGTCCGTCAACCAGAGGTACTACAACGGAAACGTCAACTTAAAGTGGTTGAACACACGTCCGCGACGCGCCTTGCAAAACATTTCGCTCAATGCGTCATTCGACGCCGACGAGCGTCCGCAAGGCGAGAGTACGTATCGCCGCAATGCGGCTCTCGTTGAGTTCGAGGTTGACGTCCCGACCAGTAGCGATCTCTTCCAACTCGTCAAGATCGCCGGCAATTACAACTATTCGAACAACAATCTCAGCCCCGGCGTGCTACCGTCTTCCGAGGCAGCCGTACAAAATTCCTTTGGATCCCAGGTTGTCACCGACGGCATGTTCTGGAAGGGCCTCGTCCGTTCAGCCCTGACCGTCGATCGCGGACTCCTCAACGGTTCGTCGGCAGCCTACACGCGGGCGACCATATTAGTAGGCTACGGCAAAGAAATTCCCATCCCACCCAGGAAGAACTATCAGCGAAAGATCAACGTTAACGGAACCAAGTGTATCGCTTCCTACGCCAAAGATCCCATTAGGGCCGAGCAAACCTTTGGGCTTGAGCTAATTGCCGGCGCAGGAGGAGCGTGGGGAACGGTTCCTGAGTACGCTCGTTTCTTCGGCGGCAGTCAGTTTACGAATTTTCTCTATGACGACCTCCCGAGCGCTCGCGGTCCCCTTATGCGGGCCTTCGGCGTCAGCCAGGCGGGTGTTTTGGGGCCCGGCGGCGTCCAGCGTGGCGGAACTTCCTATTGGCATACCAACCTCAGCTTAAGCGTTCCAATTCCCAGATGGTCGCAGCCCGTGATACCTCACGACTGGGTCGCTTCCAGGGCGGTCACCAAAGATGACACCGAAGCCTTGAACGCTGATGTGCAGCTCGGCTGTCAGGTGTGTGTTGATCTACGAGGAGCCTTGAAGACCGCCGTCTCCAAAAGCGGAAAAGCGCTGCTGATTGCCCAGATGGCGCGCGACAAGCTCACCGACGACGAAAAGAAAGCCCTTCGCTTGGAAGGACTCGACAACCTGACACCGGACCAACAAGCGAAACTGCAAGCCGCTCTCCACAAGTTGCAGACCAACAAAGATGATGTCCGGCCGGAAGTCACCGAGTTGTTCCGAAAGGACGTCAACCCCATTACCGACTTCATCGCCGACCATGCCAATCTTTTTGCTGTCAAGCCGCTGTTCATGTTCGACGCCGGACAGGTGCTTGCTCCCAATGCGTTCGACGATCACACCCGCTTCGGACTCGGCGGAGGCATCCAGATCGATATCGTGATGGCCCGATTTGAACTTGGCTATGTCGCCGCACTGAATCGGATCCCCGGCGACAGACGCGGCAACTTTGTCGGGCGGCTGATCATGAAACGCTTCTTCTGATAGTCGGCGCGTGGCCCGGGCAACCCTCCGTCTGATGCAAAAGATCTTCACTAGGGTGCCCCATTCAAGCGGCCCGGTTTTGGCCGCTTGAGTGGGGGTTTTCGTTTGTAACGCTAGGGACCCCGGTGTGAGCGGTAGATTTGGTTCCGCTGACAGCACTCCAGAGCCTGCGTTGCCTTGTCGAACGGTCCGCACCGCTTGAGCGCTAGCGTGAAGTTCTGGAAACTCGACACTCGAAACTTTCTATCCACCATCCACTAACCACTGTCCCCTCGCTCTTATTACACTCCACCGTGACCTATGTCCTAGCGCGGTCTCCTGCCGTTTAGCATAGAATGGCAAACGGAACGATGAGGGAGAGCTGTGTCCCCAGAGACGCAGCCGGACACTACCCCATCCCTAGTAGGTGGTTCGACCTGTGACTGGTTTTACTCGCTGTTGCGTTCTTGCTCCTCCCGCCGCCAATACCCCCGTCCAGTCCCCAAGCATCCCGCCTAACTCCTTTATTAAGAGGAATTTGCCTGTAAGTCCCACGCGCAGAGTAATTTACGCGGACTACGATGCCTATCTCCAATGGAATGAGGATTTTGCAAAAAGGGTGGGGGGAGGGGGGTACCCCCTCCCATCACAAGTCCCGCTTGGGCACCACCCCAATCCCCAACTCCTTCAGCTGCTTGTCGCTCACAGGCGTCGGCGCGTCCATCATCAGGTCGATGGCTTTGGCCGTCTTGGGGAAAGGGATGACTTCGCGCAGGCTGGTGGCGCCGGCGAGGATCATCACGATGCGGTCGAGGCCGAGGGCGATGCCTCCGTGCGGGGGCGTGCCGTATTGCAGCGCCTCGAGGAAGTAGCCGAAGCGCGCCTGCTGCTCTTCCGGCGACATGCCCAGCGCCTTGAAGATGATGCTCTGGATGTCTTGCCGGTGAATACGAATGGAGCCCGAGCCCAGCTCGGTGCCATTGAGCACCACGTCGTAGGCGAGCGAGCGCGCCGCGCCTGGGTCGCTTTCGAGGATGCCCATGTCTTCTTCGTGGGGCGAGGTGAAGGGATGATGCGCCGCGTTCCAGCGCTTCTCGGTCTCGTCCCACTCGAACATGGGGAAGTCGGTGACCCAGAGGAAACGGAAGTCGCGCTTGTCGAACGCTCCGTGCTTGGCGGCAAACTTCTGCCCGAGGGCGAGACGGAACTGTCCGGCGGCAGCGTAGATGGCCGTGGCTTCCTTGCGCGATTTGGCAGCGTTGCCGACTTCGGCTCGCTTGCCACCCGCGACGATGACAAGCAGGTCACTCTCGCCGGGTTTCGCAATTTCGCGAATCTTTGACACGGCGTCGGGGAAAGTCTTTTCCAGGCGCTTGATGTCTTCGAAAACTTTCGCGTCTTTGCGGTCTCCGAAAAGAAGCTTGAGGTCGTCGCGCTCTTTGCGCGATAGCTCTCCAACGTTCGGCGTGACAATGGCGACGATCGGCAAGTCAGGATCGATATTGAGCGTCGCCAGATTCTCCGGCGCGAACGCCGACTTCACATCCGACATCGCAGGCAACCGCATGTCAGGCTTGTCGATGCCGTACAACCGAATCGCTTCGTCATAAGTCATGCGCGGAAACGGCGTGACAATGTCAACTCCGATCGTCTTCCACGCCGCAGTGAGAAAACCTTCCACGACGGCGTAAATGCCTTCGGGCCGCGCGAAGGTCATCTCGAGATCGATCTGCGTGAACTCAGGTTGGCGGTCAGCGCGCAGGTCTTCGTCGCGGAAGCAGCGTGCGATCTGGAAGTACTTGTCGAAGCCAGCGATCATCAGGATCTGCTTGAACTGCTGCGGCGATTGCGGCAGAGCGTAGAACTCGCCGGGATGAACGCGGCTGGGAACGAGATAATCGCGCGCGCCTTCCGGCGTGGAGCGAGTCATCATCGGCGTCTCGATCTCGTAGAAGCCCTGCGCGTTGAGGTATTCCCGAATGGCCAGCGTGACGCGATGGCGCAGCGCGATGTTCTCGTGCATCTCGGGACGGCGCAGATCGAGATAGCGGTACTTGAGGCGCACTTCCTCGTTGGCGATGTCGTTGTCAGAGGGCGAGAACGGCAGCGGCTTGGAGTCGTTGAGCAGGCGAAGCTCGTCGGCCACGACCTCGATTTCGCCGGTAGGAATGTTCGGGTTGATGGTTCCGGCATCGCGCAGCTTGACGCGGCCGATGACGGCGATGACGTATTCGGAGCGCAGACCTTCGGTCTTCTTGTGCATCTCGGCGCCGGCGGCGGCGGTGATGACGACCTGGGTGAGGCCGGTGCGGTCGCGAAGGTCGAGAAAGATGAGGTTGCCGAGGTCGCGGCGGCGGTTGACCCATCCCATGAGAATGACGGAGGAGCCGGCATCGGAGGCGCGGAGTTCGCCACACATATGAGTGCGTTGGAGATTGCCGAGAAAATCGAGCATGAAGGTCCTTAATAGGTAGAAAAATCAATCTTAATTGATAAAGCGGATAGCGCGCGCCTCTGGTCGAATCGGGCGGAGAGCAGGAAGTGAGGAAGCTGAAAGAGGAGGCGAAAATGCACGCGGTTGTGGTGGAATCGGGCGAGTAGTTTCCGGTTGCGGGTGGGTACGGATCGGTGCGGAATTCGACGGTCGGGTAGGACAACCTTCAGACAAAAAAAGGCCGAAGCCCTGGGGCTCCGGCACTTTCCAGCGAATGAGTCAAGATTTACAGGTTGATCTTGCGACGAAGGAGGCCCGCGAGTCCTATCACGCCCGAGCCGAACATTATCAGCGTACCGGGTTCAGGGGTGTTTCCGCCGGTAGGCAGGTTGGTAGCGAAAATACCGGGCGTACCGCAGCACTCGCCATAAACTATGTTCAACGTGCCGGTCGTTGTCGGCCCGGTGTAGGTGAAGGTGCTCAACACGTACGAGGTCGGACCAGGCTGGCTGAAGAAGTTAGTTGAGCCAATGTAGAAGCTCGCGCCGTCGTCGTGTCCGACTTGGAACATGGCGCCATTCGAGAGTGTGAAGTTGGGGACAACGAACACGACCAGCGTCGGATCCATCGAACCGTCGGGCCCGGTGATGCCAATAGCGCCACCGCTGTTCAGGAACGTGTAGATGCTGTTGTCGGATTCGCTGAAGGAAATCAGCCCCGTTGCATTCACTATAAACGTGTTGTTGAGCACGGCGTCCATCGGAAGCGGCAGCACGGCATTCTGGGATTCCGCCTCTGTCACGGTATAGACCGCGCCGGTGACGGTGACGCTTGCCTGCAATGCAGCGGCCATGACAACGCAAAAGACGAGAGTCGTTGCCAGTTTGAGGGTCATTTTTATTTGTCTTCCTCCAATACCGCGATGAGGCGGCGGTGAATCGTTTCGTGGCGTGAGGCGGTTTGAGGGGAGCCGCCGTATTAACCGTTCGCCAGACACACCTAGCGTACGGGAGAACTACAAAAAATGTTACTGCAATTTTGATACCGAACGTAGGCGCACAGAATCAGAGGCTTGCGGTCGTGCTCTTAAGGGACAGTGCAACCATTTGCACATGCGTAAGTAAATAGTTTCCATCTAACGCTCTGCGGGCTTAAAAGGCTTCCCTTGTTCCCGGAATGGGAATTGCAGTTTTGGCACTTTTGTGGGAAGGAACTTACCAGCTTTGCCGGGAGAGTCGCTGGCACAGCGCGCAAGCCGGCAGTCGATTTGCCGAGGCGACGTCTGGGAGCAGCAGTTTTATGCGGACAACTTGGGTTGGCACAGATAAGCGACGAGCTTTTCACGGGCGACAGGCTCTTGCTTGCCCATCGCGAGTTCTTTGACTGCAAATTCGCCAGATCTCACTTCGTTTTCGCCGACAATCACGATGTACGTCGCGTCGGCTTTTTCGGCGGACTCGAAAGACTTCTTTAGGCGGAAGGATTCATCGCCGAGATCGCAGCGGATGCCGGCGCGGCGCAGTTCGCGGGCGAGTTTGAGGGCGTGCGGATTCATGCCTGTGCCGAGCGGCGCGATGTAGGCGTCGAGCTTTGTGTCTACGGTGACGCCTTCGGCTTGGAGCGCGAGGATGAGTCGGTCTTCGCCGATGGCGAATCCGATGCCGGGGGCTTTGGGGCCGTCGAGCGATTCGGAGAGGCCGTCGTAGCGTCCGCCGCCGAGGACGGCACTCTGCGCGCCGAGGTCGCCGTGGGTGAACTCGAAGGTGGTGCGAGTGTAGTAGTCGAGTCCCCGGACCATGCGCTCGTTGATCGAGTAAGGAACGCCGACGGCGTCGAGCATGGCGCGCACGGCAGCGAAGTTATCGCGGCAAGCGTCGTCGAGGTACTCGCTGATCTTGGGCAGCTTCTCGATGATGGGCTGGTCCTCAGGGACCTTGCAGTCGAGCACTCGGAGCGGGTTGGTTTCAGCGCGACGCTGGCAGTCGGCGCACATCAAATGCACGACCGGATTTAGCGTGTCGCGCAGAGCCTGGTTGTAGCGGGCGCGGTCGTCGGCGCATCCCACGGAATTCAGTTGCAGCGTCCAGCCGCGCAGGCCGAGTTCGTCGAGCAGCGTGGCCAGCATATCGAGCACTTCGGCGTCGCGGGCGGGGGACTCGCTTCCCGCGCTGGGTGGGCCGATGATCTCGGCTCCGATTTGATAGAACTGGCGGTAGCGTCCCTTCTGCGGGCGCTCGCGGCGGAACTGCGGGCCGATGTAATACAGCTTTTGCAGCGTGCCGCGCTTGTCGAGTTGGTGCTCGATGTAGGCGCGAACTACGCCAGCGGTGTTCTCCGGGCGCAGGGTGAGCGACTGAGATTTCTCGCTGGCGGCGCGGCCTTTGTCTTCCCAGGTGAACATCTCCTTGGTGACGATGTCGGTTTCTTCGCCGACGCTGCGTGAGAAGAGTTGCGTGTCTTCGAAGACAGGAGTGCGGATTTCGTGGAAGTTATAGCGGGCGAAGACGTGGCGCACTTTGGCCTCGACACGGTTCCAGAGGTCGGTGTCCGGCGGGAGAAGGTCACGAGTTCCGCGGATGGCACGAATCATAATAAGGTTGTCAGTGGCCGGTTGTCAGTTGTCAGATCGCTTTTCGCTCTTCGCCATTCGCTTTTCGCCAAAACCGCGAGCCGCACGAGCGAGAGGCGAATAGCGATGAGCAAGCCACTCATTTTCTCTCCGACAAATACGTCTCCTTGTACCCCAGATAGTTCTTCGCATAACGGAGGATGGTCTGCTGCTCTTCTTCGCCGAGTTGTTTGCGCACTTTTCCGGGAACGCCCATCACCAGAGAGCCGGGCGGAATCACCGTCTCCTCGGGGATGAGTGTGCCCGCCGCGACGATCGACCCTGCGCCGATGCGCGCGCCGTTCAGAATAATCACGCCCATGCCGATAAGGCAGCGGTCTTCGACCACGCAGCCGTGCAGGGTGACGCTGTGCCCGACGGTGACCCAGTCGCCGACGATGACGGGCCACTGGTTCAACATGCCGTGCATGACCGAGTTATCCTGGATGTTGCTGTTGGCGCCGATACGGATGGAATGCACGTCACCGCGCACGACGGCGTTCATCCAGATGCTGGCGTTCTCGCTGAGCACGACGTCGCCGATCACCTGCGCGGACTCGTCCACGTAGCAGGAGTCGGGAACGGTGGGCCAGATGCCTTTGTAGGAGCGGATCATCGCTAGGGTCCTGAATCCTTGAACATACCATGCCAGCGCGGCAGAGCTGCGAAATGGGCCCGCCGTTCCCACCCGATCGCCAGATACAGGCCGATTGGGGCTGGGCACCAGAGGCCTCAAATCAAAAGCCACCCTGGCTAGGCGGCTCGCTAGCAAGATTCGTTAGCAGATTAACGGCGCAACTTCCGCCGCACTGCCCCAATCGCAGTCAACAGGCCCGTGCCCATCAGCAGCAGCGACGATGGTTCGGGAACGACGGCCGGCGGTGAGAATGGGTTGACGGGGCCGACCCCGGTATCACCCTGGATGAGCAAATCGTAGCGATACAAGTTTGAGTTCTGCGTAGCCACTTCAGCAGTCCAATTGCCACCTTCGCCGAACGGCACCGTGAAATCGATGACCGACGACAAGCCGTCTGAACCATTGCCGCTGGCGATGGCAACGAGATTGCCATTGTTGTCGTAGAGCAGCAATTCGGTTAGCTGACCCACGGTGGTTGGCATGAGGTCAAAATGCAGGTTATCGGACTGGTTGGCGCTGATGGAATAGAAATTTGGTTTCGTCACATTATTGAAGTTGCCGACAACGTCGGTGGTGTAGGGCGCGGCAAGAGGCGAGAAAAAGCGTAAGTCGTACTGATACGTCGCTGGAGACGGCTGGCTTGTCACCTGGGCATACCACGTCCCGGTTGCAGGCACAAAGAATTGAATAGTCGAAGATACGCCGTCGACATAGTTTCCGGAGGCTATTGCAACCAGGTTCGAGAGATTGTCATACAGCAGAAGCTCGGTGAGCTGGGTCGTGGGATTGACCGGACGCAGCAGCATGTTGATATTGTCGTTGAGATTTGCCCCGAAGCCGAAGTACTCCTGCGTGTGTGTGGCATCGATCGTACCCAGGACGTCGTATGCCATGAACTGAGGACTTACGGGCTGAGCCGTCGCCAAAGTGAAATTCGGCGCCACCTGCCCGATGACCAAATCCGGTGCGAGAGTCAGGTTTTGTGCGGTTCCGAGCGTGAGGTTTGTGCCTGTCGAGTAGGTGAACGTCGAAGCGCCTGCCGAACCAGCTAGCGCCAATAGAACCACCAGCAATACGCCCGTGAACCGTGTGTCCAAAACAATAACTGACAGCGGGGTCTTCATTGCTTTCCTCCACGATTGAGTTTTGGCCATAGGTCGATCATCGATGAATCTTGCAAGGCGGACGAAGCTTCACATATTGTAATGGCAATCCGATCAGTCATCTGGTTCTGGCGGCGATAATTCATTGAATTGCGGCACCCGGTGCCCGACCGGGTAAAGTATCGGCATGACTCCGAATCCCGCCCCTAACTCCGGTCCCAAGACCAGATCGTCGCCGAAATCATTTTTCCGCAAACACTCGCTCGGTCTGGGCGCGTTGGCCATCGTGGTCACGTTGATCGTGGCGTACTCCCGGTCCAATCCTGAAACCCATCTGGGCTCGTTTTTCGGCAACGCTATCGCCGACTGGACCGGTGTGCTGGTCACGGTGGTCATGACCAAGCACCTTTATGAGAAGGGATCGGCGGAGAGCAAACAACCGCGAGGCAAATTGCGATCGCCGGTGTTGGAGTTCCTGCGCGAGCATTCACTGACTGTATTTCTGGTGGTCACCTGGCTCGGGTGGGTATGGGTCTTCCGAAGGATGGATACCAATAGCCGCTGGGGCCTGGTTGTCGGCAACATGGTATCGCAGTGGACGCAGATTCTCGGGCTGGTGTGGATGACAAAGATCTTGATGGAGGTTGGATCCAAAGAGAGTTCGCGTTGACGTGCGCCGAATATCCGCGCACACTGCAGAGCAGCGGCGAACTTGGCCTACTCAGTTAGCGTCATTGGAGGATACATGCGCCCATTAACATTGATCGGCCTTGTCGTGCTGGTGCTGGGCATTCTCGCTTTTGTCGTGCCTATCCCCAGCAGTGAGACGCACGGCGCAAAAATGGGAGACATGACGATCGGCATGACCACGCATAGCAGTGAAAAACTGTCGCCTATTGTAGGCGGCGCGCTCTGTCTCGCGGGCGCGGTGCTGCTGATCGCGGGAGCGCGCAAGAGCAGCTAAGTCCAGTCACTTGCTCCCACCTTGCCGTCCAAAAGAAAGACGACAAAGACGGGGTGCCCAGCTCATTCGGAGTCGATAGCACTGGATTTCTGCCGACTGGACATCAGCCCACCGCCGCTAGTATTTTCTTTTGAGCACAACCTTCGTGCTGTCATGAGAACAGGGGGAATCCTTCATGTATTTTGAACAGTTCTATCTAGGCTGTCTGGCGCATGCTTCGTACTTGCTGGGATCAGAGGGCGAGGGCATCGTCGTCGATCCCCAGCGGGATGTCGACGTCTACCTGGAAGCCGCGCAGAAGAATGGGTTGACGATTCGCCACATTTTCGAAACTCACCTGCATGCGGATTTCGTCTCGGGACATCGCGAACTGGCTGCGAGGACCGGGGCCAAGATCTATTTATCGCAGGCGGCGGGGGCGACGTTTCCGCATGTGGCGGTGGACGATGGCTACAAGCTGCAGGTTGGCAAGCTGCAGCTGGAAGTGCTGGCGACGCCGGGGCATACGCCGGAGAGCATCAGTATGCTGGTGACGGATGAAGAGAAGGGTGAGCAGCCATGGGCGGTGCTGACTGGAGATACGCTGTTCATCGGCGACGTGGGGCGTCCGGACCTGTCGCCCACGCACTCGCCACAGGAACTGGCAGGAATGCTCTACGACTCGCTGCACCAGAAGCTGATGACGCTGCCTAACTTCACGCTGGTTTATCCCGCCCACGGAGCGGGGTCGCTGTGCGGGCGCAACATGCGGGCGGAGCGATTCTCGACCATCGGCACCGAGCGGCTCACGAACTACGCGCTGCAGATTAAAGACCGCGACGAGTTTGTGCGGCAGATGACATCGAACCTGCCGGCGCGGCCCGATTATTTCCTGGAGGATGCGGCCATCAATCGCGCGGGAGCGCCCGCACTGGCAGAGTTGCCGGAGCTGAAAGCAATCGCGCCGCAGAAACTGAAAGGGATGCTCGACAAGGGTGCGATGGTGCTGGATTTGCGATCGGGAGCCGAGTTCGTCGCCGGGCACGTGCCGGGGTCCGTGAGCATTCCGCTGTCGGGCCAGTTCGCGTCGTGGGCAGGAGCGGTGCTGGGGTTGGCGTCGCGTCCGGTGCTGATTGCGGCGACGCCGGAGCAGATCAGCGAGGCGCGTGTGCGGCTGGCGCGCATTGGGATCGAAGACGTAGCGGGGTATCTGGAAGGCGGCGTAGAGGGTTGGCGGCAAGCGGGTTTGCCGGTCGAGCGGTTACCGCAGATCAGCGCCCAGGAGTTGGCGTTGCGCCTGAGCAACGGAGGCATTGACGTGCTCGACGTGCGGCGCGAGGCTGAGTTCGAGGCAGGCCATGTTGCAGGCGCGGATTGGCATCCGCTGGACCGCTTCAAGGCAGCCCTGCCGGAGATCAGTAAAGACGCGCCGGTCGCGGTGCACTGCAAGAGCGGATATCGCAGCGTGATTGCCTGCAGCCTGTTGCGGCGAGCCGGGTACCACAATGTGGTAGATGTCGCAGGAGGGTTTGACGCATGGGTAGAGGCACAGCTGCCGGTCGAGGTTTCTGAAGAAGTGGGCGCGAAGTAGATTTGCTCCCAGGTTTGGGGTGTATTGGTCATTCGACGTAGGGTGCTGACCCTATCTTTTTGGCAATGATCCCGTAGAAGAGGCTACTCCAGGCCAATTGATGTCCTGGAATAGCTATAGTAAAGGTCGTAACTGACACCACGAACGTCGGGAAGATGCCCGACGAGGTAATTTCTACGGAGGAAACATGCGTACCTTGGCGATAATCGGACTGGTGGTGCTGGTGCTTGGAGTGTTGGCTTTTTTCGTGCCATTTCCACAGAGCGAGACGCACGGAGCAAAAATCGGGGACGCAACCATTGGAGTCACGACGCACAGCAGCCAGAAACTGCCTCCCGTAGTGGGCGGCGTGCTCTGCGTTGCGGGAGCCGCGATGCTGATCGCGGGCGCGAGAAAAAGCAGCTAGACTAATCGGTTGACTGGGGCCCTTGCGGGCAACATCCTGAGAAATTAGAGGTTCGCTATGCCAAAGATTACTCCGTTCCTCTGGTTCGACAACAATGCCGAAGAGGCGATGAACTTCTACGTCTCGACCTTCCAGAACGCGCGGGTCGTGCAGACATCGCGCCACAGCGAAGGCGGCCCGATGCCGGCAGGGACGTTCATGGTCGGCACATTTTCGCTCGAGGGGCAGGAGTTCATCGTCCTGAACGGCGGGCCGCATTACAAGCTGACCCCGGCGTTTTCGATCCTGGTGAAATGCGACACGCAGCAAGAGGTCGATTACTACTGGGACAAACTTACCTCGGATGGCGGCAAGCCCGTGCAGTGCGGGTGGCTGGAGGACAAGTTTGGCCTAACTTGGCAGATCGTGCCCAAAGAATTTTTCGAGCTGCTCGACAAGGGCGATCAGGAGAAGACGAGCCGCATGATGCAGGCGCTGTGGGGTATGATGAAACTCGACATCGAGGAACTGAAGCGGGCGTACGAGGGGTAGGCTCAGGGCTAGTGTCCTAAAACTTTAGGACACGACCGGAAGCCTTAGGACAATACCGGCTCAGGCGGAGTATAATTAGTTGTTACTCTGGGAAAGACGCTGGAGGCCATCCGCGATGAAATCATCATGGCAGTCGCAAACCGGCCAATTGGCATGTCAGTGGTCTGGAATATGGTTAGTCGCGGGGCAGAGCCCGTTGTGGCTGCAGGAGACCTCCGAAATGCCGAGTGGTTATTTGCCACCGGTTACAGATTTCGCCAGCCACAGCCCGTTTGGCGGTCCCTCGTGGTTCGACCCGCGTTACAGATCGTTCCGCACTGAGTAGACAGAAGCTGTACGGTCTTACGAGGTGTTAGGAACCTCGTTTCTTCTACCCCCCTGCCGCACCTTTCCATGGCTGTGAAATACTAGTCAACAATCCAATTCCAAAAGGTCCAGCCGGGAATGTTGACGCAATTCGTGTATCTGGGCGCCGGAGGTGGCGCATGACGAACGCCTCCCCATCCACCGCCGGGGTGACGCTGACTTCCGTGCAGCAAGCGCGAGAGCGCATCAACGGATTTATCGTCAACTCTCCCTGCCGACATTCCCTGGAACTGTCGAGTATGACGGGCGCGGAAATCTATCTCAAACTCGACAATGTGCAGCGCACGGGCGCGTTCAAAGAGCGTGGCGCGCTGAACAAAATTCTCACGCTCAGCGACAACGAAAAGCAGGCCGGCGTGGTTGCCGCCAGCGCCGGGAATCATGCGCAGGCAGTGGCATATCACGCGTGCGCGCGCGGCATCCGGGCGCAGATCGTGATGCCGCTGATGACTCCGCTGGTGAAGGTATCGGCCACCAAAGGCTTCGGCGCCGACGTTGTTTTGCATGGCGCGAACTACGACGAGGCGTATTCGTACGCGCTCGAGAGTTGCGCTGCGCAGGGCATGACGTTCCTGCATCCGTTCGATGATGTGGAAGTCATCAACGGGCAGGGAAGCATTGGCCTCGAATTGCTGGAACAGGTGCCCGACTTCGAAGCCGTACTTGTCCCCATCGGCGGAGGCGGGCTGATTGGCGGCGTGGCGTGCGCCATCAAAGAAAGCAAGCCCTGCGTGCGAGTGGTGGGCGTGCAAACAGAGCGGCTGCCTTCGATGCTGCGCGCGACCGAGGCGGGCCACCCTGTGACGATTCCGGCCTCGGCAACGGTGGCCGATGGCATTGCGGTGCGGCGGGCAGGCGACATCACGCTGCCGCTTGTGCAACGCTATGTGGACGAGATTGTCACGGTCGATGAAGAGGAGATAGCCAACGCTATCCTGGTCTTGCTGGAAAAAGAAAAGACGCTGGCTGAGGGTGCGGGCGCGGTGGCGATGGCGGCGCTGTTGCAGCGCAAGACGAACCTCACCGGCAAGAAGACGGCGGCGCTGGTCTGTGGCGGGAACATCGACGTAAGCCTGCTGGCGAAGATCATCGAGCGCGGCCTGGCGAAAGACGGACGGCGTATGCGGCTGCGCATTCATCTCACCGATCGGCCCGGCGCGTTGCATCAGTTGACCAAGATCATTGCCGACTTGAGGGCCAACATCGTGGAAACGCAGTATGACCGCACGTACTACGGCGTGAACCTGGGCGATACGGCCATCGATCTCTCGATGGAGACGCGTGGGCAAGAGCACATCCGGCAGATTCTTGATGCACTGACGGCGGCGGAGTATAAGCACGAGAGGATTGAGTAAAACAGTGAGTGGTCGATAGTGGACAGTTAGAGCGTGCGGCCGGTTCTACAGTCCTGAAATGTTCCACCCCTGTCGCCAAATGCAGGCGACGGAGTCGGGCAGCCTCTCATAAGTACTCCAGATGGAACTCAACTGGAAAATTCGGACGCGGCTGCGCATTTTTCTTGTGGCGATTGCGCTGGGCGTGTTGGTTGGCGTCTGCGTGCTGCTGCCCATCAACGAGTTTGTGTACTACACCGAGTTCCACGAGGCAGGGCGGCCGGCGGTCTCGTTCGCGGTTGATCAACTGAACCAGGCACTGCACGGCAGGCTGCCGCGCAAGACCGCGTTCTATGCGCTGGTGGGAGTGGTGCTGAGCCTGGGCGGCGCGGCTATCTATGCCTCGATGGCACGGCGGTCGGAGAAGATCCGCCAGCTCAGCGCCGCTCTCGAGGGCGATGTTCGGCAGCAGATCGCAGGCGGGGAAAGCGCCACGCTGGAATTCAAATCAACGTTTCGCTGGGATTTGCGGGAGAACCGCACCAATCGCTCACTTGAGACTGTCGTGCTCAAGACGCTCGCCGGTTACATGAACGCCCAGGGCGGGACGCTTTTGATCGGGGTGGCCGACGATGGAAGCATTGTCGGGTTGGAGAAGGACTACTCGGCATTAAAGAAGCCCGACCGTGACGGCTTCGAGCAGGTGCTGATGACGTCAGTGGCGAGCAAGCTGGGAGCGGATGCGTGCCAGTGCGTGCAGGCGGTGTTTCATTCGGTGGAGGGTCGTGACGTGTGCCGGACGATTGTCGGGAAGGCGCACCGTCCGGTGTATCTGCGGGATGGCGAGACTCCGAAGTTGTATGTGCGGACAGGAGTCAGCACGCGGGAATTGAATGTGCAGGAAGCGATTGACTACACCGCGACGCGCTGGAAGAAGTGAGCGCGCGCATAGCGGGCTAACAACCGCTTCCCTTCAAAACGATGACAGGGCTTCGGGATCGTTTACGAACCTGCCAGTGCGCGCTACCCGCGCCGGGGGCCCGGTAAATATGCGGGTCGAGCCACCGTAGCAGTTGCGCACCTCGGTTCCCCAAGCGGTTGTCGCGCGACCGCGATCGTCCACGTAGGTGACCGGAAACATCTCCATGGAGAAACCGCAACTGGAGGCGCCTGCGCCAACCGACGGCGCCGAGGCATCGTAAGCGTAGCTATATCCTCCAGAGTGCGCTGCCGTCAGGGCAGTGAAAATCACAGCCCATGCGCTGGAGACAAACAGCATCGCGCCCAGCCCGAGAAGGACTGCGCGCAGGTGACGGTGTCTGCGCCATCGGCGATGGGCGCGGTAGTGCCGGACCACTGGCGGCTCCTGCCGGGGCTTGTCGCCAACCTTGGGATGCCACTGGGCGTCATACTCACCGCGGCGGACCGGGTCGCTGAGGACCTGGTGTGCCTCGTTGATGTCCTGGAATTGCACGGTCGCGCCGGGGGCGGGATTGCGGTCGGGATGATAGCGCCAGGCCAGACGGCGAAAAGCCGCATTCACTTCCGCTGTGTCGGCGGAAGGCACAATCTCCAACGCCGCGTAATAGTCGAGTTGAGCGCGAACCACAGCCGGCATGAAGGATTCCTGTCTTACCGTAATGGTGCGTAATATCCCTTGCGGGCACGTACCTTATACTTCTTATTATCGGCAAGAATCTCAATACTGTGATATTTCCCGTTCAGTTGGAAGTCGGCGGGCTTGTAGGAAATTGCGTACTGGCTGCGTAACTCGTCTTGAATCTGCGAGAAAGCGTCGGAAACGTCCTGGATCTTAAATGGGAAAAAGGCGCGGCCGCCGGTCTCTTCGGCGAAGTGTTCCAGTACTTTGTCGCCCTTCAGCTTCTGCCCGCTGGTGTTGGTCGAGATGGCGTAGATGATGACTTCGGCCTTCTGCGCCATTTCCACGGCTTCCTCGCGCGAGACCCGGCTCTGGTTGTCGTCGCCGTCGCTCAACAGGATGATGGCGCGCCGGGTGGCAAGGGTGCCCTTGTCTTTGGCCATGATCTCGTCGCGGCAGGCGTAATAGATGGCGTCGTACATGGCGGTGCCGCCGCCGGGCCGCAGCATTCGCACACCCTTCGAAAGAGCCTCGGTGTTGTTGGTAAAATTCTGCGTCACTTCCGGCGTGGTGTCGAACCCGATCACGAACGCCAGATCCTGCTGGTGGACAATCTGGTTCAAGAACTCGATGGCGGCTTCCTGCTCGAACTTGAAGCGGTCGCGGATGGAGTTGCTGGCATCAACCAGCAGCCCAACGCGCAACGGCAGGTTCGTCTCACTGCGGAACGATCGAATGGACTGTGCCGGCTTGTTGTCATCCAGCACGCGAAAATCGTCTTTCTTGAGGTCATTGACGAACTTGCCGCGCTTGTCGGTAACGGTGAAGACTACGTTGACTTCGTCCACTTGCTTGACGATGGTGGTGAGCTTCTCTTCCTGATCGTCGGCGGGCGGTTGCTGGGCCGTGCCCAGGTTGCTTGCCGGAGCCGCGGGTGTGTCGGTCGGCGCGGACTGGCTGTTCTGCGGAGTGCTGGTGGCGCCGGTGCTTTGCGCTGGGGCCGTGGCCGCAGCCGGCGCGCTGCTGGTCGTAGGGGCCTGCGATTGGGCAGGCGAGGATGCCTGGCTGGCGGGCGGTGTTGCCGGTTTCGGCGGATACTTCGTGGCCGAGGGCGCTGACGGCAAAGGCTGCTGCGTGGCGTCTTGGGCGGAGCCCGCGAGGGCAAATGAAATGGTCAGAAACAGGACCGGAATGGCTCGCATCTGGTTTTTCATTATAGCCGCTAGAGGCGGCGCAGCTTCTCCAGGAAGGCGGTTAGCTCTGGAGGCAGCGGCGCGGTAAACGACAATGGCTGTCCGGTGCGTGGGTGGATTAGCTCGACGGTGGCGGCGTGCAGGAAGTTGCGATTGAGGCGAAGGGCGCCGGTCTGGGAGTCTTGAGATCCGGCTTCGGCGGAATCAGAGCTTGCGCGTTTTCGCGAGGCCTTGCGTGGGGCAGCTTGGGAGCGCAAGACACCCGCAGCTCCATACAACGTATCGCCGACCACCGGGTGCCCGATGGATGCCATGTGCACGCGGATCTGGTGAGTGCGCCCGGTCTCGATCCGGACGTCAGTAAGCGCGAACTTGCCGTAGGGCGACTCGATGCGCTCGTGGACTTCGTAGTGGGTGATGGCGGTGCGGCCTCCGCTGCCGCGCGTCGTCATGCGAATGCGGCGGATGGCGTCGCGGCTGATCTCGGCGTTGATGGTGCCGCGCGGGCGCTCAGGCCAGCCGTGCACCAGCGCGACGTAGCGCTTCTTCACTTCGCGTCCGGAAAACTGCTTGGCCAGGTTGCGATGGGAAACGTCGTTGCGGGCGACGAGAATCAGGCCACTGGTTTCCTTGTCGAGCCGGTGCACGATACCGGGGCGGGTTCTCCCCCGACCCCGGAAAGCTGGGTGAAATGGTGCAGCAGGGCGTTGACCAGCGTGCCGCGATTGCGGTCGTCGTCGGTGGCGCCCGCCCCGCCGTGGACCATCATGCCGGCAGGCTTGTTGATGACGGCGAGGTCGTCGTCTTCGTAAATGATGTCGAGGGGAATGTCTTCGGCCATGGCGCGCAGCGGCGGAGGCTCGGGATCGCCGAGCACGGTGATGGTCTCGCCGCCCTTCAGCTTCAGCGAGGGCTTGGACGCCTTGCCGTTGACCATCGCCTTCTCCTCTTCCAGCAGCATCTGTACGCGAGCACGGCTGGTGTCGGGGAGTTGCGCGGCCAGGAACTGGTCGAGGCGCTGTCCGGCGGCCTCAGCGGAGACGGTGATGGTGATGGGGAAGACGGACGAGGGCATCGAGGTAGATGGTAGAACCCGGTGGGGAAATTAGCCAACCGCAGGATCGCTTGTGAGACGGCGATACTTCAACAGCTATCCGAACAAGTGTTGGGCTGGCCCGACGGTGATGGCGTCTTCAATTCCAGCGGCTTCGACAAGATGATCCGGGAATCGCCGGCGGCGCTGTCGAAGTAACGGGATCGAAAATTGCCTCCGAGTTGACGATCTTGTTACTGGTCCGACGAGAGATAGAGCGCCACTGCTGTAAACAAGACCAGTGCCCCGAGGCAGGTCATCAAAAGCAACAGGCTCCAGTTCGAAGACGCGGACCACAAGGCTTCGACGCGGAAAGAACTGGAATGCGGCGCTCCACTGATCCAGTCAAGCCAGCCGACAACGTACCGGCGCTTCCAGATCACGAACCCCATCGCAACCAGCAACGCGGATAGGAATGCCACCCTTCCGACCAGGTACGTTGGCCTGCTCAACTGTTCCAGTGCCTGGTTGCGACGTCGCAGTTGCGCCCGCCACCAAAGGAAACCGGCATGGTCCAGTTCTGCACCAGCCACTGCTTCCGCTCGCGACCCTTTGAACGCCTGCGCCAGCAGCACGAAATCGCCGCAGCGTTCGCAAGTGTTCACGTGTTCGCGCAGACTGGCGTCACAAGCATCCGGCCAGTAACCAGCCTTGAGAGCATCGGACAACTCGCGTTCGCGTACACAGCAGCGGAGGTTCATGCCTTGCCTCCCCGTTGCAGGGCCTGCTGGCGAAGCAATCGCGCTGCTTTGCGGCGGGCCCGGAACAACAGCAGCCGAATGCTGGTCGCTCCCAGTCCCATGATCTCGGCAATCTCGCGATGGGTGTATTCCTCGGCGTGCGCGAGCCAGAGCAACTGGCGTTCTCGCGGTTTCATCCGTGCGAGTGCCGGGCCAAGAATGGTCTGCGATTCGAACCGACCCATTTTCATTGTCGAACTGACCAATTCCTCCGGAACATCTTCCATGGCAGCGTGTTTAGGGCGGCGCCAGTGATCGCGCAACAGGTTGGTGGCGATGCGAAACAAGTAGCGGCGGCACGCAACCTCGCTGTCCTGGGGATACGATGCGCACAGGAACCGGAGGTAGCTTTCCTGCATCAGGTCGTCGGCCAACCCGGAATCGCCGGAAACCCGCCACAGGTAAGCTCGGAGCGACGGCGCCGAGCGACGATAGAACGCCGCGAACTCCTCATTGTTCATCAACGGCTCTGCCGTTTGTTCGCTCGCAACAGCCGCCGGCTTCGGTATGACAAATTCCCAGTTCATCGCGTGTGCTCAGTTGTGTGAGATTCCGGCCAGTCACTGCCGATTATTCCCATCGGGCATTTGTGCGTCTGCCTGCGGTATCAAACCCAGCCGCCGTGCCAGGAACCACGTCACCGCAGCGGAAATGATAAACCCAACTCCCATCGTGATCGTCAGCGTTCCGAAGACAAGCAGCGGCGTGGTTTCCTTGGGCAGAGCGCGTGAAAGCGATAGGAACCCGGCGCCGAGCAGGGTGAGCACGATTCCGATTTGCAGCGGAGTGAGCACGCGGGCGACGGGACTAGGCACAGCGTGGCTGGTCTCGAAGTTGACCGGGATGGGCGCCGCTTCGAGAAAACGCTTACCCGATTCGGTTCCCATGTAGGCGAGCACTTCCTGGCTGGTGCCGAAGCGCTCAATGAGTTTGCTGTGAACTTCGGTCTGCAGTTTGAAGATCCGGTTCCAACGGCGATTTTCGGTCAGCAGGCGAATCAGCCAGATTAGAGCACCGAGAACACATGCGAATACAGTGAAGGTAAGGACGTCGCTGGACGACAACCAGGGCGGCTCCGGAGTCGGGGGAATCTCGGGCCACACTTTGCGTTCTAGCGCATCTTCGGTCCGCCCGTTGCCGTCGCCAACGTTGTTGAACAAGTAGAAATCAGGGTTGCGCGCAACTTCAGGATGCGCCTGTAGGAACTGCGCCAGCGCCGGATTGTTGTGTGCAACGTAATCCTGGTTCGCGAGCAGCGACGGGTCGCGCGCCACTACTGTGGTCAGCTTGGGGCTCATGCGCAGCAGCTTGAGCAGCTCCCCCTGCGTCACAGCCAGGTCCTTGTCATTCGTTGGCTGGACGGCTGGGGTTTTGCCAGCGGCGTCGGGTGCCTGCGCCTGAGCGCATATGATGCCGGCGCTCATGGCAAGAGCCAGTAACAAGGTCATTGGTTTGATTGCGGTTGAAACGTGCAACTTGCGCATTGCGGTGCCCCCATTAGGACAGAGCATTAACCACGCTCTTACCTAGACAACGAATGGGGGCACACCTTGGTTAACAATTTTCAAATGGATCCGGGCCGCAATCCTGGAGATGCTTTTAGCCGCTGAGGTAATCGTTCCCATGTTCACCTTCACTCTCAATTTGCATTCCTTCGCCCGGCACATTCCCGTTTTGGGCCGTAGTGGTTACTTTAGTTTGCTGACGCCGAAGATTTTTCTGGCGTTCCCCACTCTACCCCGCTACAACTAATCCGTGGGTAAAGGGATTCGTGTCCCTGCCGCATCCTCCGCCCAGCGCGCCGGAGAATTTGTTCTTTGACAACTTTGCCCGCGATTCCATGGCGTCGGAGATGAGTATGATTTGTATTGAAAGTATGACTTGTATGATAAGTATGACAAATTTCGGCGCCAAAACCGCCGGATTATGCAGCTAAGTCCTACAGGCACACATGGATACGGTTAACTTGTTTATGAATCAATGACATGCGAACAATTTCCTCCTAACCCATTGATTCTAAACAGTCGCGTGTTTTGATTATTTTTGTATCGG
This sequence comes from uncultured Acidobacteriaceae bacterium, assembly GCA_963814165.1. Classification (GTDB taxonomy): domain Bacteria; phylum Acidobacteriota; class Terriglobia; order Terriglobales; family Acidobacteriaceae; genus DASRAA01. The sequence goes on along the minus strand of CAWFBW010000001.1, from coordinate 112,897 downwards.
TGTTATAGTTCACTAGTTCACATGTCGAAGCCAACTGCTCCTTGGCTACACCAATCACTAAGCTGCACTTGAAGTGCATGAGCCGTAGTTAGGCATAAAATGGGGGCGTAATGACTCAGCATCCGCACAATCTCGGAGATTCGCAATGATTAAGGTACTTTTCAGGGCATCAGTATTCGCAGTCTTAGCCGCCTGCCTGGTGGCGGCGCAGAGCAGCAAGTCCAGCACAACCTCGGCCGCAACCTTTACCGGCGAATGGAAGGTTGGATTGGGAGCCGGCGGCGCAACCTTCCTCATTACGCTGGACAAAGACGGCAAGGCGACCAAGAGCCACGGATCACCGAATGGTACGTGGACGGTGTTCGGCGATGAGGCGCGCATTTCGTGGAGCGACGGCTGGCACGACGTGATCCGCAGATCGGGGAACCATTGGGAGAAAGCGGCCTACGCACCGGGTAAGTCGTTCTCCGACCCGCCTGACAACATCACGGGAGCGACCAGGACCGAACCGCTCTAAGTCCCGAAGACTCAGGCCCGCCCGGCAAACTCGCGCGTCTCGGTGGACACTTTCACCTTCTCGCCTTCCTTGATAAACAGCGGGACGCGGATTTCCAGGCCGGTTTCCAGCTTGGCGGTTTTGGTCACGCTGCCGCCCGCCGAGTCGCCCTTTGCGCCGGGCTCGGTGTAGGCAATCGTCAGTTCAACCTGGTTGGGCAACTCTAATCCGATGGGATTGCCGTTGAACTTGTGTAGTTGGATAATCGCGCCTTCGACGAGCAGTTCGAGCGCGTCGCCCATCATCTCCTCGGTGAGGGTGAGGGTTTCGTAGGTTTCCTGGTCGAGGAAGTGGGAGCCGTCGTTGTCGCTGTAGAGGTACGACGCGGGACCGATTTGAAGGTCGGGCTCCTTGAATTTGTCGCTCGCTTTGAATGTCTTCTCAAAGACTGCCTGGGTGAGTAGGTTGCGCATTTTCAGGCGGACCAGGGTCTGGCCGCCACGAGCGGTTGGCGTGGAGACCTCCGCTTCCATGCAGCAGTAGGGAACGTTTTCAAACTCAAAAAATGCCTTGCGCTTGATATCAATAGCGTCGATGAGTGCGGCCATGAATTCCTCTGGGGCAGAGGCTGAGCGTGCCAGCCTGATTTGTCGGTTCAATTATATGGCGGGCGCTGATCTGCCAGAGCGAGTGCGGGCACCATCGCTGACGCGGTAAAGATCGTGGGCCGCATTTGTGCTTGCGCAAACGGATTTTGCGGACCGCCTGTATCAATGCGAGAATCATGTATATGCGAAAACTACTGTTCACGGCGGCGGGAACGCTGACCGTCGGCATTATGCTGCTGGGGGCCACTGCCGCCCAGACGACTCCGACCTCGACCAAGAAACCAGCCACCGCCGCCAAAACCGGCACCACGGGCGCAACCGCTAAACCCAGCTCCACTGCCAAGCCGCATACGGCTACGAGCTCGCAGGCACTCACATTGAAAACAGAAAAAGAAAAGCTGAGCTACGCCATCGGTTTGAACATTGGCGAAAGCATGAAGAAGGATTCGCTCGACATCGACCCGGCGATCCTGGCGCGCGCCATTAAGGACGCCCTGACCGGCGGCAAGCCGGCCATGAGCGAGACGGAAGCCAAGACGGTTATCACGGCGTTCCGCTCCGAAATGATGAAGAAGCAGCAGGCTCGGGCGGAGCAAGCCGGCGAAGCGAACAAGCTGGCCGGACAGAAGTTCCTCGCGGCGAACAAGGCGAAAGACGGAGTGGTGACGCTCCCCAGCGGCTTGCAATACAAGATCATCAAACAGGGTGACGGCCCCAAGCCCACGGCGAGCGACACCGTAGTCACGAACTACCGCGGCACCCTGATCGACGGCACGGAATTCGACAGCTCCTACAAGCGCGGCGAGCCCGCGACCTTCCCGGTTGGGCAGGTCATCAAGGGATGGACCGAAGCTCTGCAACTGATGCCGGTCGGATCGAAGTGGCAGCTCTACATTCCATCGGATTTGGCTTACGGCGAACGTAGCCCGGGCGGAGAGATTGGCCCCAATTCGACGCTGGTTTTCGACATTGAACTGCTGTCCATCCAGGACAAGAAGCCGACGGAAAAGCAGTAGGGCGGCGGCGCAAGACGAAAACGAACTAAAGCAACCGCGGATTACCCGGATGAACGCGAATCAGATTTTCTACGTTGATCTATCAGCGAGATCCGATGAATCCGCGGTTAGTTTTTGTCTTCTGAACTACCGCGCTGACGCTAATCTTGCCGTTTGCCGCAGAGGTACCCGCCGCAGCCACAGCAGGCCGCCGACCACCACCAGCAGCAGCGCGATACCCTGGGTGTCGGTCATGAACCCGATGAGCTGGCCTCGACCCGGGTCGCCGCGGAAGAACTCGATGAAATAGCGGCCGATGCCGTAAATGATGAGGTAGGTGCCGATGACCTGGCCTTCGAATTTCTTGCGCCGCACCAGCCACACCAGAAAGATGCAGTTCGCCAGCTCCAACACAAACTCGTAGAGCTGCGTCGGATGCAGAGGGATGCCCAGCGGCGTACCGACAATCTGTTCCGCCAGAGGGTTCTTGAAGGTCACGGCCCAGGGAACATGGGTCTCGCGTCCCCAGCAGCAGCCGGCAGCGAAGCAACCGATGCGCCCAAACGCGTGCCCCAGGGCGAGTCCCGGAGCGAAGACGTCGCAACTGGCCAGCACCGGCATGTCGTTTCGATGCATGTACCAGACGCACATCACGATTGCAAGGACCAGTCCGCCGGACCAAACGCCTCCTGCCTGCAACGTCGAGAGTGCGAAAATCTCGCTGGGATGCTCGCTGTAATAGCCGAAATCCACCAGCAGCATCAAGATCTTGGAACCGATGACGCCGGAGAGGATGGCGACGATGCCGAGGTTCCAGAGCTTGTCGGGGTCAATGCCCTGCTCGCGGCCCAGCTTCACGATCAGGAATAGGCCGCAGATGAGCCCCAGCGCGGCCATAAAGCCGTAGGTAGGGAGGTTGAAACTGCCAATATGCAATAAGCGAGGGAACACTTCTCTATTGTAGATGCTCGCGGAGTGCCGAAGGACTTCAGAAGCTGGCGCCCATCTCGAGTACGACGGAAGTGCTGCTGGTGCCCGGGTTGAACACGTACGTCGTGAACTCCAGCTTCTTGTGCTGGAATCCGATGAAGAATCCGCGCTGGACGTCCAGGTTCGTCTGAAAGACTTTGGTGCGCTGGGCGACCACGCCGAAATTCAGCCAGTCGAACGCCTGGTATGTGACTTGCGGCCATGAGTAGTAGAAATTGCCGGACTTCGACGTCGGTGTCGAACACATACTCGTTGTCGAGGGAGAAGGTCAGCTTTTTCCATGTCACTGAGGCCTCGCATCCGGGCGCTATTCCGTTGGTTCGTCCGAAAACACCACCGATCATCGGAGTCACCGAGAATTGCCACGTCTTACCCCAACCGAAGTTGTAGCCCGCCCACAGCGAGCCGGTGCGAAAGTTCTCATAGTTGTAGCGCGCTTCCAGGTGCAGCCAGTTATGGTCGGCTGTAAACGTAGGGGCCGCGTAGCCGTCCTCGCCTTCAATGAGGTAGCCATCCATGGTAAGCGAGTATTCCCAGGGCTCGGCGTCAGCCGCGGTGGCGTTCGCGGCGGCGCTGTGCGGCTGCGGCTTGGGTGGCGCTGTGGTTTGCGTCCAGCCGCTCGCAGCCAGCAGCACGAACACCGCGATCCTGCGCAGCAGCAATGTCATCCCCCAGTGCGATGGTGAGGCCCACCAGGGCGAGGCCCAGCAGAACCATCACCGCACCCACGATCCATGAACGGTAGCCGGCGTGTTTGCCATACGTTAATCCGGTGAAGAACAGCATGGTCACGCCGATCAGGTTGGAAACGCGCAGAGAGCGTGTGGGATGGCTCATGAAGACGAACGGCAATACCACCGGAAGGGTGGACAGGAAGACCAGCAGGAACACACCCAGCGCCGCCAGGAAATCGTGGCGGCGCAGTCGAGCGTGGGCACGGGGTTTGGGCAACTGCACCATGCGCGTGCGAATCGACTCGACTTCGGTGTCGGTCAGCACCGAGGCCAGGTCGTCGCTGATGGCGTCAGCGATGATTTGGCGTCCGCTCTTGGGGTCCGCGGCCTGCACCTCGCGCAACAAACCGAGATTATGGTTGCGCTGGCTGAAGGTGGCGATGAGGTAAAAGACCGCGTCGATAACACCCCAGGCTAGGTTGCATCCCAGAGCGGCCAGCAACATGCGGTGCACGTCATCATGGTCGGCGCCCGAGGCACGGAACGACCCGGTAAAAGTCAGCACCATGATCAGCCCGAATAAGACTTCGGAGCTGCGCTCGATGGGATCGAGCAATCGCTTGCGGACCTGGGAGGTTGTGGCGTCCATCATGATGGCTCACCGCGAAACATCTCGCGGACGGTAGCAGTAGAACAGAATCGTTGGCGATGGGTAAATGGGAATCCGCGCAGGAGGGTCCGCGGCCGTACTGCGGGCCGGACAGAATAAATCGGGCCACCAGCACTTTAGTGTTGCATTGTGCCCGAGTTGCGGTATGCTTTCCACCGCCACATTCGAAACCAATCCAAGAGAGGAATACCCATGAAGAAATTGCTATTTGTTTTACTGCTTGTCCCGGTGCTGGGGTGGGCGCAGAGCCCATTTGATGGCACCTGGAAGGTCGAAACCGACAAGACCAAGCGCTCCAAGAAGCCTGATGTGCTATTAGTGGAGAACGGCATGTACGAGTGCAAGACCTGCGCTCCACCGATCAAGGTCAAGGCCGACGGCCAGCTGCAACCGGTCAGCGGCAATCCCTATCTCGACATGATGAAGGTGGAAGTTGTGGATGACCGGCATGTGAATTCCGAATCACAAAAAGCCGGGAAACAGGTCAGCACAGTGAAAAGGACCGTGTCGGACGATGGCAAGACGTTGACCGAGGAGTGGACTTACTTCGCCAACCCGGAGGGCGGCCCGGTCAGTGGAACGGACGTCCTGACACGGGTGGGCAAAGCGCCTGCCAGCGGGAATGCGGTCTCGGGTTCGTGGCGCCAGGAGAAAGCCGACGTGGCGACGGCCGACGCGTTGCTGTACACCTACAAAACCGGAGGAGACTCGCTCAGCATGACCACTCCCACCGGACAGTCTTTTGACGCGAAACTCGATGGCAAGGATTATCCGTTTGTCGGCGATCCGGGCATAACCACCGTGTCGCTCAAGAGGATCGGCAACGACATTGAGGAAACCGACAAGCGCGACGGCAAGGTGATCTGGGTCGGCAAAATGTCAGTGTCAGCGGACGGCAAGACCATGACCGTTGAGGGGGACGACAAGCTCCACGGAACCAAGGCCACTTACTACGCGACCAAGCAGTAGCGGTCGGGGAGAAGTAGCAGCCACGAACCTCGTGGGCAAGCGGGTCGATCGGAACCCCGTGCAGACCAGCGGAAATTTGTGGCTGTCTCGCTTGTCGCGTGCAGGCAGGGCTTTCGAGCGCAAAAAACGCGCCGACCCGCGGGGCCGTGTTCAGTGGGCCGTCAATGAACCCGTCGTAACGGTGGGAACCCTCCGCAGCTCTTTAGGCATCTCCGCATGGCGGAGCATCGCACACCGAACCGCGAGTGAGGCCCCCTGTTCATTGAGCATTGGTTCAAAAAACGGTTGCCACCAACACCAACTTAGCAGGCCGGCTGTCTGAGGGGATGCTACGAAAATCCGCGGCCGATAGCAAGAGGTTAGAGGGCGAAAAGCGGTGGATTTTTTTCTATTTGATACATAGAAAAATTGAATCGGAAAAGCGGTCGCGCTCGCAAAGAAAAAGGCCGGAGCTTGTCACTCCGGCCTGCTAAGTTCTGACACAGGCGAAATCAGCTAACGCAATCGGGCGTCCCTACTTCTTGAAGGACGTGATGTGCGTGTTCCAGATATCGCTGCCGCTGTATTCGTTGGCCGACCAGAAGGTCATACCATCGGAATCAAGCACCGTTGAGCTGTAATCGCCAGTCCGGCCGCTGTACGGCATAAAGACGCCGGGAGCAACCTGAGCAGCGTTAATCCAGTTATTGGGGAAAACGTTCGGTCGGGTGCCAACCCACATCGATACGTACTCACTGAGGGATGACTCCATCCAGGTCGCCCCGAAGTTGCCCGCGTTGTCACGGTCCGCGCTCACCATGTACACGGAGACGCCCGGACCAGGATCAATCAGGCCGTCCGTCATCAGTCTTGGCGTTCCCGTGCTTACGTCGATTTGGTAGTAGTGTCCCTTGGGATAGGTAAACCCATCCGCAGCGATGGAGGCCTCTGTGGCCGTCACCAGTCGTTTGTTGTGGTACTGGACCGCAGTCGCCGTCGGATCATTGTCGGTTACACTGCCGGGTGCTCCGGGCTGGTCTGCATTGACGAAGTACCCGAACGGTTGAACGGGTACCTGCCAGGTCGTGTAATTTGGGCTATTGCTGAAGTAATTGGTCATCTTGGTGACGCGGACGGAGTTTCCGCCGGAGTAGTCGATCGAAAGGAACCACTCGGTGCCACCAGTGAAATCGCCGTGCATTCTGGCAGGCGGAATTGCCCGGAACTGAGGCGGCGGATACGAGGTGTAATACGCCGGGTAAATCCCGGCCAGGGCTTGCGCCTTGTTGATCGCGGCAACTGCGGCATAGCCACCAGCGCTCCCAAAGTCGTTATAGGAGATGAAGATGGCATCTTTGTTGTAGCCCGGCTTCGCGAAGTCAGGGAAGCCGCCAACATTTGTGAGGTCATACACGTACCATGCGCCGGTCGGGTCATTGGTCTGCGACACCGCCAGGAACAGCCCAGACGCGTCGCTGTCAAAGGCATTAATGTACCAGCGGTCTGCGAGTTCGTCATACACCACATAGGGGTCGCCTTGGGTTGTCGCGCCGAAGAAGTTGCTGAGGGGCTCGTCGAGCAGAACCGTTCCAGTGGTCTTGTCGTAAATGCGGAGTTGAACGTTGACTGCATGGACGACGAAGTTGCCGCCCACGGCCGCGTTTGTATCCGGCGGATAGCAGCCGCAGTTTGATTGAGAGAAGGAAATTCCATCATAGCTCTGGCCGATGTTCACCCCTGCCAACCGTGGGAGTTGTGTGACGGCAGGCGGAAGTGGACCCTTGGGGATCGAGGGCGCTTGGCTCCCGATCGATGACGGGCGGCTGATCGGCACACGAGGCTTCTTCTGCGCAAACAGGCTCGTGGAGGTTAAGATGAGCCCACACGCCAACGCCATGGCGATGCGGGACTGTACATGTGTTGTTCTCATAGGTTCCACCTTTCAGAATTGGGCCGGGAATTCAACCTGGTGACGCGAGCGCGAGAGCAATTCGAGACAGTGAGTGTGAGTGAATCTCGAATCGCTCGCACCTAGCATTCTGGGGAGTCAGCTCACCGGAAATTCATCCGGTGAGCTGACCTTTCGTAAGAGAATCGCGTAATCGATTATGGCAGTAGTTTGCGGCGAACTACTCCGGCCAGACCCAGCAGGCCCGATGCCATCAGGATCAAGCTGCTCGGCTCGGGGGTTGTTCCATCCACGTAACCGCTGAACTCTGTGTACCCAAACCCTCCAAAATCTACCAGGCTTGGGCCCACATCGACGCCGTTAAAGAGCACGGTGAAATCATTGGGCGTTCCACCGTCGTGCGCCAGCCAGAAGTCTATGAAGTAGGTATTACAACCAGCGCCACAGCTACTGAACGGCGTAACCGAGACGGAATCCAAGTACCAGTACGCCGGATCCTGACGAAACGCAAAGGTAAACGTGTTGCCCCACAAGTTTTGGGTCAAATAGCCATCGCTGCCGACGGGGCCCAGATAGGCGCCGTAGGTGCCGCTGAAGGCGACCCCGCTGGCGACGCCCGTGAAACCGAGGTTCCCGGACTGGGTCCAACCGGTAAAATCGCCGGTCTCAAAGCCGCAGTTCGCGACCAGGTTACCGGCTACGCTTTGGCAGACGTCTTGGGCCAGAAGCGGTGTCGCCATTACCGCCACCGCCGCGCATAGGAAAATCAAAGTGGCTTTACGAAGTTTGATCACGAGACGTTCTCCTCCTCTTGCCAACTATCGAGCTGTTGATGGGCGCAAGCCTGCATGAGGCACGGGCTCGCCGGTTCCCTTACCAGCGTAGTAGTAGTGCACGCGAGGTTCCAACTCGCGCTCCACTATCTCGATGATTTCAATAGACAACGCAAGCGGTAGGGTGAGGACATGCGCAAAACATTGCACAAGAATATCGCCGCTTGTGTAAACATTTTCCCTCTGCGGCACCTATGTGGGGTCGTATTACGCTGGGTTTGCGCTGCGATGTGGGCAGATCGATTTTAGAATCCAGCTGCCGGCATCGCGTCCATCGGCGGGCCCGACTAGGCCGGGCTACCCGGCCCGCCGCGCCTCTTCCAGCACTTCGTCCAGCGCGCCCGACAACTGGTCGGCGCGTGACTGGTAATCGCTGGCGATCGAGTCGTACTTGCTCTTCAGGATGAGATATTCGTCGGCAATGTTCAGCGCCGCCAGCACGGCGACGCGCAGCGAGTCTACGGTAGATGCCTGCTGCGAGATGACCCGCATCTTCGTGTCAACGTATTCGGCGAGCGTGCCGATGTACTCCGGGTCGGATCCCCGAAGCTGGTAAGTCTGATCGTAGATTTCGACACGGACGCTGCCGTTTCCGTTGCCATTGGATTGCGCCAAGCTAGCCTCCTGAACCCGCGCGGGCGCTCCCTTGAAGTGCGCCCCGCTCCTGCGATTTTATGCCTATTCCTCGGCCGTCAAAGACTCAATTTGACCCAGCATCTTTTCTACTCTGGTTCGTACCTCGTCGCGCTCCTTGCGCAAACTAATCAGCTCGGTGCGCATCGAGTCCACTTCCTCATCACGTTCCGACAACTGCTCGCGCAGGCGCTCGGCGGCCCGCTCGGCGGTGGCCTTGGCTGTGCGCTCCACCTTCAACAGTTCGATGGTCTTGAGGATCTTCTCTTCGAGGGAATGAAAATCGGCGTTCGACGAGGCGGCGGGAGCTTCCACAGTATTCGACGGCATAGAAATATCGACCTCAACAATGGGTTAACTTTGCGCAGTATATCGCAGCAACCTGTGCATTCTCGCCCCTGCGCGGCCACTTCCGTGACCAAATCGCGCGAGGAACCGAAGGATGCAACATCCGATGGTGCCGAGGGCACGCCGTGTGTAGAATCAAGCCGAAACCCCATGGCTCTCCAACTGGAATACACTCCTGCGGAACTCATCGCCGAACTCGAGCGCCAGTCCGCGATGGCGCAGGCGCTGGCCGCCGGTCTCAGCGAGTCAGCGCTGAACTGGCAGCCCAACGGCGGCAAGTCGTGGAGCATCCTGCAGTGCCTCGACCACCTCGCCATCATGAACGGCCTGTACGTGAAGGCCTTGCAGGATGCCGTGAGCAACAACCGCGACCAACTCGAGCCGCGCAAGACGCCGATCCAGCCCTCAGGATGGTTCATGCGCTGGTTCATCGGCACGGAAGAGCCTCCGCCGAAATTCAAGCTGCCGGCGCCCAAGAAACTTGCGCCGCCATCGCAGCTTTCGGGAAACGTGGTCGATGAATTCTGTGGGCTGCAGACGCAATTCGCCGATTTCATCCGCCAGTGGGGCGAGGCCGACCTGAACGATCTGCAAGTGAAGAATCCGCTGGCCCCGATCCAACTAAAGGCCGATACCGCGCTGCTGTTGGTCTCTTATCACAACCGCCGCCACCTCTGGCAGGCGGCGAACGTGACGAAGAATGCGGGGTTTCCGGGCTGAGCCCCGCTCCAGGCAGCAAGAAATTATTCACCACAGAGGCACAGAGAACACAGAGAATCCTGGTCCTGATTTTCTCTGCGACTCAGCGTCGCTGTGTGAATTGAAACTTACGAAGCTCTCAGCACTCCACCCAGCGATTCCAGCGCTTTCACAATTTGCGCCGACCATTGCGCCACTTCATCGTCACGCAGCGTGCGCTCCTGCGATTGGAACTCAGCGTGGAGCAGCGTCGAGTACTTGCCCGATCCCACCTTTTCGCCGCGATAAATCTCTGCCGGCGCGAACGACTGCATCTCCGCGATGCCCAACGCCTCAACGGCGGAGTGAATGCGCTCGAACGTGACCGCGTCGTCGAAGAAGAACGAGAAGTCGCGTCCCACGGCAGGAAACTTCGAGAAGCGCCGGTACTTGGGCTCGCGCAGCGGGTGCTTATACAGCCGCTCCAGCATCACTTCGGCGAGGAATATATCCTGCCGCAGCTTGCGCTCCGCCGCCACCTCGGGATGCAGCTGCCCGAAGCGCGCCACGGTCTCGCCATCGAGTACAGCCCGCGCCGAACGTCCGGGATGGAAGTACTCCGGCGTCTTATCGTCGAAGTACAGCTTGTCGTGTTGGAACCCGCTGAGCAGTTGCTCGATGTCGCCCTTCAGGTGGTAGAAGTTCACAGGCTCGGCTCCGCCGTGCACGCTATGCGGGGCAAGATTGCCGGTGGCGGCGAAGGCCAGCCGACGATGCTCGTCGTGGCGCTCGCCCAGTTTCTCGAAGACCTCGCCCGCCTCGAACAGGCGCACGTCGCTGTTGCCGCGGTTCAGGTTGTAGCCGATCATGTTGAGCAGCCCCGGAACGAGCGAATTGCGCATGTAGCCCGCCTCTTCGCTCAGTGGATTGGCCAGCGCAAGCGGTTCCGCGCCGCCGAAGGTCTTGGCATCCTGGGCCGAGATGAACGTGATCGAAATGGCTTCGTTGTAACCAAGCGCTAGCATGGTCTCGCGCACTCGCGCGTCTTTGGCCTCGTCGGGCAGCGCCCGTACCGCTCCGGTGAACGACGGCAGCGTGTTTGGAAATTTGTTGTAGCCGTAGATGCGCGCCAGTTCTTCCAGTAGGTCAATCTCACGCTCGACGTCGAGCCGCCACGTGGGAATGGTGACGCTGAAGTCGCCGGGGGCGCTGCTCGCGGCAGCCGCTTGTGCGCCGCCACCGCTGCCGCCCGTGTGCTGAAACCCGCTAGCTGCCTGCGGCGAGCCGCCCGTCGAAGTGACGCCGAATCCCAGAGACCGCAAGATGCGCTCGATCTCGGCCGGTTCGATCTCGATACCGAGGTTGCGCTTTACTTCTGAGATACGCAGCGTTATGGCGGGGCGTTCAACATTGCGGGCGACGGTATCAATGCGCTGGCCGACGAGTTCGCCGCTGCCGGTTTCGAGAATCAGCTCAGCCACGCGATCACACGCCACCGGGGTGATGCCCCAGTCGGCCCCGCGCTCGAAGCGGTGCGAAGCGTCGGTATGCATGCCGTGGCGCTTGGCCATGCTGCGAACGGTTGCCGGATCAAACCATGCCGACTCGATCAGCACATTCTTCGTCTTCTCGGTGATCATCGAGTCGAAGCCGCCCATGACGCCCGCCAGCGCAACCGGCTTCTCGGCGTCGGCGATGACGAGGTCGTCGGTGGTCAGCGTGTGTCCGACGCCATCGAGCGTCTTCAGGAATTCGCCTTCCCGGGCGCGGCGCACAATGATCGTGCCACCTTCAAGCAGGTCGAGGTCGAAGGCGTGCGTCGGGTGTCCAAGTTCGTTGATCGCGAAGTTCGTGGCATCGGCAGCGTTGTTGATGGCGCGCGAGCCGAGCAGTTCCAAACGCTTCACGATGTGCGCGGGCGACGGGCCGATCTTCACTCCACGAATGATCCGCGCCGTGTACCGCGCGCAGCCCTCAGCATCGTCGATAACGATGGGGAAATCGTTTGTCATCCCGAGCGAAGGCGGCCTTGCCGCCGAAGTCGAGGGACCTGCATTTCCCGGCAGCTTCGGCTCAAACGGCTTCAGCTCCACGCCGTAGATCGCCGCCGCCTCGCGCGCCACGCCGTAATGGTTCATGGCGTCCACGCGGTTGGTGGTCAGGTCCATCTCGTATACAGTCGCGCCGTGCTCTTCAACTACCGTCTCGACGGCGATCCCAGCCGAGGTCAGGTCTTCGGCGAGCTTGGCGATCGTCGGCCTTGATGTCGACGAACTCACGCAGCCATGCGGGTAGGATTCTCATGCGAACTGCTCCAGAAACCGCACGTCGCCCTCGAAGAACGACTGGATCTCCTCGACCCCGTACTTCAAAATTGCGATGCGATCGACGCCCATGCCGAAGGCGAAGCCGCTGACCTTCGCCGGGTCGTAGCCGTTGTGCTTCACAAACTCGAAGACGTTGGGATCGACCATACCGCAGCCCAGCAGCTCGATCCAGCCGCTGAATTTGCACTTGCGGCATCCTTTACCACCGCAGAAGATGCAACTGACCTGCATGTCGGCGCTTGGCTCGGTGAACGGGAAGAACGACGGATAGAAACGCGTCTTCACCGACGAGCCGAACAACGCCTTCATGGCGTGGTCGAGCGTACCCTTCAGGTCGCAGAATGTGATGTTGGTATCGACCGCCAGCCCCTCGACCTGGTGAAACACCGGCGAGTGCGTGGCGTCGAGCGGATCGTTGCGGTGCACCTTGCCGGGAATCACGATGCGCACCGGCGGCGGCTGTTCTCCATGGTGCGAATCTGCACCGGCGAAGTGTGCGTGCGCAGCAGCAGACGATCGCGCGCGGCCTTCGATTCCTGCCCCGCGATGAACAGCGTGTCCTGCGTGTCGCGCGCCGGGATGGTTCGGCGGAAAGTTCAGCGACTCGAAGTTGTAGTAGTCGGTCTCGACTTCAGGGCCTTCGCCGACCGAGTATCCCATGGCCTTGAATACGGCGACGATCTCGTCCTGCACGCGTAGCACGGGGTGCTTCACGCCAATGGGCCGGTGCACACCGGGCAGTGTAATGTCGAGACGCTCTGAAGCAATGCTTCCAAGTGCCATGTCGCGAGCAGTGTCTGTATCGACAGCACGTGCTGCCCGCCAGTCTGCCGTTTGTAGCATTTTCACGTGGGCGTTCTATGCTGAACAACCTCATTGAATTCGCTACGAAGCAATTGACTCTCAAGCCAACGCGTTTCTTACTCTCGGAGGCGCCGACCTCAACCACGCATCGTTAACTTGCTTGTGGATTCCGGTATTCCTGGCCAACCACTTGTCCCGGAATTTCTTTAGAGTCGGCTCGTCCTTTACGTCCTTCGCCTCCGCCTTGATCCTGTCGACGAGTCCGCTGCACGGCGCGGTCAAGCGATTCTTGCGAGTAATCTTCGAGTTTGGAGAAGGTACACATGGTCTTTTGTCCCGCAGCTGAAGGCGCGATTTCAGTTGCGCGCTGTTCTGAGGGGTTCACGTTTTCGAAAACGCCAACCACAGCGCCCGCGCGTGTTGATTGTCGCTGGGCGCGAGTTATATCCGGGATACACTCGATCTCGATGTCGTGTTACTAAGGCTTTCCGAGTTTCAGGAATCCGCACACATCCTTAACGGCGTTGCTCGTTCCTTGCGTATCTGTAAAGAACACCGCGTCGCCGTTCTTATTGAACAGCGTAAGCCACGACCGCTCGTTACCGCTCCGAGACTCTTTATTGATCTGTGCCTCCAGTTCATAGTCAGCCTTAGAGGGATCGATGGTCAAAATGACGTTGTGGCAATGCTCGTTGATCCCCTTTAGAATCTGCGCCGTTCGGAATATTGGAATTGATCAGTACGATCCGCGTGGAACCGTCCTCCGCGAAGAGGGTGGCTTTAGAGTCAGAGCCAGGATGCCGACAACAGCGAGTGGTCTCATCGACTGCCCTCCCTATATCTTCTTGCTCCGGTTCGCTACCTATCCCAGCTATTCGTCCCGTCGCGTAAACGGGCGGCCCTGCGGCCGCCCATCGCGTGAATACTGATTGTTTCTGGGACGAACGGCGCTACGCTGCGGCTGAAGTCGAAGCTGCGTGAGCGGCTTTCGCCTGCTCACACAGCGAAGTAAACGCTGCTGCGTCTTTCACCGCGATGTCTGCCAGGATCTTGCGGTCCAGCTCGATGCCAGCCTTCTTCAGGCCGTTGATGAACTGGCTGTAGCTGATGCCGTTCATCTTGGCCGCGGCGCCGATGCGCACGATCCAGATCGACCGGTACTGGCGCTTCTTCTGCTTGCGGCCGCTGTAGGCGAACTTCAGTCCGCGCTCAACCGACTCTTTCGCCTGCCGGTAGAGCTTCGATTTTGTGAGGTAATAGCCACTGGCGCGCTCTAAAATCTTCTTCCGCTTGGCATGACGCTTGGTACCACGTTTTACGCGAGGCATTGCTGCTCCTTTTTGAACTTCGTTTAGCGGCTGGAGGCAGGGACATCGACCACGCCCGCACTGCGGGGGGCCCGGAATAGCCTCTTCACTCGCTGTTGCCCGTCACGGCTTTGGACCGGTGCCGGGTGCCGCACCATGCGGCCTTCTTCAGGACTAGTAGGGGATCATGCGGGCCACTTTTTTCTGGTCCGCCTTGTCCACCATGCTGTCGGTATCGAGATGGCGCTTGCGCTTGGTCGTCTTCGAAGTCAGGATATGGCGCTTAAAAGCGTGTCCACGCTTAAATTTGCCCGTAGCCGTCTTCTTGAAGCGCTTCGCCGCTCCACTGTGTGTCTTGAGCTTAGGCATAACCTTTCTAGTTTACAACAAAATGGCGAAGAGCGGCCAGCAACGCCGCTCCACCGCCTTCTCGGAGATTCCTACAATAGCGCCGCAAGGGCACTAAATCATTGTTGTTGTGCCGGCGGGGCCTGCGGCGGCGCGGGTGCCGGAGCGGCTTTGGCGCCTTCGGCGGCTTCTGCGGGGCCTGTACCTTCGGCGGGGCCAAGATCAAGTGCAGCGTATTGCCTTCCTGACGCGGCCGGAACTCTACCACGGCCTTATCGCCCAGATCCGTGATCAGGCGCTCGAGTATCCCGCGTCCCAAGCTTTGCCGCGTCATTTCGCGTCCCCGGAAGAAGATGGTCGCCTTGACCTTGTCGCCCTCGGCCAGAAAGCGCAGCACGTGGTTTTTCTTGGTCTCGTAGTCGTGGTCGTCCACGTTGATGCGAAATTTCACTTCCTTGACCACGATCTGGTGCTGGTTCTTTTTGGCTGCGCGTTCGCGTTTTTCCTGCTCGTACAGGTACTTGCCGTAATCCATGATGCGGCAAACCGGCGGCTGTGCCGTCGGCGATACCTCTACCAGATCCAGGTTCTTTTCGCGGGCCTTCTTGAGCGCATCGAATGGGGGCATGACGCCCAGTTGGGTTCCTTCGTCGTCGATCACGCGAACTTCGCGGACGCGAATGCGCTCATTTGTGCGGATAAAACGCTTATCGATACGGTCCTCCAGTCATACTGCCGTATGGCAAAGTATAGCACGGTAATGCAGGTATTCCGCGCCACGTCAGTGCGCGAAACCGCCGCCGAATGAAGACTGGCGGAGCCTCAGCGCACAAATAAAACGGCCACCTCGGTTGAGGCGGCCGGAATTCGTTACGACTCGAAACTAGCGGCTCATCTTCTTGCGAAGAGCGCCAGCCAGTGCCAGGATGCCGCTGCCCATCAGCAACATGCTGGAAGGCTCCGGAACCGGAGTGGCTTCCCAATTGAACTTCCCGTCCATGTGCTCTTTAGCACCGGCAAGAAAGCCACTAATGTTCGCTCCGTTCTCGATCGTCAGCGTGTAGGTCTGGTTGGGCCACAAAATCGCCGACAGCGTACCCGAAGTACCGACCGCATAGGGATTGCCGCTGTTCCAATTCGTGCCGGTCAAGTCAATGTAGAAGCCGTTGAGTCCGAAGTTGCTTGTATTGTTGTTGTTCGCGGAAATGTCGTAGGTCATATCGAACTGGATTTCCGTGGTCGGCGTAAACGTGTAACTGTAATCGAGTCCCAAATCAGCGTTCGCCGAACCGGCCGTAACGTTGTTGTTCACGGTCCAACCGATGTTCTTGAAAATAATCTTGCCCTTCTTCGTGTTGGCAGTCCACGTCGCATCCAGATCGCCCGAAGTCGTGACTTTGCGGTTCGGCGAGCTGCACTGCGCGATGACGCTTACCGAGGAGCTCAAAGGGCTGAGTGGTGCGCCCCAGGAATGTGCGTCGGAAGCGCTGACCAAACCGCAACCAGCGTCAGAGCTCATCGACAGATCCACCGATGCGCTGCCGGGGTTAATGATGGTGGCAAAGCTCATCGAGCTCACGGCCACAACGAACAACGAAATGACAAACACGCGCTGGATCTTCATGATAGGGTTCCCTTTCAATCTCTTCAATTCGTCAGAAGTTAACTGCGGCCTGGGACCCGTGGGCAACTTCAGACCAAATTGTCTCGCACTTATCGGTTCAATGCGTGTCTGCAGTTTCCCGCAGAGCGTTCAAAATCTTGAAAACCTCGGCAGCCGTTTCTCCGCCGGGCAGGTCCCCATGAACCATGGTTTCTTGAGCGCTACTGCCGGAGCTTATAATTTTATTTAGCGCCGACGATCCTAGGGGTTCCTCGTACCACAGACGCAGGCAACTGCTTCCGCATTCAGCTTTCCGAGGGTAACCTTACCCAACAGCGATTGCAAGCAAATTCTCGATGAATCTCGAGATTTCCTTAAACCGCTTGCTCTTAAGAGTTTACATTGCCTTAACAAAAAGTCGAAAGCCCTCCTGCCCACACCAGGTAACCAAACTCCCACATCGGAGCCATTCTCCAATTGTGAGCTAGATCACCAACGAACTGTGACTAACTGACGCATCCCCGTCAACACGAACCACTCGAGCTAACAGAATTTCATTCTGCTCATGACACCCATTCACTACAACTTTAGAGGTAATTGTCGCTCACTGCCTCGGTTCGGCCGTCCCGTCAAGACCTAGCTACAGTGCGTTAATCTACTGACCCACAACTGAAGAGGCTGCTGAAAAAGTCGGAAACGCGTACGCCTCGCGGACTAGAGCATCTTCACGATTGCTGTACCCGGTATCCGCAGTGCCGGAACCAGGCGGCAGCGTTCTCGGCGGTAATGGTTTTGAGAGCTTCGGTGATGGCCTGATCGAGCGCTTCGGCGGTGCGCGCTTTGGCAGCACGCAACAGCTGCTTGAGTTTCGACCAAGCCTTCTCGATGGGATTGAAATCCGGGGAGTAGGGCGGCAGGTAGAGTAGTTCGGCCCCGCTGGCGGCGATCAACTCGCCTACGCCTTTAACTTTATGGGCGGACAAATTGTCCATCACCACCACGTCGCCAGGCTTCAGTTTGGGGCACAGCACCTGCTCCAGGTAGGCGAGAAAGACATCCCCGTCGGTAGCCGACTCGACGGTCATGACCGCCTCCATGCCGCGCAGGCTCATGGCGCCTATCGTGGTCAGCACTTTCCAGCGCCCCTGGGGTGTGGCTTCGGCGACCCGTTCGCCGCGCGGAGCTCGTCCCCACAGCCGCGTCATCTGCGTGGTCACTCCGCTTTCGTCCAGAAAGAACAGCTTCTCCGGCGCTATCGAGCCGAGCTTTTCGGCGAACTCCGCACGCCGCTGCTGGTTCGCTTCCGTGTCCCGCTCTTGCGCATGGAGCGATTTTTTTTACGCCCCAAGCCCAACTTTTGCAGCCACCGCCAGAGTAACGATTGGCTCAGCCCCACGCCGCTGGCCTTCTGCACCCGCGCTTGCAGCTCCCACAGCGTTACGTCCGCTTGCTCGCCTACTTCTGCTCGGATCTGCTTTTGCACTGCCTCTGTCACCCGGCTCACACGGCCGTGACGGGACTGCGAGGGACGCTCCACCTGCCCACTCCGCCGTTGCTGCTTACGGATCTTCTTCACGTAGTCGTAGCTCACCCCAAAGCGCTCAGCCAGCGCCTTTTGACTGAGGTCTTCCCGGGCATAGGTCTGCAGTATCCGCCGCCGTAGATCATTGGAGAATGCTTGTCCCATCCGTTTTGCCGCAGAGAACGCCGCCAATAGCAGCTTAACCAGCCATCAGCATTTCGGGTATAGCGATCTTGGATCCGCCCTAAAGTCCGCTCGGCTGGTCGAAAATAAACGGCTTAGACGCTGACCTAAAGGTCAGCTCTACCCAAAGTCGCTTTTTTCCGCAGCCTCTGAAGTCGTGAATTCGGAAATTTTGCGCGCCGCCAATTCGCGCAGAACCCGGTGGGGCTTCCGGCCATCCGCATGAGGACTAGAAACGGATAGGGCCGACGTCCTCGTCAGCCCTGTTTTGCGGCAAACGTGGCGCTAGCCTCGCGCCACGTCAACAAATTACTTCGCTGCGCGGCGCCGAGAAAAGGCAGCGAGTCCAACCAAGCCCGAACCCAATAGTGCGAGGGTCCCCGGCTCGGGAATCGGCAGCAGAGCGCTGCGACCGGTAATCGTGTATTGCGAGCCCTTCGTCAGAGTGAACGAGCCCTTTACCTCAAGAATGCCCGTAACGCCCGACGTATAACCCAGCGGACCGATTGACCCGATGTCGGGGCTGCTGCAGACGAAATTAACCGTGGTGCACCCCAATCCTATATTGACTTGGGGAAGCAGGACGGCACTGTCATACGTGCTCATGAGGTATGAGCTGCCCACCGGCGTCACTGTGGAAGTGCCTTGGAAGGCTGTATCAATCAGTACGTCGCCGAAGACCGTCTGAAGTAAGCCGTACGGACCACCAGCATAGGGAGTCTGGAAGTCGTAGTTGAAGGTCATCGTGACGCCCGACTGGTTGATGACACCAAAGCTGAAGCCCACAAATGGATCTGGGGACGAGGCCAGTTGGCCACCGGTCCACAGAAATTGCGGAAACACCTGAGGAACGAAATCCTGTTGCCAGGCCCCGTTGACATACGTCGGCGTCCCGACTATCGGAATGCTTTGGATCGGGCCATTTCCGACTTGATAGGTGATCACCAGAGTGGGCGCACACGCCGGGTCGGAAGGCGTCTGCGAGCAATCGACTGAACTAGCGTACATGACCGAAGCAAAGGTCAGCAGCATCAACGTAAGCAACAGCAGCGAAGTTTTCGAATTCTTCATAATCTCCCCAGTCTTTAATCTTGTGGTCTCGATGAGTCAAGTCCAATCGGAGGAATCAGAAATTACAGATACTCAGTCACACACCCTTCACAGGCCTCCATCCCCATTAGAAGGTCATCCGTACAAACACCTGCAATTTGATGACCAAAAACACGCTGGCCAAGTTGTTCTAAATAGAACGGTACTCCAGTCAGTAACTTCTGGCAAGTGCAAACATTTGCATATCGAGGGTAATTTATTGCCCAAGTACCCGGTACAACGCGTGTCCGTGGTTTCAAGAATGACCCCAATTTCGCGTGTTGATGTTGATATGGTGCCATGCTTGTTACCAAAAATGAAACGGCGACCGAATGATGCCAGCTACCGTTGATAGTTGTGCACGCGAAGCTTTCCGTGCACCGCCATGGTCTGAACCTACTTCGTCATGCGACGGCGAGCGATGCCAGCGAGTCCGATCAGGCTCGAACCGAATAATACGAGGGTCCCCTGCTCGGGAAGCGGCAGCAGCGCACTGCGACCGGTCAGCGTGTACTGTGAGCCCTTCGTCAGCGTGAACGATCCCTTTAGTTCCAGTGTGCCGCCCGCCAATGACGTATACAGTAGTGGGCCGATCGACCCATCGTCAGGACTCGAGCAGACAAAGTTTACCGTCGTGCAGCCCAAGCCAAGACTCACCTGGCTCACTAGGTTACCCGTGTCGTACGTGTTCATGATGTAGTACGAGCCTACCGGTGCCACCGTCGAGGTGCCTGAGAACGCGGTATCGATAAGCACGTCGCCAAACACCGACTGCACGTGTGGATAGGGGCCGCCGGGATACGGCGTCTGAAAGTCATAGCTGAACGTCATCGTGCCGGTCGTATTGTTGATGACGCCAAAGCTGAAGCCGACGAACGGATCTGCATTGGCCACCAACTGGCCGCCCGTGAATAGGACACTCCCGAGCGTCTGCGGCGTTAAGTTCACGTTCCAGTTTCCGCCGGTGAAGACCGGCGAACCGTTCGGGAAAATGTTTTGGACTGCGCCATTCCCAACTTGATAGGTCATGGATAGTGTGGGCGCGCAAACCCCTGCCGAAGGCGCCGTTGCGCAATTGATCGGACTGGCGTGCACGCCGATTGCAAACAACATCACAAACGTCGCCAGCAGCATCGAGGACTTGATTGAATACTTCATGGTCTGCTCCGACTGGACAAGTTGCTAGCAGTCTCCGCGGGATTTGAGCTGCTCGTCCAAACAGCTTTCCCACAATGTCGCGATTCTGTCCAAGCGATCGACTCAATTTGCTGCTTGCAGCCAGCTGTCAAGCGTCACGCCCTTAGGTGACGCTTTGCGCCCCATGACTGCTTGATGGCAAATTGCAGTTCTGGGTGGGACCCTTTCTTTCACAGCCCAACGCAGCACTCCGGATTTTCGAAACAACGAATTTACTCAAAGAACTATCCGGGCTCTAAAACCAAGCCCGGATTCGCAAAGCGTAACCCAATTTTTCTATCTTCGCAAGGGTTATTATAAGAATCTTGCACTCACGTAAGCTATTGCAACACATGCACTAACACGCAAATTGCACAATAATCACCGGGCGCTTGGTCCACGGCAGGTAACGAAATGAGAGCGTTACCACGTGTTTAAAGAAGAGGAAAGTCATCCCTCGAGTGAGGAAGTACATCGTGCGTGGCCGATAAGACCGTCGCCAACAAGGCCGTCCACGCGAACTGTGACCACCTGATTGGAAGGGTGGCTCCCCGCCACGAACAGTTTGACGAAATTGTCCGTCAGCCCTTCAGTGCGTTTTCCGTCAAATCGAGTGAGAGTGATGACCTGCATGTCGCGGCCCACAAAAGACGCCATGAATTCCTGCTTCTTGCGGATAGCCAACTCGCGCAACAACCGGTTGCGTTCACGCGCCACCTGCACCGGAACCTGGTCGGGCATGGCGGCCGAGGGCGTCCCCGGACGCGACGAATACGTAAAGACGTGCAGATAGGTAAACGGCAGTCTTTCGATCAGCTCCCGCGTTTGTTCGAAATGCTCGTCGGTCTCGCCGGGGAAGCCCACCATCACATCCGCGCCGATGGCGGCATTCGGCATGGCGCGCCGAATACGCTCAATGCGGTCGGCATAGTGCCAGGGACGATACCGGCGATGCATGCGCCGTAAGATGTAGTCGCTCCCTGATTGCAACGGAACGTGCGCGTGCTTGGCGATCCGCGGTGAAGTGGCGACCTGTTCGATTAGCTCGTTCGTCCAGTCCATCGGCTCCACCGAACTGATGCGCAGCTTCTCGACGCCGGTATTTTCCAGGATCGAGCGCAGCATGGCTACAAAGTTGGCCCGCGGTGCCAGGTCGCGCCCCCAACGCCCCAGGTTGATGCCCGACAGCACAATCTCGCGATATCCTCGTGCCACCAGTTCGCGGGTTTCGCACAACACATGCTCCAGCGCCAGCGAGCGGCTGCGCCCGCGAACCGACGGGATGATGCAGAACGAGCAGCGGTTATTGCAGCCGTCTTGCACCTTGAGGTTGGGGCGGGTCTTGCCTTCCGCGTCTTCGCCCTCGAACACCGGAGCCGCCAGCAATTCGGTGTGGGCGAAGATGTCCCCGACAATGATGCTCGGTTCACCCGCAGCAGTGACTCCGGCCAACGACACGAATCCAGCGGCGCTCGTCAGCGGCACCGCGTAGTCGGCGACCTGGCTCTTGTGGGAATTTCCGACGACCACGCTGACGCCCGGGATCGCAGAAATTTCCTCGGGTGCGCGTTGCGCATAGCACCCTGTCACCACGATCTTCGTTGCAGGGTTGGTGCGATGGATTCTGCGAATGGCCGAGCGGACGTCCTGGTCGGCTGACGCGGTTACGGTGCAGGTGTTGAGCACCACGACCTCGGCTTCAGCCGGTGAGGCTGCCCGAGCCAGTCCGCGGTCCAGCAGTTGCCGCTCGATAGCTGCACCATCGGCCTGGGTTGCGCGGCAGCCGAAGTTTTCTACGAAGTACGTTCCCACATTCCGATTATACGGGCGGACAACGCGGGCCCGTTGCTGTCGTCGTTGCGACGGGATGACGCAGCCTGACTCCCCGCTGGAAGGGCACAACTACAGTGGCCTCGCGGCGTCAGCGGCGAAACGCGCGGATGTTTCGATTGTCTGATCAGGCCGAGGCGACCGCAGTACGTCGCTGTTGGAAACACTCACGGCAAAAAACCGGTCGTCCCTGGGTCGGCTTGAACGGAACGGTGGTTTCCTTCCCGCATCCCGAACAATTCGTGCGGGTTTCCACCTTGGAATGGTTGCCGGCTGACGTCGGGCCCATGTTCGCGGCTCGTTTTGCCTTGCAGGTCTTGCAACGCTTGGGCTCATTCTTGAACTGCTTGTCGTGAAAGAAAAGCTGCTCGCCTGCGGTGAAGACAAAATCGCCTCCACAGTCGATGCACTTGAGAACCTTATCCTGGAATTCCATGGAGTGTTGCTCCCTTCAGCCCGAGTTCCCGGCGAGTCTGGGGGTAAAGGCTCTGCGCGCGGCCTGGACTGAAAGTTCGACGCGCAATCGCCAACCACTCGCTCAGGCACTGCCCCTGGTTCGGCCCACCATGCCCCACGCATGGTCACATCTGTTTGATACCGGTCAATTCCAGTTATAAAGGTCCCGTACAACTTCTCGGGAGAAAAAGCACAGGGCCGCCTTCTTGGAGCGGCCCTGCGGTTACATTAGTCCTGCTCTTTGCGAGCTTTTTTCCGGCTGCGCTTGCGCGCCAGTGCTTCCTTAACACGCTTCTTTTCGCCCGGCTTGAGGTAGAAGGAGTGACGCTTCACTTCCTTGATAATGTCCTCGGTCTGAACCTTGCGCTTGAAACGGCGAAGGGCGTTCTCTAACGACTCGCCTTCTTGAATTCGTACTTCGGCCAACGGGTATACACCCCCAAACTCGTCCGAAACGGACCTCTCAGTTATCCCAATCTTCGGGCGGTAAGTCAAGCAAAGACTCCTGTTGACCGCTTCCCGCCGTAGCCGTCCCGCAGTCGTCCAAAGGGCTCCGATTGGTCGTTAAAGGGTTTAGAAACTTGCTCTTAAAGAAAACTGAACCTGCCTGGGAGAGTACGAATCGGTGGGGACCCGAAACTTCGAATTCTTTATGAATTCGCCCGGGTACAGCGTCTTGCCCGCCTTGGTGGAGTACGCCACGAATTGGCCGGCAGAATTGAGAAAGCCGTCGTCCGTAATGTCCACCCGCTGGTTCACCCGGTTGGCCACGTTGAACGATTCCGCCAGCAGAGTGAGGCGCACGCGCTCGCTCAGCTGAAAACTCTTGCTGATGCGCAGGTCGACAGTGAAATACCCAGGTCCGATATAGGCATTACGCACCGCACCAGGCAGTCGATCATTGTAAGCATTGTCGTCTCGATTGGAGTCCCCCGCCATGGTCGCATTGATCGGCCTCCCCGATCCCATGGTGACCACGCTCGAAGCCCTCCAATTGTTGAAGACTGCGCCTAGCACTCGGGACTGGTAGTGGAACGACGGAGGTTCGTACACCGTGGAGGCCACGAATCGCTGACGCTGGTCTGTGACGCTTAGCCCGCGTTCCAATTGTGTGGCGTAGGCGTTCTGCACATTGCCGGGTCGTCCGACAGCCAGTGAATCGGCGCCGTCGTCGATTGCTTTGGCAAACGTGTACCCGGCCCGAATAAAAAATTGCCTGTTGACCTGGCCTTTCAGTAGCACAGTGACTCCGTTGTATGTGCTGTTTGCCGCGCTTTCGAATGAGTTGATCGTCCCCAGCCTCGGGTCGGGCCGTTGCACATCGTTCAGGCAGGGCGGATACGGGCAGTCCACCGAACGCTTCGTTTGCCACGTCGCGAACGATTCCACCGAGTAGTACTGGCCCGTGAACACCGACTGATCGTCATACACGGGATACTCCGTGATCTTCGGCTTCGGCAGATTGGCATCCAGTGATCGGATAAGATTCTGGCCTTGCACGTACAAATAGCTGGCTGAAAGGCTGAGCTTGGGCGTCAGGCCGTATTCCACCGTGGCGCTCGCCTGCGTGGTATGCGGCGTCTGAAAGTTCGGCGAAAATGCGGAGACCTGCGTGGTGAGGCGGCTTGCGACCGACTCCGGCGCGATGCACGCCGTCGCTCCTGAAGGGCAATCCACCAGCGCATTCGGATACGTCGGGAGAATCGCGGCGTCGGCCGGCTTCATGATGTCCAGGTACAGGTGGGTCTGCTTCAAGCCATTGTCCGTCTCCACCTGTGACGCATACATCGCCGGAATCTGGCTGTAGAACAGCCCGAAACCCCCGCGAATGACGATCGGGCGACGCTCGCCGAACGAGTACGTGAATCCCACGCGGGGAGAGAAATTATTCGCGTCGGTCGGCACCTGGCCTGACGGCGGGTACAGCGGATTACTCTCCAGTCCTGGCACCTGGAACGTCTGCAAGTCGTAACGCAACCCTGCGTTGATCGTGAGCGCTCGCGTCACCCGAATCGTGTTCTGCACAAACGCGGCATACGACCTGGAATTAGGATGAGACTCCGAGTCCCCAAAGTCCTGCGCGTAGTAGCGAGGCACGCCGTGAGCATAGGCGCGCAGCGGCGTCAGCGGATCGCCATACTTCTGCGGCGTGAAGAACCACGGGTTTACTTTCACGTTGCTGAAGTAGAAGGTACCGCCGAACCCCGACGGGTAGTAGTTGTAGATCCAAGCCTGCAGGAAGTCCCCGCCGAACTTCCAGTTCATGCGGCCCGTGTTGTAGCTCACAGTTTCCGCTACGTGCAGCTTGTGCTCCTGCGTTTGGCGCGGCAGCAGTCCGGAGCGCCCCATGCCGTCCAGTACCCCGTAAATTTTCACTTTGGCGGCGTCAGAATTGGAAAACGATTCCTGGCTGTCGTGCGAGTACTGCGCCCGCAGGTTGGTCGAGAGGCGGGTGCTCCAGGCGCTCGTCCATGAGCCGGCCAGACTCTCCGTCGCTACGTCTTCAGTGCCGTTGTTGTCCTCGGTGTAGTGTGTGATGGGGCTCGATGGATCGAAGAACACGTTGTTCGTACCCGAATAGCGCGACGTGCTCAGCCGGAAAAACAGCAGGTGCTTCGCCGAAAGATTGAAGTCAACCTTCGCGAACCCGGCACTGCCGCCCATATCTACCGGATACTCGCCCGCCATTCCATTGAGTTTCGCGGCGGCGGCTGCCACCAGGTCGTAGTCGAGGTAGTCATAGTCCGCGGGCTGCGGCACCACGGTCTCGGCTCCGCTGCCGAACTGCACGATGGCGGGGACGAGCAATCGGTGCTGGTCATATCCCAGGTAGAGGAACACCCGATTTTTCACCAGTGGACCGCTTAGGGTCCCCCCGAACTGGCGCTGCTGTTCGTAAGGCTCACTGGTCACATACGCCGGTTTGGCATCGAAGGTGCGATCGCGCGTGTAGAGAAAGCCGGTCCCATGCCAACGGTTGCCGCCTGAATTGGTGACCACATTAAACACTGCGCCGCCGGCGCGCCCCAACTCTGCGCTGTAGCCGTTCGACGAAACCCGGAATTCCTTGATCACTTCATTGCTGAACTGGTACGGCGCACGGTAGCGCCCTCGCGCCTGGGCGAAAAAGCTGTTGTTGTTGTCCGCACCGTCCACGAGATAGCTGTTCTGGTATCCACGTGTTCCGCCGTAGGAAAGGTCTCCATTTGAGCCGGAAGTGAGTCCGCGCGGGTCTTGGGTCACGCCCGGCGACAACAACGCCAGGTCGGTGTAGCGGCGTCCATTCAGCGGCAGATCGGCAATGGCCTGGTGATCGATGATCTGCGAAACTTCGCCGCTTTCCGGATCGCGGACGGGCGGCGGCGCCACCACCGTAATGTTTTCGGCGCGGCCTTCCGGACGCAGGCGGAATTGCAGTTGAAACGATCCGCCCACGTGAAGTTTCAAACCCGATTGCGTCGTCGTGGCCATGCCGGGCGCGGAAACGGTGGCGGCGTAGGTCCCGGGCGTGAGCATGGCAAAGCGGAAGCGGCCTTCGCCGTCGGTTTTTGCCGTGATGAGATAGCCGTTATCGGAATTCGTCAGCCCAACGTCGGCGCCGGCGATGCGCGCTCCGCTGAGGTCTTCGACTGACCCTGCCAAGGTGGTGCTTCCGTCCTGCGAACGCGCTGGAAGCAGCAGCACAACCACAAGTGCTGACAGGGAAAGCACGAGGCAGATGATCGAACTACGAGAGCTTGTGGTCCGCTGGCGTCCCATGCGAGAGAGCGGCCCTCCTCACTCGCTATGGTTCTCCGCTTCAGCACTCGCGCACTGTGACGTACGGCACCAAGTGCCTGTGTCAAGGGGTTACGAAGGTACAGGGGGTAGGTTCGGGACACTGTACTTTGGTAACCAAACCGTTCCGAATCGGGAAATTATTCCCAAAAAGAAATGACGCGCGGTGAAGCTTACCGCGCGCCTTGCCGAAAACATCCAGTCGGACTCGGCTACTTCTTGGTGGACTTTCCGTCCATTACCTCGGTCCAATCCTTTCCGTCTTGCGAGACCTCGTATTTGTATGTGTACGAGGTGGGCGACTGCGCCTTCATGGTGTAGCGGCCCTTCATCGCCTGGCCGCTCGAGTTGTCGTCGTTGGTCCAAGTCCAGGTGTCGCCGTCCACGGTGCCTTCGGAGTGCACGGTCTGGCCCATGCTATTGAATTCGTTATAGGTATAGACCTTCTTTTCAGGGTCGTAGCCCATCACAGCCAGGGACATGCCATCGCCCATGGCGCCTTTGAACTTGGAGTGCAGCACGAGGAAGAACTTTCCATCCATCCAATGCCCATCGTCGGTTGAGGTGAACTTGCCACCTTGCCCCATTGCGCCGGGTTTCATAATGCCGTCAGAGATCCAATTGCCCGCAAAGTAGTCGAGCTTGCTGAGCTCCGGCGCGGGCTGGGGAACCGGCATCTGCGCCATTGCGCTTGTCCCAAGTAGACCTACTAGGAATGCAACCACCACTGACAAGTTGATTCGACGCATGTGTCTTTCGCTCCTGATCTTGAATTGAAACCGGGGAAGGGCCTTCGAGCGCGAGAATCTTAATGTCGGGGGGATTAGGTTGTCAAACGTGTTGCAGCCCCAGCGCTCAGAGTTAACCGTCGCTGACTGTGACCGCCGTCACGCGTGCACGGTAGCCGCTTTCAGTAGAATGAGGTGTCATGATCGATGCCATCCTCATTCCCAAAAATTCAGAGATTACTGCCAAAGGCGACAGCGAACCGCTGGACGTCAGCGTCGCCGTCAACCCCGTGCTGCTGGCCACACTTTCCATCACCAAGGTCGTCGAACAAGAGTCGATCGAAGTTACGTTCTTTACCTCGGCTGATGGCGAAACGTGGGAAGCCAAGCCGGTAGCCTCGCTCCCGCAAAAGTTCTATGTCGGCGATTACCCGCTTCTGGTCGATCTCTCGCAGGCCGCGGGTGCGAAGTTTCTGCGCGCGCACTGGGAGGTCAACCGTTGGGGACGCGGTCCCGTCGCTCCGAGTTTTGAAGTGAGTTTGCGCGTGCGTGAAGTTGCTGCAGCACTTCTGCAGGAAGCGAAGGCCGAAGCCGAGCAACTCCGCTGATACGAGTCCGCTGCTGATACTTAACTTACTTCAACACCTGTCAGCGTCGTCAGCGCCTGCGCCAGTTCCTCGACCGTGTCCACCAGAATGTCGGGATGCGTCCGTTCCAGCGACTGCGGCGCGAAGCCGTAAGTGACGCCGATGCTCCACAGGTTGGCGTTGCGCGCGGTTAACACGTCCACTTCCGAGTCGCCCACCATGATAGTTTCCTCAGGCTGTGCTCCCGCCTCGTTCATCAGTGTTTGCGCCCCAAGTGGATCGGGCTTCTTGGTTTCGAAGCTGTTGCCGCCATACGTCTGAAAAAAGTACTGCGACAGCCCAAGGCCTGCCAGGATATCGCGCGACGCGCGCACCGGCTTGTTGGTCAGCACCGCCATCTGGCGGCGCTGGCCATCGACATTCTTTGATCGCTGCAGCGTCTCGGGAATGCCGGGGTAGGGAAACGTGCTGTCGAGTTTGTGGTCGCGATAGTAGAGCAGAAAGAAGTTGAGCGCCTCCTGCACGACCGAGGCGTGGGCTGGATCGCCCAGGGCGCGGCGAATGAGCATTGGGGCGCCGTCGCCGATGTAAGTGTCAATCACTTCCAGCGGCAATTCCTTGCGGCCGAAGTGCCGCAACATGGCGTTTACCGAAGCGGCGAGGTCTTTTTCCGAGTCAATCAGGGTGCCATCGAGATCAAACAAAAGCAGCTTGATTTTTTGCAGCGGGATGGGCCGAAAAATGCGTATCATGGCCCGTCCAGTATAGCCAGCCGTTTACGACCGCGATGTGAAGCTGGTGACCGAAATGAGTGCCGGCGGTTCCGTTGAGCCGGCGTTTCGGATTTACAATGAGTAAGTTTGCGCCGTTAGCGGGGTACTCAATCTAAGCCCGAGGTCATAGATGGCAACCACCAAGGTCGAGCCAAAGCTAGCTGCTGCGCCGGAGGCGTCCGTGGAGAAATACCACGGGCTCACGACTGCGCATCTGGTTGAGATCTACCGGCTGATGTACCTGTCGCGTCGCATTGACGACCGCGAGATCATGCTCAAGCGGCAGCAGAAAATTTTCTTCCAGATCTCGGGCGCGGGCCACGAAGCGCTGCTGGTGGCCGCGGGCATTCTGCTTCGCCCCACCCACGACTGGTTCTATCCCTACTACCGCGACCGCGGACTCTGCCTCGCGCTCGGCAACACGCCGCTGGAGATGCTGTTGCAGGCGGTGGGCGCGGCCGATGATATCGCCTCCGGCGGACGCCAGATGCCGTCACACTGGGGCCATCCCAAGCTGAATATCGTGACGGGATCATCGCCGACGGGTTCGCAATTTCTTCAGGCCGTCGGCTGCGCTGAGGCGGGCCGTTACTTCAACCGGCACCCGGAAGCAGCAGCAAAGGCTGATGGCGATTATCGACAATTCAAAGACGTCGTCTTCCAGGGCGACGAAGTTGTTTACGTTTCCTGCGGCGACGGTACTACCAGCCAAGGCGAATTCTGGGAGTCGCTGAATTCGGCCTCCAATCTGAAGCTGCCGATGCTGTTTGTGGTTGAGGACAACGAGTACGCGATTTCCGTCCCGGTGGAAGTCAACACCTCCGGCGGCAACATCAGCCGGCTGGTGAGCGGCTTCCCCAACTTCCATTTCGAGGAAGTGGACGGCACCGACGTTCTCGCCAGCTACGCCGCCATGAAGACCGCGATCGACTATATCCGCGCGGGCAAAGGTCCGGCTTTCGTACACGGCCACGTGATTCGTCCGTATTCGCATTCACTGTCGGATGACGAGAAGCTTTATCGTCCCGAGGCCGAGCGCAAGTCAGAAGCCGAGCGCGACCCGATCACGCGCTTCCGTGCCTTCCTGCTAAGCGAGGGCATTCTCGACGAAGCCAAGCTGCACGAGATGGAACTCGACCTGACCGACGAGGTTCAAGACGCCGCCGATAAAGCGGTTGCCGCGCCTTTTGCCAAGCCCGGCACTTACCTGCAGTACCTGTATTCGCCCGATCTCGATCCCACGTCGCCGGCGTTTGAGACCGAGCCGGTTCGTCCTGCGTTGCCGGCCAAGCCGTCTGGCGGCGAGAAGACCATGGCCGACCTCATCAACGCCTGCCTTAAAGACGAGATGAAGCGCGACCCGCGCATCGTGATGTTCGGCGAGGACGTTGCCGATTGCAGCCGCGAAGAATACTTGCGCGAAAAGCAGGTGAAGGGCAAGGGCGGCGTTTTCAAGCTGACCTCGGGGCTGCAGGCGGCGTTTGGCTCTGATCGCGTGTTCAACTCGCCGCTGGCCGAAGCCAACATCGTGGGACGCGCCACTGGCATGGCCACGCGCGGATTGAAGCCGGTCGTCGAGATCCAGTTCTTCGATTACATCTGGCCAGCAATGCATCAGCTTCGCAACGAGCTGCCCACCATTCGCTGGCGCTCGAACAACGGCTTCTCGTCTCCGGCGGTGATTCGCGTCGCCATTGGTGGATATCTTACCGGCGGCGCTATTTATCACTCGCAATGCGGCGAGAGCATCTTCACGCACACGCCGGGCATGCGGGTGGTGTTCCCGTCGAACGCGCTCGACGCCAACGGCCTGCTACGCACAGCGATTCGCTGTGACGACCCGGTGATGTTCCTGGAGCACAAGCGGCTGTATCGCGAAACGTTTGGTCGAGCGGCGTACCCTGGGCCGGACTACATGGTTCCTTTCGGCAAGGCGAAAGTGGTGCGCGCCGGACACGACCTTACCGTTATCACCTATGGCGCGCTGGTTCCGCGGGCATTGCAGGCGGCGCAACGCATGGAGCGCGAGCAAAACGTCAGCGTCGAGTTGATTGATTTGCGCACGTTGAATCCGTACGACTGGGAAGCGATTGCCAACTCGGTGTGCAAGACGCACCGGGTGCTGGTGGCGCACGAAGACACGCTGAGCTGGGGCTACGGCGCGGAAATCGCAGCGCGCATCGCCGACGAGCTTTTCGACA
This sequence comes from uncultured Acidobacteriaceae bacterium, assembly GCA_963814165.1. Taxonomy (GTDB): domain Bacteria; phylum Acidobacteriota; class Terriglobia; order Terriglobales; family Acidobacteriaceae; genus DASRAA01. Next base: position 82,404 of record CAWFBW010000001.1, on the reverse strand, counting down.
GTCTCGACGCTCCGGTGAAACGGGTGGCCGCCAAGGACACGTTCATTGCTTACCAGCCGCAGGTGGAAGACGAAATCCTGCCGCAGTCGAGTGACGTGTTCAAGGCTCTGGTGGAGCTGGCGGGATACTAGCGAGATTGGTGATTTCGAAGGTAACGAACCCAAGTTAGCGCCGAAAAGCGCGGCGCGAACCCGGGGCACCCGGCGTAATATTGAAAGGGCGGGAATCCACCGGAAGGGTTAAAGGAATGCAGCGCGACTGGCAAGCGTTTCAGGCAATGGCGCGGGGTTACTTTGAGATGGAATTGCACATGGATCTGGTGCCTGAAGTCGCGATGCGGCTTGACGACGGGCAAGCGCATCGCTTCGATCTCGGGTCGAAGGACGGAAGCGTGTTGATCGAATGCAAGTCGTACACGTTTACCCGACCGAGTGGCAATGAACCGGCAGCGAAATTGAATCACGCGAAAACTGACGCACAATTGCTTAGAGGCTCCCACGCGAGTCGGAAGATCCTCGTTTTCGACGATGACGTGCATCCGAAGAAAGGAAGTCTGGCTGAGTTATTTGCGCGGCGGAGTCGAGCATGGCTAGCTGATGTAGAAGTCTGGCGACATTGGCAAGGGCGGTTCGAGCGAATTCATCCAAAAGCAAGAGGTCAGGCAACATGAATTCCGTATACACGCCTTGTACACCAATCCGCCCAATTCTGCGATTTCTGCACTTTGGCCGGTGGCCCACATTTGCCTGTTTGGCAAATGTGGGGCGGAGCGGCGCAATCTGAGTCCGCTTCCACTATTTCCCGGCTTTCTTAAGTGCGGCCTCGATGGTTGCGAGCGGCAGCAGCAGCGTTAACGGCACGTCCAGCAAAGGGACAGTGCCGAAGGCGGCATACCACTTTGCGACGTTTTCATTCTTGGCGTCGATGACCAGCACCACGCCGCCAACCTCCGCCGCGGCCAGCAGGCAGCGTCTTCCTGCGGCGAGCAGAAGTTGTCCACCAAGTCCTTTGCCCTGCATTGTACGATCCACCGCCAGGCGCGCCAGGCGGAAGCCCGGCACGTCATGCCGTGCCAGTCCGCGCCGCACGATCTCCGGCGTGCGGGCATAGTCCACCGAGGCGGGGCTGAGACTGTAGAAGCCGAGAATCGTCTTATCGCCGGCATCGTCAATCGCCAGAAAGGTTTTTGCGCCGCCCCGCTCGTGACTCTTGCGGGCGTAGCGGCGCAAGAACTCATTCAGCGCTTCGTCGCCGCAGTCGAACGAATCGCGATCATGCTGCTTGCGGATCGGCTCTTCGTGCCAGGCTTTCACCGGCTTGACTGCTTCGACAGCGCTCGAGCGGCGGCCAGTAGTTTCTTGTTCGGCGCCGGCGGATGTTCCAGAAGATTCAGGACCCGCAGACTGTCCCTCCCGGAGAGACGCACGTAGTCCGCTTCCTCGACGACCGCCTTTGCGGCAAGCACGGCCTGCCGAATGACGAAATCCGTCAAGTCAGTATCGTGCAGCGCGGCTGCGCGCAGAATGAGCGCTTTGTCGTCGGGGCGGACCCGCAACGACATCCGGCTGTTATCATCCACCGCTACTCTCGGCATGGCAGAAATCTCCTCCACGTTTGCGTACGTATTGAAAGTGTACGGATGGAGGACGCGCAAGTCAAGCGTGTACGGATTGATTGCGTACAACGTAAGCAGTACGCCGTGACACAAACAAACTAGGAAGCCCCGTTCTACCCGGCCAAATCTCAAGGGCAGAACAGGGCATCGTTTGAGCTGAAATAAAGGCCTAGTACTTCACAATCTTGGTGAAGTTCTTGGGATCGAGGCTGGCGCCGCCGACCAGCGCGCCGTCGATCTCTTCTTCCGACATCAATGACGTCGCGTTGTCGGGCTTCACGCTGCCGCCGTACAGAATCCTCAGCGCCGCGGCGAACTCGTCGCCGAAGGCCTTGGCGGCTTCGTGACGAATCACGGCATGGGCGTCAGCCGCCATGGCGGGAGTGGCCGTCTTGCCAGTTCCGATGGCCCAGACCGGCTCGTAAGCGATAGTCATCTTCGCCGCCTTCTTGGCCGAGATGCCGCTGAAGCCGCGCATGCACTGGCGACGCAGCACGTCTTCGGTCAATCCGGCTTCGCGCTCTTCCAGAACTTCGCCGATGCAAACGATTGGCGTCAGTCCACTCTCCAGCGCAAACTCCAGCTTGCGATTGACCGTGTCGTCGGTCTCGTTGAAATACTGGCGCCGCTCGGAGTGCCCAAGAATGACGTGCGTCACGTCGATGGCCTTCAGCATGGGCGCTGAGATTTCGCCGGTGAAGGCGCCTTCTTTTTCCCAGTGCATGTTTTGCGCGCCGACAAATACGTTCGAGCCTTTGGCGGCGGCGACGGCGGTATGCAGGTCAACGTAGGGCGTGCACACGACGATCTCGTCGCGGTCGTGCGAGGCAACCAGCGGCAGGAATTCCTGGAAAAAAGCCGAGGTCTCCTCGGGCGTCTTGTACATCTTCCAATTGGCGGCGATGAGCTTTTTACGAGGCATGGTAGGAGTCCAGTCTTAAGGATTTATTTTCCGCGTACTGCCTGGCGGCGTCAGAAAAATGTTGCAGCGTGCCGCCATCGAACAAAACAAACTTCACTTCTCGTACATGCCGAGCCTTCGCGAGCGACTCGGCAGCACTGGCGATCGCAACCTGTGCAGCCAGATCTATAGGATATCCGTAAATGCCGGTGGAAATGGCAGGAAATGCGACCGTTCGCAGCTGTAATTCGTCGGCAACGCGGATCGACTCAGTGTGGCAACTGGCGAGGGTTACAGGTTCGTTGCGACTGCCGCCGTTCCACACCGGGCCGACGGTGTGAATGACGTACTTCGCGGCAAGTCGGCCTCCCGGCGTGGCGACGGCTTGTCCTGCGGGCAATCGTCCCTGACGATTGACAATAGCTTGGCACGCTTCGAGAATCGCGGGGCCGCCGGCGCGATGGATGGCGCCGTCCACGCCGCCTCCGCCCATGAGCGACGAGTTGGCAGCGTTGACGATGGCGTCGCAGGATTCGCGCGTGATGTCGCCCGGTCCGGCGATGACAAGGCACCGCTCCGGAGTAACCAAGATACGCAGGGATGCGGGAGTGCCTGTCATGCGATGAGTCTGCAGGAGCGATGCTTCGGTCGATTCGGCGATCCGTGGGCGAAGCCTGCGAACAGACTCCGCCTCAATTCAGGATGCAGCGCGCGAACGACGCGACGATCTACGTTATCGGCTCAATTGGTTTCAGCGCCGACGGATCGACGCCCTGTTTGGCCTGCTGTACCGCGGCGAGGGCAGCGCTGATCGCGTTCTCCGCGGTTTCGATGTATCCCATGATTACGGGATCAACCTTGCCCGTAGCCTTGATTCCGGCCAGGCCAAGAGAGACGAGCGCAAGCGATTGCTGGAGATTCATGATTAGTGGCCTCCACTGATCTGGGTGAGCAGAGCGGCAACGTCGCCGGTTGCTTGTGAGATTGCCTTCACAAGAGCGGCCTGGTCGTCGGACTTGCCAGCATGGTATGCCTGCCACGCCGCTTCTGCGACGTTGTAGGACGCGATGGCCTTGTTCAGCGCCGGCTTGGCCGCCGGCGGCAACTTGCTGAGGTCGGCCTTTACCGAATTGAGCACCGCTTGCGCGCCCATCAGCGAGGTGTAGCTGGTGGCGTCAAACTGGTTGAGCGCCCCCGGCGGCAAGGTGTTTACTTTTGTATCGCTCGGGCACGCCGCCAGAACGAGCACGGCCAATACAACTGAGGCCAGCTTCAGTCGTCTCATAGGACCCCTTTCGACGGCGCACCTTGGTGCCAGCCAAATCAGCGCCAATAAGTGCCCATCTGGTGTGGGTCGCATCATACTACTTGTTGGTCAGGGCTTCTACTCCGGGCAGCTTCTTTCCCTCAAGAAACTCGAGAGAGGCTCCGCCGCCAGTCGAAATGTGCGAGATCTTGTCGGCGATCCCTGCAGCCTTGACCGCGGCCACGCTGTCTCCGCCGCCTACGATTGACGTTGCCGCGCCGTTGTCGGCCACTGCCTCCGCAATCTTCTTGGTGCCCTTGGCGAAGGCTTCGATTTCGAACACTCCCATCGGTCCGTTCCAGACGATCGTGCGGGCGCCGCTGATCTCCGACGTGAACAGCTCCACCGACTTGGGCCCGATGTCGAGTGCCATCATGTCCGCCGGAATCGCCTGCCCCACGCCGATGTGCCGGATGCGCGCGTCAGGGGCAACCTTGTCGGCTACCACGTGATCGACCGGCAGCAGAAGCCTCACGCGCTTGGCCTTGGCTTCCGCCAGGGTGTGCTTGGCGAGGTCGATCTTGTCAGCTTCCAGCAACGATTTGCCAATCTCATGCCCTTGCGCTTTCAGAAAGGTGTAGGCCATGCCCCCGCCGATGATGAGGGAGTCAACCTTGGTCATCAAGTGATGGATAACGCCGATCTTGTCGCTCACCTTAGCCCCGCCGAGTATTGCCACAAACGGCTTTTGCGGATGGCTCAGCGCCTTGCCGAGGTACTCGAGTTCCTTTTCCATCAACAGGCCGGCGGCGTTCTTCTCCACAAAGTGCGTGATGCCCTCAGTGGAAGCGTGGGCGCGATGCGCGGAGCCGAACGCATCGTTCACGTAGTAGTCGCAGAGCTTCGCCAGGTGCCGCGCGAACTCGGGGTCGTTGGCTTCCTCTTCCGCATGGAAGCGCAAGTTTTCCAATAGCAGGCTCTGTCCCTGTTCGAGCTTGGTCGACATCTCTTCGGCTTGCGCGCCGATGCAGTCCGGTGAGAACCCCACGTTTTCCCCGCGCCGAAGTACGTCGTCGAGTAAAATACGCAGTCGTTCGGCCACCGGCTTGAGGCTCATCTTGAGGTTAACCTTGCCCTTGGGACGGCCCAAATGCGAAGCCAGAATCAGGCGCGCGCCATGACGCAGCGCATACTCGATCGTCGGTAGGGTTTCGCGAATGCGGGTATCGTCCATCACCCGTCCATCGTCGAGCGGGACGTTGAAGTCCACCCGCATGAAAACCCGCTTGCCACTCAGAGGAAGATCTCTAATCGAAAGCTTCGACATGACACCCCCGCACGCTCGTGGCGTGCCAAAGACTCTGCGGAAAGTTGCTCTGCCGTTGAAACCGGGTGTCGGGTGCCCCACCCAAGCTGGTTTTGGCTTGGGTGGGGTTTTTCCTTCACCGATGAAAGCCAATCTCGGAGACTAGACTGAAGTCTTACAGGCCCTTGGCCGCGAGGTAGTGAATCAGGTCACGTACACGGCAGGAGTATCCCCACTCGTTGTCGTACCACGCGATGACCTTCACGCAGTTGCCCGCCACCACGCGCGTCATAGGTGCGTCCACGATCGACGACCGCGAATCGCCCTTGTAGTCCGACGACACTAGTTCCGCGGTTTCGTAACCGAGATAGCCCTTCAGTGGACCGGCATCGGCTGCCGCCTTGAGGGCCGCGTTGACTTCTTCAACCGTCGTGGCCTTTTCGACGAACACGACGAGGTCAACTACCGAAACGTTTGGCGTAGGCACGCGCATCGAGAATCCGTCCAGCTTGCCTTTCAGGCTGGGGATCACGAGCGAGAGCGCCTTGGCCGCGCCGGTCGAAGTCGGAATCATCGACAACGCCGCTGCACGCGCGCGCCGCAGGTCCTTGTGCGGGAAGTCCAGGATGACCTGGTCGTTGGTGTAGGAGTGGATGGTCGTCATCGTGCCGCTGACAATCTTGAACTTGTCGTTGAGAACCAGGGCCACGGGCGCCAGGCAGTTGGTGGTGCACGATGCGTTGGAGATGATGTTGTGCTTCGACGGGTCGTACTTGTCTTCATTCACGCCCATCACGATGGTGATGTCTTCGCCCGTCGCCGGGGCCGAAATGATGACCTTCTTCACTGTGCCTTGCAGGTGCGCCTTGGCTGCCTCGGCCTTGGTGAACTTGCCGGTCGACTCGATCACGACCTGCACACCCAGTGAGCTCCAATCGAGCTTGCCCGGCTCGCGCTCGGAGAACACCTTGATCTTCTTGCCGTCGATGCTGATGAAGTCGTCGCCCGCGACGATATCGTTCGACAAGTTGCCCAGCACAGAGTCGTACTTCAACAGGTGGGCCAGGGTCTTGGGGTTGGTCAAGTCGTTGACGGCTACGATGTCAATTTCTTTGTCATTGAGTGCGGTACGAAGCACGTTGCGGCCGATGCGGCCAAATCCATTGATTCCTACTTTGATCGCCATAACACCTCTCTAGTTAAGGTCTTTCTGTAACTGCAAATAAGCCAATACGGACAAGGTAAAATTGCAACTCCGGGTGAATTGTCCGGATGTCAAAAGGTTAGCATCCGCCAGAGTGAGCGGCAAATGCCGGATGTCACAAGATGGGTGGGGTGCAGGTCACATTAGTGCGGGTTTTCGGTTCGCTGGAATCCGCTGCAGCATTGCCGCCAGCCACCCCAGCATGTTACAAGTGCAATATGCGCAGATGGATGCGCGACCGTTCGAAGCGGCGCAAACAACCAACAGATAAGCAGGGGCAGGACCAACAACCGGCGCCTCTTCAACCCAGATTTCCCGATCCTATTCCCGACGACATCGGCAACCGCGTGGAGGGCTACGAGCCCCCAGCGCCGAGCATGCCCGACGACGAGGAACAGCCCGTACCGGCACAGACCGGCGGCGGAGAAGAGCCGCCTTCGAGACCGCCGCGTGATCGCAACCGCCGTCGCGGACGCCGTGGACGTGGTGGACGCCCGCAGACTCCGGCGCCCGTGCCGGCACAAGCGCCTTCGCTGCCCACACCGGGTGGCCCGACTGGCGAAGGCTCGGAAGCCGATGCAGAACCCGAAGTGAACGAACCGGCAGCCGCCGCGTCTCGTCCTCCGGCTCCGCACGAGTCGCAGAAGTCAAAAGGCGCGGTAGTTTTGTCGATTGGCCTTCCCGGCTCGGGCAAGAGCACCTGGTTCAAGCGCCACAGCATTCTGCCGCTTTCCAGCGACATGGTGCGCATTCTGCTCTTTGACGACGTCACCGAACAGCGCTACCAGGACCTGGTTTTCTCCACGCTTCGTTCCATGTTGCGTGCCCGCCTGTTAGCCCGCCGCCCGTGGAATTACGTGGACGCCACCAACCTTTCCCCGCACGAGCGCCGCAGTTGGATCAAGCTCGCGCACGACTTCGGCTACGAGTGCCATGCCGTGTTCTTCGATGTTCCGCCCGAAGTTTGCATCGAGCGCAATCGTCGCCGCGAGCGCAACGTGCCGGAAGAAGTCATGCTTCGCATGGCCGGCAAGCTGCGTCCCCCGAAGTTCGAAGAAGGCTTTGCCAAGATCACGGTTGTCCGCCTGAAGAAGAAGGAAGGCGAAGCGCCGGCAGAAGAGTCGCGTACTGAGTTGCCGATTGCCCCGGATGAAGGCGAAGCGCCCGAACCAGTCGAACCGGTTGACAGCGAATATTAGCAAGAGGCAAAAGATTCACTGTGGAGCGGCCCGTTGGCTGCTCCATTGTTATTGGCTGGATTTCGTCGTTACCGCTCCAGCACGGCTTCCAGATCGCTGAAGAACCCCGGATACGAAATCGCTACGCACTCTGAGCCACGGATCACCGTGTCGCCCTCTGCGCGTAACGCCGCGATGGCAAACGCCATGGCAATGCGGTGATCGCCGAAGCTCTCAATCTCCGCTCCATGCAATTTCTGTCCGCCGGGAATCCTCCATCCGTCGGCGGTCTGCTCCACCTCTGCACCCATGGCTTGCAGGTTGCGCGTCACCGCCGACAGTCGGTCCGACTCTTTCACCCGCAACTCGCCCGCGTCCCGCACCACCATGCCCGCGGTGTAGGGGGCGATGGCCGCCAGCACCGGCAGTTCGTCGATGAGCAGGGCAGTCTGCGCGCCCGAAATCTCCACCGGCTTGCTCACGTTGGGGATGAGCGAAATCGTCCCCACCAATTCGCCGAACTGCTCTTCCACTCGCATCATGTTGACGCGGCATCCCATGGCGGCCAGCACATCCAGCAACGCGGAACGCGTGGGATTCAGCAGCACGCCATCGATCACGAGATTCGATTCCGGAAACATCGCCGCCGCGCACAAGAAGAACGCCGCCGACGAGCTATCGCCGGGAATAAATGCCTCCAGCGGATGCAGTGCCTGCCCTCCGGCAATCGTCACCGAGTTGCGCGAGCGAGTGACCTCCGCGCCAAACGCCCGCAACGCCAGCTCGCCGTGATCGCGGGTGCGCGTCGGTTCCTCCACCGTGGTCGAGCCCTCGGCGAGCAGTCCGGCGAACAGCAGGCACGTTTTCACCTGCGCGCTGGCCACCGGCACCGCATACTCGATGCCCTTCAGCCGTGTGCCCTTGATGTGCAAAGGCGCATGGTCGTCGGTGGCGGAGCAATCTCCGCTCCCATCTTGCGCAGCGGCTCCATCACCCGCTTCATCGGACGCCGCGACAGCGACTCTCGCCAATCAATTCGCTGGTGAAGGGCTGCGCCGCCACGATGCCCGACAGCATCCGCATCGTCGATCCCGAGTTCCCGCAGTCGAGCTGGCTTGTCGGCGCCTTTAGCTTCGGACCGATGCCGTCGATGACGACCGCGCCCTTCTCGTCGCGCTCGACCGTGCATCCCAGTGCGCGCATGCATCCCAGCGTGCTGTTGCAGTCGGCGCCGGGAGAGTAGTTCTCCAGACGCGAGCGCCCGGGTGCCAGCGCCGCCAGCATGGCATAGCGGTGCGAAATCGACTTGTCTCCCGGCACACGCAAGCTTCCCAGAATGTTGCGCGCCGGACGGATTACGACAGATTCGTTTCCCTGCATAGGAGTGACGGCCAGAGCCTGAATCTAACTTACAGGATGAAAGTCCGCGCGCAAATCAGCCGCACGCGCGCCGTGAGTTATCCTGAGTCACCATGATCCGTCGCTTTGCCGTCCTTTTACTTGCCTGCGCGTCGCTGCTCGCGCAGGAGCAGCAACAAGCCTACAAAATCACGCCGCTAAAGCCGGTACCGCAGTTGCGTGCCGAAGCCCTCAAGGCGCAACCTCCGGCGGAAACCGGCCCGTTTCGCCAGCCCGACCTCGTCGAGCTTGTGAAGCTTGACCCCACCATCAAGCTCGACATTCACTACGCTTCCGACAACAACTTTATGGGCACGCCGTTCTACAGCCAGGCACGCGCGTTTATGCAAAAGCCCGCCGCCGAGGCGCTGGTGCGCGCCAATCGCAAACTTCACGAGCAGGGCTACGGACTGCTAATCTTCGACGGCTATCGCCCCTGGTACGTGACCAAGATGTTCTGGGACGGCACACCCGTCTCCGGCCACCCTTACGTTGCCGATCCGTCTCAAGGTTCGAAGCACAATCGTGGCTGCGCCGTTGATCTAACCGCCTATGACCTGCGGACAGGCCAGCCGCTCGATATGCCCAGTGGCTACGACGAGATGTCCGAGCGCGCCCACTCTGACTACGCTGGCGGAACTCGCGCAACAAAACGCCAACCGCGCCCTGCTGCGAAACGCGATGGAGGCTGAGGGCTTCACGGTGAATCCTAGCGAGTGGTGGCACTTCGATTACAAAGACTGGAAGCTGTATCCCATCATGAACGTGCCGTTCGAGCAGCTTCAGACCGGCGCTGAGTAGATCCACGCTAAAATCACGCCCGCCAAAAAGGCTATACTGCCGCATGTTCATCCGGCTCGGCTACGACATCGAGTTCGAAATTCCTGCCCCGGTTGCGATGGTCTCGATGCTCAATGTGCATCCCTCGCGCAGCGCCGACCTCCGCGCGCCGGATGAGATGCAGATCGAGCCCGGCGGTTCCGCTCACCAGCTACATGGACGGTTTCGGCAATCACTGCATGCGCTTCGTCGCGCCCCAGGGAAAGCTTCGTCTGTACTCCAACACTCTGATTGAAGATCGCGGCATGCCCGACGCGGTCTCCCCTGATGCCCGCGAACATCCCGTTGGCGAACTGCCGAACGAAACACTCATTTACCTGTTGAACAGCCGCTACTGCGAAGTGGATCGCCTGTCGAACATCGCTACTGAGCTTTTTGGCGCCGTTCCTCCCGGCTGGGGACGAGTGCAAGCCGTCTGCGATTGGGTGAACTCCAAGGGTGACCTTCGGCTACCAGCACGCGCGTCCCTTTCGCACCGCACTCGATGTGTTCACGGACCGCGTCGGCGTTTGCCGTGACTACCAGCATCTCGCCATTGCCTTTCTGCCGCGCGCTGAACATTCCCGCCCGCTACGCCACCGGATACCTCGGCGACATCGGCGTCCCGCTCACCCCGCCCATGGACTTCAGTGCCTGGTTCGAGGTCTATCTCGACAACCAGTGGTGGATTTTCGACGCCCGCAACAACACGCCGCGGATCGGCCGGGTACTGATCGCCACTGGGCGCGACGCTTCCGACGTTGCCATCACGACCTCATTCGGCGCAGCCAACTTGACCCGCTTTGCCGTGGTCGCCGAGGAAGTGACCGACGCCGCCTCCATGCATCCGGCGAACTGAAGTGGCAGCTCCGTCATTCGGACATTCCTCACTTGCGAATCCTGTGCCATCGAATTTATGCTTGTCGTCCCTGATACGCTTGTGAACTTACGGAACCGATTTTGTTCGGCCTTCGTATCAGTTTTATGAGCTTCGAGGCCCCACGCCCCCGCCTGCCCGCTTTGACGTCGGTGCGCTTCTTGGCCGCCTTTCACGTGGCGCTCTTCCACATGAACGAGATCGGCGTGATCACCCGCCCGCGGTGGCTGAAAGTCTTCGCCGGAATCGGCTATGTCGGCGTGAGTTTTTTCTTCGTTCTCTCCGGATTCATTCTTGTGTACACCTATGCCGGACGCAGTATTGTGCTGCGCGATTTCTGGCAGACCCGTGTCGCGCGCATTTATCCCGCTTATCTTTATTGCACTGTTGCTTACCTCGCCGTTCTGGATCATCGGCGCGCTTGAAGATGTATGTCCCGTTCTTCGCCTTCGGCGAGCGGCATTTTGCACTGGCGACCGGGTTGGTGTTGTTGCTGCTGCAATCGTGGGTCCCGGGCGCGGCGCTCTCATGGAATTCGGTGAGCTGGAGCCTCTCCGTCGAAGCGTTCTTCTACGCCGTATTTCCGTTCCGCTGGTACGTTTCGGCAAGTTCTCGCGCAAAGTCCTATGGATGCTCATTCCCGCCTGCTGGATCGCCGGCCTCGCCATCTCCGGCGGATTGCTCGCGATGCGCCCGGCTGGCGCGCCCTACGTCAGCAGCGCCGACTACAGCGCGGCCGTTAGCTTCGTGAAGTTCTTTCCTCTGGGGCGCCTGCCTGAATTCCTCATGGGAATGGCCTGCGGATTCCTCTTCCTGCGTAGCGAGCGCAATCCCAAGCTGGCTGCGCCCCTCGTCGGACTCGGCCTGCTGGGTGCTGCCGCTACGGCGCTGGCGTCCCGGTATGTGCCCTACCTGATGGTCCATACCGCAATCTCCGGTCCGGCATTTGCCGCGCTGGTCTCCGGCATTGCCTTGGAACCCAAGTGGGTGGCCTGGCTCAACATCCGATTGTTGGTTTTATTTGGCGACGCCAGCTACAGCTTCTACCTGCTGCATTCCTTCTTCATCTGGCCGTTCTTTCACAACACGCAAATACAGGCGTTGCGCAATGAGGGATTCGTCGGAATCGGCCTGTGGCTGGTCATGATGCAGGCCATCTCCATATTTGTCTATCGATTCATTGAAGAGCCGTCGCGCCGCAAGCTCCGGCCGAAGAAGCAGTCGCCAGCTCTACCTCCTCTTGCGGCGGACTCAACGGCCGCCGACTAAGGTCTTTGGGGCCATTAGGTAGGATGACTATCGCGGACTTCGAATTTCTACCGCATCAACGATTCTGGAGCTTCGCCTGCTAAAACGGGGTTACAATCATGCGCGAAGTTTCAGCGTGCACACGCTTGGCAAGGTGGATTATGCGTAAAGCAATCAATTGGGTCGCATTGACGTGCTCAGTCTTACTATTTGCCATCCTGTCTACAGCAGCTACCACGGACAGCGCAAGTCCTGCCTGGCCGCAGATCAAGTTCCAAAAGTACAAGCTCGCCAATGGGCTGGAAGTCATCTTGTCGGAAGACCACCGATTGCCGCTGGTGGCGGTGAATCTGTGGTACCACGTGGGGCCGATGTACGAAAAGCCGGGTCGCACCGGGTTCGCGCACTTGTTCGAGCACATGATGTTTCAAGGCTCGAAAAATGTCGGCGAGAAGGCACAGATCAAGTACCTCGAGGCCGCCGGGGCCAGTGACATCAATGGCACCACCGATTTCGACCGCACCAATTACTACGAGACGCTGCCTTCCAACCAGCTCGAGCTGGCCCTGTGGATGGAGAGCGACCGCATGGGTTTTCTGCTGGAGACGCTTGACGGCCCGAAGCTTGCCAACCAGCGCGATGTAGTCCGCAATGAACGCCGGCAAAGCACGGAGAACAGTCCCTACGGCCTGCCCGAGGAGGCGATGTTCCAGGCCCTGTATCCGGCGCCGCACCCGTATCACGGCGTCGTGATCGGCTCGCACGCCGACATCGAAGCCGCCAAACTCGACGATGTGCGCGAGTTCTTCCGCCAGTACTACACGCCGAACAACGCCAGCATCGCGATCGTCGGGGATTTTGACCCCGCCGTTGCGAAGCAGATGATTGAAAAATACTTTGGTCCGATTCCTTCCGGCCCGCCGGTTCCGCCGGTCGATGGGAAGACCAAGCCAATCCAACATGAAACCCGGCTCACGGTGAGCGACGAAGTGGAATTGCCGCGTGTCTACATGCTCTGGCTGACTCCCCCGCTTTATGAAGCGGGTGATGCCGATGCCGACATGGTGGCGCACGTGCTCGGTAGTGGAAAGTCGAGCCGACTCTACAAGAAGCTGGTGTTCGAGCAACAGATCGCCCAGGACGTGGATGCCCAACGCTATGGGCTGAAGCTGAATTCTGCCTTTTTTATCCAGGTGACGTGCAAGCCGGGTGTTACTCCCGAGCAGGTGGAGAAGTCGATCAACCAGGAGTTGAATTCGTTCCGCAAAGATGGGCCCACGAGACAGGAGGTCGAGCGCGCGCGCAATTCAATCCAGTCGGCCATGATCTTCCGTCTGGAGCGGATGGGGAGCGTCGCCGACATGCTGAACCAGTACAACCAGTTTCTCGGCGACCCTGGGAAGCTCGACTGGGACTTGGCGCGTTACGACGCCGTGACCGCCGAGACCATGAAAAGTTTCACGATGGCAACGCTCACCGACAATTCGCGTGTTGTGCTCGATGTGGTCAAGGGTAAAAAGACGATCGACGATCCGCCGAAGAGCAAGGAGCCCGAGAAAGTTTCGAACGTTGCGTCACTGAGCATTCCCGGACAGGAATGGCGCAAGACCGCACCGGCTCCTGGACCAATCTCGAAGTTCACTCTGCCGGTTCCTAAGCAGTTGACACTTTCGAATGGCCTGTCTGTCCTGTTGACGGAACAGCACAATCTGCCTGTAGTGGCGGCGCGGATCGTCGTGCTGGGAGGCAACGGCGACAACCCCGCGAGCAATCCGGGGCTGGCTGGATTCACGGCGCGCATGCTGATGGAAGGATCAAAAGGCCGTTCCGCGCTGAAGATTGCGGATGACCTGGCGCAAATCGGTGCCAACCTCGAATCCGACAGCGATCCCGATAGTTCAACAGTCTCAAGCCAAGTACTGAAACGTAATGTCAATTCCGACTTCGACTTGATTTCCGACGTGCTGCTGCATCCGGCATTCGACAGCAACGACATCGACCGTGTTCGGAGCGAGCGGGCGACGCTTCTCCTGCAAACCAGCGACGATCCTTATGCGTTGTCGCGGCGAGTATCGCAGCGCGTGTTGTACGGCAACCACAGTTACGGCTACCTTCCGCTGGGCACCGAGGCTTCGATCAAAAGCACGACCCGCGACGAGCTGGAGCAGTTCTGGAAGGCCGATTATTTCCCGGGCAATTCGGCCCTCGTGCTCTCCGGAGACCTCACGGAAGCGGAAGCGCGCAACCTCGCGGAGAAGTATTTCGGTGCTTGGAAGAGCACTGGAAAACGTTCAGCCGTGCCGTTAGTGACAGCTAATCCTTCGCAGTCCATCTATCTCGTGGACCGCCCGGGATCGGCGCAGACCACGCTTCGGGCGGTGACGCTGGGAGCGCCTCGCTCAATACCGGATTTTGCGGCCCTCGAGGTGGCCAACAACGCACTGGGTGGCCTGTTCTCCAGCCGCATCAACATGAACCTCCGCGAAAAGAACGGATATACCTACGGTGCCAATTCGTACTTCAACTACCGCCGCGGCATCGGGCCATTCTATGTAGTCACAAGCGTGCGTACCGACACCACCGCTGACGCACTGCGGGAGATGTTCAAGGAAATCGCAGGAATGCAAACGTCGCCGCTAACGCCCGGGGAACTCTCGCTGGCGAAAGACTCGGCATCGCGTTCCCTGGCGGGTCGCTTTGAGACCATGCCACAAACGGTAGCGACCACGAGCGAACTATTCACGTTCGGGCTGCCATTGGATTTCTACGGCAAGTTTCCCGGCAAGGTGGACGCCGTGACCAGCGCCGACGTGGTTCAAGTGGCAAAGCGATATTTCGTGCCCGGCAAGATGTTTGTCGTGGCGGTCGGCGACCGTCAGAAGATTGAAACCGGCTTGGAGGGACTGAACCTCGGCAAAGTGCAGTTGACGAACTTCGACGGAACTCCAGCGGTCCAGACCGGGGGCTCGATGCATTAGGTCGGCACGGTGCGACCGGCCACGGGAGACTTGCCGGTGCCATGTCGCATCACTTAATCATGCCAGCAACCACTTGGCGGGTAAGCGCAAGAGCTCAGAAAGCGCCGAAGCCACCCCTTTTGGGGTAGAATCCGGCCCGACCAATGTGTATCTGCCTTTTATTATTTGACTTAGCCTGAGGCACTCCCTAACATTTCAGGCGTACGGGCATCGTCCCACCCCCCAATCAATGATTGATACCGTCATCTCCCACTACCGAATTGTTGAGTTGCTCGGTGGCGGGGGTATGGGGCTTGTTTACAAGGCCGAAGACCTCGACCTTGGCCGATTCGTGGCAGTGAAATTTTTGCCCGAAGAAATGAACGACGACCCCACGGCGCTGGAGCGCTTTCGTCGTGAGGCCCGCTCCGCATCCGGACTGAACCATCCCAACATCTGCACCGTTTACGAAATCGGCCAGGATGCCGGGCGTCCCTTCATCGTCATGGAGTACATGGAAGGCAACTCGCTCTTCCAGATTCTTGACGGAAATCCGATGAAGCTCGATCCGGCATTGCGCGTTGCTCTCGACGTGGCCGACGCGCTCGACGCGGCGCACAAGCAAGGCATCGTCCATCGCGACATCAAGCCGGCCAACATCTTCGTCACCGCGCGCGGTCATGCCAAGGTGTTGGACTTCGGCCTCGCGAAGGTCCTGCCCAATCCCCTGATCGACGCTCAGCGCAGCACCATGATGACCGAGCCCGAAGGGGCGCGCCTCACCAACCCCGGCAAGCTCATGGGAACGATGGCGTACATGTCTCCCGAACAGGCCCGCGGATGGGACCTGGACGCCCGCACCGACCTGTTCTCGTTCGGCATTGTCCTCTACGAAATGGTGACCGGCCTGCTGCCCTTCCGCGGCGGCACCTCGGCCAACATGTTCGATGCGCTGTTTCACTCCGAGCCCATCGCGCCCGTCCGCCTGAATCCCGATGTTCCGCCCAAACTCGAAGACGTAATCGCCAAGTGCCTCGAGAAAGATCGCGAACTCCGCTATCAGCACGCCTCGGAGATTTGCGCCGATCTCAAGCGCATCAAGCGCGACACCACCGACTCGCAGATTTTCGCCACTATCGAAGAAGGTGAGCAAACTGCCCCAAGGTCTTCACGCCATGTGACCAAGCCGCCGTCCCGCAAGTCGGCCGAGCGCTCCAAACCGCCGTCGCGAAAGTCTGACGAGCGCCCCAAGCCGATGTCGGTTTACCCGGAGCCACTAGAAGAAGACGACGAGACACTCCCGCCGCCGCGTAATTGGAAGCTCCTCGCCAGCGTGATTGCCGGCGTCCTGATAGTCGCTGGTGCCATCGGATACATCCTCTACCAGCGCTTACATCCGGCCGCCAAGCTTGGTGAGAAAGACACCATCGTCATCGCCGACTTTGTGAACACTACGGGCGATACCGTCTTCGACGGAACCCTGAAGCAGGCTCTTGCGATTCAGTTGGAACAATCTCCCTTCCTCAACGTGCTTTCCGAGCGCCGGGTCAGTTCAACCCTCAAGATGATGGACAAGCCCCCCGATGCTCGCCTCACTCATGAGGTCGCCCTCGAAGTGTGCCTGCGCAGCAACAGCAAGGCGCTGCTGGAAGGCTCCATCGGCAGTATGGGCACCCATTACCTGATTGGGCTGAAGGCGATCAACTGCCAGACCGGCGACAACATTGCCAGTGCGCAGGTGGAAGCCGCAAACCGCGACAACGTCCTCAAGCGACTCGGCGAGGCTGGCGACGACCTCCGCGAAAAACTGGGTGAATCGCTGATCTCGGTCAAGCGCTTCAACAAGCCGCTCGATCAGGTAACGACGTCCTCTCTCGACGCCCTGCAGGCCTACTCCATCGGCCATTCCATGCAAAACCTGAAAGGCGACGGGGAATCGGTGGCTTACCACAAGCGCGCCATTGAGCTGGACCCTAACTTTGCCCGCGCCTATGCTTCGCTCGGCATGGCGCAGTACAACTTGCGCGAAACCTCGGCCGCCAGTGAGAACTTTCGCAAGGCCTTCGAGCTTCGGGATCGCGTCAGCGAGCGCGAACGTTTCTACATTGAAGCGGCCTATTACAGCTTTGCCACCGGCGAATTGGAGAAAGCCAATGAGGTGTACAAGCAGTGGTCGCAGGAGTACCCCAACGAAGTGGCTCCGCACGTCAACCTCGCGCTGAATTACGAAGTGATGGGCGACTTCGACAAGGCCGCTACCCAGGCGCGCATTGCGATCGACGTTGCGCCCACGGCCGTCACTGGATACGCCGACCTGATGGCCGCGTACATCGCGCTCGGTCGCGTGGACGAGGCCCTCGCGATCTACCAGCAGGCGAAGCAGCAGGGCTTTGAAAACGAGTATCTCCGCGAAATGCGCTACGGCATCGCTTTCCTGCAAAACGACGCAGCTGAAATGCAGAAACTGGTGCAGTCGGCTTCCGAAGTTCCCGGCACGGAGGCCGGGCTTCAGGGCCTTCAGTCTGATGCGGACGCATACATTGGAAGGTTGCGCTTGGCGCGCGAAGATACACGACGCGCGGTGACGGCGGCCCAGCGCGACGGCTCTCCCGAAGCCGCGGCGCTCTGGTTGGCCAACGGTGCCTACCGCGAAGCCTTGTTTAGCAATCCAGCCGAAGCCCGCATACTTGCCGCAGAGGCACTGGCGATTGCTCCCGGGCACGACGTCCAGGTTGCGGCAGCCTTGGCATTTGCCACGGCCGGCGACTCTTCCCAGGCGCTGAAAATCGCCGACAAACTGAACTCGGAAACTCCTTTGGACACTATCCTCCAGGCCTACTGGCTGCCCTCCATACGCGCCACTATAGCCCTGCAAAAGGGCGATGCGAAGCAGGCCATCACCCTGCTCGAGGTTGCCACCCCTTACGAGTTGGGGCTGGAAAATGTCAGTGCCATGGTGCCGATCTACGTCCGTGGTCTGGCTCACCTGAAAGCCGGCAGCGGGCCCGAAGCTGCCGCCGAGTTTCAGAAGATTCTCGCTCATCGCGGAGTGGCGCAGAGTTCTCCTATGGAAGCGCTCGCTGTATTGCAATTGGCGCGCGCTCAGGCCCTGGCCGGCGACAAGCCCGCCGCCCGCCGCTCGTACCAGGACCTACTCTCGCTATGGAAGCAGGCGGACCCTGATCTGGTGCTGCTCAGGCAGGCGCAGTCCGAGTACGACCATCTAAAAAACTGATTTCAGCGAATCATAGTCCCGCGTCACCATTTGCCAGCCACGCGTCTATAATCTCCGGCTAACGATCTTCCAATCTCCGAGGGACGCATGAACTCCAAGGGTTGCGTAGTTCTCCTCCTCGTGTTGCTGGTGGTAACGGCGACATTCGTTTCGGCCCAAACTTTTCGCGGCACCATTCTCGGAACCGTATCCGATACCTCCGGCGCCGTCGTTTCCGGAGCCGCCGTCAAGGTGCGTAACGTTGCCACCGGACTGGAACGCACCACGGAAACCACCGCAGAAGGCAACTATTCCATTGCGGAATTGCCCATCGGCACTTACTCCGTCACGGTCACGCAGCCAGGTTTCCAGACTGCAGTGACCAGCAACGTCTCGGTCGACGTCGCCACCGAACGCCGCGTTGACATTGCCCTCAAACTCGGGCAAGTCTCCGACACAGTCGAAGTTTCCAGCGAGGCCCTCGCGCAGGTTGACACGACTACCAACGAATTGGGCGGCACTCTCACCGCGCAGACCATTGCCAACATTCCGGTCAATGGACGCGACTACACCAAGCTCATCTACCTGAACCCCGGTGTTTCCGGATCGCCCGACCAGATCACCGACTCTCCCGGGTCCTACGGCGTCTTCTCCATGAACGGCTCCCGCGGCCGCTCCAACAATTTCCTGCTCGACGGCACCGACATGAACGACGGCTTCCGCAACGATCCTGCGATCAACGAAGCCGGCGTCTTCGGCGATCCCGCGACCATTCTGCCGATTGACGCCGTCGCCGAATTGCGCGTGCTCTCCAACTACGAGGCCGAATACGGTCGCAACAGCGGCGCCGTCGTCAACATCGTGACCAAGAGCGGCACCAACCAGTGGCACGGCTCGGCTCTCGAGTACTACCGCAGCGGAGCCATGGGCGCGCGCAACTACTTCAACATCGACAGCCAGCCCAAGAATCCGTTCACCAACAACCAGTTCGGCGGATCGCTCGGCGGCCCCGTCGTCAAAGACAAAGCTTTCTTTTTCGTCAACTACGAAGGCCAGCGCGAAAGCGGCGCACAAGCCGGATTGAGCTGTGTCCCTGATGCCGCCGCCATCGCTGCCGCCACGGCGGAAGCCGCCGCTAACGGCATCCCTGTGAGCCAGACCATGCTGAACTTGCTGGCGCGCAATCCTTGGCCCACTCCCAATATCCCGGGGGCCTCGGCCAACACCGACGGCACGTGCAACCCCCCGAACGCCAATGCGGCCGCGGCCAACCTCGCCACTTCCACCCGTTTCATCAATAACATCGACAGCTTTATCGTGAAGGGCGATTACAACCCAAACGCCGATAACAACATCACTGGCCGCTACTACTACGGCAACAGCAACCAGAGCTTCCCCTTCGCCCAGTTGGCCGGAGGCCTGTTGCCCGGATTCAACACCACCACGCCCACCACCGTCCAACTCGTCTCTCTATCGTGGGTCAAAGTCGTGAACTCCGCGCAGGTGAACGAAGCCCGCCTCGGCTGGAACCAGTATCAGCAGGGGTTCTTCCCTGAAGACCAATCGTTTAATCCAGCCTCCATCGGCATGGATACCGGCGTGACTTCCTACAACTACGGCCTGCCGAATATTTCCGTCGGCTCCTTTTCCGTGATTGGCGCCACCTCTTCCGTGCCGCGTCAGCGCGTTGATACCAACTGGCACTTCATTGACAATTACTCTTGGCAGATCGGTCGCCACGACTTCAAGTTCGGTTACGAGTTCCGTCGCACCACCATCAACCTTATCCAGAACAACAATTTCCGCGGCAAGCTGAGCTTCGGCGGCGACGATTTGAATTCCGCGCTGGCGCAGTTTCTGGAAGGCAATCCCTCCGGCGGCAGCCAGGCCTCCGGCTACAGTAATCGTCACGAAGCGCAGAACAGTAACGGCCTCTACGTGCAAGACAGCTTCCGTTGGACCAAGCGTCTCACCCTGAACTACGGCGTGCGTTGGGATTACTTCGGCGTCCCCAGCGAGAAGAACAACCTGTTCTACCAGTTGACTCCGGCCAACGGTGGAACGCTGGTTCAGGTCGGTGGACCGGGCGGCCCCTCCAGCCTCTACAACAAGGACTTCAACAACTTCGCGCCGCGCATCGCCGTTGCCTACGATCTCACCGGCGACGGCTCCACCGTCATTCGCGCCGGCTGGGGAATGTTCTACGATGCCTTTTCGCAAGACATCTTCCTCGCTCACATTCCCTGGAATTGCACCTTCTGTCCCGGTCCGGCCTACACCGGAGTCGGCGTGGCAGCCATCGGCTTTGCCGGCTTGAGCGGCAACACCATCAACGCTGGAGCGCCGGTGTACGGAACGGCATCACCGCTGGGTAGCTACTTCGGTGTCGATCCCAACATCCGCACGCCCTACGTGCAGAACTGGAACCTCAATATCCAGCGCCAGATCACCAGCAAGATCATGATGCAACTCGGTTATGTCGGATCCAAGGGCACCAAGCTCTTCCGCTTCCGCGACATCAACCAGCCCACTCAGCAGGAAATTACGGCTTACGATCTCAGCCAATGCGCGGCCAACGGCCAAACTGCTCCCAATTGCTACATCGCCGGCTTCGACGGCCCCGATGGCGTGAATTACAACGTGCCCCGCAACAACTTCCCCAACTTCTTCTATGTGAACCAGGAAGAAGCATCGGCCAACTCTATCTACAACGCATTGCAGGCCAGCCTGCGTATGAACGGCTGGCACGGTCTCTCGCTGCAGGCCAACTACGTATGGGGGCATTCCATCGACAATGCCAGCGACTCCGAGGACTTCATCCCCAATGCTGCTCAGCCCAACAATAGCTGGAACACCAACGCCGAGCGCGGCAACTCCAACTTCGACATTCGCAACCGCTTCACCCTCAACTTTACCTATCAACTGCCGAAGTTCGACGGCGATTACAGCAAGCTCAAAAATGGCTGGGGCATCGACGGTGTGCTCAGCCTGCAAGACGGACAGCCCTTCAACCTGAACTACAATTTCCAGGGCGACTACTCCGGCTCGGGTGAAGGCTTCGACCGCCCCGATGTCGTCGGACCGATCCGCTACGGCAGCACCGCCGCCAACTTCCTCGACCTGTCGTCGTTCGCTGTGCCCTGCACCTTCGGCAACACGACGGCCATCTCATCGTCCGGTGACAGCAACTGTCTTGCCGGTAGCCGCCACTTCGGCAACCTGGGACGCAACTCGCTGGTTGGTCCCTCCTTTAAGGAGTTCAACTTTTCGGTGTTCAAAAACACGCAGCTCACCGAACGCGTGCAACTAACTCTCCGTGCGGAGTTCTTCAACCTCTTCAATCATCCCAACTTCTCCAGCCCGATACTACCCAACTTCATCGCCGACACCGGCGTGAACGGCATCGACAACGTTGGTCGCGGCGTCGGCTCTTATGCGCTGACGGCGACGGGCGATGTCGGCATCGGCAATCCGTTCCTCGGTAGCGGCGGTCCCCGCGGCATGCAAGTCGCCGCCAAGATCACTTTCTAAACTTTATGTATTGTCATCCCCCGGTCGCCGTGGCGACCGCGGGATCTGCTTTTCGACTCTCACCTCTCCAATAAAAACGCCGCCCGGATTTCAATCCGCGCGGCGCCCTTCGCAATCCTTGCTACAGATACAACTGCTTCGGCCACCTCTCGACCGGCAGCTTCCGCCGTATCGAAACCCGCGTCCATTCCACCCACGCTATGGCCCACAGGCACGAGAGCATCAACCAGGACCATTGCAGCAATGCCGGCCAAAACGCCACCACGAGTATCGCCGCGAGCACCACCCATTTCACCACGCGGTAAACCCGGCTGCGCGCCGGCGTGTACACCGGCAGGAACGGCGCCACGAACAACAGACTCATGCCCACTCCGCCGACCAGCAGCACCCGCGCCACGCCGGTTGCACCCGAGAAGTAAAAGCCCATCCCTGCCAGCAGCGTGGCCACCGGAGTCATCAGCAGAACCCACTTCAACCAGCTGCGCGAGCACACCGCTCCGGCTTCCCAATTTCCTTCGCGCAGCACTCTCGCTTCTCCCGAAGTCAACATCACCTTGCGATATTGCCGGTTCGCCGCCTTCGCGTCCCCCAAAGCCTCCAGGGCCAGCCGATCTGCTTCGTCGTCACCCACGCCGCGCTCCACCGCATTTTCTCTCGCTGCGTCGTAATGTTCTCGAATCTCGCTCCGCACCTGCGCCGCGGAGTCCCGCGATAGATGTCGAGTTGCCTGCCCCAGCCATGTCTCGAATGTCGTCGTCATTTACGCCTCCTCCAGGATCATCGTTACTGCTCGCGAAAGCTTCCGCCACTCTGCCCGGTCTTTGGCCAACACCGCGCGTCCCGATTTCGTGATCCGATAATACCGCCGCGCACGGCCATTTTCGATCTCCTCCGACGCGGCAACCAGTCCCTCATTCTCCAGTTTATGCAGCGCAGGGTAAAGGGTGCCCTCCTTGAAATCCAGCACGCCCTTCGAGCGCACTTTGATGCGCTGTGCGATGCGGTAGCCGTGGCTCGGCTCCTGTTCCACCGCTTCCAGGATCAATGTCGGTAGTGTCCCCTTGAAATTCATTGTATACCTCGCTATCCGATGCATAGGATATGCGAAGCCTCGCAACCTGTCAAGCACGAAGAGTCTGTTGGGAAAGCCTCTTTCGAGTGAGGTTTTGAAGGGGCACGGCTTGAGAGGCTGCTGAAAAAAGACTCAAACGAGTAAATTCGGCTATTTGTCGAACCAAGGCTCAATAGCTTACGAGCCAAAATTCGGGCGAAAACGCCCCAAAATTACTACCTTGGTTCTTTTTTCAGCAGCCTCTTGAGCCGTGCCGGTTGGCCCTTTGTTTCTTGACCCGCCTAGCGGACTTTAGTCAGCGAGGCGTACGCGTTTAGGACTTTTTCAGCAACCTCTTTAGCCCCGGCCCCACTTTTCGACCGCAGCTTTCGCTCCATTCGGTGTATCTTCGTCTCATGACGCGCAACCTACGATCGAACCTCATCGGCCTCGCGATGTTGTTTGCTGTTGCCCTTGCGCTCTTCTCGCAAACCGCGCCGAAACCCGAAGACACCGAAGTCTGGCAGCCGGTGCCCCGCGTCGTCACTCCGGGCGCCACCTGCACCGCGCCTCCATCCGACGCCATCATCCTGTTCGACGGCAAGAATCTCGACGAGTGGGTTTCCGTCGCCGACAAATCGCCCGCAAAGTGGATCGTCGCCGACGGCGTAGTGACCGTGAACAAGGCGACCGGCAACGTTGAGACCAAGCGATCCTTCAAGAACTACCAGCTTCACCTCGAATGGCGAGTCCCTGAAAACATTACCGGCACGGGCCAGGCCCGTGGCAACAGCGGCATTTTTCTCGCCTCCACCGGTCCTGGCGACGCCGGATACGAGTTGCAGGTCCTCGACAACTACAACAACCCAACCTACGTCAACGGACAGGCAGGCAGCATCTACAAGCAAAATCCTCCACTCGTGAACGCCAATCGCAAGCCCGGCGAATGGCAAACCTACGACGTCGTCTGGACGGCGCCCACATTCAACGCCGACGGCTCGCTGAAGACCCCGGCCTATGTGACTGCCTTCCTCAACGGAATCCTCGTCCAGAACCATTTCGAACTGAAGGGCGAGACGCTCTACATCGGCAAGCCTTTCTACAAGGCTTTCGACGGCGCGCCGATCAAGCTCCAGGCGCACGGCGACAAAAGCGAACCTCTCAGCTTCCGCAACATCTGGGTCAGGGAACTGAATTAGTTGATGCTTTTGAAGGGGCACAGCTTTACAGGCTGCGGAAAAAAGCGGCTTTGAGTAGAGCTGACCTTTAGGTCAGCGTCTAGGCTGTTTATTTTCGACCCGCCGAGCGGACTTTAGTCCGCGAGGCGTGAGAATTCCCTTTAGCCCCTGAGGGAACTCGAAGTTAGGCGTGCGCAAACAATCTAGTTAGCTTTGCCGCCAACGTTCAACGGAACATCCAACGTGCCCACTTTTCCTGAGAGCCGGTCAACTACTCCCAGACGAACGACGTACGCGCCGCTCTTTAACTCCATCTCCTGGTGCAACTGCAGACCTGTACGCAATAGCGATTGCAGTTCGGGTTTGCTCAACGGTTGCCGATAGGTAGCCACGTCACTGTCTACCGGTTGGCCCTTGGCGTCCCGCACGGCAGCCACGAATAGCACGTCAGGCTGGTTTCGGCCATCAGTCGCTCGGTTGAGCGAGAGATCGTGCACGTCAACCAGGAAATCGATCTGGGTCTTCTTCTCCTGGCTTTCCGCGGGACGCACTCGCGCTTTGAAGATCAACGTCGTCGAATTGGGCACATCAGCCTGCATCGCAATCTTGAAGCTCTGGTCAACGCCCGGAGACCGCAGTGGCTCCGGCGCCGCATAATACCCAGGTCTGCTCTGGACCTTCAAGTTAGGCTGCGACGTCTTGACAGAGATCTTGCGGAACTTACCGTTCCAGTCGTTGTTCTCCGGACGGTACACCAGGTTGTAATAGTTCGATCCAGAGTCGATGCTCTCACCGATCGCCGCATGTAGATCATTGCGGTTGGCGTACATCCGTCCGCCTGTCATGCTCGCAAGGTTCGTCATCGTTTCGTGCACGGCCAGTAGTTCCTGGCTCTGGCCTGACGTTGCCTCGTAGCTGCCACCAAATCGCGAATATATCTCTGAGTCGCGTGTTGCGCCATCGGTACCGAGATACGTGACTCCCCGCACATCGATGGGATATACCGCAATTTGGGTAGCCGTCAGCAAGGTAGCCAGCTGGCGCAGCTGAACAGCGGTACTGGTCGGATCGAACGGGATCCCTCCCGATATCCAGATCAAGTTCTTGCGGCCTGGTATCACTGCCACGCTCCGCGCCAGTTGTGCCAACGCCTGCATCGTAACCAGCGATCGAGATTCTTCTTTGCCCTCCTGCTCTGCCCAGAGAAACCGGACCATGCTTCGGAAGACCACAGGATTCCTCGCGAGCAAGGTCTCCCGCAATCTCCCTACGGCCTCGGATACGTCGCGAGCCTTGCTGAAGCTGGGATGAGGAGTCGTCGATAGCTGTTTCGCTACCTCGATCAACTCGCTCGGGTCTTCGGTTATCCCATGCACCAGGTGAAGCTCCGAGTTGAGCATGAATAGCGCGACCCTGGTTTTGGGCGGCATCTTGCTCAGATACTGCAGGAGCTCCTGTCGCGCCATGACCAGATTCTGTCGGTCAGTGTTCAGGGAGTCGAAAAGAATAATATTGGTTGCGCCCGACTGCTGCACACCGATGTAGTTGGTGTACGTGTCCGGAGGCAGGTTCACGGCGCGCGGCGGATGGGTATCCGCAATGTCAGGCCCGTGCTCTTCGAACCCGACAATCCGCTGCGGCTTGCCATCCTCGAGCACAACCAGGTCCTGCGGCTTCAAACCATGCACTGGCTTGCCCTGCTTGTCGGTCACCACAACATCTACGATTACGAATCGTGCAGTGGTTTTGATGGTAGTGGCCGACTCAGACCGTTCAGGAGCAGAGGGCGCAGTCGTCTGTCCGTTCAGCGCACACGCGCCGAACAACAACACCCACGCCAACGATGTCGTAAGCGACCGCAAAGTTCACACCCCGAGATTCTAACCCTGAACTCGGCCCTGAGTTCTGTCCGCAAACCCGGCAACTCGCAGCCTGCGACCATGCATGGCCAAGCGAATGAACCAGTCCCGCGCCGAAGCACGGAAATTAAGATAGCCCAACGCGCAGGCCGCCAAGGGGCCGGAGTGCCCCGGGTAACCGATGGTCGTCAGAAAAACAATCTTGTGGGTGCCCAGGTTCGCGCGCGTTCTTTGCGCGCTAACCTGGGGTCACTGTACCCACAATGGCGAATGTTATAAATTCCGTCCATACCAAGTGGCTTGCGGCGCCGCCAGCAATCCGGACAATCGCACTTCGTCACCTTCAGTTGTTATCGCCGCCGGCCCAATTTCAATTGCGCGGAAGTTTACCACTTGTTTCCCGTCTGCCTGGAAGAGATGCGCCGTCGCTTCGCCTTGCGCGTTTACGGCTACGTGGTGATGCCCGAACACGTCCACCTGTTGTTGAGCGAGCCCGAGCACGGCACGCTGGCCGACGCGATCCACTACTTGAAGTTGTCGTTTACCAAGCGGCTGCGTGGCCGACGTGAGGCCGCCCAGGTTAGCCCAAAAGAAGGGCGAACCTTGATTGGATAAGGTCGAAGGCTCGATCGAACCCGAGTAGTCTTTTGTGATTGAGGACGAAAGACCGAGGGGACGGAAGGAGCCTTCGATGAAGATTATAGGATGCGATTTTCATCCCAGCTGGCAACAAGTGGCGTGGTTGGACGCCGCGACAGGGGAAACCGGCGAGGGCAAGCTGGTCAACGGTGACGGCGAAGCGGAGCGGTTTTATCGCAGCTTGGCAGAGCCGGCGCTGGTAGGAATGGAAGCCTGCGGCAACAGTCAGTGGTTCGTGGATCTGTTGCGGCAGTTAGGACACGAGGTATGGGTCGGGGATGCAGCGCAGATCCGGGCCAGCTACGTGAGGAAGCAGAAGACGGACAAGCGGGACGCGGCGCACATTCTGAAGCTGCTGATGGAGAATCGGTTTCCGAAGTTGTGGGTGCCGAGTGCCGAGCAGCGGGATGTGCGGTCCGCCGCGGCGGACTGATTCATCGGCACAAGCTGGTGGAGATCCGGACGCGGGTGAAGAACGGGTTGCAGCACTTGGCGATGAATCGCGGGATGCAGAAGAAGAGCACGCTGTGGAGCGCGGCGGGACAGAAAGCGTTACGCGAGTTGCCGCTGCAAGGCTGGGCGGGGAGACGACGTCAGGACTTGCTGGCGTTGCTGAAGAGTCTGGACCAGCAGATCGGCGAGTTGGACCAGGCGGCGGAAGAAGAAGCTCAGAGAGACAAAATGGCGCAACTATTAAGGACGCAACCCGGTGTGGGTCCGATTACGGCGCTGGCATTTGTGGTGACCATCGGCGACGCTTCGCGCTTTCGGCGAGGCAAGCAGGTGGCCAGCTATCTGGGGTTGATTCCGCGCGAGCGCAGTTCGGGTGGACGGCAGCGGTTGGGCGCGATCAGCAAGCAGGGCAACCGCTTTGTGCGCACGCTGCTGGTGGAAGCGGTGCACAACGTGACCCGGTTGGATGAAAGTTTTCGCAAGACATATCAGCAGCGCTGCCATCGCATGGCGAAAGGCGTAGCCAAGGTGGCGGCGGCGCGCAAGTTGGCGGTACGACTCTACTGGATGCTGCGCACCAACACCGCGTATCCGGAGATCGTTCGCATCGAGAATAGCCCGCGGGTGCCCCTGGTCAGTCCGTCACGACGGACTCGATCGAAACCTTGATTGGGCGTTCTCGCCTCCCGTGTGAGACGGGAGGTTCGCATAGAAGAATCATGGTCGCAGTTCAGGGCCGTATCGATGGGTGGTGGAACGAAGTTAGTTTCACCGCAAACTGATTAACGCGAGTTCTCCAGTGGCTTTCGTCCTCAATCGCGCTGGCGAGCAAGCGGTGCTCACGCACCGCCACAGGGGGAGTGTCGCTTGACAACGCCTTCGACCTTATCGAGGGGCACCCCGCAGGTTCCTTCTGGCAGAAACGCTACTATGACCGCAACGTCAGAAATGCCGAAGAGTTCACCGTGAAGCTGCGTTACTTGCATCGGAACCCCGTGAAGCGTGGACTGGTGAAGGAGGCAGGCGACTGGCTCTGGAGCAGTTTCCGGCATTATGCTTTCCGCGAGAAGGGCGTGGTCGAGATTGAATTGGAGTGGATGGCGAGAGATCGAGAGTTGCAGGAATCGGGCGGCGTTGCTCGAATCTTCCTGAACCCAGGTTAGCGTCCAAAATCGGGACGCGCACCTGGGGCACCCAACATGTGGGGAAGAAAGGCGAGGCGTTCGACGCCGAGTATGTGAAGCCACAAGCCGCTTGAGCGCGCGGCACCGCAGGAGAAGGGCGACTTTCACTCCGCGTTTTTCTGTTCGGGCTGCGAGCTCGGGTTCGAGGGTAAGTATCTTTGGGCGGGTTAGGCTGCGTCTTCGCCATGGGCGGAGCAAGTCTCACGGGCTACCCCGCCGCGGCGGGCTCCCTCGGATAACCCAACAAAGCCATACTGGCCGTCCGCCGCGGCGGACGAGTCTCAGATAGAACCATGGTTGGCCCGCTGGGCGGGACCACCGTCAGGCTTGGGTAGCTTCAGCTAGCGAAGAATGCCATAGCGTGGAAATGAAAACGACCGAAGAGCTGCGCGTCGCCGGCACCCCAGCGTCACCCAAGCGGCTGGATGCCAGAGAAGTACCTCTGCCCCGGCGATGGGAGAAGTGGGTAGTGGGCTGTTTTCAAAACAGCCCACTACCGAGAAGTGTTTTCTCTTGACATCCCCTTTCATAGAGCCTGCCAAAATCCGTGATTTCCCATTCCGTAACCAGCGCGAGAGGCGATACACTACCATTTCACTTCGTGCAGAAGATCAGTTTGGTGATAATGACACCCTCGTCTACGAATCACCGAGTAACTTCGCTAGACACTCTCAGGGGGCTCGCAGTCCTTTTGGTTATTGCGCTCCATTGCGCGTTCGCTTTCCCCAGTCTGCTGCAGGTGACAAAGGGCTTCTCTCTGGCTTACGGGCAATTTGGCGTCCAGCTGTTTTTTATTATTAGCGGCTTCACGATGCTGCTCACATTCAAGGGAGCGGTCTGCAAAAAAACCGTTTGTTCTTTTTACATCAGACGCGTATTCCGCATAGTGCCGCTATTTCTTCTTGCGGGTATCTTCTACTTATTGAAAGATGGGGTTTCTGCCCGGTATTGGGCCCCCAACGGGATCTCCTGGAAAGATATTGCCCTGACATTTTCGTTTATGCATTGGCTGACGCCGACCGCCTTCAACTCGGTCGTGCCGGGGGGGTGGAGCATTGCGGTGGAGATGCAGTTCTATTTCATCTTTCCTCTGTTCTACTTCTTTCTCGGGAAGGGGCGAGGCGTCATCCCATACGCTGCGATAACCTTCACCTTCGTTGTTTCAGTCATATTCGCGAGGCTCTATTTCCACAATTTCCTTGTAGCGCATCTTCTGCCCAATGAATCGCATCTTGCGTCCGAATTTGTATATCTGTGGCTGCCTCATCAGCTCCCGTGCTTCGGATTCGGGTTCCTGCTCTACCAATTGGTTGAGAAAAACGAATTCTCTCCTATCGGACTGTTGCTTCTAGCGCTCCCGTGCGTCTTTAGCAGCTGGGGACTTACCGTTTTGTTTCTGTTCCTGCTATGCTTCTTCGTTTTGACTCAAGGGATTAGCCTGGCACCCATCTCTCGTATTGGCGTCCTTTCGTACTCGATGTACCTAGTGCATTTTGCGACCATTGGAGTGGTTCGTGCTGTTGCAGACAGATGGCACGGTGTGCACCTGAGGGCCGAGGTCGCACTCCCCATTGTGATCGTAATAACGGCAGCTGTCAGCCAATACATCACCAAACCCCTGATCGAAGATCCATCAGTAAGTCTGGGCAAGAAGATCAGCCGACGATTCTTCCCGGCACGACCAATGGATTCTGTGCAAGCATAAATAGCCCGATATGTGGTACGAGAATTACCGGAATCTGGCCGTCACGAAGCATCGCTCGAGACGAAGGTCGGCGCGTATGTGAAAGCGAACATACAGAATCACAGCCCAAGCGTCATCATGCTGTACTTGCAATATCGGCGACGACCGCCGTCTTCACCGTGGATGAACGACGCAAGTTCGCCAGATGGCGACAACGAGCAGTGCGTTCGTGGCAGTATATCTGAGCGTACTTTCCTTGAAGAAAGCCGGGTGCCCCAGGTTCGCCTGTAGTGCACCCTCCTAAACTAGACACTGAGGGCCTCGGTTTTTGGTAAGGGTTGAGTTTGTGCGAAGCCCGCCCGGGCTTCGCGTGGAGTGCGATTGCTGAGCGCCCGATGAGGGCGGTCGTGATTGTACTCGGTGATCCAGCGCGCGATCGACTCGGTGGCTTCCGCCAGACTGCGGTATTCGTTAAGCCAGATCTCTTCCTCCTTCAAGCTGCGGTGAAACCGTTCGATCAGTCCATTGCCTTCGGGGTGATTGTAGGCCGTACGGCGATGGGTGATGCCCAGGCGCGACAGCGTCTCGACAAAGCGCGTCGAGGTGAACTGGGTGCCGTTGTCGGTGGTCAGTACCAGTCCCGAGCCCCGCGATCCGTCCGCCATCGCCTGCAGCACGGCGCGTTCTACGGCTGCGATGGCTTCTTGCGTACGGCAACGTAGGCTCAGGTCCCAGCCCACGATCTCGCGGGTGCAGCAATCGATGACCGAGACTAGGTAAGCCCAGCCGACGTTGGCTCCTGCCCACACTTTCGTCATGTCAGACTGCCACACTTGATTCGGTGCCTCCGCTATCACTCGGCCCCACTCCTTCTGGCGCCGCGCCCGCAGTCGCCGTGGAGCGACCAGCAGGCCGCGTTCACGCATCACCCGCAACCCGCGTTTGCCGTTGACCGTCAGCCCCTGCTTGCGCCGCAACCACCACGCCACCCGACGATAGCCATATGCCGGTTTGTCGCCGCAGGCCACGACGATGGCTTCGTCCTGGCGGCGATCAGCCCGCGACGTACGAGGTTTCGGCTGGTAGTACAGAGACGACCGACTTATGCCAATGGTCTCGGCCACCAACTTCGCTTCACCACCCTGGGCCACCAACTGCCGGGCCTGTGAATGAGCCTGCCCGCAGCTCACTCGCCCAACACGTTTTTTAGGATTTCGATCTGCAGATGCGACCGCCCCAGCGCACGCTCCAGTTGCTTGATGCGCTTGGACTGCTCTTCGTCGGCCGGCGCGGCTGCGCTCCTCCCCCCAAGCGCAGCCAGAGCACCTTTCTCCATCTCGTCTTTCCAACGGTAGAACAGCGCAGGACCAATCTCGTGTTTGCGGCAGGTCTCCGAGACTTTCCCCGACTTCAGACCTTCCATCACAATGGCAAACTTCTCTTCGGCGGTTCTCTGAACTCTTGGTCTTCTTCCCATCTCGCCTCCCGGCGGAGGCCCTGAATCATATCCTATGACCGTGTCCAGTTCTGGAAGGGTGCACTACACGCCCGTCTTTTGGGCTAACCTGGAGTTCTGGAAGCTGGGAACTTCCCCCCGAGCGTTATCACATTCAAACGTGACCTGCGTCCTATCTCCCGACATCCATCTACCCTAAACTCGCTGCGGTTAGGACAAGGGAGAGTTGTCTTCCAACGAGATGACAGCCTGACACGTCCTTCGTCCACCCGGAAATGTGAGCTTTGACCTGTGACAGGTCCTGATTGTTGCCGCCTTCTTACCAATTCCCCTTCCACACGTCACTTTGCCCGTCCAAAGCAACCTCCTAACTCTTTATTTATCAGGATTCTGACTCCTAACTCCTTTGGCTACACGAATTTAGAACGAAATCCGTGCATGCTTCTGAAAACAAGGAATTTGCAGGGTGGGGGGAGGGGGTACTTCGCGCCCAGGCAATGCAATCCGCCCGGCTGCACCAACGTGAGGCATTGTTGTCATAATCAACGGCAGAGCAACGAATTTCCTGTTCCAACCTGCACCTGGTCAGCCTACCCAGCCCGATAAATCGCAAACTGCGTAGTCCGAACCACCGGCCGCAGCCACTCGCACCCAGAGAACACTCGCTCGTGAATCAGGTTGTGGTAAATCACAACCACATCTCTCGGAGACACCTTCAGCGACTCACGCAAGTTTTCCAACACACTGCGCAGCACGTGCTCCGGAAACGGATTGAACAGGTACAGAACCGTTGGCTCGGCAGGGAACCGGAACTCCCGCGCATCGCCCGCGTGAGACTCCAGCGCGAAGCACTTCTGGTGTTCGCCTTGATAGCGCGCAATATTCTCGCCAGCAATCGCGTCCAGTTCCGCAAGCAACTCGGCGCCGATAATCCTCCTGAACGGGTAATCCGACGCCATCAACAAAGTGCGCCCCTTACCCGATCCCAGGTCGATAAACGTGAAGCCTTCCAACTCCACGGGCACCGCCCGCAGGATCTCGTGAAACAGATCCGGCTCCGATGGCTGATATTGCCCACCCGACAGCAACTCGCGAATGCGCGTCCGCAGCGGAACCGTCGCCCACGTGGTATCTACGCCATGATCGAAGTCGTACTCGATGTCGCCGTACCGCGATCGCCTTCGTTCCGGAGTCAGATCGCGAAGCAGCTCCAACGAGCCGGCTCCGTAGTATCGCAAGGCCCCCAGCACTCCGCGCACACGCACGGCCTCGCGAACCCAGCGAAGCGCGCTGCTAGCCTGTTGTTGATCGCTCACACTTCGATGGTAAACGAGCATACCGAGGCGCATCGCAATCGCCGCGATGTACAATCGCAATCAGGGAAGCCGCTCACCTTGCGGCCACCCTCGAATTCATCAACCCGCGTCGCGCTTTCCCCGAACACTCCCTGCCAGTCAACGCCGAAGGGTGTCGGTGGCCCCGATGCCCAAGGAGAATCACAAGTGAAGAAATGGTTCGTAAGTGCGGCACTGCTGGTGCTGTTCGTTTCAGCCGCTATCGCCCAGGAAAAGACCTACGAAGTCCCCAATGAATTTTCGTTCAAGTACAGCGACGGCTGGAACAAGGGCCACCGTAAAGGCAGCTCCGCCGACGAACTCGACTGGCTGGTCAGCACCGCCGATCCCACCGCCAGCTTTCATCCCGTGCTGGCCCACGCCGATTTCACTTATGACGACTGGCTTCGCCGTACTGTCAAGCAAGCCACTCCCGAACGCGCCCTCGCCGCCAAGACTGAGTTCGTCACCACCGATGGCGCCAAGGGACAAAAGCTGGTGTGGAACATCAAGGCCAAAGACGGCAAGACTCTCACGTCCTATAACTACATGTTCGATGGAAAAAAGAACGCTCAGTTACAGCTCAACGCCATCGTGGACACCGCGAACGCCGCCAAGTTTGAGCCCGAGTTCGACGCGTTTGCCAAGTCTCTTGTGATCGCCAAGGGCAAATAGCTCTGGCAAAGCGAAACGGGAGGCGAGCTTCGCCTCCCGTATTTGATCTCCGCTCAACTTACGCCAGGTCGAAGACCAGGAACTCGGCCTCGCCATTGCCGCTCACGCTGGCCAGCGTCAGCTTCTCTTCTCTGCTGATGGCCGCCCCGTCGCCCTTCTTCAGGCGGGTTCCGTTCACGTCGAGTTCGCCGCTGACCAGCTGCACCCAGGCATGCCGCCCGGACGCCAGCGGCAGCTCAAGCGATTTCCCGCTCGCGAGTAGCGATGCGTAAACGCTCGCATCCTGATTGATGCGCGTCGATCCTTTCCGCCCGTCGTGCGAGGCGATCAGCCGCAGTTGGTCCTGTTTCTCCTCGTGCGTGAACGTGCGGTCCTCGTAGCTCGGTTTCAGCCCGTCCGCTTCCGGCAGGATCCAGATTTGCAGCAGGTGCACCGGCGAGTCCGAGTTGTTGTACTCGCTGTGCACTACTCCAGTACCTGCCGACATCCGCTGCACGTCATCCCGCTTGATGCTGGCTTCGTGCCCTGTGCTGTCGCGATGGCTCAGCTCACCTTCGATGATGTAGGTGATGATCTCCATGTCGCGGTGCGGGTGCGAGCCGAACCCCTGGTTCGCGCTGATCCAGTCTTCGTTGATGACCCGCAGGTCACGAAATCCCATGTGCTTCGGGTCGTAGTAGTTGGCGAACGAAAACGTAAAGTAAGTATCGAGCCAGCCGTGGTTGGCGTGTCCGCGTTCTGCCGATGGCCGAATGGTAATCATGCCGTCCTCCTCACTTACTAAACAATAGATGCTTTAACGTTAAAGTAAGATTCAGAGGGGGCCACGGAGGCATCCGAATCCGTCAGAAACAGCAGAACTTACGCATCGCTCGGCTTTTCCAGTTCGCGGCACAGGTCACCCAGTTGCTCGAGCTCCTCCGCATTTAGGGCAGCCATGAACTCCGTGATCGCCGCCGCATGGATCGGGAACACCATGCGCATCAACGATTTCCCCTTGGGAGTCAGCACCAGGATTTGAACCCGGCCATCCTGTGGCGACTTCTGCCGCTTAACCAGGCCGTCCCGCTCGAGGTTTCCGGCCACCATCGTGAGATTTCCGCCGGTCGTCAGGACCTTCTCCGCGATGTCCGATAGCGACATGGCTCCAAGGTGGTAGAGGGCTTCGAGAACCGCAAATTGGGTGAGAGTGAGCCCGCTATCGCCGAGGTGGCGCGAGGCATGGCTGCGGGCCGAATTGGCAGCGCGCATCAGGCGCACGTACGTAGCGAGGGCAAGGCGCTGCGAAGCGAGGGTCATCGAGATACTCCTGCAACAATACTACTACGTTGAAGGAGTCAGAGAGCGCCCTAATACTTTCGCAGCACTCCGATCACTCGTCCCTGGATCTGTACCGACGCGGCCGGAACCACGATAGGTTGCATGGCAGAGTTCGACGGTTGCAGCCGGATCTTGTCTCCCTCGGTGAAGATCCGCTTCAGTGTCGCGTCGGACCCGTTCACCAGCGCGACGATGATCTCTCCGTCGCGCGAGACGTTGGTCTTTTCCACCAGCACGTAGTCACCGTTCACAATGTGCTCGTCCTGCATGCTTTCGCCCGTAACCTGCAATACGTACACATCTTTCGATCGCGTGAAGTCCGCCAGCGAAATGGTCTCGGGATTCTCCATCGCCTCCACCGGGCGTCCGGCTGCGATACGCCCCAGCAAAGGCAAAGTCAGGTCTGAAGCTGCGGGAGCTCCACCGAGCATCTGCCGCATGCGACCGCGCGGCTTCAGCAGATCAATGGACCGGCTGCGATTGTAGTCGCGTTTCAGCAGGCCCTTTTCTTCCAGGTTGCTGACGTGCTTGTGCACCGTGGCCAGCGAGCTGAGTCCAAGGCCTTCGCCGATCTCCTCGAATGAAGGTGAATAGCCGTGCTCTTCCACAAATCCGGCGAGAAAGTCGTAAACCTGTTTCTGTCGGCGGGTCAGGGCCATGGTTGCGCTTTACCTCCGCCCTAATTGTGAGCGAAGAAAAGGCGAAGTGTCAACGGCCTGTATCCAATTGATTATCAGGAGCCCGTCAGGCAACTAGGCGCGAAGGCCCAGCACGATGTCGTCCACCGTATTGATCGCGCGCTCAATTTCCTCGTCCGTGTTGTAGAAATGCGGAGAAAACCGCACTCCCGCCTTAGGACGATAGTCCACGAGCACGTCGCGTTTCAGCAATTCAGTACATACCCGCTCGGCTTCCGGCATGTCGATCGACACCGTTCCGCCGCGCCTCTCAGGATCACGCGGTGTGTTCACTCGCCACCCGCGCTGATCGGCCATCTCGATCAGTCGCGCCGTCTGTCGCTTCGATTTCTCGCGGATATTCGCGACCCCAGCGTCAGCGATGATCTTCACTCCCGGCCTCGCCGCGTGCAGCGCCGCAATGTTTGGCGTCCCTTGCGTAAACCGGTAGATGCCATCGGTGTACTGGTTCGGCCCAATCTCGAATCCGAACGGGTTGCGATGCCCCATCCATCCGGTGAAGGTAGGCTCCAGCTTCTTCGCCAAATCCGGACGCAGATACAGATACCCCGTTCCTGGTCCGCCGCAAAGCCACTTCAACACTCCGCCGGTGCAGAAATCCACATTAAGCTGCTGCACGTCGAACGGCACCGTCCCCAGTGCCTGGAACGAGTCCAGCAGCACATACGCCCCAACGCGGTGCGCTTTTTCCACGATCGCAGCAACATCTTGAATGAACGCGCTGCGAAAAATGACATGAGACATAGGCACGATGAGCGTCTCCTCGTCGATGGCGCCGACCAGGCGTTCCGTATTGACATGCACCGTGTCGTCATTCGGAACCATCACCACGCGTGCGCCCCGCGCGCGCTGCGCCTCCCAGAAGTACATGATCGAGGGAAAGTTCAGGTCGGAGTACACCACCTTATTGCGTCGCCCGCTGAAGTCCAGGCACGATGCCACCGTCGCCTCGCAGGTCGTGACGTTCTGCAGACACGCCACCGATCCCTTCGGCGCATTCATCAGCGCGCCGATTTCGTCACCCACCTCGGCAGCCAGCATCCACCACTCTTCTTCCCACGCTCGCACGCCGCGGGTGTTCCAGGTCTCGGCGTAATGTTGCAACTGGTCGGCAACGCCGCGCGGCATCGCGCCCAGCGAGTTGCTGATCATGTAAGTCGTGTTTTCGAGGATGGGGAACTCAGGACGGAACCGCAGCAGGTCATCAGTCATTGCCGGTATTCTAGAACACCGCCTGTGCTTCCCCTGCACTGACCGAGCTGCGACCCAACCGACTGGACGCTCATCATGATTGCGGCGGTGACACCGTTCAAATGATTCCGTGCGTTCCGTGTCTTCCGTGGTGAATGATTTTGTCGCGTTTCCGGAAGCGCCACGCTCGCGAACTTCATCTAAAATAACAATAACTTTCGGGTGAGGAGTGTCCCATGCGCAAAGCTACGATTCTGTCCGTTGCCTTCGCGTTGTCGTTGGCCGTTTCATCGCAAGCCCAGCAACTTCGCGGCGACTACATCGAGTCCCGCTCCACCGACGTGTATGTCGCACAATGTTTCGCCAACGGTGAGGTCGGACTCACCGGCAACTTCGCGCTCCTGGCGTGGCACGTGGAGCAGGGCAGCTGGAACGGCGTCAAGCTTGACGGCCTTACTGTCGCTGCCGCCGTCCGCGCTCGCGCGACCTTGGGCGATCCTTATGGCGATCCTTATCCCGCGCAATCGGTGCTCATGGTTGACAATGCCGCCAGCCCCGCGCAACGCGCGGCGTTAATTGCGCTGGCACACCACCAGGCCGGTCGCCTCCTCGAGAATGTTGTCCGCACAGAATATGTGCCTGTCGTTCTCGATATGCCTTCCGACCTGCACGAAGGTCACGCCGTGCTCCGCGCCGGGCACCTCGCCACGATCGTTACTCGTCCGCTCAACCATCACGACCACGTCTGTGGCAATGAGACCAATTTCTATCCGCCGCTCACCGACGTCGATCACGCTATGTCAGCCGTGGCGCTCACCGACGAATTTCAGGGCGACGGCCTCGACTCCCGGTGGAGTACCCACGGTCGCCGCAGCGCTTACATCGGCACTTTCAGCGCAGGCGAAAGCCTGTCTGGTGTGCGAATCGAAGCAGTCGAGCCGGCTCCATTCGCCGGCAAATGATGCCGCTACGATGGCGGTGGCACTGTTCAGGTGGTGTAGTTCGCGCTTGCCTGGCCCTCGCGATTCTTGCGATGGGTGCTATTGCATCCGCTCAGGTCTCGCCGCCGGCCGCGCATGTGGTTCCGGTCGTCGACGCCGCAAAGATC
Organism: uncultured Acidobacteriaceae bacterium; assembly: GCA_963814165.1. Taxonomy (GTDB): domain Bacteria; phylum Acidobacteriota; class Terriglobia; order Terriglobales; family Acidobacteriaceae; genus DASRAA01. The sequence goes on along the minus strand of CAWFBW010000001.1, from coordinate 45,080 downwards.
AACTCGCTTGCCCACGAGTTGCTGCAAAAGCAAGGCATTCCTGGAATGACCCTCGCGGTTGTCGATCACGGCAAGATCGTTTTTTCCCAGGCATACGGTTCCTCTGACCTTGAGAACGAGGTGGCGGCAACGCCCGCGTCTGCGATCCGCACGGCATCCATCGCCAAGCCCATTACCGCCATCGCGGCCATGGAACTGGCGCAGCAGGGCAAGCTCGATCTCGATGCCCCCGTGCAGCAGTATTGTCCTGCCTTTCCGCCTAAGACGTCGCCCGACGGCAAGCCGTGGGTCGTAACCACGCGGGAGTTGATGTCGCACCGCGCCGGTGTACGCTGGTATCGCGACGACTCTGAGCTCCGCAATGCGAAGCACTACGCCAGCCTCAATGATGCCGTCAAACACTTCGGCGGCGATCCGCTGCTCTTCGCGCCCGGCGAGAAAATGCAGTACTCCAGCTACGGATTCGTCGTCGTAGGTTGCGTGATCGAAGGCGCTGCGCACTCGATATTCGCCGACTTCATGCAGCAATCCGTTTTCGTCCCCGCTGAGATGACGGCCACAGAAGCCGATGATCCCGTCAAGCTCATTCCGCATCGCGCTCGCGGCTACGAAAAAACCAAGGCAGGCAATCTGGAAAATGCGCCCTACTTCGACCCGAGCGACCGGTTGCCCGGAGGCGGCTGGCTGAGCACTTCGGATGACTTGGTCCGCTTTGCCTCCGCCGTCATGTCGGGCAAGCTGGTGACGCCGGCCAGCCTCGAAGAAATGTGGAAACCGCTCACGGTGCAGGACAACGGCAGTGGCTACGGCCTAGGCTGGTCGGTCGGGTCCCTCGCGGGCCATCGCCTCATCGGGCACAACGGAGGGCAGGTCGGTGCCAGCACTTCGCTGAAACTCGTTCCTGACCGTCAACTCGCCGTCGCTGTGATGACCAATGTCGAAGGCGCCGCGCTCGACGAATTCGCCGAGTCGGTACTCAAACTCTTCCTCGCGGAACCCGCCCACTAAGCCTTCATCTCGCGAAAATGCGGTCACGCTCCGTCGCTGGCACTTGCGAACCATCCCCTTCCGGCGCTATGGTCGCCCCGAGGCCCAATATGCGATCTAAAGTTCCCCGCGTCATTTGGTTCGTTCCGATGTTTTGCTTGGCCGCCTGCCTCTTGCCCCTGCCGCTGCTTGCGGCCGGCCCTGCTGTTGAGCGCACCGGCCCTCTGCCCGCCGCCGGAGCGTCACCCGAACTGAAACAGGCGGTCGAAGACAAGGGATACCGGGTCACACTCGATGACGGCTGGACCGCCGAGTTCTGGTTCGCCCGCGCTCTCGCGGCTACCAAGAAAGATGCGGCTGGCGCCCTCTATCCCGAACTCGACAACGGCGAGTTTGTCGGCGTGGTCACCTTCCCCAAGGGCACCTCCGACTATCGCGGACAGGCCATTTCTGCCGGAACCTACACCCTTCGCTATCAGTACATTCCCCAGGACGCCAACCACATGGGCGTCTCGCCCAATCCCGACTTTCTGCTGGCCATCCCGCTGGCGTCTGACGCCGATCCAGCCGATAACATGCCGCTCAAGCGACTGGTCGCTCTTAGCGCCAAAGCTGCCGGCACCGCCCATCCCGCAGTCTTCGCCATGGCGACCGCCGCTGTCGCAGGCAACATCAGCAAAGACGACGAGGGCATGACCGTCCTAACCGTCGAAGTGACAGGCGCCGCTGGCACGGTCAAGAAACTCGGCATCGTCGTGAAAGGTCAGGCGACACAGTAGCCCGGCACGAGACCAGTGGCCACTACGGCAACGGTTCGCGAACGACCATCACTTGTTTCTTGAAGTAACGCAGAATGTAGATCGGGTACTCTGCATCGGGTGATGCGAGCGTATAAGTTCCGCGCCTGATCTCGGCGAACGCCAGCACCCCGCGGTTCGGCGCCACATCGTAGACAATCTCATCGCCAGACGCTTCGAACCCCGATTCGTAGTTCTGCTTGATAGCGCGGCTCACCGGCGCGTACGCCCCATACTCCCGGGCCAGCGCCTTCACGTGCCACACCGGCGCGACCGCGCTGCATAGCAGCAATGGAGCCAAAACATTCACGGCCGCATGACGCCTGAGTTGCTCCGACCCACTGTGACTGAAGCCCAGCATACCCAGCGCTGCGAAGCTCATCAGAATCCAGCAGCGCCTGACCGTCTCATGCCGTTCTCCCACCGCCGCGCCGAAGTGCAGGTACGCTGCCGCCAGCGTGAACAGCGCTCCAAGTATCAGCGAGAAGGCCATCGCCGCAATTTGCCGAACCGTCTCGCGCTCCGGCCGTTTCAGCCGCCACCAGCACAAGCCAACTCCGGCCGTCAGCAGCAACTCTGACGCCAACCTTCCCGACAGTCCGGCTCTCCCACTCGTCTGCACCCGCCAACCCACGATTTCCTGCAGCAGCTTTCCGGACGCTCTCCACAGGCTCATCATCGGATGTCCCACAGTGTCTGACGTGAGTACTGTGGGTGCCTCCACAAAGCGGAACCGGTTCGCCCCGGCAGCAGCCATCACGATGACGGAAAGCGCCGCGGGAATCATCCACCACCACACTGTTATTCGCCCTGCTACATCTCTGGATCGCACCGCCGACCATCCGCCTTGCACTGCTTGCACCAACGCAAAAGCGAGAACAAACGCCGCCCCCATTTCGCTGCTGCCTGCCGCCACCAGCAGGCAACAACCGGCCAGCAGTCGCCCATTGCTGGTGTTTAGCCGGCCCGTCGCCGTCTGGAGGAACAACAAAATGGTCGCCGAAACGGTTGGCAAATACGCTACCGCTCCGGCTGGCCAATAGGAGACCTCGGTCAACCCGCCCCCTGCTACGAACGACGCCATGAGTGAAACTGCTACCAAGGCGTCTGGCCACGTTGAGCGGTCGGGTTCCTCGCTACGGCTTTGCCACGCCGTCAGCAGCCCCGCTGCCACGAATCCGACCCACAGCATGCCAAGGAAGGGAAGTATCAACGGACGGTGTAGATAATTGACTACCCAGCCATACGAATAGAAGATCGTCTCCGACAGAGGCCGCGGGCTCCACGTAAGCCGGTGTACGTAGGCGCTCCAGCCGTTTTGCGCTAAACGGGCGAAGTCGTCGTATTCGTCCGCCTGCCACTGGCCGAGCCCGATCAGCCCCGCGTATCCGAGCACAACACACCCCAGCAGCCCGCAAGCCAACCATGGAACCACGGTATTCCGCCGCACTGGATCCGGGGGCATAATAAAGAAGACATCCTGTGTCTCAGCCAGTCTATCTGACGGGATGTCGGCGAGCGCCAACCAGTAGCTGTGCCGTCGAACACCCGCGTTCCATGAAAATAATCTTCCTTGACTCCGCTTCCTCGGCCTCGATGGCGCTCGGTTCGTGTTGCAGTCCGCATCAGCGCCGTTGAGATTTGCAACACAACGAAATCAGACTCTTCAAGCCACTTATGTCATTGGTTCTCCACGGCACAACTGTCAAAACCCCACACAATTCATCACCTAAGCCCTGAATTCCGATGCAGAACACAACAAACCGCGCCGTTGCGATTCACCACTACCACACTGTGAGACTTTGCAACACCTCGCACTAACTTGCTCATTCCGCATCAACTTGCATCGCTCAGCCGGTGCCTCAGTTCCCGGGTACGCCTTTGGCACACCACGTGCTTTCTGTAAAGGTGGAAAGCGTCGAACCTAAGGCGCGAAAAACAACAGGAGGCCCGCCATGACAGTCCTACTCGTTCTTGCAATGTTCGCCATCTTCCTAACCATTGATTACTTCTACGCCAAGGCCAAGCACCCCGTAATGGTCGTTGCTCCGGCAATGAGCAAAGCTACGGTTGCTGCTCAGATGAAGCCGAGCATGGTCGGCGGCTTCTCCGTCCCCGACAACCTCCGCTACCACCCCGGACACACCTGGGCGCTGAGCGAGAGCCCCAACCTGGTTCGCATCGGCATGGACGACTTCGCCACCAAGCTGACCGGCAAGATCGAGCATGTTACCCTGCCGCAGCGCGGCCAATGGGTTCGCCAGGGACAAAAGATTTGGAGTGTTATCCGCAACGGCGTAAAGGTCGACATGGTTTCGCCCATCGAAGGCAGCGTTTCTGACATCAACGAAGCGGCCATGAAAGACCCCTCTCTGATCGCCAAAGACCCCTACGGCGAAGGCTGGATGGTGACGGTGCAGTCGCCCGACGCCAAGACCAACTTCCGCAACCTGCTCGGTGGCGCAATGGCCCGCTGGTGGACCGAAGAATCGTCCCTGCGCCTGCAGCGCCTGATTCCGAGCGCCCTCGGTGCTCTGGCCCAGGACGGCGGCGTGGCTGTGGACGACGTTGCCGGTACGCTCCCCGACGAGCAATGGGTGAAGGTCACCCGCGAATTCTTCCTGACGTAAGCGCAAGTCCCGCGCCGCTCGGTGGCGCGGGGGCCTCCTGAAGTCAGTCTGCGTTTTGGCCGCGGACATCGAGAAGTAAGGCTAACCGGCCGGAAAACTCGAAGTCCGCGGCCGAATTCTTTTTGAGCAGTCATTCTTGCGGTGGCGGCGCCTTCAGACACCACGCTCTAAGTCCAATACCAGGGGTCGGGATTACCGGGGCACCACGAATTGCACCCCACGGCTAGTGCACCTCCACCTTTTATCTATATGATTGGGAAGTTGCTGACCAATCTGATATAGATGAAGATTCTGTCTTGATAGGCCAGTCGATTGCGAAGACAATTTTGCCTAGGGGTGGTGTGCGCATGAAGAAGCTGGTAGTAGTCGTCCTGTTGATGGGTGTGGCGCTGTTTGTCGGATGCGGCGGAAGCAGTTCCAGCTCCGGTGGCGGTGGTAATACAACTCCAACGCTCGTTGGAATTTCAGTTACGCCAGCCACGCCGACCATCACGAGCGGGGCGACGCAGCAGTTTACAGCGACTGGCTCCTACAGCGACGGCACCACCAAGAATCTCACTTCGACTGCCAACTGGCTGTCGTCACCCCGTACGGTTGCGACCATTAGCATTTCCGGACTGGCAACTGCTGTGGGACCCGGTACCACTACCATCACGGCGTCATCGGGCGGCGTTAGCGGCAGCACGACGCTCACCGTGGCGAACCCGCTGGTGTCCATTGCCGTCACGCCTGCAAACTTGTCTTTGGCTCCAAATGCCACCCAACAGTACACCGCTACCGGAACGTACGCCGACAATAGCACTCAAAACATCACGTCCACGGTGACCTGGAGTGCCTCCGTAGGCGCCACCATCACCGCTGGCGGACTGGCAACGGCAGTCACACCCAACTCCACCGTTACCATCATGGCGACGCTGGGCAACATTTCCGGCACCGCAACCATGACCATCACCAATCCGTTGGTTTCGATTGCCGTTACTCCGCCGACGGCTTCCATCGCACAAACCTTTACGCAGGCATTCAAAGCTACTGGCACCTACGCCGACGGCACTACCGGTGTAGTGATCACTTCCGCCGTAACCTGGGCCTCGTCGGATACCTCGGTTGCCACCATCAGCAACACTCAGGGATCGCAAGGCGTGGCGACGGGTGTTACAACCGGCTCAGCCATGATTACTGCGACCTTGGGTTCTGTTGTCAGCCCAGCCGCCACTTTAACCGTGACCTCATCGACGCTTGTGTCGATCGCGGTCACACCCGTCAATCCGTCCATTGTGTACCAGACGCAACAGCCATTCACCGCAACCGGTACCTTCAGCGACAGTTCGCAATCGGATATCACCACTAGCGTCACCTGGGCATCGAGCGACACCACCAAGATCACGATCATTCCGACTGGATTGGCGACGGGCGTCGGCACGACTTCCAGCGCGGTGACAATCACGGCGACGAAGGGCAGCGTCAGCGGAAGTACAACAGCCACTGTAATCCCTCCGCCGGTTGTATCCATTGCCATCACGCCTGCTACTACGAATCTCGCGGCTGGGACCAGTCGGCAGTACACTGCAACCGCAACCTTGTCCAACGGCACCACGCTCAATGTGACCAGCCAGGCGACTTGGAGCTCCTCGGCATCGAACGTCGCGTCGGTCGGCGTCCACACTGGACTCGTAAAGGGTTCCAGCGCCAACTTCGGGCCCGCGGTCATCAGCGCGGTCTATAACGGTGTTACGCAAACCGTCACGGTTAGCGTCAACAATGTCAGCGTTACCTCCATCACTGTGACGCCGATTGCGCCGGTAATGCCGGTGGGTGTCACTCAGCGTTTCAATGCCACCGCCGCGTTTTCCGATTCCACCACGCAGGACATCAGTTCTGACGTCACTTGGGCATCGGGCACCACGTCAGTTGCGACCATGTCCAGCTTTGGTACCGCCACCAGCGTTGCCGTTGGCACCAGCAGCATCACGGCTACGTTTGGAGGTCAGACCGGCACTGCCACCGTGACCGTCAACAACTGCCACTCTGAACAATATCGTAATTACTCCCGGTCAGACCGTGCTACCTGCAGGCAAGACAATTACCTTCCAGGCCTACGGAAATTACGGTGGTGGGCTGCAGTTTGTTCTCACCAATCTGGCGACCTGGAATTCCAGTCTGACGTCCGCGGTGACGATTGCTACGACGGGAAGCGCAACCACGCTGTCGCCCGGCACATCAACGATCACGGCGGCCTACCAGGGAATCACAAGCAACAGCGCGACCGTTATCGTGACTCAGTTCCCGCTCGTCTCGATAGCGGTAACCCCGTCCACGGCCAAGGTTCCTCAGACGGTCACAACCCAGTTCCAGGCCAAAGGGACTTTCTCCGATGGCAGCACACAGATCCTCACCAGCTACGCCACATGGGCAACCAATCCGTCCTCCGTGGCGACCATCAGCTCGGGTAACGCTACTGGCGTGTCGCCGGGACAGGCGGCGGTTACCGCCGTGTTCGCAGGTATCGTCAATTCCACTCCTGCGACGCTGACCGTTACGAATGCAACGCTCGTTTCGATTGCAGTGACGCCAGCCAACGCCTCCGTGGCCGCTGGTGTGCAGGTCACGTACAGAGCAGTGGGTACTTTCAGCGATCAAAGCCAAGCGGACATTACTTCACAGGCCACCTGGACGTCTTCGGATGTCACCGTTGCCGCGATCGCTTCTACCGGGGTGGCCAGCACGGTTAAACCCGGCCAGGTCACGATTACAGCCACCTTTAACGGTGTAGCAGGGACCGCTACCCTCACTGTGAACTGACGTTGTAATACCGCAGCCGTCCCGCAATGAGGGGCGGCTGCTTTTTGTTGGTGCCGCCAGTTTTCCGCTTCCGTCGCCGATGCCGACGCGCGCACCGAGAGCAGGCTTCGCCGACCCATACCGCCCCGTCCCATTTTGGGACGATTTGGTTAACTTCGTACGGTTGAGCTGCCGATTCTTGTTGACCCCGCCCGCCGGATTGTTTATTCGGGGAATAGAGCGGACGGATCGCAGGTATGGGTGCGGCCGCCGTGCTCATACTGGAATGGGAGGGAACGGAGTCGGCAGTAACACAAAGCAGACTCGGCAGTCGGCTGACGTTGCCTAGCAAGTTCTTTGAAATCTATACTTTAACCTCTAACCCTCATGGGTTCATGAATTTACGCGGAATTCCGTGTAAACCATTGATTCCAGCTATTTTGGTAGGTGGGGGAGGGGGTACCCAGACCCGCATGGCTTCCCAATTCGGGAATTTTATCCACCTGCAATCGCGCCGATCACCAAAAACGGTTCGTCGCCTGAAGCGACTGCTTCCGGCAAAGGCGCATCTGGCGATTCGTGCGACAGGTCCTCTTCGCACGCGAAGAAGCGCAGAAACGGACGACGCTGCTGCGTCACGTGGTCGCGGATCGTGCCTTGCAGCATCGGATAGCGCGATTCCAGCGCATCCAGCACCGAGCGCTGCGTCACCGCGCCGCCGACTTCCAGTTGCACCGCGCCGCTGACTTTGGCCAGGGTGCGCAGATGATAAGGCAACTCGACGCGAATCATGCCAGCGTCTGCGCTTCGACCGAGAGCACTGCGGGAAGATCGCGCACAATGGCATTCCAACTGTCGCCGTTGTCGTTCGAGCAGTACACCTGTCCGCCGGTCGTGCCGAAATACACGCCGCAGGGATCCATCGTGTCCACCGACATGGCGTCGCGCAGCACGTTGACGTAGCAATTCTCTTGCGGCAAACCCTTAGTAAGTGGCTCCCATTCGTTGCCGCCGCTGCGACTGCGGAACACGCGCAGCTTGGCGTCATGTACGAAGTGTTCCGAGTCGCTCTTGATGGGCACAACGTAAATCGTCTCCGGCTCGTTGGAGTTTACGTCGATGACGAAGCCAAAGTCCGTGGGCAGATTGCCGCTGATCTCGCGCCACTGGTCGCCGCCGTCGTCGCTGCGCATTACGTCCCAGTGCTTCTGCATGAACAGCACGCCCGGACGTTTCGGGCTCATGGCGATGTGGTGCACGCAGTGTCCGATCTCGGCCGCCGGATCGGGAATGTACTGCGAGTGCAGCCCTTTATTAATGGGCTTCCACGTGACACCGCCGTCATCGGTGCGAAATGCACCCGCCGCCGAGATCGCGATGTAGATCCGCTCTGGATTGCTGGGATCGAGAATGATGGTGTGCAAGCACATTCCGCCCGCGCCTGGCTGCCATTTGGGTCCGGTGCCATGCCCGCGCAGGCCGGGCAGCTCGTGCCAGCTCGTTGCGCCATCGGCGGACTGGAAGATGGCCGCGTCCTCGATGCCGGCGTAAACCATGTCGGGATCGGTCAGTGACGGTTCCATGTGCCACACCCGCTTGAACTCCCACGGGTGCTGCGTGCCGTCGTAGAACTGGTGCGTTGTCAGCGGCTTTCCGGTCGCCTCCGAGGTGTCGTAGACGAACTTGTTGGGCGCCGGTTTGGGGGCGCCTTCTGGCGTCATCGAGGGAAGTCCACCGGGCGCTTCCCAAGTCTTTCCACCGTCGTTGGAGCGCTGAATTACCTGCCCGAACCAGCCGCTCGACTGCGAGGCATAAATGCGGTTTGGGTCCACCGGCGAGCCTTTGAGGTGGTACATCTCCCACCCGGCGAAGTGAGGGCCGTTGACCTCCCACTTCTCGCGCTTGCCGTCAGACGTCAGTATGAATGCACCTTTGCGGGTGCCGACGAGAACTCGAACTCCACTCATGAATCACCCCTGCTTGCAGCATTCTTCCCGATTCTGCGGAGATTTGCAACGGTAACCCAGAGTCACCGGACCTGGTTGGCAGCTAGGGTTGCAACGTCTGAATGGCTTTGGGATGGACGACGTCGTTCTGAATGGAAGATGCGTCCCAACCGCCACCGAGTGCCTTCACCAAAAAGACCGAGGTGACCATTTGCTGGCCGAGCAGTTGCGTGGCAAGCCGCTGGCTGTTGAGCACGGCGACCTGAGCGGTGATGACGTCGAGGTACGTCGCAACGCCTCCGACGTAACGGTTGTTAGACAGTTCCAACGACCGCTTGGCCGATTTGACGGCGGCGTTCTGGCTGGCCGCCGCTTGCGATAGCGCATCAAGGCTCGTGAGTCCGTCTTCCACCTGCTGGAACGCGACCAGCACCGACTGGCGATAGTTGGCGACGGACTCGTCGTAAGAGGCTTTGGTGGCGGCCAGCGTGGCGCGATTGCGTCCGCCGTTGAAGATGGGCTGCAACAGGTCGCCGCCTACGGCCCAGAACGCACTGGGCGCGGTGAGCAACGAGCCGATGCTAATGCTCTGGAAGCCACCACCGCCCGCGATGGTGAACTGGGGATAAAACGCGGTCTGGGCGACGCCGACGAGCGCATTTTGCTGCGCCATGTTGCGTTCGGCGCTGGCCACGTCAGGACGACGCTCGAGCATGTCGGAAGGAACGCCCAGAGGAACGGCGGGCGGAGCCGCGTCCAAGGGAGCGACTGCAAGATGGAAGGTTGAAGCGGGACTGCCTGTCAGCACTGCGATTGCGTGCTCGAACGTCGCGCGCTGCTGTTGCACAAGGTAGAGCTGTGTCCAGGTGGCATCGAGAAGGGTCTGCTGTTGGGCCAGGTCGAGTCCCGAGGCCAGTCCGCCTTCGTGGCGGTTGTTGACCAACTCCAGGCCCTTTTTCTCGATGGTGATAGATTCCTGCACGACCTGAGTCTCGGCGTCGAGCTCGCGGAGGCTGAAGTAGTCGGCGGCCAGCTCCGCGGTCAATACGAGCTGGACGTTCTGCAAGTCTGCGGCCGTCGATTGCAGATTGGCATTGGCGGCTTCAAGGGTCTTGCGGTTGCGGCCAAAGAGGTCCACCTCGTAGTTCAGAGCAAAGGGTATTTCGTAGTTACTTTGCGTCAGTGGGACAGTTGGTGAGGAACTTCCGGGCCGGTTCCCCGAATAACGAGCTCCCGATACGCTGGGGTCGGTGCTCATGGTCGGGAACAAGCCGGCAGACGCGACACGAGCCAGCGACCGCGCCCGGCTGAGGCGGTCTTGCGCAGCAGTCAGCGTCTGATTGGCGGCGAGCAGTTGCTGCTCATACTGGTTGAGCTGGTCGTCGTGAAAGACCTCCCACCATGCACCTTTGGGAATCCCGTCCTTAGGGGCGGCAGCCCGCCACGGGCCCTCGCTCGACCACGCGGATGGGGCCGGGGCCACGGGGCGCTGGTATTTGGGGCCTACCGTGCATCCCGCCAACATCGCGCTAGCGACGATCGCGGCGGCTGCGGAGAAGCGCTTCATGAGCGCTTGCCTCCCGGAGTTTCTTCGCTGATATGAACCGGCTGGCCTTCCTCGATGGAATCGGCGGGATTGATGATGATGCGATCTTCGGCGGTGACACCGCCAAGAATTTCCAGCGTGGTGCCGTAGTCGCGCCCAATCGAGATGGGGCGGAGATGCACCTTGCCGTCAAGGCCGACCACTGCGACCTGCGGGCCTTCCTGACGAAAGAGCATAGTATTGATGGGAACGGTAAGTTTGGCTACGTTGATGGCGGGCTTGAAGTGCAACTCACCGTAGGAGCCGGGAAGCAAGCGTCCGTCCGCGTTCGGAACGTCGACTTCGGTCAACAGGGTGCGAGTTGCGGGATCGATGGCGTCGGCAGTGCGGGTCACAGTGCCAGTGAACTTCTGGCCGGGAAACTCCTGCAGCGTGACATAGGCGGGCATGCCGACGCTTGATTGCCTGCGAATAAGCCTGCGGAACATTGGCAAACACACGCAGAGGATCGACCTTTGCCAGTTCGAAAAGCGGTTTGCCCGCCGATCCGGCGTTGATCAGCGCGCCCGGATCGACGTTGCGCTTGGTAACCACTCCGGAGAATGGCGCATACACTCGCTTGAAGGATTCCAATTGTTCCAAGCGGCGCACATTCGCATCAGCGGCTGCGAGGTTGGCAATCGCCTGCTGATAGCTACTGGTCTGCATGTCCGCTTCCTGCTGCGAAACGGAGTCGGTCTTGCGCAAATTTTGCCAACGGTCGGCGGAGATCTTGGCAATGTCGAGTTGGGCGGCGATTTGCTGGCGAGTGGCGCGCGCTTGCAGGAGTTCCTGATCAATTTCCGGCGTATCGATTTCAGCCAGTAACTCGCCCTTCGTCACGTGGCTGCCTATGTCCTTGTTCCAGCGCAGGAGGTAGCCGTTGGTGCGGGCAAAGATCGGCGACTCCTCATAGGCCTGGACGGAAGCGGGGAGCACCAATTCCTGGTCTGGACTCTCAGTGGAAGCATGAACGATCGCAACGACGGGAACCGCTTCCCGCTCCGTTTCGCGGGCGAGCGTCTTACCGGCCCGAATGCGACTGAACACGCTCAGGACGCCACCTGCCACCAAAATCAGCAGCACGACGCCGACGATGAGCAGAGCCTTGCGTGGAGGCACAGCCGGAAGGTGGGGAGGCGGCGTCACCGTCGAGTCCTGCGAGTCTGGTGGCGGTGCTCCAGCGCGAGTTGGGTCGGTTCCAGTCTGCATGATGGCTAGCTTAACTCCCTGCTATTTTCCTGTTCGCGCGCGGCACGCCGGCTGTGCACGATGGCGAAAACGGAAGGTACAAAAAACAACGTCGCAACGGTGGCGAACAGAAGTCCCCCGATGACGGCTCGGCCAAGTGGCGCATTCTGCTCGCCGCCTTCTCCCAGTCCCAGTGCCATGGGTAACATGCCGATGATCATCGCCAGTGCGGTCATCAGCACGGGACGAATTCGGGTGTAGCCAGCCTCCAGTGCCGCCTGCACCGCGGGGATGCCGGCGTCCATGCGCTCGCGCGCGAATGACACCATCAGGATCGAGTTGGCGGTGGCCACGCCCATGCACATCACCGCACCCGTAAGAGCGGGCACACTCAGCGGGGTGTGTGTCAACAGCAAGATCCAGGCAATCCCCGCCAGTGCGCCGGGAAGAGCGGTGATGATTACGAATGGGTCGAGCCACGACTGAAAATTAACCACGATCAAGAAATAGATGAGCACAATGGCTCCGAGGAGTCCGAGTTCGAGGCCGAAAAACGAGGTCCGCATCGTCTCAACCTGGCCGCGGACGACAATGCGCGTGCCGCGCGGCGGGTGATCCATGAAAGGCTTCAGCACCTTCATCGTTTCTTTGGCGACGGCGCCGAGGTCGCGTCCCTGGGTGCTGGCATAGATGTCCATCACCGGCTGCACGTTGTAATGCGACACTACCGCAGGCCTCGCGGTAGGAGTGAGCTGCACCAGGTTTCCCAGGACCTGCGAGCCCGGCGCCGTCGCATTATTTACCGGCGTGTTCATTAGCTCCTGGAGCGAAGTAACCCGATACTGGGGCGATTGCACGGCGACGGAATAGGTGACGCCGTTGGTGGGATTCAGCCAGTAAGTGGGAGTGGTCTGCGCGCTTCCACTGAGAGTGATTAAAACGCTCTGGGCAACATCGCGAGAACTCATTCCTACCTGGGTCGCGCGACTTCGATCGATGTCGAGCCGCAGAGTGGGCAGGTTCATCATCTGCTGCACATGCACGTCGGCCGTGCCCGGGACATGCCGCAACTGACTGGCAATCTGTTGAGCAATCGAATAGTTGGACTGCATGTCAGCGCCGATGACTTGAATGTCGATCGGTGCTGGCAACCCGAAATTCAGAATCTGTGTAACGATGTCGGCGGGCTGGAAGAAAAATTCGACTCCGGGGAAACGCTGGGGCAGCTCCGCCCTGAATTTCTTGATGTAGTCGGCAGTAGGACGGTGGTGTTCGGCATTCAGCCCCACCAGAATTTCCGCATCACTGGAACCAATCACACCCGAATTGCTGTAGGAAAGGTTGAGCCCGGAATTCGGCACCCCGACATTGTCGAGCACATTCACAAACTCATCTTTCGGGATTTGTTCTTTCAGATAGGCGTCAACCTGGTCGCACAGGCGGGCAGTCTCCTCGACGCGCAAGCCTGGGTGCGCACGCAAATGGAGACGCATCAACCCGGCGTCCACGGAAGGGAAAAAGTCCTCACCCAAAAAGAAGTACCAACCCAACGACAGTACACAGAAGAGAACAAAAAACGAGGCGAAGAGTGCGCGATGCTGCAGGGTTGTTTCCAGCAGTTCGTAATAGACGTTGCGGAACTTATCAAAGCCGTTTTGAAACCCCTGCTGCATGCGGCCAAAGAATTTCTTCGGTCCCGCGGCTCGCTCGTGGTGCCCGCGCATCAGGTACATCACCAGCGTGGGAACCAGCGACCGGGACAGGAAGTAGGAGGCCAGCATGGCAAAGACGACGGCCTCGGCCAATGGAACAAAAAGGAACTTGGCCACTCCCGTCAGGAAGAACATGGGCACGAACGCGATGCAAATGCAGATGGTGGACACGAACGCAGGGACGGCAATCTGGTGCGATCCTTCCAGGATGGCAGCTTCCAACTCTTTGCCCTGCGCCAGCAAGCGCTCGATATTCTCGATGGCCACAGTGGCATCGTCCACCAGAATTCCGACGGCGAGCGCCAGGCCGCCAAGAGTCATGATGTTGATGGACTGACCGAGGGCACTCAGCAGGAGGATTGAAATAAAGATCGACAGCGGAATCGAGATCGAGATAACGATGGTGGGCCGCCAATCACCGAGGAACAGAAGGATCATGGCGGCGGTCAGGGCGGCGGCAATCAGCCCTTCGCGCACCACACCCGCAATGGATGCGCGCACAAAGACCGATTGGTCGAATAGCGCAGATATCTTCAGGTCCGGCGGCAGCGATTGCGATGCCTGCGCCACCATTTTCTTGACACCTTCGACGATCGTCAGCGTGGAGGAGTTGCCAATCTTGAGCATCGACATCAACGTGCCGCGCTGCCCGTCCATGCGAACTATGTTGGTTTGGGGCGCGAACCCGTCGCGCACGTGCGCGACATCGCGCAGGTAGAGGGTGGAGCCGTTGACGGTCTTGACTGGAAGGGAATTGAGTTCCTCGATGGTGCGGGGAGCGCCGCTCATCTCGACCTGGTATTCGACTGAGCCCAGCTTGGCCGTTCCGGAAGGGAGGATCAAGTTCTGCGCGTTGAGAGCGCTCACTATGTCGTTCGGGGAAAGGTTGTTGGCCTGGAGGGCTGGGATGCTGAGGTCGACCTGGATCTGGCGCTGCTTTCCGCCATAAGGGTACGGAGTGGCGGCGCCCCTCACGGTGGCCAGCTGGGTACGCAGAAAGTTGTTGCCGAGGTCGAAGAGTTGCTGCTCGGGAAGTGTCTTGCTACTGAGGCCGAGCTGGACGATGGGAGTGGACGACGCGGAATACGTAATGATAAGCGGCGGCGTGGCGCCCGGCGGCATGGAGCGTAATTCTGTCTGCACCATGGCTGTGGTTTGCGACAACGCCGTTTGGATATTGGCGCCCGGCTGAAAGAAAATTTTGATGACTCCGATGCCGGTGAGCGATTGGGACTCGATATGTTCAATGTCGCTTACGGTGACGGTCAGTCCGCGCTCGGAGTTGCTGATGATCCGGTTGGCCATCTCGGACGGGGACAGACCGCCGTAAAACCAGATCACGCTGACAACGGGGATATCGATTTCAGGCAGAACGTCGACGGGCATCCGCAGGACAACCAGCGGTGTCACGATGATGATGACCAGCGCCAGCACGATAAATGTATAGGGGCGCTTTAGGGCCAGCCAGACAATCCACATCGGTGCAACTCATCTCCCGCGAACCGCCAGCCGGTCCCCTGGCTTTTCGCACAACCGCACGATGCTTTTCGATTCGATACGGTTCGTATTGGATTTCTACATGATACCTTATCCTCATGCCCGCAAAGGCCCCAGCCGGAGAAAACAGGTCGCCAGGAAGACCCCGTAGTGAAGCGTGCCGCCGCGCGATATTGCGCAGCACGCTGCGGCTGCTGAGGCACACGGGCTACAACGACTTGTCGATTGAGGCCGTCGCATCCGATGCCAACGTCGGCAAGGCGACAGTGTACCGCTGGTGGCCCAACAAGGGCGCGCTGGTTGTAGATGCCTTTTCTTCCAGCGTTCATAAGGAATTGTTGTTTCCGGACACCGGTTCTGTCTATTCTGATATAAGTTTTCAGATGAACCGCGTGGTGCAGCTCTTTCGTTCGCGCCGTGGGCAGATCGTGGCGGCGCTAATCGGTGGCGGACAGACTGACCCGGAGTTAATCGAGGCCTTTCGTGAACGATTTGTACGTCCGCGACGGCTGGAGGCCTACGCGACGTTGCGCAAGGGAATCGAGCGCCGTGAATTACCTCACAACGCCGACCTCAACCTGATCCTGGATTCGCTCTATGGCGCGATCTATATGCGCTTTCTCATTTGGAAGGATGGGCTGAACGAGAAGTTCATCGAAGACATTTGTCGCCTGGTTCTCGATGGGGCGTGCCGTCGTTACGAATCAATAGATACGCCAGACGACATAGCCCCCAACAGGTCGATGCCGCCACACGTAAGCGAACAGCAACGTAGCGGAGAACAACAGGATCGCTAAATAAGGCCACCAATCTGTAATGCCTGCATCGGGTGCGACCACGGAAAGCGGTAGCAGGAAGTCGCCGCTGGCGGCCTCGCGCTCCACTGTTACACGCAACGTCCAGTCTCCTTCCGCAGGCAGGTAGAGGTCCGCGGTTTGAAGCAGCTTGTTCTCGGAATCCTCGTAACTAGCCTGCGCGGTAGCTGACGGTGCTTGAGGTGTCAGCCGTCGAGTGTGCCGTGAGGTCAACCTTCGCATCGAAGAGGGTCTCTTTTGTATTACTGTCTTGGACCAGCACGCTAAAGGGCGACGAACCCAGGGCGAGACTTCCGGGAGGAGCGAACACAGCCACGGCAAATACTCTTGACGAATCTTTGAATCGGAGAACTAGACTGTCGTCGTCATCCGAGCTCGCTGCCAGCAGCCCGCCGAGGCACAGGCAGGCAACAACATACAAAAGTAAGAACGTGATGGCATCTGCTGGCTCGCCCCTCCAGCGCGTCGGCAAAATGCGAGTAAAAAGCGGCCCCGGTTGCGGCACTGGATCAAAAGACGGAGCCTCACGACGACGAACTCCGGCATTGGCCGGCTGCGACGGTTTCCTCGACAAGCACTCGACTGCGATGACGATGGCTGGCACGACGAATGCCAGCGATCCGACGACCCACATGATGGCCCCAGCGGCGACCTGATCTTCGAGCGCGGAGAAGCGAAATAGACGGGGCGCGGCGGAATACGAGGGATAGAGCACGCGGTCGGAGAAAGCCAGGATTGCCGACAACACGGTATTTTGCAGATCGGCGATCAGCAGGTAGGGCACCATCGCCCAGCGAGGCCACGTCGCCTTGCTGGGCAACGGCTGGATGACGGGCCACCAGAAAATCAGCGAAGTGACCAAGAAGCATGCATGTTCAATCTGGTGCCAAACTTCCGAATGCAATGCCAGTTCGTACAGCACCGGAGTATGCCAGGCGAACATCGTGACGCCCATCAGGACCAGCGCAAACACCGGATGCGTCACCGTGCTGCCCACGCGTTTGGCCACGGACCAGTTCAAGAACGGACCGGCAAATTCGCGCGCCGCAAAGACCGGCAGCCCTCGCACCAGCGGAACCAGCGGAGAACCCAGCAGGATCAATGGAGGCGTGATCATCATCAGCGTCATATGCTGCAGCATGTGAGCGGTCAGCACAAAACCGTTGAACACGTCCATGGGAGAGGCTAGGGCCACCCAAAGCGAAAGCAGTCCGAGCAGAAATGACCACGCTCGCCACGGCGGAATACTCGGAGAGCCGGCACGCCTCAGCAGCCACCATCCGCGTAGATAGATCACGGCTGAAAGCGCTATTACGAACGTCGCGGCCGGAGGAACCGCCCACGAACGCAGTACGGCTTGTTCAACAGACGGCATGACGGATCAGCGGTTGTTACCCGGAGGAGGTGTCCGCTCCTCCTCGGTTATCACTGCCTGCGATGCGTCGCGCGCTGCAGGTTGATTCGCCGGCCGCAAAGTTTCCAGGAAGGAAACCAGGGCAGTGACTTCCGCGGGGTTGAGGTTCTTCCCATAGGCGGGCATGTTGCCGCCGCCCTGAATGACCTGGCGCACGAGCTGATCGTGAGTGAGATTGGTAGCGACCTTATCCAGCGCCGGTCCTCTCTTGCCCCCGGAGCCGCCAATCGAATGGCAGTTGCGACATTGTTTCACCTGGAAGACCAGCGCGCCTTGACGTTCCAGCGGCGACCGCCCATTGAGATACTCGACCGGCACAGGATCGCCACTCCAGGCATTCATGACCGGGCTCCATGGCGAATAGGTCGCGAGTTGAGTAAAGGTGCCGAGCGTCACCGCAACCAGCAGCAGCGTGACCACCGCGATCGGCCGTCGCTTCCAACTCTTTTCGCCTTCGCCCGAGAGGAAGGGCAACAGGATTAGGAAGCCAATCACGATGACCGGACCGATGAGCAGTGCTGGCGTCTCCATCGCGGGCGGCAGTAGCGCCAACATGGCGTAGAGCCACAGGAAGAAGAAGTCCGGCTTGGGAATGGTCTGGACGATCGTAGGATCGGGGTAACCAGTCGGGCCAAAAGGTCCGAAAAACCAGGCGCAGGCCATCACGCTGAAGATGATGGCCGCCGAGAAGAACATGTCCTTCCAAATCGCCGCCGGCACGAAGGGGACGCCGTCTTTGTGCGTCATTTCTTCGTATTCCTTGACGTAGGTAGCGCGGCGCACGACGCGGCCGGGCATGGGCCACTCGTTGATGCCCAGCTTCAGCACCAGGAGCAGATGCAGCGAGATAAGCGCGATCAGCAGGCCCGGAATCAGGAAGACGTGCACTGCGAAAAAGCGCGATAGGGTTGCGCCGGCGATGATCGGACCGCCCAATAACAAATGGACGACGTACCCGCCTACGACTGGGACCCGGCCGGTAATGGAGGCGCCGATTCCCAGGCCCCAATAGGCGTCCTGATCAAAACGCAGCACCTGACCGGTGAAGGCCATGCCGAGCGTCAACAGCAGCAAGAAGACGCCGACGATCCAGGTGAGTTCGCGCGGAAATTTGTAGGCTCCGAACAGGAAGACCTGGCACAGGTGGATGAGCACCACAGCCACCATGAAGTTCGATCCCCAGCCGTGCACGGCGCGGAGAAACCATCCGAGGGTGACGCCATGATTGAGGAATTGCAGGCTGTTCCAGGCTTCGGCAGCCGAAGGAACGTAGATCAGCGCCAGCAGAATGCCCGTGAACACCTGGAGAATAAAGAGCGTGAGCGCTGCGCTGCCGAAGACGTACCACCAGCTCGCGGACTTGCGAGGAACAGGATGGCTCATCGCGTCGCTAACGGCGCCGCCGATCTGCAGCCTCTTCTCGAACCAGTCTGCGATGGATTTTAACCTTGGCATCCGCTCTTCCTTACGCCGAGGCTTGCGGTGGTTGATAGCGTTGGCAATTGTCCGGCCTGAATCATCAACTTGCCGCCTTCCACCTTGTATTGATACTCAAACAACCCGCGCGGCGGTGGTCCTGAAGCGCGCGAACCGTCCTGGTAATACACGCCACCATGGCAGGGGCACATGAACAAACCGGATTGGGCGAACCAGCGCACCGGGCACCCGAGGTGGGCGCAGTTGATTGCGAATACCTGGAACTGATCGCCCTGAATCCGCCGCACCCAGCAGGGGATGTGGTCGGTCTCTCCATCCGAGACACCGGCGATGGGGTTCTGAAACTTTGCGAGACGAGTCTGGCCTTCGGGAAATTCATCGAGCTCCCCCAGGGTGATCCAGCGTTTGTACTGGCCGCGGTCTCCGCCGAGGACGGGCGACAGCAGGTAACCGACAACCGGCGTCGCCAGAATCACCACCGCCAGACCGTTTAACAACATGTCCGATCTTGGCAAACAGGTCTCGCCGCGAGACTGCGTTATTGTCCTGATCGCTCAATGGGTACCCCCGGGCGAAGATGGAATTGCAGTAGAAGCCTGGGACGGCTGTTTCGGCCGCTGCGCTGCCAGCCATGCGACAACGTCAGTAATCTGCTCGTTGGTCATCGGGTGTCCAGGCACGTTGCCGCGCCAGTCCGGAGCACCGAAGTCCGGGCGCCCGGCGATAACGATGGTCCGCAGCCCCTGGTCACTGATCAAACTAAGATACGAAGGATTGGTCACCGAGCCTGCTTTGGGCCCGCCTTTGACGCCGGAACCGTGGCAGGACTCGCAGAATGTGGCGTACACCGCCGCGCCCTGCTGCGCATTGCCTGGCTCGTTGGCGGCGTACGGAGGGGCAGTCACGCCCGCCAGTGCGTCCGGCTTGCCCCAGCGCTGACGGATGCCATGAATGATCGCGGTGATCTGCTCGTCGGTCAGCATCCCGCCGTCTTTCTGCGCAAACGCTGACATAGCGGTACCGGGTCGGCCCTTCGAAATCGTGGTGCGCAGCGTATCGTCATCCACGATTGCCAGGTAAACCGGATCGCCCAGCGCCATCGCAGGACCTTTTTGGCCGTCGGCTCCGTGGCAGCCCGCACAGTTCTGGCTGTAAAGCACGACCGGATCTAATATGGAGTCTGGCCGGGGAACCTCGGGGCCGGGCGCAGGCTTTCCGCTCATGTGGGAACAAGCCGCGAGCCCAGAAACCGCGGCGATCAACCCCGCCAGTAGCGCTAGGCGCAGGGTCATTGCTTGTGGTCCTCGTCATCGCGCTCATGCATGAGCCCGGGCGCCTCAATGCCGGCGCGCATCGCAAGCGGCAGATTCTCCGAGGTGAACACCTTGTTCTGGCGCACTACTACTAGACCTGCCACCACCCCGAACGCAACTTGGGAGGCCGCGAACCAGAGCCAGTCGATCTCCTGATTCAGCAATGGATTTACGAAATCGAGAATGCGGTAAAGTAAACCGGTCCACAGCAATGGGCCGATGATCCCGCCTAAAACGATGGGACGTGTCGGCAGCATGGGAAGCATTGCGCCATAGAGCAAGCCGACCAGCAGACACATCGTGAGGTGCATGGCAAGCGCAAACAAGAACCAGTCGAAGCGGAAGTGCATCAGCGCTTCGGTCGTCGGCATGGCGGGCGAGGCGTAGAGACTTCCGGCGATCAAGTTGACGGGATACCATATGCTGCGATAAAAGATCAGCCCGTACAGCATGGCCAGCAGCGCCATGGCAACGCCGCCCGCTAACCCGCCTTTAACGCCGGCAGACACGGGATAGACCTTCAGGGGAAGCCACGCGCGCTGGACCTGCTGCGCGGCCGGCAGACGCTCAACCTCAGGCGGACGAACGACGTGAGCCCGCTCTGCGACCGTGACTGGCACTTCCACATGGTGCTCGTGAGGCAGCACCTGACGGAACCATCCGACCGCACCGGCAAGGAAAAGAATGGCTCCCAGTACACTGACCGAGGCATTCGTCAACATGCCGGCGGATATCAACGAAAGTCCGAGCGCCAGCACGAAGGGCCACGCCGTCGGCGCGGGCAGCACAACGTTTTCGGGACTGCCGGTTGCGGGTTTGTTGGGCGATTCCATACAGTCTCTCAAGCCGTCCTATCTCGCAACAAAATACACAACCGTAAGTACGACGACCCACACGGCATCCACAAAGTGCCAGTACATGGCAAAGACTTCGATTCGAGGCGCATGCTCCTGTCTCACGTGACCAAGTGCGGTGAAGATCATGATGATTGAAAGCCCGGTTAGACCGGCGATCACGTGAAAAGCATGCAAGCCAACGAGCGAGTAGTACGTCGTACCAAAGAGGCTGGAACTGATCGTCAGCCCATCGGTGTAAATCAGGTGATACCACTCGAAGCCTGTGCCGACGATGAAGATGGTTCCGAGCACAATTGTAAGCAACCACCAAATCCCAAACAGGCGTACTCTTTCCCCGCGCGATGGCGCGCTCGGCCATTACGATGGTGAAGCTGCTCGCAGAACAGACAAATCGAATTGAAAACCGGAACATGAAGCACTTCGCGAGGTGTCGGGCCGTTCAGGCTCTTTGCCCGCATAGTAAAGATAAGCGACCACGAAGATGCTAAAGATCGCCGACTCGGCCGCGATCAGGCACCACATGCCGACACGTCCGCGCAGTTCATGCGCCAGCGGCATTTCGGATTGTGGTAGCGAGACTGACGTAGCTGCCATTCACACTTCTCCGTTACTCATATTTCCAGTCCGGATCTTCTGGATGCTTCAAGTCCCACAGCGGACGGCGGCTCCGCACCACGGGAATCTGGGCGAAGTTATAGTCGGGCGGCGGCGAACTGGTGCTCCACTCCAAAGTCCACGCGTCCCAAGGGTCGTCTCCGGCGGGCTTCCCTTTGAAATAGGCCCACACAAAATTCACCACCCAGAACAAGATGCCGGCGATCTGAAAAATCACGCCTATGGAGATGATCAGGTTCCATATTTCCCATCCCCGTCCGGCCTCGTAGGTATAAATGCGGCGCGGCATGCCCAGCACGCCCGGAATATGCATGAAGTCAAACGTGATATGAAAACCGATGAGGAAGAGCCAGAAGTGCCACTTGCCCAGGGTCTCGTTCCACATCCGCCCGGTCACTTTTGGAAACCAGTAATAGAGTGCGCCAAAGATGGTAAACACCAGCGCGCCAATCAGCACGTAATGAAAATGCGCGACCACAAAATACGAGTTGCCGAGCTGCCAGTCGAAGGGCGAAGCCGCCAGCATGATTCCGGTCAGGCCGGCGATGAGGAACTGGAACAAGAAAGCAATGCAGAAAAGCATGGGAATGGCGAGCCGGATCTTCCCGCCCCACATGGTTCCCAGCCAATTGAAGATCTTGATTCCTGTCGGAACCCCCACCGCCATCGTGGAGGCCGTGAAAAAGGCATTGGCATAAGAAGTCATCCCGACAGTGAACATGTGATGTGCCCACACACCCAGGCTGACGAAGCCAATCGCCAGCGTGGCAGCTACCATGATCGAGTATCCGAAGATCGGCTTGCGTGAGAACACCGGGATGATCTCGGAGGCAAACGCAAATCCTGGAATGATGAGCACGTACACTTCCGGGTGCCCGAAGATCCAGAAGAAGTGCATCCAGATTACGGCTGAGCCACCCGCCTGGGTGTCGAAGAAATGTCCCCCCAGGTAACGATCGATCAGCAGCATGATCTGCGCTGCGGTCAACGGCGAGACCACGATTAACACCAGCGACGATACAACGAGGTTCAACCAGGAGAACAACGGCATCCGTCCTAGCGTCATTCCAGGACAGCGCATGCAGAGCACCGTGGTCACGATGTTCAACGCGGTGCCGATGCTGCCAATCCCGCTGACCAGCAGGCCAATGATCCAGTAGTCGGTGCTGTGGCCGGGCGAGAACGCCGGCGACGTCAGCGGCGCATAGGCAAACCAGCCTACATCGGGAGCGCCACCCGCGCCATACAGTCCGCTGCCGCCGATGAAACTGAAATACAGAATGATCCCGCCCAGCGCGCTCATCCAGAAGCTGAAGGCATTCAGCCGTGGAAAAGCCATGTCGCGGGCGCCGATCATCAGGGGAACCAGGTAGTTCGCAAAGCCGAACAGCAGCGGCATTCCGACCAGAAACACCATGGTCGTGCCATGCATGGTGAACAACTGGTTGAAAATTTGGGGCGACAGAAAGTGGTTATTCGGTATCGCCAACTGAATGCGCATGGCGGTGGCTTCCAGGCCGCCGATCACCAGAAACAGGATGCCGTAGAGGATGTACATCAGGCCGAGTTTCTTGTGATCCACCGTGACAATCCACTCGTGCACCCGGTCGAACAGCGGCCGGGCCAGTTCCTGCACGGGTGAATCCGTCATTGGTCTCAGGACCGATTCGGCGTTCGACATTACTGGGTCCCCATGTTCCTACTTCAGGCTTTGTAGATAATCAGTGACGGCGTCCAGGTCTTTCTCGTCGAGTTGCATGGCCGGCATCAAACAGCCGGGTTTAATGGCATCGGGGTCCTTGACCCACAGCCTCAAATTTTCGCGATTGTTGAGTGCTGCGCCCGCTGCGATGGTCTCGCGGCTCATCAGGTGAGTCAGGTCGGGGCCGAATCTTCCTTTCGCGCTTGTGCCGGAAATGGTATGACAGTTGACGCACGCGGTGGTGTCAAAGATTTGCCTGCCCCGGGCAACCGAATCGTCGTTCTGTGCGGGCCGTTGCTGGCTTGCCGCCCAGCGATCGAAGTCCTCTCGCGATTCCACAATCACCCGCAACAGCATCTTGGCGTGCTGTGTTCCGCAGTACTGGGCACACTGGCCTAGGTAAACTCCGGTTTCGTGAGGATCGATCCACATGCTATTGGTGCGGTTGGGAATGAGGTCCGTTTTTCCGGCCAGCTTGGGGACCCAGAAGCTGTGGTCGGTGTCAGCCGACAGCAGAGTGATATGAGTCGGAGTCGGGTGCTTGGTGTCGCTGACCGGAACGTGAAGTTCATTGGCAGCGATGAAACCTTGCTGCGGATACTGGAACTCCCACCAGAACTGGTGACCGACGGCGGTAATCTCGATGGTCCCTGAAGGGAAACGGGCGTCTTCCACCGCATGAATCACGCGCGCTGTCGCGAGGAACAGCACAACAACAATGACCACGGGGATTACGGTCCAGGCCAGTTCCATCTGGTTACTGCCGTAGATCTGCGCAGGCTCGCGGCCGTCGTCCCCGGGACGCCGCCGGAATCTCACTACCGCGTATACCAGCAGGCCAAAAACCAACAGGAAGATGGCGAGACAAATCGCCAGCACGAACAAGGAAAGGTGATAAATGGAATCGGCCGGAGTGGAAGCCGGGGAAAAGATGCTCGGGATTGCCGGGTCTCTGCCGGAAGCTGCAGCCGCGAACTTTCCCGCGCCGAGGCACAGCCAAGCGGTGGCAGTGCAGCCCCGCAGTCTGTGTGTCCGGCAATCCAAGCTCACAACTTTATCCCCAAGTTTCGACGGGCGTGCTCTCCAACGGATCCAGTCGAACCGTAGCAAAGCACACGCCAACTGTCTTCTCCGCAATCGTGTTAACGGCTTGAGATGAATCGCTTGTCGCTGCTACGACAATGATTCCGCTTCGTTGCGATGTACTGACTCTTCCCCACGGTTGCGAAAAATCTATCAGCGAGGAGCAGGTTCGCACAAGCGGGAAATTTCCGGATGCAATCCGCACACCAACGGTCGGGAAACACTCCTCAACCTCGCAGGTACGGAAATGCACGGGACCTAAGCGTCTCAGAAGCGATGCGTGTCATTCAGTTCGCCTTTGCTGTGCAAGGTGCGAGCAATGACGCCGGAACAGCGTTTTCCAGGCACATGTACGCCATCAGGATATGCCACCGCAAGTCGGCGTTGGCGCGCTTGTTGCGCGAGAACGACTTCACATCGCAGGTCCCATTCTTTCTCTTCACGGAGCATGGTCATCAGGACGATCAGATCCGTCATCCCCGTGCCAAGCTGAGCTGCCAAAGAAGGCGTGTCGGCAAGCTTTGCGGCACGCAATTTGACCCATGCCCGCAAGCTCGTTCAAAATGCAAAAGCGCTACAATTAGTAGCGCGGCACAACAACGTCGCGATGACGAATTAAGTTCATCCGGAAGCAGAGGATGTCTTGGGTATCGTGGCCGAGATCCACGTGCAACCGCGACGGCGTGCAGAGGGAAATAAGGAAGTGGCTGGACACACCGGCTTGTTGCCAAGCAATCCAGTCTCTTCAAAACCCCTTCAGTAGATTCAGCCTGCACGAGCGTGGCTGTAAGCTACTGAAAATAAAATGCGAAAGTGGCGGAATTGGCAGACGCACCAGACTTAGGATCTGGCGGGTAAAACCGTGGGGGTTCGAGTCCCCCCTTTCGCACCAAATCCTGTTTGCAGTTTCCCGCCGCGCGGTGTCGCCGCGCTTCTTTCTTGTCAGGCGAAGAGTGAAGCCGTAAGATAGCGGACTTCCCGTCCAGGAGGTCATCATGCTCGATCGCCGCCAGTTCCTTTCCCACACCGCAACCGGACTCGGCTTCGCGCTTGCTGCCGGACATCCGTTGCTGGCGCAGTTGGCGAACATGCCAGCGAAGCTGCCGGAAGCTGCGAAGTTCGCCGGAAACGACGACGCCTACTGGGCCGAGATCCGCAAGCAGTTCCTCATCCCCGAAGACGAGGTTTACCTGAACAACGGTACCGTGGGTTCGAGTCCGGCTCCGGTATTGCGGGCGGTGTTTGACGGTTACACCAAGACTGAGCAGATGGCGCAGGAAGATCCTGAAAACTATCCCATCTGGGGGTATGAGCCGTACAACGCATACCGGGATCCGCTGGCAGCATTCATCGGATGCACCCGCGACGAACTGGCGCTTGTGCGCAATGCGACCGAGGCCAACAGCTACATTGCCAACGGCATCGACATGAAGCCCGGCGACGAAGTGCTGATGACCGACCAGGAACATCCCAGCGGAGAGCAGCCCTGGCGGCTCAAAGCGAAGCGCTATGGGATCGTGGTGAAGCTGGTCACTCTGCCCAAGCCAGTGACCAATCCCGCCCAGGTGTTGAACCTGTTCAACGATGCGATCACGCCGCGGACTCGGGTGTTGTTCTTCAGCCATATCTCGACGATGACGGGCGCAGTGCTGCCGGCGAACGAGCTTGCGGCGCTGGCGCGGTCGAAGGGAATTCTCTGCGCGGTGGATGGCGCACATGTCCCCGGCATGATGCCGCTGAACATTCACGATATCGGCTGCGACATGTACTCGGCGAGTCCGCACAAGTGGCTACAGGCGCCGAAAGGCTCGGGCTTTCTGTTCGTCCGCGACGAGGTGATGGACCAAGTCTGGAGCACGGTGACCACCGCCGGATGGGACGATACGAAGATCAGGGCGGAACGGTTTCAACGTATCGGCTCGTCGAACGTTCCATCGCTGATGGGCTTGCGGGCGTCGATCCAGATGGCGAATGAGATCGGCATGGACAAGATCGAGAAGCGGCATCGGGAGCTTGCGAACTATATGCTGGCGCAAATGGTGCAGCGTGGGGCCGAGTCGTGGACCTCGCCCGATCCGGCGATGCGGTGCGCGATCGTGACCGTCAACGTCCCGCCAGTGAAGCGCATGGCCCTGGAAGACTGGATGTGGAAGACACAGAAGATTCGCATCCGCGGTGGTGAGCCGTCAAAGCTGAGACTGTCCACCCCGTACTACATCCAGAAGAATGACATCGACCGATTTCTGGCGGCGTTCGATCAATATACGAAGACGCAGGCGTAAACGGCGAACACGCTTGATATTGGCCTGAAGTCGCGGCGGTCAGGTGCTTCGCGGCGTGTAGAATCGAATCATGGGCTTCAAGGGCGCGGGGAATCAATCCAACGCACACAAGACGACGAAAACTCCTCCACCGGACGACACACGTCAGGAGGCTGCGTACCTCAAAGCTCTGGGCGAGAAGCAGACGCCGGTCAGCATCAAGTTGATGGACGGGGAAGTCCTGCGCGGCTGGATTGAATATTACGACCGCCGTATGGTGCGCCTGACGCGCGATGGCGCGCCCAATCTATTCATCTTCAAGCACGAAATCGCCTACATCGCCGAAGACCTGACCAGCCAGCCGCGAACTGAAAAGATTGTCAGTCGCGAAGTGCCCATTCGCCGAAAATGAGCCAATACCTCCGAGACCTGGAACCGATTGCCCGCGAAGCTGGCGCGTTGCTGATGACATACTTCGACCGGCATATCAAGATCGAATACAAGGGCGACGTGGACTTGGTAACGGCCGCCGACCGCGCTTCGGAAAAGCTCATCGTCGAGCGGTTGCAGGCGCGCTGGCCTGAACATGGCATTGTGGGGGAAGAGGGCACGAGGAGCGAGACCGGCGCGGCATACCGCTGGTTTGTCGATCCGTTGGATGGGACGACGAACTTCGCGCACGGCTACCCGGTGTTTTGCGTTTCGATTGCACTGGCTCGCCAGGATGACCAACTGGAAGTTGGCGTACTGTACGATCCAACACGGGATGAATTGTTCGCGGCGGAACGGGGACAAGGCGCAACCTTAAACGGCAAGCGGCTACGGGTGTCGAAGACTGCCCGGCTGGCCGAGTCGATCCTGGGGACGGGTTTCCCCAGCCACAAGCGGCACAAGAACCCGAACATTCACTTCTACCAACAGATCACCTTGCGCTCGCATGGTGTGCGTCGCGCGGGTTCAGCCGCGCTTGACTTGGCTAACGTCGCGGCCGGACGTTACGACGGGTTCTGGGAATTCAACCTGAATCCATGGGACACGGCCGCCGGAGTGCTCATCGTGGAAGAAGCGGGCGGAAGGGTTACGCGATTCGACGGAACTGCGTTTCGCCTCGACAGTCGGGAAGTGCTGGCGACCAATGGCGTGATTCACGAGGAAGTCATCGAGCAGTTCCGCGAGATCTTTGCCGGCCGTGGGCTGGAGGAGTTGCCTTCTGTCGTGGAGTATGCGAAAAGCCGAGCGGCCGACGATGTTTCATCTCGATAGGTGCAGCCTGTTTTTCTGCGATAAAATCTCACGGTGATTACTTCGCTTTTGAATCGTACGATTACCAAGCGTCCCGATCAGGTCACGTTACAGGGGCGCGTTTTTTTCCTTACCGAAGACCCGGAACTCATCCGGCGCCAACTCGCCGGCGAAGACCTGCCGTGGGACACGCAACATCCTGAGCGCAATCCCAAGTTGCGCGACGATATTTCGACCGACGAAATCACCCCGGCGCACATCTGTTTTTTCTTCGACGAAACGCTGGGCGAATTTCCTTACACCGGATTGAAGTGCGGTAACGCGACACCGATCAAGCGCGGCGACGTAAAACGCGGCGGCTTTGTGGCGTGTGTCAGCGGCAAACGTCGCGGCAAAGGTTCTAGCCGCGAGCAGTCGCCTTACGCCGAGATGTCC
The DNA here is from genome assembly GCA_963814165.1 of uncultured Acidobacteriaceae bacterium. GTDB lineage: Bacteria > Acidobacteriota > Terriglobia > Terriglobales > Acidobacteriaceae > DASRAA01. The sequence goes on along the minus strand of CAWFBW010000001.1, from coordinate 16,783 downwards.
GCTGGGATTCAGTTGGTGATCGCGGAAAACATTGAGCGCATCTACAAACAGAACTGCCAAAATCTGGGTGTGCTTACCTCGACTGATTTTCGCCTGATCGACAGGGTTCGCGCCGGCGAGACTATCGAGTTGCGCGAGTTCACTGCCGGCGAAGATGAAATTACCCGGCAGGTGGTGGAGTACGGCGGATTGTTCCCATTCAACGTGGCTCGCCTCCAGGGCAAGGTATTTCTACCGCCCATTGAAACCAAGCCAAGGCCCATGACCATCGCCGAAAAGATCATCGCCCGCCACATGTTGCACGGCAGCGGAAAGGTGGGTGTCGAAGCGGTCAAGCCGGGTGACACTGGATTCGCCCGCACTGACCTTCGCTTCAGCCACGAGTACGTCACGCCCATGGCGGCGATCTTCTACGAACACTACCTTGGTAAGGATGAGCCGGTGAACGATGCCAGCAGCATCCTCTTCTTCCGCGACCACCTTACGTTTCTTGACGAAGTGCTTTCCGAAGAAAAACGCAAGATGGGCCTGCTGGACCTCGCGACGCAGCTGAAGCTCAAGCAGCAGGACTTCGCCAAGTCTCGTGGCATACGGCTGCACGGCGAATTGACCGATCGCAAAGGTTCCGAAGGCATCTGCCACTCCATCATCACGGAAACTTATGCGCTGCCGGGGCAATTGAATGTGGGCTCGGACTCGCACACGCCGCACGTCGGAGCGATGGGCTGCCTCGCTTTCGGTATCGGCACCACCGACGTTTTCAATTCGTGGTTTACGAAGGCCGTCCGCGTGAAGGTGCCCGAGTCGGTGAAGGTCATCATCCGCGGGCAGCGGCGCGAAAATGCTACCGCAAAGGATTTCATTCTCAAGCTGCTTTCGCTGGAATACATTCGCCACGGTAAGGCCCTAGCGAAAGTGATCGAATATTCCGGCGAGGCAATTGAGGCGCTGGGTGTGGACGAGCGCGCGACGATGACCAACATGGCGGCCGAAATTGGCGGCTTCACGGGAATCGTGGTTCCCGATCAGAAAGTGGTCGATTTCCTGGTCGAGCGCCGTGGCATGAATCGCGCCGAAGCGGAAACTTTGATTGAGGGCCTCGAGAGCGATCCTGATGCGCATTACTCCCACGTCATCGAACTTGATGCGTCGGAGATTTATCCAATGGTTGCAACGCCCGGTGATCCGGGCAACGGCAAGTTTGTGCGCGAATTAAACACGCTAGTGCCCGTGGAGATCGCCTACGGCGGAACCTGCACAGCAGGGAAGAACGAAGATATGGATATGTACGCGCAAGTGCTGGGCGAGGCGCTGAGGCAGGGAAGGCGAGTGGCCGAGTCCTGCGAGTTCTATATCCAGTTCGGATCGCAGGAGACGCGAGAATACTGCATTCGGAAAGGCTACCTCGAGATATTTGAAAAGGCCGGCGCCCATGTTATCGAACCGAGCTGCGGAGCCTGCATCAACGCTGGGCCGGGAGTCTCCAAGAGGCCGGATCAGGTGGTCATCAGCGCCCAAAACCGCAACTTCCCGGGCCGCAGCGGACCGGGCCTGATGTATTTGGCGAGCCCGCTCACGGTTGCGGCCAGCGCCGTTGCTGGGTACATCGTGGAGTACGAGCCAGCGGTCCAGCGCGAAGCGGCCGTTGCGCGGCCCTGATCTGAGCAAAGAAATTGGCATTTTTCCGCTTGACCCTGACGCAACGTTAGGCCCGACTCTGTTTGTGGAGGCGGACGTGAACTCGGGAACTACCAAGCTCTTCCGGGCCCAGGAATTCGCTGAACTGGCTGGCGTAACGGTGCGAACACTACACTACTACGACCGATTGGGATAGTTGAAGCCAAGCTATCGCAGTGAGGCTGGCTATCGGCTCTACAGTCAGCGCGACCTCGCTCATCTGGAGCAGATTGTTGTTCTCAAGTTTCTTGGACTGCCTCTGAAGTCCATCGGAACGCTACTCAAGTCCGAGGCCAGCAGCCTTCCCGAGGTTCTGCAAACGCAGCAACTGGTGCTGACGGCGAAACGCCTCGCACTCGATCGCACGATCGAGGCCATGGCGGCGGCGCGGTCCGCGCTGCACGCCTCGCCCGAGCCCGACTGGACGCTCATCACACACATTAGGGTTGGAATGCAAAACAACACAGACTGGACAGACAAGTATTTCAGCGAAAACGCCAAGAGACAGGTCGACGAACGGAAGAGCCTATGGTCGCCGGAATTGCAGGAACGCGTGACGCGGGAATGGAACGAACTGTTCCGTGACGTCGAGTCGGCACTCGGTGAAGACCCATCAGGGTCGGTGGCACAGGCGCTGGTGGCGCGCTGGCGCAAGCTGGTGAGCGAGTTTACAGGCGGTGATCCAGAAATCCAGAAAGGGCTGGACAAGATGTGCGCCGACAGTACCAACTGGCCGGCGCAGCAAGAACAGCACCAGATCAAGCCTGAGATCCAGGCGTTCATCCAGAAAGCGATGCGGGCGTCCCCAAACGCCTGACAGACCGCTCCGATTTAACCGTCTACGCGCCCCATTCGCGGGCGCGTAGACTCCGTTCGAGCGAAGCCACTTCAACCTGACTGCTGCGTTTGGTACTATCAAATAACACCGACCAGATAGCGTCGAGCCGAGACAACTGACGGAGACACCCTTTATGGCTTATGTGATTGCAGAACCGTGTATCAACACCAAAGACACCGCATGCGTGGATGCCTGTCCGGTGGATTGCATCCATCCCAAGAAGGACAGCGAGAAGTTTGCGGGTGAGGAGATGCTTTATATCGATCCGGTTGAATGCATCGACTGCGGGGCATGCGTTCCGGTCTGTCCGGTATCTGCGATTTTCGCACTCGATGATCTGCCGGAAAAGTGGGCAGAGTATACCGAACGCAACGCCAAGTATTTCGGCCGGTAAATTCGGAAGGTTTCGCTCAGAAAGGGCACACCCTCGTGTGCCCTTTCTTCATTACGGCGAGAATAGTTCGAACTACACCAGGTTCTGGATCTTATCGATCAGGACGTCGGGCGGATCGCCCTTGGTGAGAAAGGCATCAGCGACTTTCAACGCTTCCGGCGGCAGTGAGAAATAAGCCGAAAGAAAAACAATGGGAACTCCCGGGCGTCGCCGGCGCATTTCCGCTGCGACTTCTCCGCCATTCAGCTCGGGCATGAAGTAATCAAGTATCACGATGTCGACGGGGTTCTCATCGAAGACCTTCAATCCTTCGGCGCCATCGTTGGCGGTAAGTACCCGAAATCCACGGCTTTCCAGCATAATCTTGCGGACACGAAGACCGATCTTCTCATCATCGACACATAAGACGGTTTTCGCTCGCGCCGACTTCATCGCTCTCACCGAACCCATTTCGGATCGCACCTGTAACGAATCAGACATCGCTTGACACCGCTCCGGACCCCGGCAGAAAAGCGGCAGGTACTCGGGTATTCGAGTATTGGAGCTTGTTTTGTACTTCAAGTTGCACTTATTTGACCATAACTAAAATGTGGTAGTAGTGAGCCGCCATCTCACAAAATCGGTTTTGGAGCACGCGTTGACCGCAAGAAAATGCGCGTGTTACCGTACTTAGTTACGCCATCCAGCTATGCGCTCACCGTGCGCCGAAGGGACGTATTTTGGCCCCCGAAACACAGGCCTCACCCGTCATTCGCAAGACAGCCTTGAACGCCACACATCGCCGGCTTGGGGCGAAAATGGTCGATTTCAGCGGTTGGGATATGCCCGTCGAATATCCCAGGCACGGCGGGCTTATGAAAGAGCATCTCGCCGTCCGCGCCGGTGTAGGCATCTTTGATGTCAGTCACATGGGCGACATCCGCATCCATGGACCCCAAGCGCTGGCGGCGGTACAGCACATCACAATGAATGACGCCTCCAGGCTGGCCATTGGCCAATGCCAATACTCGGCCATGCTGTATCCCCAGGGCACATTCGTCGATGATGTCATCGTTCACAAGATGGGTGAAGATGACTATCTTCTGGTCATTAATGCGGGGACCCGCGAAAAAGACGTGAACTGGGTGGTCGAGAACACCAAGGAGTTCGATTCCCACGTCGAGCACCTGAGCGACACCTACACGCAGATTGCGATCCAGGGCCCCAAGGGCGCGGCCACATTGCAAAACCTCACGGACGCGGATCTATCCAAGGTCAAGTTCTACTGGTTCACCTATGGCACAGTCTGCGGCCTGCCGAATACGCTGATCGCCCGCACCGGCTACACCGCCGAAGACGGCTTCGAGATTTATGTTCCCAGCGACGAGGCTACGAGCGCGCGCGTTTGGGACGAAGTAATGAAGGCGGGCGAAGAGTTCGGACTCGTGCCTTGCGGGCTGGGATCGCGCAACACGCTGCGGCTGGAAGGCGCGCTGTCGCTATATGGCCACGAGATTTCCGAGTTGATCAACGTCTGGGAGGCGCACCTGGACCGCTTCCTCAAGATGGACAAGGGCGATTTCATCGGGCGCGAGGCGCTGGAGAAGGCGAAAGCAGCCGGCATTACTCGAACGCTGGTGGCACTGGAGTCGATTGAGCGAGGCATTCCTCGCGACGGATACAAGGTAACGGATCTGGCCGGGAAAGAAATCGGCTGCGTAACCAGCGGGTCCTATGCGCCTTTCCTGAAAAAGAACATTGCCCTGGCGTATGTGCCCATCGAGTTCTCCCCGCTGGATACCGAAGTGGCGGTCGAAATCCGCAATCAACCGGTAAAGTGCAAGGTCGTGCCAATACCGTTTTACAAGCGCCCGAAAAGCAGTCGTAGTTCATAATTAAAGAGTTGTCTCATATTCCCGCTGAACCTCGCTGGGCTCCATGCCGGGCTGAGGAGGACACGAATGGCTTATCCCGCAGATTTCAAATACACCAAGGAACATGAGTGGCTGAAGGTGGACGGCTCGACCGGCACCGTCGGCATCACCGATCACGCGCAGAATTCCCTCGGCGATATCGTCTTTGTCGAATTGCCGAAGGTTGGCTCTGAGATTACCGCCGGACAGACGTTCGGCTCGGTGGAGTCGGTGAAGGCCGTCTCCGATTTGTATGCGCCGGTGTCAGGTACCGTGACCGAGATCAACGAAGCGCTCAACACTACGCCCGAAGACGTGAACAAAGACGCCCACGCCGCGTGGATGATCAGAGTTACCTTGAAGGATCCTGCGGAAGTTGCCAACCTGATGTCGGCGGCGGACTATGAAACCTTCGCAGCCGCCGAAGGCGGCCACTGACGACGGCGACCGATGCGTCGGACCAGTCTTCCCGGGCATCAATTAAGGAAGGAATCCATGCAATTCAACAACTTCGAGGAATTCTGGGCGGCGTTGGGGCGACTCTACGACGAAACCCTGGAGATGAAGCAGTCGATTCACGCGCAGGGGTCTTCAATTAAAGACCTCGCTGACGCCACGGCCCGTCTGCTCAGTTCAGTGGAGAAGCACGAGCAAGTTGTGGAGTCTCACGAGCGTCGCCTCGACCGCGCAGAAATCACCGTTGAAGCGATTCTGGAAGACCTGCGCCGCCACCGTGAGCAGCGCCCGTCACAGTAACTTCATCATCCTTTACCACCTAGGGAATTCATAACCACCCATGCGCTATCTTCCGAAATCCCAATCCGACCGCGAGACCATGCTGGGCGACATCGGGGTGAAGTCGGTGGACGACCTGTTCGCCGCCATTCCCGCTGAATACCGCCTCACGCGTGACCTCAACATTCCGCGTTCTTATGCGGAGAGCGAAATTGTGGAGTTCTTCCGCGACCGTGCCGCTGAAAACGGACAGGGATTTGCGACATTCCTGGGTGCCGGTGCGTACTCGCACTACCGTCCGGTCGTGATCGATGCGCTCGTCTCGCGCGGAGAGTTCTTCACCGCCTACACGCCGTATCAGCCTGAAATCGCCCAGGGCACGTTGCAGGCTATCTTCGAGTTCCAGTCGATGATCTGCGAGCTGACTGGCATGGACGTGGCCAACGCCTCGATGTACGACGGTTCCACAGGTGCCGCCGAAGGGCTGATGATGGCGGTGCGCGTTACCGGACGCCACAAATCAGTCATCGCCACCAGCGTGCATCCGGAGTACCGCGAAGTCATCACCACCTACGCGCGTCACCAAGGCATGCCGCTCTCGACTGTCGGCTACGGCAAGAATGGGCGCGTGGATCTGGAAGCGCTCGACAAGGATGTGGACAACGAGACTGCGGGTGTGTTGATCCAATCGCCGAACTTCTTCGGCACGATTGAAGATATCGCCGCCATCGCTGACATTGTCCACAAGAAGGGCGCGCTGCTTGTCGTCTCCATCGCCGAGGCGGTTTCGCTGGGTATCGTGAAGCCTCCGGCAGACGCGGATATCGTGAGCCTCGAGGCGCAATCATTTGGCGTTCCTCTGGGATTCGGCGGACCCTACTGCGGCGTCATGGCGACACGCGAGAAGTTCATCCGGCAGATCCCCGGCCGCCTGGCGGGCGAAACCGTTGACCGCAATGGCAAGCGCGGATTCGTGCTGACACTTTCCACTCGCGAGCAGCATATTCGCCGCGAGAAGGCGACCTCGAACATCTGCACCAACCAGGCGCTGGTAGCGCTGATGTGCAACATCTTCATGACTATCTACGGCAAGCAGGGCCTGAAGGAGTTGGCTCAACACAACCTTGCCAAGGCCCATTACGCCGCCGAGCTGTTTAAGAACAGCGGCGCCACGCTTCCGTTTGATGGCGCCCCCTTCTTTAATGAGTTCGTCATTCAAACCAAGACCTACCCGCGAGCAATCAACGACCGGCTGCTGGAGCAGAAAATCATCGGGGGACTTCCGCTGAAGCGGTTCTATCCCGAACTGGAAAACGCTTCGCTCTGGTGCTGCACCGAGACGACCAGCAAAGCTTCGATTGACGCGGCGGCAAAGGAGGTGGCGCGATGAACAGCAAGATCAGGAAGGCCGAAACCCACCTGAGCCAGAACGAAGGACTCATCTTCGAAAAGTCTTCTCCCGGCAAGAAGGCCTACAAGCTGCCTCCACTCGACGTGCCCGACGTGGATGCCAGACAATTTCTGGGTGACGCCACCCGCGAAGACTTGGGTAACATGCCCGAGGTCAGCGAGATCGAGATCATCCGCCACTTCACCCGCCTTTCGACTTGGAACTACGCTGTCGATCACGGCATGTATCCGCTGGGCTCCTGCACCATGAAGTACAACGCGCGCGTGAATGAGACCGTGGCGCGCCTCGGCGGACTGGCCGAGGCGCATCCCTACCAGCCGACGCGTATTTCGCAAGGCGCGCTGCGCATCATGAAGATGCTCGCCGACCAACTCATCGAAATCACCGGCATGGATTCCATCACCTTGCAGCCTGCTGCTGGCGCGCATGGTGAACTGACCGGAATCCTGCTGGTCCGCGCCTACCTCGAATCGCAGGGCAACCCGCGCAAAAAGATCCTCGTGCCCGATTCCGCCCATGGAACCAACCCCGCTACGGCGGCGATGTGCGGCTATGCCGTAGAGAACCTGAAGTCCAATGCCGCCGGCATGGTGGATATGGCTTCGCTCGAAGCGCAGGTGAACGCGGACGTCGCTGCGCTCATGCTAACCAACCCCAACACGCTGGGCGTCTTCGAGCAGGAGATCCACAAGATCGCCGATGTGCTGCATGCCAAGGGCGCGCTGCTTTACATGGACGGCGCCAACATGAACGCGTTGGTCGGCAAAGTCCGTCCGGGCGACTTCGGCGCTGACGTCATGCACCTCAACCTGCACAAGACGTTCTCCACGCCGCACGGTGGAGGAGGTCCAGGTTCAGGCCCCGTGGCCTGCAAGAAGATACTGGAGCCATTCTTGCCGACTCCGGTGGTCGTCACGAAAGCCGATGGCACGCTGGGCTTAGAGTACGACCGTCCGCAGTCGATTGGCCGGGTGCGGATGTTCTACGGCAACTTCGGAATGTTCGTGCGGGCGCTGGCCTACATCATGGCCAACGGTCCAGAAGGCCTGCGCCAGACCACCGAAGACGCCGTGCTGAACGCCAACTACATCCGCAAGCATCTGCTCGGCCTGTACGAGCTGCCTTACGACACGCCGACCATGCACGAGGTCGTGTTCAGCGACAAGCTCCAGACCAAGAAGGGACTCAGGACGGGCGACATTGCCAAACGGCTCATCGACTACGGGTTCCATCCGTACACGGTTAGCTTTCCGCTGGTTGTGCCCGGCGCTCTGATGATCGAGCCGACCGAGAGCGAATCGAAGGAAGAGCTGGATCTCTTCATCGATGCCATGAAGCAGATCGCGGAGGAGGCCGAGAAGTCACCCGAGATCATTGCCGGGGCGCCTTATCGCACTCGCCTGTCACGACTCGACGAAACCGCCGCGGCCCGCAAGCCGATTCTGCGCTGGAAGCCGTAAGGGCACCGTTCGCAGGCTCTGGTTCAAAAGTTAGACCCAAAAGGGGAGGGGCCATGCTCCTCCCTTTATTTTCGCCTGACCAATTCTGATGGAACCGCATCGGCCTTCTTCGCGTATCTCACAGTGGAAGCAAGATCAGCGGTACGCCGCCGGCGTACCGGAAGAGGAGCACCACAATGGACGGAAACATTATTGGACTCGTAGCGGTGACGATGGCGCTCGGTATTCCGATTGCCGCGCTATACACGTTTTACCGGGTACGCAAGCTGCGCACCGACGAGCGCATCGCTGCCATGGCGCGCGGAGTTGCGGTTCCCATGGAGCCCGAGCTGTCGCAGGTGGCACGTTCTCGCCGGTCGGGAATCCTGCTGACCGCGGGTGCGATCGGCTTTATCGCAACCTTTGCGCTGATTGGCCGGTTCGACCATGACGCCTGGATCGCCGCCTACTTCGGAATCATTCCGCTGGCCTTGGGCGTCGGATTCTTCCTCGACGCATTCCTGGTACGGCGCGACTTGACGACTTCCTGAGCTTGGAGTAGTCGTCGAATCTGGATTTCGGGAGGGGTACCCCCCTCCCCCCACCTGCTTAAATACTTAGAATCAACAGTTTGCGCCGATTTCCGCACAAAACCCTGAGCCCATGGAAGTTACAGGCAAAATCCTGTTAACAAAGAACTTACAGACCGCTCGGGACTGACCCGATTCGGCGGAGGCTTTGGGGACAAAAATTCCCCCTCGTCCTCATCGACGCGATTCTAGGCAAAGGGAAGCGACGGGACAAGGACGCAGGTCACGTAACGTTGTGATAAGGGAATCGCGGTCTGAGAGCGAGAGTGATTAGGCCGCTAGCGCCAGTTCTCGACCAGCATGAGGTCGCTGGATTGCTCGTCTAGCTGCGAGAAGAGTAGCCATCTACCATCGCTGGACACGGATAACCCGCCCATCCAATCCGGCCTGCCTTTCTCAAGAACGAAGATTGGCCGTACTTCTTTCGTGTCGAAATCCAAGAAGTTGATCAGTTGCTTGTTGTTTGCGAAGCCCAAGAAGTAAATGCCGGAACCAAAGGGCACCCACGAATCGGTCCCAGCGAAACTCGGATTCGCGACTTGATGCGCGCCGGAACCGTCGGTCTGCACCGACCATAGTTGATTATGGCGGACAAAATACAGGTGCTGAGCGTCGGGTGACTCGATAGGGATCGATGCAGGTTGCTGCGCGAGTTGCACGGCGTGGCCGCCCTCTGACGGAACCTTCCACAGCGTGGAGTTGTGAGCGTCTTTCCCGTTTATAAAGTAAATCCACTTACCATCGTGCGACCATGCAGGCAGGCAGTTCCCGTGGATATCGATATTCAGTTTCTTAGGAACGCCGCCGTGCGGATCGACGATGTAGATGTTGGCTTCACCACCAACCCGCGAGTCGAATGCGATCAGTTTGCCATCCGGAGACCAGCTCGGCGTTCCGGTCGAGCTTTCACCAAACGAGCTTAACTGGGCGGCATTCGAGCCGTCGGCATTGGAGACCCAGACTTCATTGCTGCCGGACCGGTTGGACTCGAACGCGATCTGGTTTCCATCAGGAGAATACTTTGCGGCAGTCTGTTCCCGTGACGAGGCCACGATCTTTTGGGCATGCGGTTGCGACTCGAACAGGTCGACGCGCCAAATATTTATATTCCTGCGTTCCTGCGTGTAAGCGAGCCGATGGCCGGGGAAGTTCATGGCCAGATCGGAAGTATCGTGGCCAAAGGGCAACTTCTCTTTGTGGTTGGGTCGATTCAGCGCAATTTCCCACAGGTCGCCGCCTGTGTACAAGCTGCTGAAAACAATGCGGCGCCCATCTCCTGACCAGCCCATTCCTCCAACCCCATCCACACCCTGGAACAACTGAGTAACGCTGCCATCGCTCAGTCGCTGAACCAGGATGGAAACGCTGCTCTCATTGTCGGCACAAGCCCATGCAAGATAGTCGCCGCTGGGAGAAAATGCCGGACTCGTGACCAAATTGCAGTCAGTCTTGACCGGAGCCATTTCCATGGAATCCAAGAAGAACACGAACAAACGGACTGTATAATCCGATGGAGAATCTGCAGGATGGTTAAGAAACGCGAGTCGTTTTCCGTCTGGCGACCAACTTAGCTGGCTCCCCCAAAAGCAATAGCAGATTGCGGAGGCGACCTTGCGCTCCGGACCGCCCAGCGGCGAGATCAGGAAGATTCCGGGGTCGGTAGAGTTTCCACGCCGGAAAGCAATAGTCTTGCCATCGGGCGACCAGGCTGGAGCGAACGCATTTCTGAAATGCGTTAAGCGCAGTGGATTGTCGTTCCCAATCACCTTGACATATATATCTGAGCCTTGGGAGCCATTGCCACCGTCCCACACGAACGCGACCTGGCTGCCATCGGGCGAGAACGTGGGTGCAAACGCACTTCCCGGCAATGTCGTGAGGGGTACCACCGTCATGCGCCGCAGTTCGGCCAGTCGGACCAAGGGTTCGATCCGCGGCGCCAACCATAGGTACAGCAATGCTGCAGCGAGAAAGCTACTAAACAATGTAACCATAGCCCTCGATAGCGAGTTTCGCTTGACCACAAGTTGTTCGGGAACTAGCGGCTGCGGCTCTGGTGGCGTCCGTTGCTCGTGGCCTGAGTCTGCCTTATCTTCACTGCAGGTTACCAACTGAATGGGTGCGATAAAACGGTAGCCGCGCTTCGGGAGAGTCTCGATGAACCGGGAATGTTCGGCGGGGTCTGCGAGCGCTTGCCGAAGTTTCTTGACGGCAGTGTTAAGTCCCAGCTCATAGTCGACAAACGTGCCGGTCGGCCAAAGCGCGGTGCAGAGTTGTTCGCGGGTCACAACCTTGCCGTTGGCTTCCAGCAGCAGGCGCAAGATCTGAAAGGGTTGGTCTTGCAGGTGAACGGGCTGCCCGGAACGAAGCAATTCCCCGGTGCTCAGATCAATGTGGAATTGATCAAACCGCATGCACCCCGGAGATAAACTAGAGGTCGCCATCTGAACCTCCCCCAAGTTGTAGCGATTGTAGTCTTACTCCTCACAAAGCGGTCGCAAATTTGTAGCTTACTTAGCTCGCTAGTTCAGCTTACTTGTTAACTTCATTGTTTCTAACAATTCCGGTCGGTTCAGCCCCGGTTCATATTAAGTTCACCCTACGTACATTGTGTGATTTCTTGGGGAATGCGATGGTGGAGATACAACGGGTGAGGATCGCCAGACAGGCGGAACTCAAATCATCCCTAGGCTCTGACGAGCAAGCTAAGGATTTACAATGTCAATTCGTCGCATACTTCTCTTGGTTTGTGTGCTGGTCATTGGCGTCGGCGCTGACGCCACCATTATCTACAGCAACCTCCAATCTAACGGCAGCTATGACGGAAGTCAGGCAAGGGAGGTTGGGGGCTACTACACGCAAGGAGACCAGTTTGTGGCGACCGCGTCGGGCGTCGCCGGCCTGCTTCGTGTCGCGTTCTACTCGTATGTTGGTTCGCCAGATATCGTCTTTGGGCTGTATGACGGCAATGCCGGTAACCCAGGGAACCTGCTCGGGTCGTTCGTGCTATCGAATCCGGGCATGGCACACTTCTTTGGCACAGACAACACAACGTTGCAATCAGTCAACGTCGGTGGGATTTCGCTCACCGGTGGTTCGACCTACTACCTGCTCGCGTCGGAGCCCAACCCCAACTTAGCCGATGTCTGGGCTCAGAGTTTTCTGCAGGGAAACCACTTCACTTATTACGGCGGCACTGGTGGCTCCATCGGAACGGCACCGACGGGTGCGTTTGAACTCAGCGGAGCAGGTAGCACACCCGAACCCGGCTCATTGTTGTTGCTGGGATCCGGACTGCTCGGCGCGATCGGTGTAGCACGTCGTCGCCTCGGGTTGTAGTCTGACTGTAGAATCCGCAGTTTAGGCAGGCCCACATGGGCCTGTCTTTCCTAATCCGGAAGCCGCTGCTATTCTCGTGCCCTGCGTCGGGCAATTCGCTCACTCGCGCGGGGAGTCGGATGGTCACGTCAAATTGGTATTTCACCGTTACAGAGCGCAGTACTTTCTGGCGGTGGTCTCTGACGGGTCAATAGAGTCAACCTTTGACTTTCAAGTGACCGACCGCGAGCAGCAAGTTGCCGCTGCGAATCCGAAGCCAGGGCTGAAGATCGCCGCCCTTGTTGTTTCTACCGAATAAGTTCCTAACCCCTAACCCCTAACCGATCCCTGTCTATCCTACATAATCCGGATCTTGGAGGGCTTTTCCGGCTCGGGTGCTGTGGGCGGCGCCGGCTTTTCCGGCTTTTCCGTCGGGGTCGGCTTCAGCACGGCGGCTCGGGAGCCGGTTTCTCCGGCTTTACCGGCTTTTCGGGTTTGACCGGCTTCTCCGGCGCCGGGGCTCCTTCTTCCGCCGGTTTGGCTGGCTTGGCCGGTTTGGCCGGTTTGGGGGGCTGAGCCTCTTCCGGTCTCTTTATGGCGGGCGGGGGGACTTCCCCGGGCTTGGCCGTCTTGGGGGGTTTTTCCACCGCCGGGGGGGCCGAAGGGGTTGGCCTGGCCGGTGCCGGGATTTCCGGCAATGGCGGCGGCGTCACCGCCTCAGGCGGGGTGGGCGCGGGCGCCACCTCCGGCGTGGCGGCCACCGGGGTGGGCGAGAGGTACCTGGACTCACCCAGCCGATGGTACCGTCCCGGGTGATCCTGATCTGGGACCAATCCGTCGGCGTCACCCACTTTTTCCACCTCTTGATTTTGGTCCAGAACGGCGATCTTGGGGCAATCCATCCCGGGGCAGGCCCGGAGATTGAGGCGGTTGACGGCTCACATAAAACGTGGGGCGAAAGACCGGGGCCGGCGGCGGCGGCGCCTGTGGGGCGGGAGCTACAGGGCGGCATATATACCGGCCGGGGGAACAGGTTCTGACATCCTGCCAGACACAAGACTAACCCCAACCCCACCCACACGGTGCACCAGAATTTACGCATGGCCACTGCCCCCAAGGTACCCTTACCCCCCTGCCATTTCCTTGCTGTCCCGGATCTTCCAGCCACCCGGACCCTTCTCCAGGGTGGTTTGATATTTCTGCCGCACCAGGGTGTAGTCATGGGTGCGGTGATCGTAGAGCTGGATGTTCCAGACGATGTCCGCCGCGGCCTCCTTGTCGCTTATCCGTTGGACGTTGGAAATGCGATAGGAGACTTCCTTTATATCATAGTTTTTCCACAGCTCCAGCATCTGGTTTTCGACCCGCCCCAGATTGGGATAGGAGGAATTATAGCAGCCGAGCCACTTGTTGATATCCTTGTTGAGATGGGCGGAGCGGATCTTTTCGGCAATTTTTTCTACTTCCGAGCGCAGGTCGTCTTGCGGCGCGGTCTTGGTCTCAACCCGGTCAATCGCGACTTGGGTCGGCAGATGGCGCCAGAGGTAAATCCCGCCCACGACGAGGAGGGCCAGGGCGATGAGCGAGATAAAACGGCCTGGGCGCCGTTGGCGGCGACGAGCCATGGTTTCAGGTCTCCGAGGGTAAAAGAGCGGCGGACGGCTGGGGGCTTCTTCCTCTTCCTGGTTGACCCGGGCCACCCTGAGCGGCAGGCCGCATTCCGTACAGAATTTCTGTCCGGGCCAGATCAAGGTGCCGCAACGGGCGCAAGGCCGGGCCGCGGTAGTGGGCGAACCTTTCAACAATTGGCCGCAACGCTGACAAAATCGATGTTCCTCACCGTGGATTAACTGGCATTGATTACAATACGGCATATCTTTTCACCACTAACTCCATTAAAAATGTCTACCACATTCTCCCGCCAAAGCAAAGGAAATTAGCTTTTCGGCTGAGGGAAATAGCCCCGGCAAACGGTCCGGCCACGCCAGGTTGACCAGGAATGGGCCGGTTCAGGCCAATTCGGTTTGGTTGCCATGCATAACGCCAACCGGCGCCAAGGAGCTCAGTTTGTCGAGCCGAGGTTAAAATCCGGGCCCGTTCTTTTCCCGCCCTGGGAACCGATACGGCCACCGTAAAGACGTCAGCGGTAAATTTGCCGTCATTAGGGTCCGGCCCACAATGTTCTGGCATTGAGGCTCCCGTCCCGAGTCATGCCTTTTCTCTGGCGACTTTCCCTTATTTATCATAAAATAATTAATTTTAATCGGCTAATCTTAGCCGTTGGTCCATTTCAGGTCATCGGTTGCCAAGGATGCGGGGTCCGGCGGCCCCAAATCCCAGGAAGGCAACGGACTTTGTTTAATTATCCTATAATAGCAATAAGTTGACCAAGCAGCCATCAAGGTCTGCGGCATAATTCGGCGGCCAGGTGAGAAAAAACATCGGTAAATTAATGGCAAGCCCCCCTGGCCCCTTGACAATCACCCCTGCACTCCGATATAAATATATGGTTCTGATTCAGGAGTCTCACTTATGGAAACTATGAAAAGTTATACCGCCCGGACGGGGGAAGTGTTGCGTGCCTGGTACGTGGTGGATGCTCAGGACAAGGTCCTGGGTCGTCTGGCCAGCCGTATCGCCATGGTGCTGCGAGGCAAGACCAAGCCCACCTTCACGCCCCACATCGACACCGGGGACTTTGTGGTCGTGGTGAATGCCGCTCAGGTACAAATGACCGGCAGGAAGTTGGACAATAAATTCTACTACCGGCATTCCGGCTTTCCTGGCGGGATCAAAGAGATTTCCGCCCGGAAACTCCTTCAGAAGAAACCGGAGGAGATTTTGCGTCATGCGGTCCGGGGCATGTTGCCCAAAAACAGTTTGGGAAGGCAGCTGCTGAAGAAATTGAAGATTTACGCCGGCGGGGACCATCCGCATGAGGCCCAGAGCCCGGCGCCTTTTCCCTGGGAGGATTAATGGCGGAGAAAGCAGGCATCCATGCCACGGGTAAGCGCTAGTCCGCCATAGCCCGGGTTTATATGCGTCCCGGCAATGGCCGGATTATCGTCAATCAGCGGGAGTTCGAAGACTACTTCCCCATGGAAATCACCCGGAATCTGGTGCGCAAGCCCCTACTCCTGGTGAATGTTGGCCCGGAGTTCGACATCCTGGTCAATGTCCGGGGCGGAGGGCTGGAAGGACAGGCCGGGGCCGTCAAACACGCCCTGAGCCGAGCCCTGATTTTGTTCAACCCGTAACTGTGTCCCATCCTGAAGAAGGCTGGTTTTCTCACCCGGGACGCCCGCATCAAAGAGCGGAAGAAATACGGCCTCCGGGGCGCCCGCCGCGGCTGTCAGTATTCCAAGCGCTAAACATTTACCTCTCACACGGCGTTCTCCGAGGCTGAGGGGCAGTTAGGGGCGACCCGCGGGGTCGCCCCACGTTCTCACCCCTCAATGATTCCTCTCTGATTTTCCGAGGCCATGGACAAGATCAAAGTTGCAGTTATCGGCGCCTCAGGTTACGCCGGGCTGGAGTTGGTGCGCCTTCTGGTGCGGCATCCGGGCTGCGAGCTGGTGGCCCTCACTTCATTGGAATATCCCGGCCGCCCCTTTTCCCAAATTTTTCCGGCCCTGGCCGGCATCGTAGACCTGCCCTTCAGCCAGGACCCGGCCCCGGAACAGATCGCAGCCGCGGCCCGGTGGTCTTTACCGTGGTGCCGCACCAAACCGCCATGGGCATGATCCCCGCTTTCCTGGCCCAGGGGTGCAAAGTGGTGGACCTGAGCGCCGATTTCCGCTTCCGGGATATCAGACTCTATGAGCAGTGGTACCAGGAGCATACCGCGCCGGAGTTAAACGCCGAGGCGGTGTACGGCTTGCCCGAACTGCACCGGGATGAGGTGCGCCGGACGCGCTTGGTGGGCAACCCCGGCTGTTATCCCACCTGCGTCATTCTGGGGCTGGCGCCCCTGGCCCAGGCCGGCCTGCTTTCGCCCGATTCGGTGATTGCCGATTGTAAATCCGGGGCGAGCGGCGCCGGACGCCAGGCCCTGCTGGGCCTATCGTTCTGCGAAGTCGATGACGGCTTCCGGGCTTACAAAGTGCTGGAGCACCGGCATACCCCCGAAATGGAGCAGGAGCTGAGTTGGCTCGCCGGGACAATGGTGAGCGTCACCTTTACGCCGCATCTCGTTCCCATCAGCCGGGGCATTCTGGGTACGCTCTACGCCAATCTTACGGAGCCCCGGTCGGAAGATGATCTCCGGGAACTCTACACCAAATTCTATCAGGACCATCCCTTTGTCCGCCTCCATCCGGCGGGAAGCCTCCCTGATACCCGGGACGTGCGGGGGCTAATTTCTGTGATCTGGCCTTCCGAGTGGACCGGGGCGGCCGGCGGGTCATTGTCATCTCGGCCATCGACAACCTCACCAAGGGCGCGGCCGGCCAGGCGGTGCAGAACTTTAACCTGATGATGGGCTTCCCCG